>DATMPS010000034.1:0-216402 GCA_035567435.1 Terriglobales bacterium | reverse complement strand
TAGCAGGCTGCTGAAAAAGTACTCCTAATCCACAGCCGACTATGGTACGAGAAGGCATGCGCGGAGACGATCAGCAGCAAAATCATATATTCAGTTACTTGTCTCCCGAGATGCGCGTTCGCAAGGATCATCCCCTGCGCGCGATCCGGGCGATGGTGGACGAGGTACTCACTCAGCTCTCGCCGCGGTTCGATACGATGTACGCTCGCGTCGGCCGTCCGTCGATTGCGCCGGAGAAGCTGTTGCGAGCGCAGTTGCTGCAAATGCTGTACTCGATCCGTAGTGAGCGTTTGCTGATGGAGGAGATGGATTACAACCTGCTGTTCCGCTGGTTCGTGGGGCTGAACGCGGATGACGATGTCTGGGACGCCACGGTGTTCACCAAGAATCGCGACCGCTTGCTGGAAGCCGACGTGGCGAAGGAGTTCCTGGCGTGCGTGGTGGCGCAAGCGCAGGTGAAGGGCTTGACCTCCGACGAGCATTTCACGGTCGACGGCACGCTGGTGGAAGCCTGGGCGAGCGCCAAGAGTTTTCAGCCGAAGGAGGGGAAGCAGGAACCTCCGGATGATCCGGGCAATCCCACCGTGAACTTTCGCGGCGAGCAGCGGTCGAATGAAACGCATGCATCGAAGAGCGATTGCGAGGCTCTGTTGGCGCGCAAAAGCGGGGGAAAGGAGTCCAAGTTGAGTTACAGCGGGAACCTGTTGGTGGAGAACCGCAACGGACTGATCGTGGAGGCGGAAGTTTTCCAGGCCAACGGAACGGCGGAACGCGACGCGGCCCTGGCGATGCTGGAGATGATTCCGGGAACGAAGCCGGTGACGGTGGGCGGCGACAAAGGGTTTGACACGCGCGGGTTTGTGGCCGAGTGCCGGAATCTTGGGGTCACGCCCCACGTCGCGCAGAACCACGCGCGGCCAGGCGGGAGCGCGATTGATGGCCGCACCACGCGGCATCTTGGATATGCGATCAGCCAAAGAAAGAGGAAACGGATCGAAGAATGCTTTGGCTGGTTGAAGACGATCGCGCTGATGCGGAAAGTGCGCCATCGTGGGGTCTGCAAAGTGGACTGGATCTTTACCTTCGCTTGCGCGGCCTACAATCTGGTGCGCATGCGAAACTTGGCAGCCGCAGTTCCAGTGCGGTAAGTCAGGGTCGAAGTGTGTCTCGCGCAGCATCGAGTTAGAAGTAGCAGCCACAAAAACACCGGAAATCGAACCCTTAGACATCATCAACGATGAGCAATAGAAAGAAAAAGCCGCTGCACATCAATTTTTCAGCAGCCTGCTAGAGCACTCTAGGAAGCTGCGAAGCGGCGCCGGATTTTCGGGCCGTAGAAAACCGCGACTCCCATTAGCACAAGCAATCCCGACAAGCCGACGACCTTGACCACAGCCAGTGGCTTATTTGGTTCGTCCGGCGGGGGGAGCAGAGCAATGCCTATCGTCAAAGTGGTCGTGAGGAGGCCGACGATCGCAACCAGCTTGGCCACCGCTTTTCCTCCGGGCACCCGGATCACGCCGGGCCCGGCAGGTTCGGATTGCAGCTTGAACATCGCGGCGAACAAATACAAGTAGGGAATGAAATACGTGATCACGCCCATGCTGACCAATGCGTCGTAGGCACCCTTAACCCCGGTTCCGGCCTGACCAAGAAAGATGAAAAGCGCGCCGAAGGCGAACTGCGTGAGCAGACCCACCCAAGGTGTTTTCCAGCGCGAGTGAAGCGCGCCAAACTTCGCTGGCAGAAAGCGGTCGATGCCTGCGACAAACGGCAGGCGAGCCACCGCGGCCAGGTAAGCGCTGGCGGCTCCAATGTTGCTCAGGGCGATCAGAAACGCTGCAAAGGGGATGATCTCTGCAAACCCGATCCGGTATGCGGTGTTCGAGATTGCCTGCATCAATCCTTGCAGGTTGCCTACTTCGGAGGATGGCAGCGCGACCAGCACGCCCACGGTTCCCAGGATGTAACACAGAGTGACCGTGATTCCCCCCAGGAAGAGCGCCCAGGGGATGGCGCGGCGCGGATTCTTGATTTCGTCTCCCATCAGCGAGGCGGTCTCGCACCCAGTGAACGCGTAGGCCAGCACTGACCAAAAAATAATGTCGTTGAGATGGGTGCGAGGCGTCATGGAGGAAACGCTGAACGATGTAGCCGACCCGTAGCGGTACCACGACACTGCTCCCATCGCCAGGATGATGCCCACCGGGATCCACATGGCAACTGCACCGAGGTTGTGCAGCCAGGTGCCGACATCGAGGCCAAGAATATTCAGCAAAGTCGCCACCGCCAGCGCCACCAGCGAGAAGACGATGTAGAAAGTCGTGTTGTTGGCGAGATGGCCCCAGGTGTGTGAGCGCATGTAGAGCGCGTTGCTGGCCGCGAAATAGAGCACAGCCGGAAAATAAGGAAGGTTGGAGGTCCAGTACGTCCAAGCGGTGATGAAGCCCGCGAAGTCCCCAAACGCTCGCTTGCTCCATACATAGATGCCGCCCTCGTTGGGATAGCGAGACGAGAGTTCGAGAACCGACAGAGCGAGTGGCGTGTAGAGGACCAGCCAGGCGCCGATCCAGATGACGATGGAACTAGGGCCGGCCGCCGCCGCTGAGGCGATCCAGCGCAGGCTGATTCCGGTAACGACATAGAACAGAATCAGGTCACGGAAGCCCATCGCACGCTTCGGCCGGTGAGGATCTTCGGCTTCGGCGATTGACACATCCGCGCCCAGCAGTTCAACCCTGTCCGGCGAGTGATCAGGCGAGGCAGCGTCGGTCAATGACGTGTCCTGAGGTCAGTGTCCTCCGCCACGGTTTCGCGGAGTGAGAACAGATACCATCGCGGGGTCTTGAAGGGCAAGGTGAAATTAACGTCCGGTTGGCCAGAAGTTGGCAGCAGCTTCAGGTTCTAGAGGATTTTCAGCGAATCTGGCTCAGGACGTGGGCGAGCTGGTTTTGTCGGGGACTGGGGATGCGGCTTCCTGCACCTGGCTGATCTTGCGCACCAGCGTGTCGGTCGAGAATGGCTTGTTGAGTAGAACCACGTCTTTGCCGACGCGAGCGTTTCCGAGAGCGGCTGCCTCGGTGTAGCCGGACATGAAAATCACCGAGAAGCCGCTACGCTTGTGGCGCAGCTTCTCGACCATTTCCGGCCCACTCATGCGGGGCATGACGATGTCGGTGACGACCACGCTGATCGGCCCCGGATGGCAGTCAGCCACAACCAGCGCGTCCAGCCCATCGCCTGCCTGCAAGACCTCGTAGCCCAGTCTTTGCAGGGCCTTGGCCGCCAGAGTTCGCAAGGGGACTTCATCCTCTACGAGCAGGACCGTTCCCATTCCGTGAGGCACCTCGCCGGTCTGATCGGCCTGCGGCAACACGACCGGCTGGTCGATGGCTGGGAGATAGATCTTGAACGTGGTGCCAACTCCGACTTCGCTGTAGACCGTGATATGGCCACGGCTCTGTTTGACAATCCCGTAGACCGTGGCGAGGCCGAGGCCGGTGCCTTTGCCGGGCTCTTTGGTGGTGAAAAACGGCTCGAAAATCTGGGCCAGGGTTTCGCTGGTCATGCCGCAGCCGGTGTCGGTGACGGCCAACATCGCGTACGGTCCCGGCGACACTTCCTGATGCACGGCGGCATACGCTTCGTCGAGATCGCAGGGCTGGGTCTCGATAATCAGCTTGCCGCGGCCGGGCAGCGCGTCTCGGGCATTGACCGCCAGGTTCATGATGACCTGTTCGAGTTGTCCCGGGTCCGCCTTCACCCGCCCGATCTGCTCTGACAAGCTGGTCAGCAGCTCAATGTCTTCACCCAGCAGCAGGCGCAACATCTTGAGCATTCCGCGCACGGTATGGTTCAAGTCGAGCACTTGCGGCTCCAGCACCTGCTTGCGGCTGAACGCCAGCAGTTGCCGGGTGAGGCCACTGGCACGCTCCGCCGCGCGTTTGATCTCCTCGATATGGGAGTGGCTTTCGCGAGGCACCGACTCCAGCAAAAGATCGCTGTAGCCCTTGATAATCATCACCAGGTTGTTGAAGTCATGAGCGATGCCCCCAGCCAGTCGTCCTACGGCTTCCAGCCGCGCCGACCGGAGCATGCCCTCGCGAGAAAGCAGAAGGCTCTTGCGCATCTGCTCAAAGGCACGGGTGAGCTCGGCAACCTCGTCTTTACCTTTCACATGGAGCTGGTAGGTGAAGTCCCCTTTTTCCATCTGACGGCTTGCGCTGACCAGGTCCTCCAGGGGGCGAGTGATCTGACGCGACAGGACGAATCCCACGACGGCGCCGGTGAGAACTGCGATGGCTCCCAGGGCCAGCAACATCTGATTTAAAGACCGCAAGAAACTCGTGGCCTGGTCGTAAGAGCGCAGGGCATAGAGCCGGACGGGATGATCGCCCGACAACTCGATGAAGCTGAGCAGATAGCGCTCGCCACCGATGTCAACTTCCTGGATCGACTTGGAAGGTCCGGTGGTGGGCTTCTGCAGCCAGTACTGAAAGTCTGGCCACAAGGATCGATCAAGGGAGCTGATGAGCACTCCTCCCGCCCGTTCAAAGATCAGGGCTCCGCTCTTTAGAGCCTCGCCTCCGGCGACCGATTGTGGCGTGACTTCGTGGCCGAGGCCGATGCGTCCCAGCGTGCGCAGTTCCGCGCCCGCACCGGCGGTGATCGGAGCAAAATTCAGACAGTACAAGTGACCGTTCAACAGCCACCAATCGTGTTTCCCAGTGGAGTTCAACAGCAATGATTTGCCCAAGGGCAAAGACACCGGTTCAATGGTGGAATGCAGCGCGAGTAACTCACCCTTGGAGTCCTCGAGCAGCAGCAACTCGGCGCCGGTAGTTCGCAGGATGGATTCCGATCCGTCCTGGATCGTCGCCGGATCGTGCGTCGACATCAGAGCCTTCAGGCTTGGCAGGTCCGAGATGAGAGCGACGCTCTGCTCGGCTTGCTGGCGGCGGGCCTCCTCCACCTTGGTGTATACAGCCGATTCAGAGCGCAGGGCGGACGCCAGGTCTTCCCACACATGAGCTCGCATGCGCACCTGGACGAGCGCCAACACCGCTGCGGTCAGCAACGAAACGACCGCCAGCAGTGACACTAGTAGTCTTGTCCGGAGGTGTTCGAAACGGTGCGTAAACACGTGTAGCAGGAAGCTTACTGAGCACCCTGGCCCGGAGCCAGACACTTTGGTAACCTGCAAAAACACGAGTAACCTTGCAGCGGATGATGGGCCTTCGCACAATCACTGTTCCCGGTTATGGAATTCCGCTCCCCAGATTTGGCCGTAGTGTCGCCGCTCGAGGTTGGAGCTCAGTCCTGATGCAGCTCCAACTTCTGCCGGTTCTAGTTGTTTCTTTGGCGGGGCTCCTGTCAGCGCAGGAGACTTCGGTGCGCGGGACGGTTGAAGTGCTGCATTCTTCTGAGGCGGCATCCGGGAATGCCGACGTGGTGGTGTGGCTCACTCCCGCACCAGGCGCAAGCTCCTTCCCCTCCGGACAGACGGCTCGCCTGTTGCAGAAGGGCAAGAAATTCATTCCTCACGTAGTAGCCGTGACGCAGGGGACCGAAATCGAATTTCCCAACCAGGACCTGTTCTTCCACAATGTTTTTTCCATTCACCAGGGGAAGACCATCGATCTGGGTTTGTACGAGAGTGGTGCGGCCCGCAAGGTGCGCTTCACCCAGACTGGCATCTCGTACATCTTTTGCAATATCCATCCCGAGATGAGCGCGGTCGTGGTCGTGCTGAAAACGCGCTACTTCGCCGTGACCGATCAGGACGGGGCTTTCCAAATCGGCCCGTTACCACCCGGTACCTACAAACTCAGTATCTGGTATGAACTCAGCCCCGAGGGCGAACTAACGTCGGAGGCGCAAACCGTTGAGATCACGCGCGGCGAAAATGTTTTGCCGAAGATCACGCTGCACTCCCCTGATGCTCCCCGGGAGCACCTCAACAAGTTCGGGGAGCCCTATTACGCTGACAAGGAAAGCGCCCACTAAGGGGTTTTCTCCAGCCGTACCGGCCGCTCTCGGGAAATCGGTGTAAAATCCATCGATGGACGCGCCTCGGAGTCTTTCCAGCTATCGCATCGATGCCAGGCCCAGCCGGTTCACCGTGCAGGTAACCGCGGCAGGACTGCTTTCAGCATTCGGCCACAACCCCGTTATCGCAATCCGGAACTTCAGCGGCGAAGCCCGGTTTCAGCCAGATACGCTGGAGTCCACTTCCCTTCGCGTTGTGGTACAGGCGGCCTCGCTCGAAGTTTCCGGCGACGTCAGCGACAAGGACCGGCGGGAGATCGAGCGCTCTATGCAGGACCGAGTCCTCGAGAGCACAGCCTACCCGGAAATCGTGTTTCAGAGTTCGAGCGTCAAAGTATCCCCGGCAGGTCCGGGCCAGTATCGTGTCGAGATTGTGGGGCAACTTTCTTTGCATGGAGTGACTCGCGAGCACATCGTCTCGGCGCGGGTCACGGTTGGTCCCGACCGGCTACGGGCGTCGGGAGACTTTTCGCTGCAGCAGACCGACTACGGGATCGAGTTGGTGTCTGTGGCTGGCGGGGCTTTGAAGGTTAAGGACGAACTCAAGTGCTCGTTCGACATCCTGGCGTCGAGCGTCAGAGCCCAGGATTCCGCAGCTGCGTAGCGGGTGCCCGCAGCTGCGTCTCCAAGACTCGATTCTTTTGATTCCCGTTCGGAACTAGCGGGCTGAAAACACCATCGACTCTCTTGCCAGGTCGTACTCCCACCGTTGTTCGCCGTTGGTGAAGACCATCGTCCTGAACCCCATCGCAGGGGCCGCGTTGCGCATCAGGCCGGAATTCACCAACCCGTAAATGTCATGCCGGCTGATGGTCTGCCATTCCACGCGTAGCACATCTCTCTCATCGCCGTCCAGTTGAACGTAGGCAACGATGCCCCGTTGCCGCAACTGGTTCTCAAATGCCGTAGCAAACGCGGACCGCGTCTCCATGGTCGGGACCGCTGTGGCTGGCGCTTGTGCCAGCGCAGTCGACGGACCGAAGGATACGGCGAAGAAAACTGCGGCCACCGCCAGGAGGCAGGCTGCCAAGGTTTCGAAATTCGCTTTGATTGTTTTCATAGGGTTCAACCAAGGCCCCAAGAATATCCCGAGATGGGAATGCGACCAAGGTCACCAGGGTAACGTTCGGGGCCTTACCAAAGCTTTTTTCGCGGGTTGCGATCGCTCGTAGGGCCGAACTGCCCGACCCAACCTACCTGAACGATATAGGAGTGTCAATGTTCATTCTGGCACGCAGGGGTAACTGTTTCCTCGTCGAAACGTCCAACGAGACGGAAACACACCCATCGGCGATCTGAGCACCTGTCAGCACCGACCTTTTAACAGTGTTCGACGTTCGTAGTCATCCCTATCTCGAAGAGGTGGCCAATGCGCCTTCCCCAAGTTCTGGCGGTAGCTCTGTTCTTGACGTCTTTCCTGTTTGGGCAACCGAAACCGGTGCTGGTTCCTGACAGCCCAACCGATCTTCCTAAACTCGAGCGCTTCGACATCAATATCGTCGATTCAGCAGTCGAGCCTTGTGATGACTTCTACAAGTACGCTTGTGGAAAGTGGCTTGGCGCGAACCCGATTCCGGCCGACCAGGTCGCGTGGGGACCGGGCGGGCCGCTGCAACTGTGGAACGAGACGGTCCTGTTCCAGACTCTGCAAAAGGCATCGGCTGATGTCGGGAGCCGCACTCCGAACGAACAGAAAATTGGCGACTACTATTACGCCTGCATGGACACGAAGGGCATCGAAGCCCGCGCGCAGGCATGGCTGAAGCCAGAGTTGGAGCGGATCGCCAAGCTCAAAGACAAGAAGCAGATTGCCGAAGAGGTGGCGCACCTCCACCAGACGATTCCCGGGGCAAACCTGCAGGGGGATGACCAGACCAATGCTGCTTTGCTGGGGTTTGCCGGTCAGACGGACTACGATGACGCATCCCGCAATGTCGCGCAGTTTGACCAGGGAGGGCTGGGCTTACCGGGGCGCAGCTACTATTTCGACAGCGACGACAAAGCAAGGGACATCCGCAGGAAATACCAGCAGCACATTCACAACATTTTCGTGCTCGCTGGAGAAAAGCCGGAGCAGGCCGACGCAGATGCAGCCACGGTGCTCGCAATCGAGACCGAACTCGCGAAGGGCGCCATGGATCCAGTGGTGCGTCGCGACCCCAAGAACATCAACAACAAGATGTCGCTGGAGCAGGTCAAGCAGTTGACGCCGTCGTTCGACTTTCAAACCTACCTGAAGATCGTGAACGCTCCCCCAACGCCGCACTACATTGTCACTGCACCCGAGTTCTTCAAGAACCTGGATACGATGCTGCAGAAGCATCCTCTCGATCACTGGAAGGCCTACCTGCGCTGGCAGATGTTGCGTGGCAATGCCAACACGTTGAATGAAGCGTTCGTGAACGAGAGCTTCGACTTCAACGCCCGAACCCTGGCCGGAGCGAAAGAGATTCAGCCGCGTTGGCGGCGCTGCGTTCGGAACGTGGACGGCAACATGGGGGAAGCTCTTGGCCAGGTCTATGTGAGCCAGACGTTTCCTCCCGAAAGCAAGCAGCGCGTTCTGAAACTGGTGGAAGACATCGAGGCTGCGATGGACAAAGACATCCAGGCGCTCGATTGGATGTCGTCTGAGACCAAGAAACAGGCCCAGGTGAAGCTGCACGCCACCCTGAACAAAATCGGCTATCCCGACCAGTGGAAGGATTACTCGAGCGTGCAGATCGGCCGCGACAGCTACTTCACCAACCGGCAGCACACGGCGGCCTTCGAGTTCGAGCGCTCGGTCGCGAAGATCGGCAAACCGGCGGATCGCAACGAGTGGACGATGACGCCGCCCACGATCAATGCTTACGAAGACCCGCCGACGAACACGATCAACTTTCCCGCGGGCATTTTGCACCCGCCGTACTTCGACACTGGGAAAGACGACGCGGTGAACTACGGCGCGATCGGTGGGGTCATCGGGCACGAGACCATTCATGGCTTCGACGATCAAGGGCGTAAGTTCGATGCCCAGGGCAACCTGCGCGATTGGTGGACGTTGCAGGACGCCAAAGAATACGAAGCGCGCGGGAAATGCATTTCTGACCAGTACACCCAGGACGTTCCCGAAGCCGGCGTCAAACAGAATGGTCTCATGACCCTGGGCGAAGATACCGCTGACAACGGGGGAACGCGTATCGCCTTCATGGCGCTGCAGGAAGCCCTGGCTCGTGATGGCAAAGACTCGGATACGAGAGACAGCGACGGGCTCACGCCCCGCCAGCGTTTCTTCCTGGCTTACGCTTACAGCTGGTGTTCAGAGTATCGGCCCGAGTTGCTCCGGCTGGTCGTGCTCACCGACCCGCATTCGTACCCGCGCTATCGGGTGAACAACACCGTATCGAACATGCCCGAGTTCTGGCAGGCCTACGGCTGCCACAAAGGGCAGAAGATGGTGCACGACAACGCCTGCCGGGTCTGGTAGCCGAGCGACGTTGCTCGGCGGGTTAACAATAGGCTAGTGGGGCCGTACAACTACTGGCCAATTCGCGCCACGAGTCTCGCGAGAAGAGTGAGACCCTGCACGCGAACAGCAGGAGGACTGCGTTATGAGCCCGATTCATTCGAAAGTCCTCGAAGCGAAGCAGTTTCGGTAGCCTAACATACAGCATCGCTTAACTCGGTTCTGCGTCTTGGACCGCGGTTTTGTCGGCCCTATCCGGACCCGAATTGGGCCCAACTTTTGGGGTCCCTTGCCCCCCTGGTTTTCGATTTCTGTTCGACCTCCACGGCGTCTGATTGACAGTTCTTAAGGGTGCGGCGACACGGCTGCGTCCTGCGCCTGAACCTGGAGCGAAAGACGACCCCAAACCACCGGATTCTTGAACGCAGACACAAATTTTCCAGTTGCAAGTGGTTCCTTAGCATCCCAGCACGGACTCTCGTGCTACTTCTGCGGTAAGGACTCTCTGACCAACGCCGCTCCGCGCAAGGCGTCGCGGCGTCCGGGATTGCTCGCGAGTGTTGTTTGAAACTCCTTGGAAGCCAAATCCGGTTGGCCTTGCAGGAGCAGCAACTCTCCCAACTGTTCTCTAGCGGGAACAATCGGTCCCGGCGTTACGGGAAGCTTCTCGATTGAGTCCTCTTCGTCCGCTGCCTGGCGCATCAGGGCTACGGCGTCCTGGGCCTTGCCTTCGCCCTGAGCTGACCACGCCATGACTTCGCGCTTCAAGATTCTCACCTGGGTGGCCCAGTAGTCGTTGCCCGACGCCTGCAGGCCTTCTTCAATCTTCTGCAAATCGGCAAGCGGCTGGCGAGCGTCCTCCACCCTCCCGCTCCGGACAAGGCCGAGGCCACGTGCCCAGACCGCAATCGCGACGACCTGGGGTGAGGCCGCAGCCGGCGCGACGACGACGGCCGCGTCGGTCCACTGACGCCGCTCGACGTAATACCGGACGGGTATGGCGGTTGCCGCATACCCGATCTTGAACTCTGCGGCGTCCAGCTTCCGTTGTCTCCTGAGTTCCTCAACGATCTGAGCAGCATCGGCATCGTGTCCGCTCTGCAGGTACGCATACACGAGGTAGTCCATGGCGTGCAGCTCTTCGCCAGTGTCGCCCAAGCGATGGGCCGCTTCCCGGGCCGCCCGGTTGGAAGCAATCGAGTCATCCCACAGACCAAGCCGGGTAAAGATGTGAGAGGGCATGTGCAAAGCATGCGGCACCGACGGCGCGATCGTGGAGTACAGTCGAGCCGCGGGCAGGCCCCGCTGAGCAAGTTCCGAGTTGTCGCAAGCGTGAATCAGGTAGTGAGTGATCCCGGGGTGCTGCGGATAGCGGAGCAGGGACTCGAGCAAGTCGGCGGCCTGTTTCTGCTTGGCATGCGTCTTGTCGGTTGGAGACGCGTTTGCCAGAAGAGCCAGTGCGTAGAACACCTGCGCCTCAGGGTCGCCGGGGTTCTCGCGGGCCAGATCGTACATTGCTTTCTCGTAGTTGGCTGCACGCACGCGGTAGGGAACAGAATCAGCGTCGTGAAAAATCAGGCCAGCCGCGCGCAGATATTTGCGTTCGCGCTCTGTGCCCGCGCTGATGCGCAAGCCCTGTTCAATTTCGTGCTGAGCAGTGGCAGCGGAACCGGGTGGGATCGGGGGTTCCCAGAGCTGGTGAAAATGCGTCATGGCAATCCCCCAATGCGCCGTCGCGCACTGGGGATCGCGGTTCGCGACGTCCCGAAACGCGTCTTCGGCGGCGACGTAGGCGAAGGAGTGGAGCAGGGCGACTCCTCGATTGAACCCCGGTTGCACCTCGGCCTTACAGGAAATCGGAAAAGACACTTCGCCCAAACGCTCGCCAATGTGGGAATCGGGCATCCCCTGTGCGGCGACGAAAAGGGATCTCAGAATCACCACGAAGAACAACCACACTCGCGAATTACGAAACATCTCTGCCTCTCTGCAGGGAGTGGAATTTACGAGGCACGGGGCTACCGGCCTAATTCTCGACTAGAACGAAAAATATCGAATTGGGACCTTCCTATGCAATCCCGGGAGCACCTCCTGCGTCAACCCATTGACACGCCGCCCTGACCTTTCGAACCGGCAGCTGGCAGCAGCCTGCAAGGCGCTTGGTCTGGAAGCAATCGGTTGGCATTCGCTCCGGCATTCGATGGGATGCTGCTCGATTCAGTGGGCACGCCGCTAGGCACCGTGCAGGCGTGCTCGGGCACTCATCGCCCGAGGTTACGCGCGGGCTGTACTCGCATTCGCTGTCCGCAGGGGCACGAGAAGCCGTGCGGAAGGAGGAACAATTACTAACTGGACCTAAAAGGACCCAAGTTGAGGAAATCCAAGGAAGGCAGCGTTGTCCTTGTCGTCGGTCGCAGCGATTGAATCCCCTTGGGGCGACGTCATGAACAGCCTCGGACATAAGCTGGTAACCACCACTCAACTTGCAAGCCAGACGCAGGCCAGCCATGGCTCACCGTGACCACGCACTCGGCAACGACGGGTTCGTTGCGCTAAGCTCACTTCACAAAAGTCAATCCATGCGGCACTGCGTGGGAAAACACGTACGCGTAGAGCATGACAATGATTCCGACAATGGATCCCAGGGCAACCGAATGCCAGACCACGAAACGGAAGATCGTGCCTTCGTTTCCGACCTGTTCGGTGGCCGCTGTGGCAATCGTGATCGACTGCGCGTCCACCATTTTGCCCATCACGCCACCTGCGCTGTTGGCTGCGCCCATCAGCACGGGATCGATGCCCAGCTGTTGCGACGTGATTTTCTGCAAACTTCCGAACAGCGCGTTCGACGACGTGTCACTTCCGGTCAGCGCTACCCCGAGCCAACCTAGAAAAGTGCCAAAGAACGGGTAGGCCCAGCCGGTGCGAGTGAAGGCCAGCCCCAGGACCGCATCTAGCCCTGAATAGCGAGTCACATAGCCCAGTCCGAGCATGAACGAAATCGCGACCACTGCCAGGCGCATACGCACTAGAGTTCGCCAGAACGTTTTCGCCAGTCGAGCGGGACTCATACCGAGCAGCAGGCCTGAGACGATCGCCGCTAGAAAACATCCCGTGCCGGTGGCGGAGAGCCAGTTGAAATCGTAGCGCGCGGCCTCCGGCGTAGGCTTGCTGACGACCGGGGCGGAACGATAAACGGCGTTGTGGAGAACCGGCACGTCCCATCCCGGCGGTCCGGGCCGGACTTTCCCGTCCGGTAGCATCACTTTGAATGCCGGCGTGGTCGCTTGGTTGATGGCCAGTTTGATCGACGGCAGGCCCCACAGCAGAACGAATAGCGACAGGATCGCAAACGGCATCCATGCCTTCAGCACTTGACCAACCGGGTAGGAGCGGACCTGGGCAAGCCCGTCGAATTCCTTAGGAGCCCACTCTCCGCCGAACTGGTCGGTGATTTCCGCGGTTGGCGGGGGAAGGGGCGCCTCCTTTTGGTCGTAGTCGAAGCGCCAGACGCGTTTGGGTTTCCACAGATGCAGAAAGGCCACGGTCGCGATGATCGACATCACGCCGCCCATGATGTCCACGAGGTTGCTGTCCACGAAGTTGGACCAGAAGAACTGGGTAAGTCCGAAGGAGAGGCCGACCACCAAGATCGCGGGCAACACTTCGAAGGTCTCACGCCAGCCCACCATCGTACGTACCAGCCAGAACGGGACAAGGACCGCCGTGAAAGGGAGAATGCGCCCGATCATCGCGTTCAAATCGGATTCCGGCAGACTGGTGACTGCCGCGAGGGTGTGCACGGGAGTGCCGATGGCGCCCCAGGCCACCGGCGCCGTGTTGGCAATCAGATTCAGTGCGGCGGCGTGGAACGGCCGGAAGCCCAGCCCGATCATGAAAGCACCGGCGATTGCCACTGGGGCGCCAAACCCGGCGGCACCCTCGATGAAGGCGCCAAAGCAGAACGCGACCAACAATACCTGCAGGCGCCGGTCGGCCGTGATGCCCGCGATCGATTCCTTCATAATCTCGAACTGCCCGGTTTCGACCGAGATGTCGTAGAGAAAGACGGCTGCCAGCACAATCCACGCGATCTTCAACAGGCCGAAGGCAACACCGTACCCGAAGCTCATGGCCGCAAGGCTCAGCGGCATGCCGAAGAACAGGACCGCAACGCACCCGGCGGTCAACGCCCCCGCGATCGCGCACAGGTGGGGTTTTACTTTCAAACCGGCAAGCAATCCAAACAGGACCAGGATCGGCAAAGCCGCCACTAGGGTAGAAAGCCACCAGCGGCCAAAAGGGTCATACACCTGGTTCCAGTGCATGAGGGTCTCCTTCACTCCGGCAAACAGCGCGCACAAGAATCAGCCAGCGCGCCTGCAAAAGCAAGGGACGAATTTCCACAAGTGAGCGGTTGGGAATATTGCAGGGCGGAGCTTGCCGGAAGGACTACGAGGCTGCTGCTTGCGAGGCCGGATCTTCGAGGTCTGGATGCTGTGACCGGGCGCGGGCGCTAGCAGCCGCGGCCCCAAGCGCTTCGCTCAGGAGCGCAGTTTGGTGGGCAGGGTCGAGCTGGCGCGGGACCGGTGCTGGATGTCGAATGCGTCCCGGCCTCGGTCATCATTTTCACTGTGACGGCAGGCGAAGCTATTCCCGAGGAAGCGGCCCAGACGGTCACACAGGTGGTTCAAAGCAGGGCCTGGATCGTTCCAGTGGAATGGTGTCGCGTCGGAACGGAACCAAGTTTCCAGCAACGACCACACGCTTGCTTCCCCGCGCCGGTGCTCCTTCCTCCAGGCTCGCAGGTCGTTGATCGGGAATACGCAGCGCCGGCCGATTTCGTAGTTGAGGATAGGAGCGACCGGTAAACCTAGCGCGTCGCGGTACGCCATAGTGCACACATCCACTCCGCAGCGGTGGGCAAAATCCACGTACCACCAAGGCCGGGCGTTGACCTCGATCAGCTTCAGAATCCCATCGCGTTGATCGTACTTAAACTCGGCGCTGAAGATTCCGCGGTATCGCACCTCTTCCAGCAGGTACTTCAGACAGAGCACCGCACCTTCCACCTCCGCCAGCGGTACGCTCTTTGTTAGCGTGCTGTTGCCAAGTTTCTCCGGATACATGCGCAGGCGCCGTCGCGCAAACATGGCAGTAATCTGGCCTGTGCGGTCGCGAAACCCGTCGAGAAAGTAACCTGCGTGGGGCGGGCCGGGAATGAATTCCTGGATCAGAATTGGCAGGTCGATCCCACTCAACCGTTCGAGTGCCTCTTTCCGATTGGCAGCCATGTAGCCCTTCACACCGTGCCGGGAGGCAAAGTCGACGGAAGAGAGAGGTTTCAGGATTCCGCCGTCGAACTCGGGCAGAGTGTCGAGTTGGTCGCGGGAGGAAAGCAGGTAAGTGCGCGGGCGTGGTAGGTCGAGACGCTCGAGCAATTGCGCAAAGCGCCACTTGTCCACGAGCGTGTGGACCAAACTCCCAGGAGTGCTCGACGGGAACCGAGTGCTGAACTCCGCCGGCAACTGGGCCACGGCCCGCAGCCAGTCGTCGGAGCAGGGAATCAGGACGGCCTCCGGCAGGTCCAGCGACTCGAGAATGGCCTCCAAGTCGGTTGGCCGGGGGTTGGCGTGTCGCAGCGGCAGAGCGCGATACCGGCGCGAGTACCGCACGAAGTCGGACTCCGGGCAGAGCGAGTACACGGGAATCCCACTGCCGCGCAGCAGGTTCAAAACGCCGGCCAGCGTGACGCCGCCACCAAGAGCGATGATGGGCGGTGCGGCCGGGCGAGCCGCTAGTTTAACCGAATCCTCGAGATCGACTGTCGTAGGCAAGGGATGCAGGCGGCAAGGGGAGTGAGTATGGCCGCTCAACACTAGTGTAGGGCAAGCGGCTTTGCAGTTCTGTGACTCAGATCAAACGAAGGTCACACCTGAATGTGTCTTTCGTGACTGTGAACGAACCCTGAGCCTTCCTCTTGAGGAGAGGCTCCGTTGGCAAATGTCTTCACGGTACAGGCCGAAATCAGCTCGGTCTGATCTGAGCACAATACCGTCACCGAGGTCGCAGGCTCATTGCTCTCCGGCGGGGGCGTTGTTGCCCCACATCGCGCTATTGCCCCACATGGCACTGTTGCCCCACATGGCACTTCCCGCCCAGATTGTGCCGAAGCCGTCTGAGGTACTGTTCCCCCACATGGCGCTATTGCCCCACATGGCGCTGTTGCCCCACATCGCCGAGTTGGATGTGACAAACTGGGTGGAACCCCACACCGCCGAGTTGCCCCACATCGCGGAATTGCCCCAGATCGCCGAGCGGTCGGACGTTAGATACACATTGCCCGACTTCGGATCGTAGGTAGCAGTGGGAGACTTGGCGCTGCCGCTGGCCATGTCCGTGCTCGCGAGCGCAGCCTCGACATCCACATAGCCCGCACCCACGGTAAAGATGTCGTCTTGATCGGTGTAAGTGATTCCGGTGGTCGGATCGATGGTGCTGCTGTATGCGGGGAGGGACTTCCAGGCCGTTTTCATCAGACGGGCCTTCACCTGGTCGGGCGTCAGCTTCGGAGTCTTCTGCAAAAGGTCCGCGACCACGCCGCTGACCACACCCGCTGCCATGCTGGTCCCGCTCAGCGTGAAGTAGCTGGCCGACGACGCCGTGCTTCCTCCAGCAACGTAATAACTGTAGGGAACATGGTTCCCGGGATACGCGTTGTAGAGCGTGCCTGCTTCTTCCAGCGACACCAGCAGATTGCCGGGGGCGACCACATCGGGTTTTACTACGTGGTCGATGACGCTGGGTCCCTTCGAACTGTAGCTCGCCATCACATCATCGTTGCGGGTGGGCGTGCCCATCGGCTTCATCGCGCCCACAGTGATCACGCGCGGATCGTTGCCCGGCGAGTTGATGGTTCCGTATCCATTCGTTGCGAGGTAACGTCCGTCATTTCCCGCGGCCACCACAACGACGATGCCGTTTTGCCACGCGGCCTCCACCGCTTGGCAGACTGGATCGAGCGTATAGCTCTCGTACACCGGCCGGCCCAGCGAGAGATTGATTACGCGAATGTTGAACAGCGGCTTCAAAAGGATCGCCGTATTAATGGCCGCGATGACGGCGCTGTCGGTCCCCGCTCCATTCTGATCGAGAACGCGGAGATTGATGATGTTTGCGCCGGGCGCAATGCCTTTGAAGGTGCGGGTGTAGCCCGGTCCGGTAGAGCTGGCGCCATTTCCCGCTATCAGACCTGCGATATGGGTGCCATGGCCATATTGATCATTGGCGCTGGTTGTTCCCGGAACGAAGCTCTGGTTCCAAACCACCCGCGAGCCGCCGAACAGGCCGCCTTTCAGATCCGGATGATTGATGACGCCGCTGTCGATCAGGGCGACCCCGACTCCGGCTCCGGTGTAACCCGATTGCCACGCCGCAAACGCGTTCACCGCGGGGGCGGCATTGCTCAGGCTCGGTCTGAAGGGGCGGTCCAGGCTGATGTACTTCACGTTCGCCTGGTTGGAGAGCGTCAGGATATTGGCGATCGGCAAGTTCGCAACCACTCCGTTAACCAGGGGCAGACCATTCAGAATCGAACCTGCCAGACCCAGCAGGAACCGCAGGTCGAGCAAACTGGGCGGCTGATTGTATTGCACCACCACAGTCGCGGAGGGCGTGGTCACCTTCTTCAGATCCGGCGATACCTTCGTATCGTTGGCGTAAGCCAAGGTTAGTGCGGCGAGCACGAAGACAACGAGAAGCTTTCTCATTCCAACTCCCCCTCCCGGGGGCTGACTGACGGTGGTCAGCCGCGGGGGAGCGGCACAGGGCAAGAAGCAGTTTAGCTTCCGATGCAAATATCCTTGCCAGTCAATCAGTTAGACAAGGCGATCTCAGTTCTCGCAGGACAGTTTGTCAGAGCGGACCGCGGGATGGCGGACATCCCGTCCGCCGATGATTATCGAGGGGCACGCCCGAAGCGTCGGCCTGGAATGAGCTCGCCATTAACTCTATGAATCCTCCACTTAGGCACGATGGTAACCGCTGAGTTCCGTTTTGGGCGGACATCCTGCCCGCCTATCGGCAACAATCTTTGAGAATGTCTCGCGCGACGACACATCCCCCTGGCGCCAAAGCCTTTATCGCCAGCATGGCGATGGTGGCCACGGCCTGTTTCGTGGTTGCGCTGATCCAGTGGCAGGCCACCGATCCGGTCAAGTTCTTGTGCTACCTCGCGGTGGCGGTTCTCGCGTCGTCGTTGAAGATCAAGCTTCCTGGTATCACCGGCACGATGTCAGTCAACTTCCTTTTCATACTGCTGGGAATCCTGGAGCTTGGCTTCGCCGAGACCATGCTCATCGGATTCGCGGCCGTCCTAGTCCAGTGCTACTGGAAGCCATCGAAACCGAACGAGCCGATCTACGTCCTGTTCAATCTTTCGCAGCTGCTGGTGGGAACGGCAGTCGCTTACGGCGTTTACCATTTCGTGGTCGCTCGCGTCCTGCACGGGCCTGGCCCTCTGGCCTTGCTGCTGGCAGCGGTCGCCTATTTCGTATTCAACACCCTCGCCATCTCGGTCATCATTCGTCTGACCGAGGGCAAGCCGATTTTCAAAGTGTGGTCGGAATGCTACTTCTGGTCGTTTCCGTATTATCTGGTGGGAGCGGCGATTGTGGGGCTCGTGAGCTTTCTAAATCGCCACATCGGATGGCAGTCGTCGCTTCTCGTCCTGCCGCCGGTGTACCTGATGTACCGTTCGTACCGGCTATATCTGGGGAAGCTCGAAGATGAAAAGCGACATGCCGAGCAGGTTTCCACGCTCCACCTGCGCACCATCGAGGCGCTCGCTCTCGCCATCGAAGCCAAGGACCACACCACGCACGAGCATCTGCAGAGGGTGCGGATTTATGCCATGGAACTTGCCCAGGATCTCGGTCTGAACGAAGACGAGACCGAGGCCCTGCGCGCCGCTTCGGTTCTGCATGACATTGGCAAGCTCGCAGTCCCGGAGCACATCGTCTCGAAGCCCGGTAAGCTGACGCCGGAGGAATTCGAGAAGATGAAAATCCACCCCATTATCGGAGCGGAGATTCTCGAACAGGTCGAGTTCCCCTATCCTGTCGTTCCGATCGTTCACTCACATCACGAGAAATGGGATGGTAGCGGTTATCCCGATGGTCTGAAGGGCGAGGCGATACCGATTGGGGCCCGCATCCTGGCGGCAGTGGATTGCCTCGACGCCCTGGCTTCCGATCGGCAATACCGGCGAGCCTTACCGCTGGATGAGGCGATGGCTCGGGTGGCGGCCGACGCGGGCAAGAGCTTCGACCCGCGCGTGGTCGATATTCTGCAACGGCGCTACGTCGAACTGGAAAAACTCGCGCATGCGGAGCCTTCCAAGGCTCCGGCGAAGCTGTCGAAAGACATCAAGGTTGAACGCGGTCTGGCACCGGCGGCAGGTTTCGCGGAAACTCCGAGGTCCACTGCGCCGCGCAGCGATCAAGGCCGCGACTACCTCGCCTCCATCGCTGCCGCTCGCCAGGAAGTGCAGGGGCTGTTCGAACTCAGTCATGAGCTGGGCACGTCGCTCAGCCTGGACGACACGCTCTCGATGTTGTCCGTGCGACTGAAGCGGCTGGTTCCCTACGATTCCATGGCCGTCTACCTGGTGAAGGACGATGTCCTCACCCCGGAATTCGTCAGCGGCGACAACTTTCGTCTGTTCTCTTCTTTGAGTATTCCCGTGGGGCAGGGACTGTCGGGCTGGGTGGCGCAGAACAACAAGCCCATCCTGAACGGCAACCCGTCGGTCGAGCCGGGCTACTTGAACGACCCGGAGAAATACAGCACCCTGCGCTCAGCGCTCGCGGTTCCACTGGCTGGAGCCTCGAGCGTAGTTGCCGTGCTCGCGCTGTACCGGAGCCAGCCCGACGCGTTCACCAAGGACCATCTGCGCATCTTATTGGCGATTGCTTCGAAGCTTGGCTTTACGGTGGAGAACGCCCTGAAATACCAGGTCGCCGAAGACTCAGCGACCACCGATTTCCTGACCGACATGCCCAACGGGCGGTCGCTGTTTGTTCACCTGGATGGGGAGATCGCCCGGTGTCAACGTTCGAACGACCCGCTGGCCGTGTTCGTCGCCGACCTGGATGGCTTCAAGCAGGTGAACGACCGTTTGGGCCACCTGCAGGGCAACAAGCTTCTACAAATGTTCGCCACCTTCCTGAAAGACTCGTGCCGCGAATACGACTACGCCGCCCGCATGGGCGGAGATGAGTTTGTCGTGGTCGCTCCCGGACTTCATAAGGATGCGGCTGACGAAATGGCGGAACGGCTCGAATCGATTGTTGCCCACATCGGCAAGACAGTTTGTAGTGATGACAGTTTGTCGGTCAGCGTGGGACAGGCGTTCTATCCCGCGGACGGTAGCAACGCCGAGGAATTGCTGGCGGCGGCGGACCGCCGCATGTACGGCGTAAAGAAGGCCCATCATTCCCGCAGCACAGAGCGTGCGGCTGCTGCGGGCCTGGCACGCGCTCGAAAAGCCGGCGCCTGAGTCCTACACCGATGGCCAGGGCGGTTCACCGATTTCATGACCCTCACAAAGAGCTGAGAAACGCCAGAATTGCCTCCTGATCACTGCTCGACAGCTTTTCGAAGTGATGAGCTGCATCTTCGGCTTCTCCCCCATGACGCACCACCGCGTCACGCAGAGTGGTCGACTCCCCATCGTGCATCATGCGGTTGCGGAATCGAACCCCCCACAAGGGCGCGGTGCGGACCTTGTGGGCCGCGGTTTGGAAGTCTTCTTGCACGAAGTTCTTCCATTTTGTCTGGTACATGTTCTTCCCGTAGTGTTCGATCATGGGTACGGTGATTCCATCGCCCGTCCCCACATCGTGCAGCAGGAAATCTGAAAACGGATAGAACGTTTTTCCTCCCAATGCGTCGGGAACCGTGAACTTGCCGCCGTTGATCTTGGTTCCGGCGGGCGCAGTCGTCAGCGCGCGCACGTGGCAGGTCGCACAGCCGCTCTTGTCGAATAGCGCGGAGCCCTTCCGGGCGGCCGCGGTCTGCGCCTGTTGCCCGTCCGGAGCGGGGGCTTTCGAGGCTCGGATGAAGCGGGCGAAGTGGTCCAGATCATCTAGTCCGTCGGGGTCGGGGACGTCGTTAGGTTCGGAGGCGGTGTTGCACAGCTTGGTGACTTCGTCGGGGAACAGCCGCGTCGTGATGCCCATCTCGTTGAGATAGGCGTCTCCCGAAAACGACAGCAGGCTGGCATGCTGATCTTTCCAGCCGAACCGGCCCACTCCGGTCTCTCCGGGGGCTTCCACGATGGGGACGTACAGCACCTGCCCGCAGACCTTGTGATGCTTCTCCTTGCACTGTTTGCGGGCAAGTTCCACGAGGGTCTGGTCGGCTACCGCTTCAACAAAGCCGTCGCCCAACAATCCCAGCGAACTCCGCGTCGTTCGGATCTTCTCCGAGTCGGGCACGTGTTCCTGAATCTCCGTGTTCGGGAATGCGCCGCTGGGACAGATGGAGCGATCATTCACCAGCGTGCGGCCCGAGATGGTCTCGGTTCCGTGGGCGATGGGAATGTCGGGATTCTGGAAGCGGTGATCCGGCCCAAGATGTCCCACCCGCAACTCTGCGACCTGGCTGGTTCCTCCGGAAGTCGGATTCTGGTGGCATTCGCGGCAGGACTGAGCGTTATAGAGCGGGCCAAGGCCGTCGCTCACCTTCTCGATCTCGTCGAACTTAGCCTGATCGGCCTGGTGCGTGGCGTCGTCTACCACCCCGTTGCTTTTGTTGTCGAATCCTGCGGGTGCTTCGGAACTCGGTTGCCCGGCGGAAACTAAAGCGAGAGCCAGAAGTGCCACAGCCAGCGAGAGCTTCATGAAATTCCCTCCCATGGTGGCGAAGAGCGCATATGGTAAATACCATCCGCTCGACCGGCAGACAAGTACGAGCAAGGACAACCCTCTGCGGAGCGGTGGCGCCAAAGCCGGTGGTCAGGGGACGTCTCCGATATACTAAGCCCGATCGTTTCGGGCCTGTGCCGAAGACGCCCGAGGCCAGTTTTCCCTATCGAGACAAAGCCAAGAGAGAAACCGCGGTTCAAGTTCGCGGGGTTGGCGTTGGTTGAATTTCCGCGAGGCTCAAGTTGATGACTTGGTCGGAACAGGTGGTACTGGTAACAGGCGGAACGGGTTCATTCGGCAAGAAGTTTGTCGAGATCATGTTGCGGGAGTATCACCCGAAGAAGCTGGTGATCTTCAGCCGGGATGAAGTCAAACAACATGACATGCGGGCGTCGGGGTTTGATCACGCCAGCCTGCGTTACTTCATCGGAGACGTGCGCGACCAGGCCCGGTTGGAGCGGGCCCTGGCGGGCGTGACTGTCGTCGTCCATGCCGCGGCTCTGAAGCAGGTACCGGCCTGCGAGTACAACCCGTTTGAGGCGATCCAGACCAACATCATCGGCGGCCGCAACGTCATCGACGCGGCCATCAACCAGGGCGTGCGCCGAATTCTCGCCTTGAGCACCGACAAGGCGGTCAATCCGATCAACCTGTACGGCGCCACCAAGCTGTGCGCGGAGAAGATGTTCGTGCAGGCCAACGCTTATGCCGGAGCGAAGGAATCCCGCTTCAGCTGCGCGCGCTACGGCAACGTGGTCGGTAGCCGGGGCAGTGTAATCCCGGTGTTTCTGGAGCAGCGCAAGCGCGGCAAGATCACCATCACCGATCCGCGTATGACCCGATTCTGGATCACCCTTGACCGCGGCGTGAAGTTTGTGATCCGCTCCCTAGAAGAGATGCACGGTGGCGAGATTTTTGTCCCCAAGATTCCCAGCATGCGGATGACCGATCTTGCGGAAACGATCGCTCCCGGGTGCGAGATCGAGACCATCGGCATTCGGCCGGGAGAGAAACTCCATGAAGTTCTGGTGTCCGAAGACGAGGCCCGCAACACCGTGGAGGTGGAGGGCATGTACGTGATCCAGCCGTCGCAGCCGTGGTGGAGGGCCGAAAACTGGGTCAATGCCCGGGCGCTGCCGGACGGGTTTCGTTACGCGAGCGACACCAACTCCTGCTGGCTCACGAGCGAACAGCTTCAGGATTTGATCGCCCCCGGAGAGCCGGTCAAGTCGACCCTGTCCGCGTAAGCCTCCCGCTCGCGGCCACTTCAATTCACATGCGCCCAACCTCCACCAGCCGCGAAGGGCTAGCCATCGATGGCGGAACGCCTGTTCGCAAAATGTTCCTGCCCTACGGCCACCAGTCCATTGCAGAAGATGACATCCGGGCGGTCGTTGAGACGTTGCGCTCGGACTGGCTAACGACCGGTCCCAAGGTCGCGGAATTCGAGGAAGCTTTCGCTGCCCGGGTGGGCGCGAAGCACGCGGTGGCGTTCAGTTCGGGTACTGCTGCTCTGCATGGCGCCGCGTTTGCCGCCGGCCTCAAGCCTGGGGATGAAGCCATTACTTCGCCGCTGACTTTTGCGGCCACTGCGAATTGCGTGCTCTACCAGGGTGCACGTCCGATCTTCGCGGATGTTTGCCCCGACACGTTAAATCTTGATCCGGAGCGAATCACGGAGCGCGTTTCGCCGAAGACGCGCGCGATTCTTCCGGTCGACTACGCGGGACATCCGGCCGATCTGGATCCGGTTCTCGATATCGCCGAGCGCCACGGGCTCACCGTTGTGGAAGATGCCTGCCACGCTCTCGGCGCGGAGTATCGCGAACGTCGTGTCGGCAGCATCGCGCACCTGACCGTCTTCAGCTTTCATCCGGTCAAACATCTCACCACGGGTGAAGGCGGGATGGTGACCACCTCCAGCGCAGCGCATGCGGAGGCGCTGCGCCGGTTCCGCAATCACGGCATTTCCAGCGATGCCCTGCAGCGGCAAACCGCGGGTCAGTGGCACTACGAGATGGTCCTGCTGGGCTACAACTACCGGCTCACCGACGTGGCATGTGCACTTGGTCTTTCCCAGCTCAAGAAGTTGGAGGCGAACCTCGCCCGTCGGCGCCAGATTGCGTCGCTCTACGCGGCCGCGTTTCGGAAAGTGCCCAGCGTGATCCCTCCCAGCGTCCGCGCGGACGTGAACCCGGCCTGGCATCTCTACCCGATCCGATTTGATCTCGACCATCTCAAGACTGACCGTGGCCAGATCTTCCGTGCGCTACGCGCGGAGAATATCGGCGTTAACGTGCACTACATTCCGGTCCATCTCCATCCCTACTACCGGGACCACTTTGGCTACCGAGGCGGAGAGTATCCCGGAGCCGAAGGCGCCTACGACCGCCTGATCAGCCTGCCCATGTTTCATGGTATGAGCGATGAGGATGTGCGGGACGTGATTCACGCGGTGGGGAAAGTAGCGACCGCATTCGCTGCGCGGAGCACGCGCA
This sequence comes from Terriglobales bacterium, assembly GCA_035567435.1. Classification (GTDB taxonomy): domain Bacteria; phylum Acidobacteriota; class Terriglobia; order Terriglobales; family Acidobacteriaceae; genus Gp1-AA133. Next base: position 192,484 of record DATMPS010000034.1, on the reverse strand, counting down.
AGGTCAGCAAATCCTAGTTTCCCCGATCCCGCTGCAAGGCGCTGGCCGATTCCGGGTTAGCCCGCAGGAACTCGTATTCTTCAATCATTGCCGCTACCCCGATCCGTGCCGAAGGCAGCGGAGATTCCACCCGAATGACCCGCGCTACAAAGCGAATCCGTACCGAGTCGGTCAGAGTTATATGCGGCGGAAAGGTCATGGTGACTTCGACGCGGGAGCCGGCTGCCACCGTCCGGTCCAGGTAGAAGAACACTCCGCGGGCGCTGACGTTCTGCGTTTCGGTGTGGAACTCGCCCGCGGGGTCGCCGGCCAGCCGGATGGACGCCGGCAATCGCATGTCGAAACGTCGCATGGCACGTCGATCCGAGGATTCTTGCAGCATGGCCCGTTCTCTTTCCAAGAGCATGGTTTCCAGGAAGGTTCGGTCCGGCGGAAGGCCCGGGGCCGGAAAGCTCGCTGGGGTACGGCTCTCCAGGTACGGCAAAGTCTATAAAGCAGACTCACTTAGTTTTCACCAGCTTGCAACCGCAAAAAGCAGCCGGGAACTGACTCGGTAAACTCGAGCCTTTCTGGATTCAATTGGCTCGGGTTGCCAGCCTTAGGGGGAGATTCGTCGCCGAGGAGAGGAACTTGCAGAGACGAGAAAGAACTAAGTTTCGAAGCAATCCCGCTGCCATCCTAGGTCGAGTTCGTGCGCAGCAAATAAACAGGTTGGTCCTTGCAGGTTCGCGTTAAGGCTGGCGCGGATGCAATGCGTTTCCGTTTTTCAGCCCGATCTTTCCGAGCGGGAGGATCCCTGGCGTAAGCGAATCCCATTCACTTTTGTGTCGCTGGCGGCATCTCGCTTGGCCCTGATCTGCATCTCAGCAGCTTTGAGCGGGCAGGGAAGCGTGGCATCGCTTGACACTGCTATCCGCCAGATGTTTAAGTAGTTGTTTATTTTCACTCGGATCTGGAGACAAGCATGCCCGCCGCCCCGCAAGCCCGGAGCCGCGTGGCGTTTTGTGCACCGTTCTTCATTCCTCTCCACCTGATTTGAATATTTCGGAGGAGCTCGTGAGACTGAATCGCCGTGGGTTGGGTACAGGTCTGCTGTGGAGGTGCATTCTTCCGGCAGTGGTCTGGTTGGTGATCGTCGGGGCGGCGATCCTGGGGCTTGCTTCCCATACTCGCCCGGTGGTTGCTACCTCTCCGGCTCCGATTCCTGGCTTCGCCTCGACAACTCCCCGCCCCAGTTCTATGGTTGTGCCCTCCTTCGGCCACCTGCCCCTCACGTTCGAACCCAACCAGGGACAGACCGACCCGAGCGTGAAGTTCATGGCCCGTGGGAGCGGCTACGCTCTTTTTCTCACTGGGGACGACGCCGTGCTCTCTCTGCAAGATCCAGCGCCAGCCGGCAAACTGCCAGGTGCAGCGTCCGTGATCCACATGAAGCTGGCGGGCGCCCAGACAAATCCTCGGTTGCGCGGCACCGATCCGCTTCCCGGCCGCAGCAACTACCTGATCGGCAACGATTCGTCCCGGTGGCAGCGCAACCTCCCGCAATTCGCCCGCGTTCGCTACACGGAAGTCTATCCGGGCATCGACCTCGTCTATTACGGCAAACAAGGCGAGTTGGAGTACGACTTTGAAGTTGCCCCGGGTGCCAATCCCAACCAGATCCAACTGAACCTCGAAGGGAGCAAGGTGAAGTTGGCCACGGGCGATCTGGTGCTCGAGACCGCGGGCGGGAGTATACGCTTGCAAGCGCCGCGGTTGTATCAGACCGAAGGAGCCACGTTGAAGCCGGTCGACGGACGCTTCGTTCTGCTGGCCGAGCACAAAGTTGGTTTCGAAGTGGGCCGCTACGACCGCAGCAAGACGCTGGTCATTGATCCCGTGCTCAGTTACTCGAGTTATCTGGGCGGAGCGGGCACCGAGACGCTCCCCAGCATCGCCGTCGATACCGGGTCAAACTTTTATGTGGCAGGGGCGACCAATTCCGCAACGTTTCCGGGAACTTCCACGAGTTCCTACCAGAAAACTCTGGCTGCAGGCGCAACCTCGAACGTGTTCGTAGCCAAGTTTGATCCCAGCGGTGCGACCCTTCTTTTCGCCACTTACCTGGGGGGCAGTGGCACTGACACCAGCGCGGGGATCGCCGTCGATGTCGGCGGCAATCCGTACATCGCCGGAACCACCACGTCGACCAACTTCCCGGTCACGCAGACCGCCTTCCAGAACGTGCCGAAAACCCTCAACGTGCCGCACGCCTTCGTCACGCAACTGGACGCGACCGGATCGCACCTCGTCTATTCCACCTATCTTTCCGGCAGCGGCACCGATACGGCCAGTGGGATGACGCTGGACAACAAGGGCTTCGTTTACGTTATCGGGATCACCAGTTCTTCCGACTTCCCTACTGCGCCCAGTGCCGGGACGCTCCAGACCAAGCTGCAGGGTGCAAATGCGTTTTTCATCGCCAAGCTGCAGACCAACACCTCCGGCACAAACAGCTTGCCGTTCTCGTCCTATTTCGGCGGCGGCAATCCTTCGAACGGAACCGTTGCTGGCGGCGCGATCGCGGTGGATAACAATGCCGCCGGCTCCAACATCTACATTACCGGGGGCACAAATTATGTGTTCACGGGGAGCAACACGACCACGGATTTTCCGATTACAAATGCAGTCCAGTCCTGTTTGAACGTCCCCGTCGCTCCGGGCGCAACCCCGCCGACAACGTGTAGCCCCCCCACGGGCTTGCAGCCTAACGACGCTTTCGTTGCCAAGATCAATCCGGGAGCCACTACCGGTCCCCAATTGCTCTATTGCACCTACCTGGGAGGAACAGTCAACGACATCGGTTTCGGAATCGGTCTCGACGCCTCGGGAAATGCATACATCACGGGCTCAACCAACTCGTCCGATTTCCAGAATCCGACCACCGGTTCACCCGCGGGCTTTCAAACCAGTTACCAGGGCAGCGGCGGCGCCACGAATGCCTTCGTCGCGAAGGTCAGCAACCCGATCACCGGAACTGGCACTACTTCTAATCTGCAACTCACCTATTTCTCCTTCATTGGTGGCGCCGGACCAGATGTCGGCCGGGGGATCGTCGTTGATGGTATCCAGGGCGCCCGAGTTGTCGGCACTACGGCATCTTCGGGACTGCCGGTACTGAACGCGATTCAATCTAATCTGGCTGGAGGGAGCGACGCCTTCGTTGCTCGACTCGACACGGTGAAGGGCACGAACACCGGCAGCAACCAGTTCCTGACCTACCTGGGTGGATCGCTCAACGACACCGGCACCGGCATTGCCATCGACACCAGCACGACCACCACCTACATCACCGGTGAAACTGTCTCCACCAACTTCCCGAAAGCCAGCCCTTTCCAGGCAAGCCTGCAGGGGCCGCAGGACATGTTCGCCGCCAAGCTCGGTCCGGTGGTCAACCTCGTGGTTACGCCGACCACTCCAGCCAGCAACGTGAATGCGGGCAACCAAGCGAGCTTTGTGTACACCATTCTGAACAACGGCGACACCGTGGCCAATGTCGGCTTCCTCGACCAGCTCTCCACGGGCAGCGGCACCGCGCCCGCAACTTTCGTTTCTGCGACGGCGACCGGAGGCACCTGTCCCACGACGGCCACCAGCAACACCGTGCTCTGCAACCTCGGGATCATGAACGGTCAGACCTCTGTCAATGTCTCCGTGAATCTGACCCCCACGGGCCCCGGCACGCTGGGTAACAGTGGGGGCGTGGTGGTGCCCGGGGTACCGTTTGTGCCGAGCAGCGCCAAGCCAGTGACCGTGAATGCTTTCGCGATCACCGCCACGCCCACCAGTCAGATCGTGGCTGCGGGTAATCCTGCGGTCTACCAGCTCCTGATTTCGCCCCAGCAAAATTTTACCGCCAGCATTGCGGTCACATGCTCTGCCGGACTGCCCGGCGGAACCCCGCCGTCCGTCTGCAAACCGTCCACCACGCCCATCACTTTGCAGGGCACCAGCCCGTCCACGATCACACTGAGCATCAGCACGTTTCCCCGGACGACGACCACCGTCGACCTGCGACCGCCGGCAGGTCCCTTTTACGCGACCTGGCTGCCGGTAACCGGGCTCGCGTTCCTCGGCTTGGGAATTGGCACCAGAGTGCGCCGCAAGGGACGTATCCTGGCAGGTATGTTCTTCCTGACGCTGATGACCCTGGTGCTACTGCAGCCCGCTTGCGGAGGTCACAGTTCCAGCACGACGACCACCGGGACACCGGCGGGCACCTATACCGTGACCGTCTCCGCCTCTTCTGGGCAATTCACGAAGACGACACCGATCACCCTGGTGGTGCAGTAGCGCTTCTGGCTCCAAGCAATTGATCGGAACTGGATCGGGTGCCCTTGGCCGCCTTAATAAGGGCGACTTCCGCCTCCGAGTGGGCTGGTATTTCAATCCCCGTAGATTTCGCTGGCGACCTCGCTCTCTTGATTACGCTCATCGCAAACTATGATTTTAATAGGGATACCCGAATCTCAACTGATCCTGGTATATTTTAAACAGACCGACCGGTCGGTCTGTTCAGGCTTCGGTGGGCCCTGCTTTGAGCTGCGCCTCCAGTCACCTTGGGTCGAGGAAAAACCGCCATTCGCGCCCCATTCCCCCATCTCGTAATTGTCTTCCTGAAAAGACTGTGGCTTCCGCTCGCGCTCTTTGCAGGTTTCAATCTCCTGTGTGTGGCCGTCTACCGCCGGCTCGAGGGTCTGCGATGGCAGGATGCATTCTTTTGGATCACTCACCCACATTCGATGGAGTATCGCCACATTCACGACTCCACAAAATTCTTCGCGTTCCTTGTTTATTTGTGCGTGTTTGCCTTTCAGATATGGATTGCCGAGCGCGTCCTCGTGACGATCTTCCGCCGCCAGGGCATGGAGGCCTGGAAAGCCATGATCAACGATGTCCGGATTGAAAAAGTGCGGGAGCATTTCATTGTCTGTGGATACGGTCAGGTTGGCCGCACGGTGGTCGACCAACTCAAACGCCTCGAGATTCCGTTGGTGTTGGTCGAGACCAATGAAGGCCTATGCCGGGAGCTGTTAAAGGAAGGCGTGCCCGTGATTCAGGGCGATGCCAAACGCCACGATGTAGTGCAGACCGCAGGCATCGACCGTGCACGCGGTATCTGCATCGTCATCGACAACGATGCCGACAATCTCTACATCACCGTGACCGCCCGCTCCATGAATGCGAGCCTCAAGATCATCACCCGGGCTGGTCAGCAACGTTATGCGCAGGCCATTCGCAGTTCCGGCGCCGATGAAGTCATCATTCCCGAGTACGAGGACGGGCTAATGACCGGACGCATGATCGAGCGCTACTATCCGGCACACAGCAAACTGCAGTAAGGGAAGGTTCCTGCCGCTTGAGATGCCAGAGGTAAAGTGATACCTTTTCGGGGCTAAGGGTTCTTCCGTTGGGCCCAAGCAGGTACTTGCGTGTGATTTTTTGAGGTGATCCGCTCCTTTGGAAGGGCGCCTGCCAACACGGCGACCCGGGAAGCCGACGGGTTGATCGAGGCGGAAGGTATCGCGGAAAAAGCGAGATACATCGTGGCCGATCTCAGGGAGAGACTCGGCAAGAAGAGCGCGTGAAGGGAACTCTCCGCGCCACTAAGTTCCCCTGCCGCCGATGTCAGGCCCAGCTGTCGGTTCTCTCCAAATCCGCCGCGCCGGAAAGACACTTCTTTCCGGCACCGGCGGAAGAATCCGGTGGCTGGTCTTCTTGCGGCGGTCGAGCGATTACAGCGCCACCCCGAATGCGGGCATGTGACCCACGCGAAACGCTCGGATCAGCAAGTCTGCTACATTAGTGGAACTCACCCCCATGACCGCAACCGCCGGAGGGCCGCGCTCGATGCTCCAGATCCGAAGGGAGTCCGTCGCGCCCGACATCGTCGTGCTGCACTTGATCGGTCGTGTCGCGATGGGCCGTCCCTGCCAGGAGATCGAAGCCCATATCGACGAACTGATTCAGCAAAAAGCGCATAAGGTCGTCCTGAATTTCTCCGAAGTGCAGCGCATGGACAGCACCGGGTTCGGTACCCTCGTCTTGTGTGCCGGGAAGTTCAGGAAAGCGGGTGGTGATCTCCGCGTGGCTGGCGCCAAGGGAATTGTCGAAGAAATCGCGCACACTTCGAATATCCCGCGGATTATCCCGTTCTACACTTCTCTCCAGGAAGCGCTTGCGAGTTTCGCTGCGCCAGCCTGACCGTACCTAGAGCCCGGGCGGCGATGTCGGCTCTTGCCGCAGGATCTTGGCCTTCATTTCTTTCCCGTCGAGCCGCTTCAGCACCAGCTTCTTGCCTTCGATCCGGGCGGGAATCATGTCGCCCGCACTGTAGTCAGTGATCTTGAAATGCTGGTCCTCGGGATAGACGGCGGTGTAGCTGGTGCCCGCGAGCGTGACCGTGATCTCGCAACGCAGGTATTCACTGGGTACTGAAGTGGTCTGCTCTCCCCCCGCCCTGATGGCTACGGGATGATTGGCGACGGCCGCCTCGGCTAGCGCACTGGCATCGTGCACATCGAGCACCTTGGCCAGTGTGAAGTCACCCCCCCTGGCCAGAGAACTCAACAGCAGCAACGCACCCAAAAGCCGTTTCATGAACAACCCCTCTCCGGTCTGCGAGAGTGAATCCACTCGGTCACGTACCGCAGACGTTTCGCTTCCCGGCAGAAATTATCACGAGTCCGGGTGGAGGTTTTCAAGTCTTTACATTTCTTTACTGTTATGGATGTCGCACGCAGCAGGGGGGCAATCCGCCTTTCGTGCCGTTCCGTGGCAAAAGTTCGGCACGCTGTCGAGTTCCGAGTTGCCCTGCACGATGGTTCTGTCGGACTCGACCGCGATCATGACGTCGGGGACCGCGGCCGGCAATTGGCCGGAGAGAAGTACGTCGGCGAGTTGGGCAGCGCCGGGACCTCGTGAGCTGAAAAGGGGTAGGGACATGCGGGAACGGTCGACCTTGCGGGAGCCGACAAATCACTCAATTTATGCCCACCTAACAAGTAAAGCTGCCGGAGATTTCCTGCAAGTCCGGAAAGGTGACGTTCGAGACCGGGAACCGTGGAGTGCGGGTCGCGGAAAATGGATCACTGTGTGGCTGGAGCGATCGAGTTCTAGGGGTGTTGTTGAGTCACGTTTGCTATGCCCCGGCCGAAAGCCGGTGGTGGCTGCGCGCCTCCGCGATGCCGTACTGGCGGATCTTGTATAGCAGCGCCTTGTAGCTGATCTTCAGCAGAACGGCAGCCTGCTTGCGGTTCCAGTTGGTCTGTTCGAGAGCCTGCGTAATGGCGGCCGCCTCAGCTTCGTCTTTCGCGCTGCGGGCCAGCGACTTCAATCCCCCCGCCGATGATTCTCCGGCACCCGTCTTCGCGGATCCTTCGCCGCGCTGTCCGCCGCTGATGTCGCTCTTCGGACTCAACTCGGCTATCGCCAGAGTTTCATCCCCCAGGATCAGGTAGCGCTTGATGAAGTTGCTCAGCTCCCGCAGATTGCCCGGCCAGGAATACTCCAGGCAGGCGTTCATCAAAGTCGGAGAAAGCGGCAGCGGCGCGCGCGCGTAGCGCTCTGACATGCGCGACATGAAATGCTTCAGCAGAATCGGCACTTCTTCTTTCCGCTCGCGCAAAGGCGGCAGGCTTAACGTGAACGCGTTGAGCCGGTAGTACAGATCCTCGCGCAGCCGCTTGGTCGCCAGTGCTTCCGGAATATTGATGTTCGTGGCGGCGAGAATGCGTACGTCTACCTTGACCACACTCCGGCTGCCCAAGCGCGAAAACTGATTGTCCTGCAGCACGTGCAGCAGCTTCGCCTGCAGGCTCGGCGGCATTTCTCCGATTTCGTCGAGCAGGATCGTGCCCTTGTTGCAAAGCTCGAATTTGCCGGGTTTGGGATGCGTGGCCCCGGTAAATGCGCCCGCTTCGTATCCGAAAAGCTCGCTCTCCAACAGGTCTGCGGGGACCGCCGCGCAATTCACTTTCAAGAAAGTCCGGTGAGCGCGGGGAGAGAGCTTGTGCACCAGACGCGCCAGAACTTCCTTGCCGGTACCGCTCTCGCCGAGCATCAAAACCGGGATGTCCACGTTCGCGACCAGGGCCGCTTGCGAGCGGATTTTCCGCATCGCCGGGCTGGCCGCCACGAAGAACACGTCGTCGAACAATTCCTCGACTTCGCCCGAAAATGCCTGCTGGTTTTTCCCCAGGCACTGGTCGATCACCGCATCCAGTTCGGCCTTCTGAAAAGGCTTCGTCAGGTAGTCCTGCGCGCCCAAACGCATCGCCTGCACCACTTTGCGGGTGTCGTTCACGCACGAGAGCATCACGACTTTCACCCCCGGCCGCAACTGCCGCAGCTGTTCGAGAGTGGCCAGCCCGTCGATGCCCGGCATCAGGACGTCGAGCAAGACCAGGTCCGGCTGCAGGCCTTTTTCCACCCGCGCCAACGCCTCTTCTCCGGTCGATGCCGTCTCAACTTTGTAATCGTCCACTTCCAGCAGGGTCCGTATGTACCGGAGCATTCCCGGTTCATCGTCCACCAGCAGGATGTTGGTCGCTTCGCTCATTTCGTTTTTCCTTTGCTTGAGCTGTTGAGGGAGGGCTTCAGGGGTACCAGGAAACTGAACTTGCATCCGGCCCCGGGTTCGCTTTCGACCCAGAGCTTACCGCCCATCGCGTTTACCAGTCGGCGTGCAATGGCCAATCCCAGCCCCATGCCGTCGGACTGGTTCTCATTGCCGGGCAGGCGGAAAAAATCGTCGAACACTTCCAGGTGATATTCGGGGGGAATTCCCGGGCCGGTGTCGGATACGCTCACCTTCACTGCGTTCGGCGCCGAGAGCGGCTGGCGACGCCGTTCTTTCTCCATCCCAGGTTTGGTGGCCGTACGCCGTTCCCACATGTACGGCTCAGCATGCAGCCAGACCGTGCCCCCGGATGGCGTGAACTTGGAGGCGTTTTCCAGCAGGTTGGAAATCACGCGCTGAATCTTGGCCGAGTCGAAGGCGAACTCATGGAGCTTTTCGTTCGCGAGGAAATACAGGGCCAGCCCCTTCTCCTGAAAACGATGCGACCATAGTCGGCACACTTCCGAAAGCGATGCATTGATGTCGCCCGGCTCATACTGCATCCGCAGTTCCCCGGTTTCGAGAACCGTGTAGGACAGAAAATCCTGGATGAAGTGTTGTAAGCGTTGCCCGCTCGCCTGCATGTCGCCGATGACATCTTTTTGGCGCTGGTTCAGCGGCCCGAGCTTCTCGCTCTGCAGGAGTTCGACGTATCCATTCAGGATTGCGAGCGGTGTCTTCAGGTCGTGAGCGGCCGAGGCCAGAGCGTTGGTGGTGCGCTGAAAACGCTCGCACAGCTGACGGTAGTTCTGCAGCAAGTCGGCTGGATAGTCGGCGGCGCCTCCAGCTTCAATGTGGGGTTCCGCCTGTTCGAGACGAGCTTGCCCTTCCGTCTTCGCGCTGCTTGGCTGCGGAAGACACGTATTGTCCGAAATTGCGCCCATAATCGGAAACACTCGTGGTTTGGTAAACGGGGAGGGTACTGACTCTCACAAACTGCATTTCAGGAGAATGACGTAGTCAAATCGTAGGATAGGAAGACTTACGTTGTCAACGAAAAAGGCACCAGAATTGCCACACAAGAGTAAATGATTGCACTTTTCAACAGGCTGCAAACCGTCGTCGGCCGGCCTCGGCGAAACCACCATCAGATTGACCGACTTGGCCAAATTCCGTGCAGAGAGCGTCGTTTCCGGCTGCCTCCTCTACGTTTTCGGCCAAAACGCGGTGTTTCCCGGCTCCTGTTCGCCGATTTGGCCCCTCAGGTGCCACCATCCCCGTGTAAACCCTAACGTTAGGGGATCGCCTTGATCCGACGCCGACCCGAAAAAGAACGTCGCAAGTGGACCCGCTTGGCCCTTGCCATCCCTGTATTCGTCCGTAGTCGGGATGACAAGGGCAAGGAATTTCTTGAGTTTGCCACCGCTCTCAACATTAGCGCCGGGGGAGCCCTCGTTGCTGTGCGCCGCTCCTTGCCGCCATCCGCGCAGGTTTTGCTCGAGATCCCCAGCGCCCCGCTGGCCGCCGCAGCGTCGCTGCCTCGGGCCGCCCGTACCCTTCGCGCCCGCACCGTGCGGATTTCTCACGCCGAGGGCTACCACCTGGTCGGCCTCAAGTTTTCCCGTCCTCTGTTGCGGAGTACGGCAAAGGTTCCTTCCTCCCGAAGGAAACTTGCTTCTGCAGTGTGAAAGTTTTTTCCTACCCTTTCGTGGCATATGTCCTCCCCGGATCCTCGGCAGACCCATGCGCCGAGGCGGTGCCAGGAACCAGCTAACTCATTCCAAATTAGAACGATAGATCGATGTTCCTGGCTCGCCAGCTCGGCTACTTGGGTTTGGCGTCCCGGATGCACATACCCGGTCGTTGCGGGTCGGACCCGCCGTAAAAGCCATGACAACGACAAATTCCGTCAGTTCGCTGGTTCAGCCCATCGGGGAGATCCCCCCTGAGTCCGTTGTTTTCGGACATTCCGACGCCATGCAAGCCCTACGGGCGCGGATGGACAAGGTGGCGGCCGCCAACGTGCCCGTCCTGATTCAGGGCGAGAGCGGCACCGGCAAAGACATCATCGCCCGCATGATTCACGGCCGTTCCCCATGGAGAACCGGCCCCTACGTCAAAGTGAATTGTCCGGCGATTCCTGGAACTCTGCTGGAAAGCGAGTTGTTCGGCTATGAGAAAGGCGCCTTCACCGGCGCTTACGGGACCAAGCCCGGGCGTGTGGAAATGGCGCACCGCGGCACCCTGTTTCTCGACGAAATCTCTGAACTCGATCTCGCGTTGCAATCGAAATTACTGCAGCTTCTTCAGGACGGCCAGTTCTGCCGCATCGGGGCGCAGGAAGACAAGAAAGTTGAAGTGCGCGTGGTCTGCGCTACCAACCGCATCCTCGAGAACGAAATCGAGAATGGAACATTCCGTCAGGATCTCTTCTACCGCATTAACGTGGTGAACCTCTCGTTGCCGCCCTTGCGCGAGCGCCGCGGCGACATTGAGGAACTCGTGAACTACTTCCTCGAACACTACAACCGCAAGTACAACTGTCGCGCCAAGGCGCTCTCGGTCGAACTGATGGCGGTTCTCCAGAAGTACCATTGGCCCGGCAATATCCGCGAACTTGAGAACCTGGTGAAGCGCTACGTCATCTTGGGCTCGGAGGAAGTCATCTCCAGCGACCTGGTCACCCGGGAGCAGGAATACTTCAATCCTGAGATCAATCTGGACGGCCCGATTTCCCTGAAAAAACTGACCCGCCAGGCCACCCGCGAGCTCGAGCGCAAGGTGATTCTGAAAGTCCTGCAAGCCAATCACTGGAACCGCAAGCAGGCAGCTCGCGCGCTCAGCATCAGCTATCGCGCGCTGCTGTACAAGATTCGCGATGCCGGCCTGCCCTCGAATCGCACCGTGCGTCGCCGCGAGAACGCCACCAGCACAGGCATCGCAGCCGACTGAAGCGAACGTGCAACCCATTGCTACTTCATCCCAAAATGCTCCAGGGATTCGTCTTTTCATCGTGTTTTGGCCCAACCCTTGTTCTCCACACCCTGGCCCAAATCCCTTGTCTGGCACGGGTTCCCGAAGGGAAATTGCATTCATGCGCAGAGGTTTGCAGCTTGGTTGTGGTAACCGTAGTATTACCTCCCCTAAACGGGTGAAAATGAGGGTGTTGTTTTCCAACGGCTTTGGCACCCAGGGTGCTCTTACCCAACGCGGGTTGTAGTCTTCCCCCGAAGCTGCGACTCACAGCTTAAGTCTCATCCCCCGAGGCTCAAGTGATTCGGAACCTTCCTAGGAGGCAGTAAATTCATGGTTAAGAAAGTATTATTGCTGGCTGTCCTGGCACTGGCCCTGCCCTTGGCAGCTTTTGCGAGCGGCGTCGACATCACAAACGCTGGTGGGACACTGTCGGGCAGCAGCAGCGGCCTTTCGCTGACCGGCTCCACCATCGTCGCTGTCAATGGGCTCTACGGGGGCGGCCTTGATCTGGGCTCCAATCTGGGCAGTTTCGCCTTTTCGACCGGCGCACTGACCAGCGGCTCATTGAGCATGGGTGGCACGTTTGCGGCGGGCGGCTCGTTCACCATCACCGGCAACGGCACCAACGGCGTTCCTAACGGCGTGATCTTCAGCGGTTCGTTCAGCGGTCCTGTGACCTGGACGATGGTGGCTCTCGCCAATGGTACCCATAACTACACCCTCACGGGTGCGGTCTCGGGCGCACTGGGCAATGGTTACGCCACCAATGGCGCCACCATTCAGCTGACCATCAACACCGGTAAGGGCTTCTTCAACGGTTCGACGACCATCTCCAGCGGCGACACCAACATCGTCGTTCCGGAGCCGGGAACTCTGAGCCTGTTTGGAACCGGCCTGATCGGTCTGGCGGGTGTCATTCGGCGCAAGCTCAGCCTCGCGTAAGCCGTACGTCCGGAAAACAACTCCTGTACCGAAAGACCCGCCGTGGGGATACGGCGGGTTTTTTCTTCCCCGAAAGTCTTCGAGGCACGCTTACTTTCGGGCCCGTTCCGGCCGAAAGGATTCTAGGTTCGTCTTGTCGATGAGCGCCGTTCCTGTATCCACAAACGCCGGCACCGGCGCGAAGCTGTCCTTCGACCAGTCCCCATCAAGCCGGCCGGCCTGGTTGTGGTGCAGATCGTCCAGCATGTGCAGTCCGACCTTGGCCATCGTGTAAGGCTTCTGCCCAATGGTGGCGGCGATCACGCCCTTCTGAATCCAGTCCAGCGTGTCGGCGTCGATATCCATTGCGATGACTACCTTGTCTTGCACATGCCGGCTGTCGAGCACCGTTGCCACTTCACGCCCAGCCTGCGCTTCCAGGCACACGAACGCATCGACCTGGCTACGGTCTCTGCCCAGTATGTCGGTGACGGTGTCGAAGGCGACCCGCGGATTCCCTTCGATGTCCACCACACGCACCACGCGAATCTCGGGGGACTTGGCCAACACCTCACGATAGCCACGCAGCCGGTCCGCAAGGTTGGTCTGCTCCGGCATGGTGAAAAACATGACCTTGCCTTTGCCTTTCAGTTCCTGCGCCAGCCGCTCTCCCCCGAGCAGTCCCGCCTGGTAATTGTTGGTCCCGATGAAAAACAGTCTCTTGCTGGCAGGAGCGTCGGCATCCATCGTGATCACCGGTACTCCAGCTGCGATGGCCTTGTTGATGTCGTAGGTCAGCAGTCCCGGCTCGATCACATTCAGAAGGATTCCCGCTGGCTTCTCCTGCAGCGCCTGCTCGAAGGCCTGCTGCTCTGCCTTGGCATCGTAATTCTGCGGCCCCACGAACTTCGCCTGCACGCCCAGCTCGGCGGCCGCGTCTTCGAATCCTGCGCCCGCCCTTTGCCAGTACGGCAGCTGGATGTTGGCCGCTACCAGAAAATATTTTTCTTTGGAGTCGTGTCGCCCGCACGCGCAGTTCGAAATCAACTGCCCGGTGAGCAGGAGAAGGAAAGCAATGCTGTTCCAACGGGACATGGCAACCTCCAGGCGGATCGGTCATCGCTCTTGCGTTTCGCAGCGTCCGGGCTACGGTTTGCCCGAGCACCCGACACCTTCAATCACCAGCCCAATGCACAGGGATTACAGCGCAGTTCCTCAGTCCTGTCCAGTCAGACGTTCGCTCTGATCCTCGTGATCTCATTGCGTGCCCGGTGAAAATATTTCTCGATTGACTGCGCACCTGCGGGGGCCCGAGCGCGCGCTCTTTACGGCAATTCCTGTAACATCGCCTCGGCCATTCCCTGAGGCTCGCGGTGTACGCACCGGATCACGATAACCGAGAGCGGGCTAAGACATTCAGAGCCAACGGTTCCCGAGCGCGGCCCCGAAAACATGCGTGCCCACCCACCCCGTTGGCCTCGTGTTTGCAACACAAACGCGGAACCGAAATCTCCCCGGAGGATGTTGATGAGAAAACAAACGCAGTCTCTATGGATTCTTGCCGCACTCGCGACGGTGCTGGTCGCTGTCCCGCTGTTTGCACAGCAGTCCGACACGCAATCTGCCAATTCGCCATCATCGCAGCCGCAACACGAGGACCCTGGCCAGGCACAGCCGCCCGCGAATCAGAACGGCAACGACTCCCAGGCCCAATCGTCCGACAAGACTCAGACCTTCAGCGGCACGATCATGAAGTCGGGCAGCAAGTACGTTCTTCAGGATGCCAGCGGCAAGACATACGACATCGACCGCCAGGACGGACTGAAGGAATACGAAGGCAAGCAAGTCCGGGTTACCGGTACGCTCGATCCTGACGGGAAAACCATCCACATGAAGTAATGATCTCTCCAGTCGGCAGGGCGCACACGAAGGGGGCCAGATCATCGGCCCCGTTCTCTTTGTAGAGCGCAGCCGCCTCTAAGAAGTGTCGATCAGCGACGAACGCAGATCCCGAGGTCAAGGAACACTTCCCTTCTTCTTTCATCCCTGCGAAAGACTTCGAAAAATCTGACGGGCCAAGCCGGCGACGCTGTATCCGTTCGGCGAAGGCTGCTAACCCGAGGGTTAACGAAATCTGCATGCGAAGCCTCGCGCACGCAGTGCGGACGACGTCGACGACGAGAGCGATATCCTTTGCTGCCAGCGAATTAGCCGGAGCTCTCCATCTCAAGTGCAGCAAGTTCCCTGCGCGGCCCCACAATTGCTTAATTCATACGCGAGATCAAGAGCCCGGCGTCCGATGCGACGCCAGTGAGCCGGGAACGGCGGAGGTAAGGTATGAAATTCTTCAAGAGAGTCCAACGGAACGAGACGCTGCTCGCAGCCTTAACCCTGTTGATGCTTCTCGTTCCGGCCTACGCGCAACAAGAGATGGACCCGACTTGGTACGATCCCTGGGCCCAGCCCAGTCCGGCGGTTGCTGCAAAGGCGAAGCTACAGAAGGTCCGCCCGGCTAATTCGCGCTTGAAGAGTTCGCGGGCACTGGACACGCGCAACAGGGAAGCCACAAAGTCGGCACCGCTTGCCGCAATGCAGCCTGTCAAGAGTGCAGCCCTCAGGCCGTGACCATGCAGGGCTGTGGTGACGCCTGGAATGGCTTCGCGTTCGGAAGGTTGATTTGCCGACAAGCGAGGGGACGACCCAATACGAGTCCGATGAGTTATTCCGGTCTCTTCCGGAATGGGTCCATGGCCGAGTGATCAATGATCTTCGGCGACAGCGTCGCGGCAGTCATTCTTCGCACAAGCTGAATATGCTCCCGAAGAGCGAATCTCAGCTCGGCCAGAATTGGGTTGCAACTCCGGCTCTAGCGCCGAAACAGCCCTGCCGCACAGAACTCTGATTCGATCTTCGAGGGTAGAACGCTCGGACACTTGAATCAAAATGCCATACCAAGGCGAATTCGCCTATACACGATCTTCTGTAGTCGTGCCGCGCATGCGTTTGTTTTCGCCCCGTTCAAACTCATCACACAGCTCGGTTACCAACTCCATCAGCTTGCTGCTGTCAGTCTCGGTCGCCGCTTGTGCGGCAAGTTCTTGCCATCTCTTTCGCTCATGGGGCTCGCCGCCGCCCATGTACACCTCCAGATGCGACAAGTTCACACCTTTTACGACGTGCCACTCACGCGAAAGCAAGACATAAAAAGCTCTTGCGGCAGTGGGCAACTTCCCCGTGGGGGTACATTCTGAAAATGTTTTCCGCCTAATTCCGCTGCAATTGAATTGCCGCATGCCCAAGCCCCCGCGATTTGCAGAACCTTCAATCACTTGGCTCAAATCCTTAGGCACTGACCGGAGGCGGCCTCGCGGGTAAAATCTGCGCGCGCAATGGTGCTCACAATCCTCGATTGGCCGAGACTCCGGGCTACTGCACGGTAAATACGATCGCAACGCGGTCCCACGGGCCCATTCCGCGGATCGGACGTTCTTGCGGACGGCAATCGTTACACCACCGTAAGTCCCGTGACTTCGAGGCTTCCATCCGATCTGACACCTTACCGCCGGCCCTGTCAGCTCTATATTCGACCTCACGATTCGCCGGTTGCTTCAAAAGACAAGAAACGTCCCGGACTCAAAGAGTCACGGGACGCTCCGGTTTGAAGCAGCTCTCCCCCAAGCTGCTCCAGCAGCCTCGACACTGCATAAGTTCCGGAGTCGAATTCCCTCAACTTCAGAACTTCTCCCCGAGGCTGCGATCTCGTCGGAACCTTCTTTCGCTTGTTGGACAGGACCGAGACAGACCCCGAAGACCGGCCCAGTCGGCAATGGGGGTAGGTTGGCGTGGCTCGACTGGGCGAAAAATAACTTACACCCAGGTCCACGATTGTCAAGCAAAATCCGCACTGGGCGCGGCATTTGGCCGGGCCGGCCTCAAACAATCTCACCGAAAGCGCGGGCGGCATCCGACAGATTCCCGGGTTTCCTTGCACGGTCATGCGCTCTCCGCGTTACGGAGGCTGGCCTTGCTGACGCACGACTCAGCGCAGCGCCGGCAACTGGCAGAGGCGTGACTCTTCCCTGACCATGCAGGGGGGGATTGACCTTCGCCTGCGTTGCCATCGCCGAAGTGAGAAATCGGTCCCTCGTCTGTGCCCACCAGGTCGCCGAAGCGGCGCAGCGCAGCCCCGTATCCGCGCTGGTTGAAGCCCCGCCACTCCCGAGTGTGAGTTCCGAACAGGCGATCAAAGAAGAAAAAGCCGATGCCGAAATTCTTGTCCATCAGTCCTTGATCGTTGAGCGCCCAGTGATGAATGTCATGGGACCGCCGGGCGCCGACGAACCAGAATTTCAGCCAGCGGCTGCGCTCCATCCAGAAGCCCGCCACGTGCATGCGGTCATGCAGGTAGCTGAACATGAGAAAGCTCCACGCCAGGGAGGTGCCGACGAACGCGATCTGATAGCGCCGGGCCACGCCAAGCAGATGCAGCAACGCGACCGACGAGGCGAGGACGATAATCCCGGGGATGAGCCATTCCAGTCCGACGTTGCCCAGGGCAATTTCGCCGGTGGTCGCATCGTGATAGCCCGGACTTGGCCGCTGTGGCTGCAATGGGCCGTACAGCACCAGGTGATGCTTCATGTGACTCCTGCTCAGGAAGCCGATCTTGCCACTGTGCAGCAGGCGGTGCAGAAGGTAGCCGAGCAGTTCGGACGTCAAAATCGAAGTTGCCATCCAGGCGAGCAGCGAGAGCGCGTTTTTCATAATGGCGGACATTAGTGTGGCTGGAGAACGACTCGCAAGCGACAAGGCGCGCCAGGAAGGATGTGTCGCACTATGCCGGGCGGTGTCGCCGGGGCGTAGACATCAGCGGGTTTGAGGAAAGCGACGATTCAGAGGGAGCTAGTTCGTCGCCTGAATCGGAAGGCGGACCCGCTTCAATCCGACCTGTTCGAGCAGTCGCGGGAAGCGGGGATCGTTGCGGAGCGGGTCGGCCAGCGGCTCGCTGGGCAGATAGACAAGATATTCGCTGCGCTCTGTCCTGGCGGCTTCGAGCCACTGGAAGGCGTGATTGAGATCGTGCATGCCGGTGTAGACCAGAGCGAAATAAATCGGTGAAACGTACGTGTGGCCAGCCACCTGCTTCAGCTTCTGAACGATCTGGTTGGCCTTAGCGGCTTCGCCGGAAACCGCGTACTCGTGTCCGAGCAGGGCAAGAACTGCAGGGTTGTCGGGAGAGACGGCAAGAATCTTTTGGAAGGCACCGCGCGCCTCAGCATGCATGCCCTTCAACTCGTAAGCGCGCCCGATGTTGACGAGAGCAATGGCGTAGCTGGGATCGAGTTCGAGTGACTTGGAGTTCTGTTCGATGGTGCGGTCGAACTGCCGCTTCTGGTAGTAAGCCTCCCCCAGGGCGGAGGTGAGCAGAGGGTTGATGGGATCGAGTTCAAGCGCACGTTTGCGCTCGGCAACGGCGGCATCGAGATCGCCGATGGCCGTCAGGTAGTAAGCGTAGAACTGGTGCGCGGTCGCATAGTCGGGACGCAGTTGCAAGGCGCGAACAAATTCCGTTCGCGCTTCCGGAAGATTCCACTCGTAGACGGTGTCGGAGTAGCCCAGCGAGACGTGCGCTTCAGCTAGGGTCTCGTCGAGTTGGAGAGCTTTGCGGGCAGCTTCCTCGGCTTGGGGGAAAGCCTGGCTGGGAGGCAGTGTGGTGAATGGGGCTGATCCCAGCAATTCATAGCAATCGGCGAGTCCCGCGTAAGGCGGAGCGTAGGTGGGGTCGATGGCAATCGACTTCTTGAACAAGGCCAGGGCCTGGGTCAGGCTCGCGCTGGTGCGCTTGTTCCAGAAATAGCGACCTTCCAGATAAGCGAGGTAGGCGTCGCGATTGACCTCGCGCGCGGGGGCAGAGTGGAGAGGCAGCTTGCGGAAGACTTCGCTCGCGATCGCGTCGGCAACTTCCTTCTCGACAAGCAGCAGGTGCTGCAGGTCACGATCGTAGCTCTCGCCCCATACCACGGTCTGATTGCTCACTTGCACCAGTTGGGCTGTGGCCGCGACCTGGTCGCCAATGCGGCGTACGCTGCCTTCGAGAACATAATCGACATGAAGATCCTTCGACAGTCGCTCCAGTTGGGCGGCGGCGTAAGCCGGAGACAGGCGAATCACGCTCATGTGCTGGGGATGAAGCTGACCTAGCCGGCTGACCATCTCTTCGGTGATTCCAGCCGCGACAAAGTCCTCCCCGGATTCTCCGCTCAGATTTTTGAAGGGACGGACGGCCAGTGTGATTTTGCCCGGGAGCGGAGGCCAGACTACGGACCTGGCCCAGCGGACGCCCACTGCGACCAAGACTGTTCCGAGCGTGACCGCGATCCAGAACGATGGTGTGTGACGCGGGCGCGGTCGGTCGACGTCCAGGTCCGGGTCGGAGGGATTGAGAGTTTCCGGCGTCGTGGGGGGATCGTCACCGTTTGAGTCAGGACGGCTGAGCTGCTCCTGCCACCAGGCATCCAGTTCGGTCTTGTACGCGAAAACGCGGGACCCTTCTTCGGGCGAGCTCGCCTTGAGTCGGCGGACGGGCAAGCCCCTGGTCTTTTCCCAACGCTGGACGGTGCGTTCGGTCTTGTGCAGGTGGTCCGCGACAGCTTTCCAACCTTCGAGGATGTCCTCCTGCACGCCCTCATCCGCCATGCAAACTCTCCTGACCGGGATCTGCGGTAGCGAAAGTCGGGAGAGTGTATCGTGCCTCGGATGGTTATTCAACGGCGCGACGGAGGAGGAAAACGGCAGTTCACCGCGCCAATTTCTAGCGGTCCGATTCAAATTTGGAGGACGGAGGCGGCGGGCGCGAGAGCGCAGATTCGAGTAGCGATCGCGGACTGAGCGGCGCAGGGAAGACCCCACCTGGCGGAACCAGCGAGAAGGTGGTCGCAGTCGAGGGAAATTGTTGGAACGGCGTAGGTTGTCGGACACCTGGGGCGCTCGAAACATGTCTGCATCCTAGCCAGCAGCGGCAGTTGGGCTGGGCCTGAACGTAGGCTGGGTCTGCGGGGATGGCAAGTGACAAACTACGACGCGGGCGCGGATGTCGGACTTTGTCGTGGGGGTGTTCAGACTAGCGACCGGAAGAATGAGCGCCGGGCCCACTCCGCTCAGGGTAGGCGACGCACGCGGCGGCCGACAGAGTAGGGCTAGGGCCGTGCCCCCAATCTGCCAACTTTGACCTATTTCGCGGTGGCTAGCTGGCCGAGTTGGGCCAGAGCCTTCTTGACGTCTTCGGCGTCGGCGTAGTTCGGGTTCATCTTCAGCACCAACAGCAGCTGTTCTTTGGCCGGCGCGGGTTGATTCAGTTTCTGGTAGGTCAACCCCAGATGGTAGTGGAATGTGGCGTCGTTCGGATTCTTGTTCACCGCGTCCTTGAAGAGCTCGAGGGCCGTGCCCAGGTTGCCTTTCTGATAGTAGGCCCAGCCCAGGGTGTCGGCCGCGTTCGCGTTGTCAGGCATAAGGCGGCGGGCGGTCTGCGCCAGCGAGATGGCCACATCGATATTGCCCCCGGTAATAAGCATGACATAGGCGAGATTGTTGGAAGCGACCGGGTTGTCGGGCTGGATGGTGAGCGCTTTCTGGTACATGTCTTTGGCGCTCGTCCAGTTTTTCTGCGCTTCGTAGAGTTGTCCCAGGAAGATAGGAAAGAAGACCTCGTTCGGGTTGTCCTTGGCCGACTGCTGATAAGTCGCGATAGCCTGGTCGACGGAGCCTTCCGCCTTGAAGACCTGGCCAAGTTTGAGCAGGGCATCGGAATTCTTCTTGTCCAGTTCGGCCGCTTTGCGTAGTGCGGCTTCAGCTCCCTTCGTGTCCTTCTTGTTGTTGAACAGCGCCGTTCCCAGCAGGTCGTAGAGCGCGCTGCTGTTGGGAACCTTGGCGATCTGCGCGTTGGCGGCGGCGACGGCTTTGTCGACGTCCTTCTGCAGGATGTAGACGGTCATCAGCCCGTTCAGAGCATCGCTGTTGGCGGGATCGATGTCCAGGGCCTTCAGGTAAGACTTCTCGGCCTGGGGAAGCTGGTTCTGGATCTGGCGCAACTTGCCCATCTGTACATAGCCGGCAGGATTCTGGGGCGCGACTTCGATGGCCTTGTTGATGTCCTGCTCGGCCTTGCCGAACTGCTTGCGGTTTACCTCGGCGATGGCACGTAGAGCGTAGCCGTCGACCGCCGCGGGCTGAGCCTGGATGATGGTAGACGCGGTCTGATCGAGAGCCTCCCAGTCACTTTTGCGCATGGAGACTGCGGCGAGGGCGTGTTGGGCTTCCATGAGGTCGGGACGGAGGCGGACCGCTTCGCGCCACTCCGTCTCGGCGCGCCCGCTGTTGCCCTGCTGGCTGAGGGCCACACCCAAGTGATAGTGGGCGACAGCGTTCTCGGGATCGCTCTTGAGCGCGGCCTGGAGAGAGTTAACGGCTTCGTCGTAGTGCCCGTCACGTATCTTGATCTGGCCGCGGTAAACCAGCGCCTCAACATCCTGGGGATTGGCTTTCAGAATCTCATCGTTCAACTTGCGCGCTTCGTCAAGCCGGTTCTTCAGAATAAGGAGCTGGATATAGTTCTTCTTGGTCTGGATGTCCTTGGGGTGATCGCTATAGAGCGAGCCGTACTCGACGAGGGCTTTATCGAGATCGCCGGTGGCAAAGTAGTAGTCCCCCAACATGCGATAGCCGGCGGGAATGTCAGAGAGATCCTTCTTGGTCCGAGTCAGGAAGGCCTCCGCGTCGGCCTTCTTGCCCTCCAGCATGTAAAGGCGGGCCAGAGAAGAGCGCGGATCGGGATTCTTTGGGTCGACGGTGACGGCGTGCTTGAACTGCTCCTCGGCTTCGGGAAGACGGCCCCGCGACTGGTAGAAACCGCCGAGGGCAAGCTGAGCGTTCATAGCCCTGGGATCAAGAACCGCGGCCTTCTTCAGGCTGACTTCAGCTGCGTCATACTGCTGGGCCTGAATCTGCATGATGGCGTAGTTGAGGAAGGCTTCGGAGCGATTGGGGTCCAGGGCGATGGCCTTCTGCATCTCTTGCATCGCGCCGGGGAGGTCGCCCTGGCGGTCCTTGAAATTCGCCAGCGCCATGTGGACGTCAGGATTGTTGGGCTGCTTGGCCGTCAGGATCTCGAGGTTCTCTTGCGCCTCCTTGAAGTACTTGGCTGAGACCAGCATGTTGGTGATGTCGATGCGGGCCTGGTAGTTCTCGGGATCGAGTTCGAGCGTGCGGGTCAATTCCTGGAACGCGCGGTTGCCCTCTTGCAACTTGAGGTAGGTGAGCGCGAGTTGGTAGTGAGCTTGGGCGAAGCGCGGGTCGACCTGGATCGCGTTGCTGTACTGAATCGCCGCCTCCCGGTACTTACCCTTCTCGGAATAACGCTGGCCGCTCTCGAAATATTTCTGCTTGCGCACGTTGGGATCGCGAGAACAGCCTGCGAGCAAGCCGGCACTCAGAAAGAGGAGTACGAACAAGCGGAATGCGGAACTACGCCTCATGGCTAAGTCTCCCAACGTGAGCGCGCTGCGCGCACCCTGTAGTGGTGTTCGATGATGGCTTTCGCGGTGCAACCGAGGCACCCGAAGAAGACCCACTTGACGCGATGACGAGAAGTCTCTTCATGAAATCCGGGGTGGCCGGGTGCGACCAGGTACAGGAACATCGTAAGGTCTGGCGGTTCATTGGGGGATGTACTGATTGAGTAACGGGGCAACTTTTCCCGTGAAGGGAAGCACCCGCTGGAGGGCGGAGTCGACCGACTCCCCCGGGAGCATGTGAGTGGTGATGCGTACCAGCGATCCATCACTGCGATTCATGCGGATGGAATCTGTGACCAGGTAGACCCGAGCCCAGTACTCGCTGGCGACGGCGCGATCGTGCGCCCAGTACCAGTAGAGGACCAGCTGGCGATCGGTGCCCTTGGCAATCACGTAGCGATTGACAATGAAGGGGGCATGGCCCTCCACGGAAAGCGTGATGCGGCGCGAGTCGACCGGCGTCCACCCCGCGCCGGGCAGGCAGTTCTTGGGGGAGTGAATGGTGTCTCCCGCACGCTGAGTCGGGAAGTAGGCGATGAATAGGTCAGTAAAGGGCTTGCTTTCATCGTCGGAACGGTAGATCCGGAGGAGAAAGTCCCCGGGGCCGAGCACCTCGCGCACATCCTTGGGGATTTCTACGTCGGTGCCGCTCCAATTGCCGACCTGTTCGGGAAACGACGCCAGTGGCAGGCGCGGCGGAAAGACTTCACTACGACCGCGTGCCTGCAGAAACAGAGCCGTGCTAGCCAGGAGCACGAGCGCGATCAGGAAACGAGCGTTAAGGCGCATCAGCGGGACTCTCCTTTCAGCCACACCCACTGCAGGGCGCGATGCAGGAGAAAGAGCAAAGCCAGCGATACCACGAAGATCAGCCAGCCCGAGAAGGCGTGAAAGAAACCCTCGGCCTTTTCGGGATCCCAATACTGCACGAGTAACCCGGTGCCGACGATGCGAAAGCTGTTGGCCAGGACTGCGATGGGAACGGCTCCAAGCGCCAAGGCCACGCGGACTACCTTGCGGGGCTCGAGGAGGTATCCGTAAATCACGGCGAGGGTGGCAAGCGACATCAGGGAACGGATTCCGCTGCAAGCCTCGGCCACTTCGAGTGCCATGGCGGGTAACTGGATTACGTTGCCTTCGCGCAATACGGGAACGCCGAGGGCGGGCAGCGTCCAGGCAGCGGCTTTGGAAGCCAGCAACTGCAAGGGAAAGGTGATCTCATTGAAAATGATGTTGGGGATCGGAATCATGAACAGCAGGAACAGCCAGGCGAAAACAGCGGCTCCGAGATGATTCCAGCCGTAGATCAGGACGACCACTCCTGCGATGGCCAGCAGGAAGGAGAAGCGTGACAGGAAAAGTTCCGCCCCCAGCACTCCCGCCATCAGAACAAGGAGCGCGCAAAAGAGAACCAGCAGTCCGGACCAGGACGGCCGCGAGGGCAGACCGTGCAAGCGATCCTTTTGCTGCCAAATCACGAACAAAGAGAAGGCTGGAACGAAGAAGCCGTGGGAATAGTTCGGGTCGCGATTCCACTGCCTGATCAGATGTCCGAGCACGGGAGCGTACAGCCAGGCCAGCACGGCACAGAGCACCAGCACCTGCCACAGCGGCGTGGACTCCAAGGACGCGCGATCACTGGCGAGCGGCGGGGATGCGGCTTGTGCGGCAGGGCTCAAAACGGAAAAGTTAAGTCGAGGGGTGTCCAGACTGAGGATATGCGAACGGCTGGAGGGGTGCAATCACCGAGTGCTTCAATAGTGACCTTGGTTTGCCTAACCGCGAGTGGCGAGATCGGAGGAGGATGGGAAAAAGATTGGACACGGGGAGGGCTGAGACTTCCCTTGGGAAGTGGGCTGAGCTTTGACCAGTCTGAGCAAGAGACTCCTTTTTTGACAATAAGTTAGAAGCGTATTTTCGGGATAGGAGAAAAGTAATACCCACTTGTTACTTTGGAGTGGGTAAAAACTTTCCCTTCCTGGGGGCATGCTGTAGGCTATCTGCTAGTTGACAGGGGCGGGTGGACTAGTCTTCTTTCCGGCCCAAGCCATTGAAAACAAGCAATAAAAGTGCAGACTGAAAGCTGACCGTCGGGCCGGGTAATTGGCACATGTCGTGCTCTGAACCAGCCCGCCAAAACATCCGACCCAATAGTGATATTCCCCCGGCTAGAAACTAGCGTTTATATGTCCAAAGATTTCCCTGAAAACGCGGGAGGCAACGGTACGCGAGGCGCCGAAGCTGCCGAGCACAGCTTCGTCGAGAGCCTTGGCCAGAACATGCGTGCTCTGGAGGTCGTGATCCGCGAACTGGCGAGGAACGAAGTTCCGGTCCTGCTGTTGGCGGAGGCGGGAGCGGGAAAGGAAGCGACGGCGGAACGGATTCACCAGATGTCGGAACACCGGGAGGAGCTGTTTCGGGTGGTACCGTGCGCGGAGATCGTTCCCGAGATTCTAGCCGCCAGAGGAACCGAGGGGCTGCTCGAGACTACGGGCACGGTGTACCTGGAAGAGTTGGCCGATCTCAGCCCGGCCTGCCAGGAAGGCCTTCTGCAATCGCTGGCGGAGCCGAAAGGGAACGGGCACCCGATCCGGACACGCACGCGGTTAATTTGCGGAAGCGCTCGTGAACTCGAAGCCGAAGTAAAAGCGAACCGCTTTCGTGAGGATCTTTATTACCGCGTGAGCGCGGTGTGTTTGCGGCTTCCACCTCTGCGGCAGCGGAAAGAGGACATTCCGTGCCTGGTGAAGTTTTTTCTGAGCAAGTATGCGCGGGATTTTCGCCGTCCCGTGCCTCAGCTAAGTGTCCAGACGCAACGTTTGTTCCAGGAATATGCCTGGCCGGGAAACATCCGGGAGCTGGAAGATGCGGCGAAGGCGATCGTGGCGCTGGGTGATGAGTCGGTGGCGATGGGTGGATTGCGGTCTTTATTAATGAGGTCGGAAAACGGGAGCAATGGCGAGCGGATTTCGCTGAAGCAGGCGTCGCGGGCGGCGTCGCGCGAAGCCGAGAAGGAATTGATCCTGAGAGTATTGAATCGCACCCGGTGGAACCGGAGGCGGGCGGCGCAAGAGTTGCAGATCAGTTACAAGGCCCTGCTCTACAAGCTGAAGCAGATCGGATACCAGGACTACGGAGCGTCATAAGCGGTCAGGAGAGAATTATGGAAGGGACAATGAAGCTCGGGATTTTCTTGTTGGTGGGGGTGCTGGCGTCGGGCGCGTCGGCACAGGCGAATGCCAAGGCGAGTGACGGGCCCGCGAAGCCGGACAAAGTGCCGAGCGAGGCGGTGTCGGTGGCTGGACCCGATTACAAGATCGGTGCCGATGACACTTTGCACATTTCTGTGTGGAAGGAACCGGATCTGACCGAGACGCTTCCGGTGCGGCCGGACGGCAAGATTTCCATGCCGTTGTTGAACGATGTGGTGGCCGCCGGATTGACGCCTTCCGATCTCGCAGATTCGATCAGCACTAAGCTGAAAAAATATATTTCGGACCCGCGCGTTACCGTGATCGTGACGGCAATGAACAGTCAGAAGATCTATGTGATGGGCGAGGTGGCGCATACCGGTCCGATGCCGCTACAGCCCAACATGACGGTGTTGCAGGCGCTGGCCACGGCAGGTTTCAGCCAATTCGCCAATACCAAGGGCATCTATGTGCTGCGCACGGATAGCGGGAAACAGCAGAAGATTCCTGTGAACTACAGGGCGCTGATCAAAGGCGACGCGATCGACCAGAACCTGGTGCTTAAACCCGGCGACACGGTCGTGGTCCCGTAAGGATTTGATGATGAAGATACGCCAAACAACGTGCGTGCTGGTGGTGCTGGTGGCGGGCTCGCTGGGAGCCTGGGGACAGGATCCTGCCGGGCAGGCTCCGGCCGAGGGACAGCAGAGCACTCCTCCGCCGGCAGCGTTCGGGCAGGATAACCCGCCGGTGCTGCTGAATGACAACCCGCCGATTTCCGGGTTGGACCGCCCATCGCTGGAACCGAACATTCAACCGCGCAGCATGCTGCTCGGTGGGGTCGAGGGCAGCGAGTCGCTCGATACCAACATCGGCAGCGACGCCTATCCGGCGATTCACTCGGTGACGCGCGGTCTGGGCGGCCTGACCATGCAGCGCCTCTGGAGCCGCTACCAGCTGGCGGCAGCCTACGTTGGCGGAGCGGCTTACTACAACCTCGCGGGCCAGGGAGTGAAGCAGATCCAGGAAGTGCAGGCGCAGCAGAGCCTGTTGTGGAGAACGGGGCAATTCACGTTGCGGGACTCCTTCAGCTACTTGCCGGAGGGTTCCTTCGGTTACGGTTCTTACGGAGGGTCGGGCGGATTTCAGCTGGGTCTGGGTGGAATCGGCGAAGGCATGGGCGTGTTGGGCAGCGGGTTCGGAGGGCACTACGGCATCCTGGGATCGGAGCAATTCGGTTCGCTCGGCCAGGAGTCGCGCATCACCAACGTCGCAGTGGCGGACGTGGTCGAGAACCTGACCCCGCGCTCCTCGGTGACGGCCGCCGGCTCCTTCGGCCTGGTGCACTTCGACAATGCGTCCGCCGGGCTCATCAACAGCCGGCAGGTGGGGGCGCAGGCCGGGTACAACTACACCCTGGGTCCGAAGGACCAGATTGCCCTGATGTTCGGCTACCAGACGTTTCATTTTCCGGGATTGATCGGCACCGGTAACATCAATACCGAGTCGGTGCAGTTCATGTACGGCCGCCGGGTGTCGGGCCGCATGGACCTGGTGTTGGGAGCAGGGCCGCAGTGGACACGGATCGAGGATCCGTTGTCGGGAACGATTTCGCACCTGTCAGGAAGTGGACTGGCGTCGTTGCGCTACAAGTTCAAGCGGGCAACGGCCGCGGTCAGCTACGAGCGCTTCAATACCAGCGGGTCTGGGTTTTACGCGGGAGCAGAGAGCGACGTGGTGCGCATCAACGCGGCGCGCTCGTTCTGGCGGCGCTACAGCGCGGAGGGGGATATCGGGTTTTCGCATAACAAGCGGCTGGAAACGAGCCTGCTCGGTGTGGACTCGAACTCCTACAAATACATCTTCGCGGGCTTCGCGGTGCGCCGGCAATTCGGCTACAACTGGGGTGCATTCCTCAGCTACCAGTTCAACGATCAGATTCTGGATAGCACGTGCACGGTGGGTGGAGCCCCGTGCGGGAACCGGATCTCGGTCCGGCATGTCTTGACCATTGGCCTGGATTGGCACTTCCGGCCGATACGGATCGATTAATTTCACGGCTGCCGGGAGCGGCGGCCAGAACGGAAATACTGGAATGATTGAGAATCGCGATCTCACGATAGACGACTACCTGTCCATGTTGCAGCGGCGGATGAAGTTGATCCTGATTCCGACGCTGCTGGCGCCGCTGGCGGGATTCCTGATCTCGTACGCGTTCACGGCGAAATATACCTCGCAGGCCCTGGTGCTGGTGGAAGGCCAGAAAGTGCCCGAGGGGGTAGTGCAGTCGCAGGTCACTCAAGACCTGGCGCAACGGGTCGCCACCATGCAGCAACAGGTGTTGGGACACAACCGCCTGCAGCCCATGATCGAGCAACGCCACCCGGGACTGCTGCGGGGCGGCAAGAACCTGGATGATGTGATCGACGACATCCGCCAGGGCGTGCAGATCGAGCCCGTGTGGACCGATCTGACCGGTATCGCCAGTCCTGGCGGCGCGAAACGGAAACCAGGACAGGGCACCAGCGTGCCGGGATACTACGTGAACTACACCGGTCCCAGCCCCAAAGAGGCCCAGGACATTTGCAACGATCTGACCTCGATGATGCTGTTCGAGAACCAGAACACGCGCGAGCAAGTGGCACAGAGCACGACCGATTTCATCAGCCGTCAGCTGGAGGAGGCCAAGCACAACCTCGACGACCAGGACTCGAAGCTGGCCGCCTTCAAACGGCAATATGCCGGGCAGCTGCCGGGCGACGAAGACAACAACCTGAAAGTGCTGGGCTCGTTGAATTCGCAACTGGATGCCGATACCCAGACCGTAAACCGGGCGCAGCAGGACAAGGCCTACACCGAGTCGTTGCTCGCGCAGCAACTCGCCGCCTGGAAGTCGTCGCAGGGAACCACCAATCCGCAGAGTCTCGAGCAGCAGTTGACCACGCTGCAGGGGCAGTTGCTGTCGTTGCAGGCGCGCTATACGGAAGACCATCCCGATGTGATCAAAGCCAAAGCCGACATCGCGGAAGTCAAGAAGAAGCTGGCCGAGGTTAACGATGCCGCGGCCAAAGGCGCGGACCCGACCGACAAGGCGAGCTTAAGCGAGCCGCCGGAGATTCGGCAGCTACGGTTGCAGATCCACCAGTACGGGGAAGTGCTGGCGCAAGCGACCCGCGAGCAGAAGCGAATCGCGGACCAGATCCGGCTCTACCAGAGCCGGGTGGCGATCAGCCCGGAAGTGGAGGAGAAGTACAAGCTTCTGACCCGCGACTATGACACGGCGCAGAAATTTTACACGGACCTGCTGGCGAAAAAGAGCACCTCGGAGATGGCGACTGACATGGAAAAGCGGCAGCAGGGCGAGCAGATGCGCCTGCTGAACCAGGCCAGCCTGCCGGAGTCGCCGAGCTTCCCGAACCGCCTGCTGTTTGCGGGCGGCGGACTGGGCGCAGGGTTGGTCGTGGGACTCGGACTGGCGTTGTGGCTGGAGATGCGGGACAAGTCGATCCGCAACGAGGCCGATGTCGAGGCCAGCCTGCAATTGCCGGTACTGGTCTCGCTACCGTGGGTAACTGAGGACGAAGAGAAGAACGGAAACGGCAAGTTCTGGAACAAAGACAAGGCCGGCGCGGATGCCGCGAAAGAGAAAGTCGGGGTCTAGGCGACCGCTATGTACAAAGAGTTTTTTGGCTTACGGGCGAACCCGTTCAATGTGAATCCGGACCCGCGTTATTTGTTCCTGACGCGGCACACGGAGGAAGCGCTGGCCTGCCTGACCTATGGCATCCAGAGCCGCAAGGGGTTCGTGCTGCTGACCGGAGAAGTGGGCACGGGCAAGACGACGCTGATCAACAAGCTGCTGGAGTGGCTGCGATTGCAGCAGGTGGCGACGGCGTTCGTCTTCAACTCACGGATGAACGTTCCCCAGTTCCTCGACTACATGATGGCGGACTTCGGGATTCCCTGCGAGACGAGATCGAAGAGCCAGATCCTGCAGCGTCTCTACAACTGGCTGCTCGACCGTTACCGCGCAGGCGAGACCGCGGTGCTGATCGTCGACGAGGCGCAGAACCTCACCGACGAAGTGCTGGAAGAGATCCGCATGCTTACCAACCTGGAAACGTTCACGGAGAAGCTGCTGCAGATCGTGCTCGTCGGCCAGCCTGAGCTGGAAGCCAAGCTGAAGCAGCCGCAGTTGCGGCAGTTGCGCCAGAGACTGACGCTGCGGGCCAAAACCCATCCGCTAACGCTCGAAGAAACCAAGGCGTACGTGCAACAGCGGCTACGCATCGCCGGGTCCGACGGGCGGCAGATTTTCGAGCCCGAGGCCCTGGTGGCAATTCACAAGTATGCCAACGGAATTCCACGCGTGGTGAACCTGGTGTGTGAGCACTGCCTGGTGAGCGCGTTCGTCGATCAGAAGCCGACGATTCCAGCGGCAATCGTAGATGCTGTCGCCGGGGATTTCGATCTGGGCGACAACACGGCATCGGCGGCAATGACGGTGGCGCCAGCGCCGCCGGCCACGAATGGCGAAAAATTTGATCTGGTGGAAGCGCTGCGGACGCTGGCTACGCTGGCGGACAAGCTGCGACAGTCCGAGCAAGATATGCCGAAGGAAAGGAAATCATGAGCCGAATTCACGAAGCACTCAAGCGAGCGGAACAGGAACGGGCAGCCTCCCAGGGCGGACGGGTGGAGTCCACGCCCGCGGGGGATCTCGGGGCCCCCGTGACCGGACCAGTCATGCCGGAAACGGCGAATCCGGGCGGGAGTTCGGCCGCGGTGGCGACCGCTCCGGCGCCGGCAGTCGCGCCGGGCGCCGGCATGCCGTCGTTTGCCAGCCAGTTCACCTTCGACACGTTGCTGGCGCGCTGCGCGCAAAGCGAGTGGAAACCCGATCCCAAGACGATGCTCTTCTTTAACCGCGAGGAGAACGCGCGCGGCGCGGAGCAGTTCCGCACCCTGCGTTCACGCCTGTACCAGATGCGCGAGAAAGGGTCGCTGAAGAAGATCCTGGTGACCAGCGCGCTGCCGAAAGAAGGGAAGTCGTTTGTCTCGGCGAACCTGGCGCAGGTGCTGGTGAAGCAGCACGGGCGGCGGGTCCTGCTGATCGACGGGGACCTGCGCGTGGCGCGGCTGCATTCGGCGCTCGGGACGACGTCGGCACCGGGACTGGGTGAGTACCTGCTGGGAGAGAGCGACGAATTCTCCATCATGCAGCGGGGGCCGATGGACAACCTGTTCTTCATTCCCTGCGGACGTTACGTCGCGCAACCGGCGGAGCTCATTGCGAACGGTCGGTTGAAGATGTTGATGCAGCGCGTGGAGCCCCTGTTTGACTGGATCATCATCGATTCGCCACCGGCAGTGCCGGTTTCCGATGCCAGCCAGCTCGCGAATTTCTGCGATGGCGTGCTGATGGTCGTGCGTTCGAACTCGACTCCCTATGACACGGCCCAGAAGGCGCGTCAGGAGTTCCATGGGAAGACGCTGGTCGGCGTGGTGCTGAACGGAATCAGCCGGGCGGATTCGTACGCTCGTTACTACTACGACGTTTACGAGAAGACACCCCAACAAAAGGGGTAGGGGCCCTTGATCAGACTCTTCAATGTTTACTACCCGGTCCGCACGCTGGTTTTGCTGGCGGTGGAAGCGATGGTGGTGTTCACCTCGTTCTTGCTCGGGGTGGTACTGGCATTTCCAGATGAGAAATATATCGTCCTGAACTACCAGGGCGGATATTTCAAGATTCTGGTGGCCACGGTCGTCGTGCTGATCTGTTCGCACGGGTTCGACTTGTACGATGCCACCCGCTTCGACGCGAAGGGGGAATTGTATTTCCGGCTATTCCTGGTGCCGGGATTGCTGGCCCTGCTGCTGGCGGGAATCGGATTCGCTTTTCCCAATGCGTTGCCAGGGAATAACGCGTCCGTGATCGCGCTGGTCATCCTGACCCTTGGGCTGTTCGGCTGGCGAACCGCGTACGGGTGGCTGATCCAGCAGCCGTACATGCAGGAGAAGGTTTACGTCCTGGGCACGGGGGAGCAGGCCCGGCGGCTGGTGCAGGGTTTGCGGCAGCGCCGGGAACTCGGCGTCGAGGTAATCGGCTGGAGCGGGAATGTGGAAGGTGCGCTCACGCGCGAAACGGCCGCCGATCACTTGATGGAGTTAGCCAAAGCCCATCGCGTGCACCGCGTCATCGTGGCCATGCCCGACCGGCGCGGAACGATCCCCGTACAGGAGTTGCTGCAGTTGCGTCTAAATGGCGTCAGCATCGAAGAAGCGACTTCGTGGCTGGAGAAAATTTCAGGGCGCATCGAGGTTGAGCAGCTTTATCCGAGCTGGCTGATTTTCGCCGAAGGGTTCCGGTTCAGCAGCAGTTTCAATCTGATGCGGCGGGCGCTCTCGACCCTGATGTCGCTGACGCTTCTTCTGGTGGTGCTGCCGTTCCTGCCTTTCGTGATCCTGGCCATCAAGCTGGATTCCAGAGGTCCCGTGCTCTACCGGCAAAAGCGGGTAGGCCGGGCGGGCCACACCTTCTATTGCTACAAGTTCCGGACAATGCGACAGGACGCCGAGGCCGACACCGGGCCGACGTGGGCGGGGGATGATGATCCGCGGATTACCCGGATCGGGAAGCTCCTGCGTTCGTCGCGCATCGACGAGATTCCGCAGTTGTGGTGCGTGTTCAAAGGAGACATGGCGTTCGTTGGCCCGCGCCCTGAGCGGCCGGAGTTCGTGGAGTGGCTCACGAAAGAGATTCCGTACTACGGCGTGCGCCACGCGGTGCGCCCGGGAATCACCGGGTG
The DNA here is from genome assembly GCA_035567435.1 of Terriglobales bacterium. GTDB lineage: Bacteria > Acidobacteriota > Terriglobia > Terriglobales > Acidobacteriaceae > Gp1-AA133. The sequence continues at coordinate 160,416 of DATMPS010000034.1, read as the reverse complement.
GGCGCAGATCCGCTACAAGTACGGCAATACCGTCGAAGACGCCAAGCAAAAGCTGCAATACGACCTGTTCTACATCAAGAATGCCTCGCTCGGTCTGGACATCCTGATCATGCTCCAGACCATCAAGATTGTGCTGCTCGGCCGGGGCGCGCAATGAGATGGGTGTTCTGGGCGGCAGTCGCGCTGATCGCCTACACCTACGCCGGCTACCCGGTGTGGTTGTGGTTGCGGAGCCGCTGGCGGCCGCGGCCGGTGCAGCGGGGAACGATTCAGCCGCGCGTCTCGGTCGTCATGGTGGTGCGCAACGAGGAGCGGGTGCTCCGGAGCAAACTGGAGAACCTGCTGGCGCTGGACTACCCGCAGGAACTGACAGACCTGGTGGTCGTTTCGGATGGATCGACCGATGGCACCGAGGGGATTCTGCATGAGTATGCGCGCAACCCGAGGGTGCAGACGGTCCTGAACCAGTTGTCGGAGGGCAAGGCCTCGGGATTGAACGACGCCCTTGATTGGGTCCAGGGCGACATTGTGATTTTCACCGACGCACGCCAGAAGATTGAAACCGTCGCCGTCCGAGCGCTGCTGGAGAATTTTGGGGATCCGGAAGTGGGCTGTGTGAGCGGTGAGTTGATGCTGGGTGACCCGGATGCGGGCGAGCAGAGCCAGGGCATGGGGCTGTACTGGCGAATCGAGAAAAGGGTGCGCGAACTGGAATCGGCTTCGGGGTCGGTGGTCGGTGCGACCGGAGCGTTGTACGGAGTGCGGCGCGAATTGCTGGGGCGGATTCCCCCGGAAACCTTGCTGGACGATGTGTACATCCCGATGCAGGTGGTGCACCAGGGAAAACGCGTGATCTTCGAGACGCAGGCGCGGGCGTGGGATCGCGCCGACCAGGGTGCGGGCAGGGAGTTCGCGCGCAAAGTGCGGACGTTGAGCGGGAACTACCAGTTGTTGCAGCTGGCGCCGTGGCTGTTGGGCGGAGGGAATCCCATCCGCATGGAGTTTGTGAGTCATAAACTGCTGCGCTTGGTGGTGCCATTTGCCCTCCTGGCCTGCCTGAGCAGTTGTGTATTCCTGCCGGGTCCTTTTTACCGGGGCGTGCTCGCCCTGCAGGTTGTGTTTTACGCTCTAAGCCTGGTCGGTATGGCGCGGATGAAAACTGGCCTGTTCTCCCGTCTGGGAGACGCCGCGTACACATTCGTAGTTCTGAATTTGGCAGCTCTGGTGGCGTTCGCGAACTTTGTGACCAAAAGAAGGGTGGCCTGGTCGCGATGACACTTATGCAGCGCTATTTTTCTAAGTTTGAGAAGAGAAAATTCCGGGAGCAATCCGCGACGATTGAGTTCTCCGGGAGGTTCGACAAGAATGCAGATATTCAGGAGGCTAAGCGGCCGTCAGCCCGCTGAGTATCTATGCTCTTCGACACTCCCATTTATGTAGCTTTTCTGTGCTGTGTAGTCCTCGCGTACTGGTGCGTGGATTTTCGAAACCAGAACCGATTTCTTCTGCTCGCGAGCTATTTCTTTTACGGTTGGTGGGACTGGCGCTTTCTGTGCCTGATGATCGGGTCAACCGTCATCGACTACCTCATCGCCATCAAGATCGCAGAAACAGAGAAGCAACAAGTGCGACGGCTATTCCTGGTGCTGTCGCTGGTTATCAACTTCTCCATTCTCGGGTTCTTCAAGTATTTCAATTTCTTCGCGGATTCCTTGTCGGTCGCGCTCGGTAGTCTGGGCATCCACGCATCCTTGCCTCTGCTGCTGATCATTCTTCCGCCCGGGATTTCGTTCTACACCTTCCAGGAAGTCGCCTACATTGTGGACGTGTATTCGGGGAAGCTTCCCCCTTCGCGTTCGTTTCTGGATTACGGACTGTTCATCAGTTTGTTTCCGCACTTGATCGCTGGTCCGATCCAACGTCCGTCGCACTTGTTGCCCCAGGTCCAGAAGCCCAGGCACTGGGACTCGGCGAAGGCGTTTGATGGATTGATGCTCATTCTTGAAGGACTGTTTCGAAAGTGCGTGATCGCCGACAACTGCGCCCTGCTAGCCAATGCAGCCTTCAGCGGGGCCTTCGGCCGACCTACGTTTCCCGTGGTGTTGCTGGGTACGTATGCTTTCGCGTGGCAGATTTACGGGGATTTCAGTGGCTACAGCAGCATCGCTCGTGGAAGTGCACAACTGCTCGGTTTTCATTTCATGGTCAATTTTCGTCAGCCGTATCTGGCGGAGAGCATTCAAGACTTCTGGCGGCGCTGGCACATCAGCCTGAGTACCTGGCTGCGCGATTACCTCTACATCCCATTAGGTGGGAGCCGACGTGGCGCAACCAGGACCTACGGAAATCTGTTGACCACAATGTTGCTCGGAGGCTTGTGGCACGGGGCGAACTGGACATTCGTGGTGTGGGGCGGTCTGCACGGCGGCAGCCTCGCCGTCGAAAGAAAGCTTACCGAGGGCAAACCGGAAGCCCCTGGGAGACTTCGCCGCTGGGTGCGGCGGATCTTCATCTTCCATCTGGTTTGTCTGGGGTGGATATTCTTCCGCGCACAATCGCTTGGCTCCGGGTGGGGGATGTTGCGAGGACTCACCAGGTGGGGCTGGAGACCGGAGTTGCCGTCCGCATTCCTGTTTCTCGCGATGTTTTCGGTGCCATTGATGCTGCTCGACTTGTCGCTTGAGTCGAGCGGTGACGAATACTGTCTCGCGTCGAGCACGACGCAGTCCCGCGTGGTTCTTGGACTGGCCTGCGCTGTGGTCATTGCTTTCCTAGGAGCCAATCAGGTAAATGCCTTTATCTACTTCCAGTTCTGAGAGGATCGAGAGCAGCCTATCCTCGCCGCGCTCCAGCTTCGGACCGCGAGAGGGAATCATCGCGCTGGTCGCGGGCCTGACGGTGATTTTCCTCAGTCTTGAAGCGGCGTCGCCCGTTGTCCTGGCTCACATCAGCCGCACCGAGCGGCGCGTTGGGAGCGAACTCAAGGCTGCCCGGAGTCTGCAGGCGGCGACACCCGACGGCCGAAAGACCGTTCTCCTGGCGGGGAATTCGCTTCTGCTGGAAGGAGTTCACCTCGACAATCTGCACGACACGCTCGCCCCGCAATACGAAGTCAGCCGGCTGGGCATCGAGCAGACCCAGTACTTCGACTGGTACTTTGGTCTGCGCCGTCTGCTCGAGGAAGGGGCCCGGCCGAGCGTGATCGTACTCAGCCTGGCCTCCGATCAGTTCGCCTCACGATTTACGCTGGGTGAATCTTTTGCGAATCGCCTGATGAGTACTCGCGATTTCCCGTTGGTGATCGACAAAATCAAGCTCGACCGGACCACCGCGAGTACCTACTTATTCGCGCACTGGAGTCACTGGCTGGCGAACAAAGCTTTTATTCGCCAGGGAGTGCTCATCCTGCTCATCCCTAGATTTCGCGAACTCGCGGCGCGCATTGCCGACCATGGGCCACACGTGCACGACCCAGCCGTCCTGATTGCTTCCGCACAAGAGCGCCTGCCGGAGTTGGGCAACCTTGCGCGGACCTACGGGCTGACCATTGTCCTGATGATCCCGCCCACTTTGCGTGAGGACCAGTCGCGCCAAGTCCAGGCGATAGGTGACGCGGTTGGCGTTCCTGTGTGGGTGCTCTCCCCGCCCGGAGAATTTCCTCGAGAACTCTACCGAGACGGCTTCCACCTCAATGATCGTGGAGCGGAGATCTTTACCGCCCGATTGGCAGCGCAGTTTCGCAAGCAGACAGGAAATGGCGTCGCAGTTGCACCTCTCCCTGCTCAGCTGGGAGCTGTGGGCGATCGCGGGCCGAGCGGGGTCTGCGATAGTCTGCGTCCCGCGCCTACCACGGACGGCGGCGGTGTCGCGCGTGGCGGTTCGCCGTGTGCAGTCGACACGCCGGCAATCGGGACCATTCATCAAGGTACGGTTCACGCGGTTGGCAACGGAGGGTCGAACGCAATGCAATCGGGCGACCGGCTAAGACCAACAGATAGGCCTGGGCGACAACCATGACGGGAAGTCCTCAAAGCGAAGGGACGGCGGTTGGCAGAGCGCTGCGCGTGAACAAGGCGACCTTGGCCTATCGCGCGTTGGTGTGTTTCTCGTTCATTTACTTTGTCCGTCCGGAAGATTTTATTCCCGTACTCAACCTCGTTCCTCTGGGCAAAATCGCGGCTGGGCTCAGCTTCCTGGCGTTGGTGTTCGGGGTCAAGTCGAAGGACCGGGGGGACTTTCCGCTGGAGTGCAAGCTCCTGGTGGCGCTCTTCTTCCAGATGCTTCTGACCGTACCTTTCGCGTACTGGCGCGGCGGTTCCTTCGATACCGTGGTCAACAAATTCTCCAAGGGAGTGATCTGCGCCCTGCTGATCGTGCTCGTGGTCACGAAAGTGAACGAGTTGCGGAAGTTGTTGTATATCCAATCGGCGGCCGTAGCTGCGGTCACCGTCGCCTCGCTCTTTGTGCGGCACACTGTAGATGGGCGATTAATGGGGATCCAGAAGGGTATCCTGGAGAATCCGAACGATTTGGCTATAAACATTGCCATAAATTTTCCATTGTGCATGGCGTTCATGTTCGCGGCCAAGGGCGGCCTGCGCAAAGTCGCCTGGGCGATCGGTCTGATAAGCATGCTGTATGCGGTCGTGGCTACGTACTCCAGGAGTGGCATGATCGCCATGGTGATCACTGCAACCATCTGCCTGTGGGAGTTCGGCGTGAAAGGTCGACGAGTGATGCTCCTGATGAGCGCCGCGATCATCGGGGTCATCTCTTTGGCCGTTGTGCTGGTCACACCAAAGTACCTCGCTCGCATGGAGACTCTGGTTCATGAGACTCCGGAGGGTACGCAGGAACGGGGCACGTTGGAATCGCACGCGCAGGGTTCAGTCGAGGCGCGGGAGGAGCTGCTGAAGGACAGCCTGATAACCGCTCTTCACCATCCTGTTTTCGGTATCGGCCCGGGTAATTTCCCTGTGGTGTCCGGGCAATGGCACGTGGCGCACAACACCTATACGGAGATTGCAGCGGAGGCAGGTTTCCCGGCGATTTTCCTTTTTCTGTGGATGTTGGTCGCTTCCATGCGGAAGATTCGCCGAGTCCGAAAGCTGCCGGGGTACGCGCTCAACGGGGACATCCGGTTGTGGACGGGCGCGCTAGGGGCGGCCATGGCCGCCTACCTGGCGGGAGCAGCATTCGCATCAACCGAGTACAACCTCTTTCCCTATTTCATGGTGGGCTACATCTGCGCCCTGTACCAGATTGCCAGCAAGCCCTCTGAGGAGAACAGCGGGGGAAGCGGGAACGCGGCGAGTGGAGGCACGAAAGAACTTGGCTATGGTGGAGACAAAGAACGCGAGCTTGCCTGGAATCGCTGAGGAGGTTCTGGCGATTCTGCGATGCCTGGATTGTCAGAGTGGCCTGGACTCCCAGGCGGACGGACTGGTGTGCACCAGATGCGGGCGGCAGTATCCCTTGCCGAACGGCGTGGTGCGGTTCGTTTGCGCGCAAGAGTATGCGGGGAGTTTTGGTTTCCAGTGGAAGCTGTACGCGCGGACTCAGCTGGACGACGAGACCAGCCAAAAGTCGGAGCGTGCGTTCCGGCGGCGCACCGGTTTCCGGCCCGAGGACCTGGCGGGGAAGCTGGTGCTGGACGTGGGTTGCGGGATGGGACGCTTTGCCGAGGTCGCGACGCGGTGGGGCGCTCACGTGGTGGGCATCGACCTGAGCCTGGCGTCAGAGGTTGCTGCTAAAAACCTGGCAGAGCGTAGTGCGACGATTTTCCAGGCCGACGTTTTCAAACTTCCATTCGCCGCGGAGAGCTTCGACTATATCTACAGCATCGGTGTTTTGCATCACACCCCGGACTGCGAGCGCGCGTTCAAGTCGTTGCCAGGACTTCTGAAACCAGGTGGACGGATCGCCATCTGGCTCTACAGCGCCTACAACCCCTGGTACCGGATGAGCGATGTCTACCGGAAAGTCACGCGGAGGATGTCGCCGCAGACGCTGCACACACTGTGCCGCGGGGTGGTGCCGCTGTACGGAATACACCAGGTGCTGAAAAAGATTCCCCTGCTGGGCCAGGCGGCGAGCAGCCTGCTGGCGTGGCTGATTCCGATGTCGTTCAACAAGGATTCGACCTGGCGCGTGCTTGACACGTTCGACTGGTATTCCCCGTGGTACCAGTCCAAGCACACTTATGAGGAAGTGTTCCGCTGGTTCGAGGCGTGCGGTCTGGAAGATTTGCGGGTGATCGAGCAACCGATCGCGGTGCAAGGCACGCGGCCTTCGGTTGGCAACGGAAGCTCCACCGCAGAAAAGCTTGAGGTGTCGCAGTGTGTGGAATAGCCGGCCTGGTTGGGCGTCGGGGCGAAGTGGTCGAAGCCTCCGACGTCCATCGCATGTGCCAGACGATTGTGCACCGCGGGCCTGACGACGAAGGGATCTACGCCAAGGGACCAGCCGGCCTGGGAATGCGGCGCCTGAGCATCATTGATCTGGCGGGTGGGCGGCAACCGATTCACAACGAAGACCAGAGCGTTTGGGTGGTCTTCAACGGAGAGATCTACAACTTTCCGGAGTTGCGGCGCGAACTTGAAGGGCGCGGACACCAGTTCTACACCCACAGTGACACAGAGACTATTGTCCATCTCTACGAGGAGATGGGCGCGGACTGCGTGAAGAAGCTGCGCGGTATGTTCGCCATCGCCTTATACGACGAACGCACACAAAAGCTACTGCTGGCGCGGGACCGGCTGGGCAAGAAACCTCTACACTACGCCCTGCACAATGGGCGCCTGCTGTTCGGTTCGGAGATCAAAACGATTTTTGCGGTCGCGCCCGAGTTGGCGGAAATCAATTCCGAAGGACTGCTGCAGTATTTCTACTTCGGCTATATTCCCGATCCGCAAACCGCCTTTCGCCACATCCTCAAGCTGCCTCCCGGACACCTGCTCGAGTACGCCAACGGGGAAATCAAGATCCGCGAGTATTGGGATGTGCCGGAGTATGGGACGCATCCGGCGATGTCGGAAGAAGAATGCCTGGAAGAACTGGAGCGGCGGTTGCTGGAGGCGGTGAGGATCCGGCTGATCAGCGATGTACCTCTAGGCGCGCTGCTCAGCGGGGGCGTGGATTCCTCCATCATCGTGGCGCTGATGGCCCGGGTCAGTTCAGCTCCGGTCAAGACGTTTTCTATCGGGTTTCAGGCGGAGCAGTTCAACGAAGCGGAATACGCGCGGTTGGTGGCCGAGCGTTTCGGGACCGACCACCACGAGCTGATGCTGGACCCGAACCTCGAAGAGACGCTTACATTCCTCTCGCGCATGTTGGAAGAGCCGTTCGGGGATTCCTCGATGCTGCCCACGTACTACGTCTGCCGGATGGCACGGCAGCAGGTTACGGTCGCCTTGTCGGGCGACGGCGGAGACGAGCTTTTCGCCGGATACGACCGCTACCTGGTGGCGATGGCGCGCAAGAAATTCGACCGGGTGCCCCGCTGGCTGGGACAACTCTACCGCGACCAGATGCACGACCGGATTCCGGCGGGGATGTACGGGAAGAATCTGGCGTGGAACGCATCCCTGGCGCCGCGGGACCGATATCTGGATGGCGTGTCGTATTTCCCCGTGCTGCATCGCGAGCGGAGACTCTTTACGAAAGAGTTCCTGGAGAGCTCAAACCAGTTGCCTGATCCGCTGCAGCAGTGGCAGCGATTCTACGACGATGCTCCGGCCACCGACGCACTGAGCCGACTGCTTTATCTCGACACGAAGACTTACCTGACGGCGGATATCCTGGCGAAGGTAGACCGGATGAGCATGGCAACCTCGCTCGAAGTGCGGGTGCCGATGCTCGACCATGAGTTGGTGGAGTGGGTCGCCGCGTTGCCGGTGGAATGGAAGTTCCGGACGGGGACGCGAAAGTACATTTTGAAGAAGCTGGCGGAACGGCTGGGGATCCCGGCGGAGGTGCTGCATCGCAGGAAACAAGGTTTCCAATTGCCCTTGGTCGATTGGATGCGGAACGAAATGAAGGACCAGTTCCTGCGCGTGTTGCTGGAACCACGAACGTTACAGCGGGGCTATTTCAAGCCCGAGGCAGTGCGGGCGCTGGTGGATGAACACGCGCGGGGGCGCCGGAACCGCTCCGGCATGCTGTGGCGCATGCTGGTGCTGGAACTGTGGCACCGGAATTTCATGGAAGCAGGCACGAGCTGGAAGATGGCGCCCGCGGCTCCGACCATGCCTTCCACAGGAGTGACCAGGGTTGTGCATAGTCCGGTAGCGGAAAAGTGATACAGCCACGGAAAGGGTTAGGCGCACGCTAGGGATCGTTGCGGAAGCCATTCTGAATTATGCATGTTGGGGAACAATCGCTATGCGAGCTTGCCACGGGCAGCACCGCACGCTGCAAGGCACCGTTGTTTGTGCTGTGCCAGGTTTGGGATGACGCTGCTATATCTCAGGCTGCTTTCGGGAATCTTGTGATTCACCACTCCGAGCGCGTCTTCTATCACCGGCATTTTGACACCAATGCGAAAACGCCGCTAGGGCGGTGGTTCACGTCCGGCGATCTTTCTTGGGGGTAGCGCGAGGAGTTGGGACGCATTCTGGCAGACGATGAGAGAGCCCGCCAAAGTCTTGCAGATTGGAAACTATCCGCCACCGATGTGCGGGTGGGCGATCCAGTTAAAACTGGTGACGGAAGAATTGCGTCGGCGCGGGCACTTGTGTGAGGTCTTGAAGATCAACGAGGGCCGGCAGATCAAGAGTTCGGAGTATGTGGACGTGCAGAATGGCCCGGACTATCTGAAGAAGATATGGGGGTATGCGCTGCGCGGATACCTGCTGAACGTGCACGTGAACGGCATGTCGAAGAAGGGATACTGGCTGGCCACGGCGGCGGCGATCACGGGGCGACTCGTCGGCCGGCCAGCGCTGGTTACGTTCCATGGAGGACTTGCACAGGACTTTTTCCCCCGTCACGACAAACGCCTGTGGCATTGGGCGTTCTACGCGCTGTTCCGGCTGGCGGGTCGAATCGCCTGTGACAGCCAGCCGATTCAGGACGCGATCGTGAGGTATGGAATCCGGGCGGCGAAAGTGCAGTCGATCGCGACGTTTTCGCCACAATACCTGCAATTCGTTGCGGTCACGTTGCCAAACGACGTAGAGCAATTTTTGGCCAAGCACTCGCAGGTCTTCCTGTCTTACGTGTCGTTCCGGCCAGAGTACCGGCTCGACGTTTTGCGCGCGGGGATGCGACTGCATCGACAACAGTTTCCGGGGACAGGGTTTGTCTGGCTGGGGTTCCCAAGCAAGGAGTTGCCGGCCGCGGAGGAATTTGTAAGAGGCTGGCCAGCCGATGAGCGGAACAGCCTGTTGTTGCTGGGGAACTTGACTCACGATCAGTTCTTGACGCTGTTGCGGCGATGCGCCGTGTACTTGCGCACTCCTGCCTGTGACGGTGTTGCTGCGTCTGTGCTGGAGTCGCTGTCCTTGGGGGTTCCGGTGGTGGCCAGTGAAAACGGGCGCCGGCCCGCGGGTGTGGTCACTTACAGGGACTTGAATGCGTCCGACATGGCGGACAAGTTGCGCTACGTCGTCGACCACTTCGAGGCAGTGAAATCGGGTATTCGCCTGGAAGTGGGGGACGACAATGTCGGTCGGATGGCGGATTGGCTTGCGGGTGAGTCCACTGTGTCAGCCTCCGAGAACGCCCTCGCGATGCGATAAATCGAGTCGCCACCTTGTGTAGTTTCCCAACGGTTCATGGAGGCAAGTCGTGCAAAGCTTTGGTGCACAGTCGATTCTGGCTTTCTCCCTAATTCTCTTCTCGGGTACAGTCTTTGGGCAAGAGCGGAAGGCGGAGTTTACGGGGCAGTTTGATGGTCCGGCAGAATTGCCGCGGCTGTACGTGAAGAGTTCGGTTACGGATACGCCCGCACCGGGCAAAACAGTGCTAGTGAAGAATGCCGATGAGTTGACGGCGGCCATCGACAAGGTCAGGTGCGGAGACACGATCCGCTTGCAATCCGGGTCCGTATTCGCGGGCAACTTCAAGTTCCCCGCCAGAACTTGTGATGATGCGCATTGGATTGTCCTGCGGACGAGCGCGGCGGACAACGAACTGCCGCGGGAAGGAACCCGGATCACGCCTTGCTATGCTGGAGTGCCATCATTGCCCGGACGACCAGCTTTCCCATGCTCCGCACCACACAATGTGATGGCGAAGGTTGTTTTTGACAGCAAGGGCAGCGGTCCAGTCACCTTCCTGGATGCAGCCAATCACTACCGTTTTGTCGGGCTCGAGATCACCCGCGATTCGCCGGGATTTATCACGTACAACCTCGTCTCTCTGTCGAGTGCAGGGACCGCGGACCACCTGGTGTTCGACCGCGTTTGGATGCACGGAACGCCGCAGGACGAAACCACACGTGGGATCGCGTTGGGGGGCAGCCGGTACGTGGCGGTGGTGGATTCCTACTTTAGCGATTTCCATTGTGTCGCGCTAACAGGAGCTTGCGTCGATGCCCAGGCCATTGCGGGCGGCCTCGGTGATCATCCCATGGGCCCCTACAAGGTCGTCAATAATTTTCTCGAAGGGGCAGCCGAGTCCCTGATATTTGGAGGGGGAGAAGCTTTGCTGATTCCTGCTGATATCGAGATCCGACACAATCATCTGTTCAAGCCCCGGACGTGGAAGCAAGGGGAGCCCGGATTCGTGGGCGGAGCCTCAGGCAAGCCGTTTATCGTGAAGAACCTTTTTGAGTTGAAAAACGCACAAAGGGTGCTGTTCGAAGGCAATCTCCTGGAGAATGCCTGGGGAGGCTATAGCCAAGTTGGGTTTGCCATTCTGTTGACCCCGAAGAATCCGGGGACTTGCCCGGTTTGTTCCGTGCGCGACGTGACCATCCGGTACTCGCGGATCGCGCACGCAGGCGCCGCGATTCAGATTGGGAACGGCCTGTCGGATCCAGGATATGCGGCACAGGAAGGCTCTCACTATTCGATCCATGATCTCGTCTTCGACGACATGAACTACGATGGGTGTCAAGGGTGCAACGGAGACATGTTCCAGATCACTACGGCTCTATCGGCGTCACAAAAATTCTGGCTACACGACGTCAGCATTCGGCACATTACCGTGGCCACGGACCATGCCCGGGCGGGTTGGATCATTGCAGGACCAGCTGGCCAACAGAACATGGTGTTTGAAGACAGCATCGTTGCTGGGGGCTCCGCAGGGCATATCAATGCCGGCGGAGGCGCAGCGCAGTGCTATTTTGGCCAAGTGGTGATGAAAGGTGTGCTCGACAGGTGCTGGTCGTCCTACAGGTTCGATCACAACGTGATTATGAATGCGTTGCCGATGCACCAGTGGCCGCCGGAGAATTGGCCTGTCGAAGGGCATTCGCAGGTGGGGTTCGTGAACTGGAACAGTGGAGTAGGAGGAGACTATCATCTGGCCCCAAAAAGCCGCTTCAAGAACAGAGCCTCCGACCAGAAGGATCCGGGCGCCGACATTGATGCGGTCAACGCCGCGACCCAAGGTGCTCAATAGCTCACCAAGTGACCCTGGTCAGGACTGCGTCGTCACTAGCCTGAAGAAAACGCGGTGAGCCATCCAGTTAAACGGTGGATAGTACGCGATCTTCTCAAGATTGGTGGAGATCTTGGGGAAGCGATACAACAGTCGCCACACGATTGGGAAAACAGCGCCGTAGACGTGTGTCACCCGGCACTCGGAGCCGACGACTTGTCGCATCTCCCAGGGCAAGGAACCATGTTCGCGCCCCGTCCAACGCTTGATGAGGCCGAGGCCAAGGCCATGGATAGCGTTGTCGAACTCTAGGACGATCGTGCCGCCGGGTCGGACCACTCGCTTCATCTCAGCGATCATGCTTCTCTGGCTGTCTAGGCTGAACAGGTGCAGGAAGTTGAGCGAGGTGACCACGTCAAAGTAGCCCGTAGGGAACGGCAGGGTCTGGGCATAGGAGCGCACTAAGCCGACTCGCGGACGACCCTCGATCTTTCGTGCGGCGATCCCAAGCATGTCTTGCGAGGCATCGACCCCGACCGTCAGTGCAGCGACGTCGACAAAATCCGCTACACCACGGCCTGTTCCGCATCCGACGTCGAGAATTCGCTTCCCCTGCAAAGGCCCGATCAGTTTCTGGTAGGCGTTGCTTGTGATCTTCTTTTTGTATTCATTGGCCGCTCCGGCGTAACGCTTTTCGTCGTAGTTACTAACGTTACGATAGTCGCCTTTCCCAATGTCGTAGTCGACCACTTCGAAGTCTGATTTCATGCAGTCACTAGACCCGTAATTCCTTTATTGAGGATGTTCGAAAGCAGGTCGAGCGTTATTTTGGTGGATCTCGAAAGTTGACGGTTCCCATCCGCAATGATACGCAGGACGGCTCGCACCGTATAGAGCCGCAGCAGATTCTGATCGAGGGCGCGGGAATACCCGGACAGGAACTGTCGCGCCACCGATTCAACGGCACTCCGGGAGTACAGCTGTTTGCCGGCCAGGATCATGAGGTATCCAATGAAGTGTGCTACATCAGTGTATACGGGACCCGATGGGGAGTAGCTGGCGAAGTCAACTATGCTGAGCCGGCCATGGTCCAGTAACACATTCTGAGGGAGAAAGTCCCCGTGCATGGCCGCCTCGGAAACTGGGGAACCAGACGAAGTTGCACTCAAGTTGAGGGCGACCGCACGTATGGAGGCTAAAGCCGACAGCGAAAAGCCAAGCGGTTCGCACTTCGCCATCAACGAGTCAAGTTCAACGGAGAAGCGCTCGTGATCGAAGGTCTGGTCCCCCGACGCAGTCGCGCCGTGAAAAGTGTTAAGCCATTCTCCGATGTGTAAGGCGCTGCCCTCGAGGCGCCTGCGGCCGGCAATGTTGAGCCAAGAAGTCAAGACGTTGGCGTCACGCCGGAGTATAACGTCCAGAGGAATTCCAGGCACAAAGCTGAGGAATATCGTTCTCTCGTTCTCCAGCAGCAATAATGGGCGAGGCACTGTCCTTCGCAGGGATTCGCCAAGAACCCTCTGGAGTTCACGGAGAGTCAGGAACTCACTTCGTAGCGAATCCGTGGCACGCTGTCCCTCCACACGGAGATGCTTTACCGCGACAAGAGAACTACCCTGAGGCGTGCGCACACGAAAGGTCGCGACTTCGCTGTGCCGACTGGCGATTCTTTGTACCAAGCTCCCTGAACTGAGCAAGTCAAAAACTTGAAGATCGGCCGACTGATTAGACTCACTATGCATCAGGCAGAGCGCACCGGTACTCCAGTACACAGCGGGCCCACCAACGCGATCAGCGGATCGAAGCAGGCCACTAGGAGCAATTTGTGAAACAGACTACAGCGAGGTTAGCATCGAGTAATAGCGTTCGTACAGAGCAAAAGGCAAATGCTGCGCAGGCGATTCCTCACTTCACGCCAGCGGTGGCCGCGTCCAGGGCATCGAGGTCGGCTCCTGGATCTGTCCCGTCAGATGCTTTGCCTTTGTACGTACTGGAAGCAGACAAATGGTAGTCTCCTCCAATGCCGTTGCTCCAATTTACAAAACCCACGTCTGTCGCATTTCCGACAGCGAAGTTTCCCTCGGGCCATGTTTGACCGCCACGAGCGGCGATAATGACATTGTTGCTGAACGTGTAATGCGACCAGCAGCTATCGAGTACGCCAATGATGACGGATCTGCCGTAATAGCACTGAGCGGCGCCGCCGCCGGCGTTGGCGTTGGCGCTTGCACCGCTGTCGACGATACTGTCCTGGAACGCGAAGTTTTGCTGCCCTGTTGGCCCTGCAATGATCCAACCCGCTTTCGCCCGATTGGAGGCCACGGTGATGTGCCTGATGCTCACATCGTGCAACCAAAGGTTTGCGGGCGCCACTGTTGAGGTCGTGAGTTGAAACATCATTCCATCGCAGCCAGTACAACCAGGGTAGAACATGTCGTCAAATACGAGATCGTGAATGGAGTAGTGGCTACCCTCGAGAGCTGCGAATCCAGTGTCGGATAGACCGTTGCCGATCTGCATCGCTGCTCCGGTGTGCGAAAACTTGCTGTAGCGGATGGTTACGTCGCGGACCAAGCAACTCGCGCAGGTGCCGGGATTTTTCGGGGTAAGCAGCAATGCAAATCCTACCTGACTGAATCCTCCCCAGCTGTTATCTAACACGTTACCTTCAAGCAGGACGCGGCGCGCATTCTTCAACTCGAAGAGATTCTTCACGATGAAGGCATGGCCGTCGACGCCGCCGACGAAATTCGGCTGGCCCTGCAACCATGTCAGCGGCTTGAAGAAGAGGTTGCGACGGATCTCGATGTCCTCGGGAGTCATTGTGGCTGCGCCGCCACCGAAGAGGATGTTCTCGCCCGCGGCTTCGAGGTAGTTGTTGACGATCTTGTGGGGTCCCATGGCCCGGTCGCCCAGACCGCCGGCAATGGCCTGTGAGTCGCCGCAAGCACCGGTCGTGGCGACGCAGTGGAAATCGCTGAAGAAGGAGTCGACGATCGCGGTGTGCGTGCTACCAGCGAGCATGATGCCGCGTGTGGTTTCGTTCTGTGCGGTCCCATGAAGCCAGATGCGGTCGTAAACAATCGAGTCCGATGCGCCATTGGCGTTGGCGACGAGGGAGTACACGGTCGCGCTCGAAACCGGGCGGGTGAGTTCGAGCCCGAGCAGGCGATAGTGGTTGGCGCCGTCAGCCAGCGCAATCGGGCCGCTTCCACTGTCCGGGAATACGAGCTTTGCAAGGACGTTCGCGGTCGATGTGCAGGAAAACGCAGGTCGCCCGGGGAGGGAAGAGACTCCCGCATAGCAGGGAGTAACTCGAGTGCCTTCCGGAGGCAACGCGCTGTCGGGAGCGCGGGTGCGAACGATGATCCAGTGATTGTCGTCGCAACTCTTCGCGGGCAGAACGAACTTGCCGGTGAAGGTCGTCCCGGCCTTGAGCGAAATTGTGTCTCCACAGCTGGCGGAGTTGAGGGCGGTCTGCAATGCGGCGCTGGTGTCCACGGCATGTGTGACGCCGGGAGCCGGTGTGTCCGCCAATGAGCTCTTGACATAGACACGGGGCAGCTCGGCAGGGCCGTCGAAATTCCCGGTGTTCGCTGCCAAGACAGCAATCGAGAATTTGTGCGAGACGCTTTGTCCGGAGGCGTCACCGACCGAAGCCGTAAAAGTAGATGTTCCCGCCTGGTGCGTGACTCCCTGAATCGTGCCGTCGGTCGAAAGCTGCAGCCCGGAGGGCAGAGATCCGGAGGCCACCTTCCAGGTTAACGGTGCTTTTCCGCCCGAGGCATGAAGCGCCGCGGTGTAGGGAAGCCCGTCGGTCGCGTCGGGAAGGCTCGTACTCGTCAGCGCGAGGGGCGAAGACGGAGAGGACGGAGTGGAAGCGCTGATGCTGATCGTGGCGGTGCCCTGCTTGCTTGGGTCCGCTTTACTGGCGGCGGTCAAACGAATGCTGGTGGGCGCATTGGCGGCGGGCGCGGTGAAAACGCCCATCGTGGTGATGGTGCCCGCGCTAACCGACCAGGTAACCGCGGGATTGCTGCTATTCGTTACGACTGCTGAGAACTGATGGGTGCCGCCCGGGGCGACCGTCACGCTGGCCGGTGACACCGACACCGCGATCGCGGGGGCGACGACCGGAGGCTTCACCGTGATGGACAAGCTCTGCGTGCCCGCGGCATTGCCGGCCTGGTCCGCGACGAACATCGTGAATTGGTACGAACCTGCCGTCTTCGGCGTCCCCGAGATCGATCCGGTATGGGTATTAATGCCCAGCCCCGGGGGAAGCTCGCCAACCGTGGTGGTGAAGCTGTAGGGGGCAGTGCCTCCGCTGACGGAGATCGCGGCGCTGTAGGTGTGGCCAAGAGTGGCTACCGGCAGACTCGCCGAAATGGCGATGGGTTGCGTCGCGCCGGCCGAGTTCAGCAGGGCACAGCCTGTGTTCGCAATGGAAAAGGCCAGGATCAACCCAAGGCAGAGATAAAGGCTGGAAGGAAACTGACTGGTGGGGAAGCTGGGCCGTACTCTGGGTTGGGGGCAAACCAGGGTAAACATCACACCGTCCTCGAACAGGATCAATCAGGACTCGGTGTTTCGAGTCCCAATTATTACAAGACTGTAAACAGTAATGACTTGCCTACATAGATAACTGTAGGGCAATGACCCGTCGAGACACGGAAGTACATTTTTTATGATTTTTGTCGCCAGGAGGGTAATGATCGAAAAAAGGGTGCTCGCTCCGAAAACGGCGCTCCGCACGGGTTTCAGGCGCGTCTGAGAGGGGAAAGGTTCTTCAGCGGCGTTTTCTGGAGGGACCGGCCGCCCTGGTTCTGCCCGTGATTACGCGGGCGTTTTCGATGGTGAAGTGCACCTTCTGCAGGGCATCGGCGGTGCTGGTCCCACTACGGAAGCGTTGAATCCGCAGCAGGGCCCGGTCGACCACGCGGGCGAGTTCAGCTCCGTAGTCCGCTGTCCGGTCCTGCCGCAAGCGCCGCTTGGCCTTGTCGGCGGTGAACCAGGTGGGATTGCGGTCGGACTCCTGGGGCGGTCCCAGCCACAGGACCTCACACAGGTGAGCGTTGACGGCGATCTCTGGAGTTGCCCCGTCTGAGGAGCTGCCGCGCTTACGACGCACGTAGCGGGT
The DNA here is from genome assembly GCA_035567435.1 of Terriglobales bacterium. GTDB lineage: Bacteria > Acidobacteriota > Terriglobia > Terriglobales > Acidobacteriaceae > Gp1-AA133. The sequence goes on along the minus strand of DATMPS010000034.1, from coordinate 143,729 downwards.
GAACGAGGCCTCTTCCATCCGGCCATGAACCCCGGCTTCTTCGAAGGCTTCGAGGGCGGCGGCCTGGGCGTGCGTCAGGCCTGGCTCGGCGCTGCCTTTGGGGAACGTCCAGCGCCCGCTACGCGTCTGCACCAGCAAAAATTCGATGCTGCCTCCGCGAACGCGGTAGCATACCGCGGCGACCTGCTCGCAGCCGCGCATCCGGCGCAGTTGTGAGGGCGCAATAAACTTGGTGGACGGCTGATAGCTTCGGGGACGGGACCAGCCGGTGATCAGACGCCATTCGCCAGCGCTCATAACCCCTAGAGTGCGGGAACGTCGCGGTTCTGACTAGAGCACAGCTTGGTTCAGGAGGATTTTCGCGGAATAATTCCGGGGATGCGTGCGCTGCCGCGGGCGTCGCGTTTTGTCGCCGGGCAGCCGCGGGAATCCGTGTACATACTTGCGTGCCAACACCGTGAGGAGACAGTATTTTCCGTGGCCGCCGCTCGGCCGCCAAGGATGACTCGCTTGGAAAACTGGTATTGCCTGCGCTGCAATCAGGAGCTGGAAAGCAAAAACAAGTCGGTTGCAGTCTATATGTTCGCGCAGACTGTGGGCATCAAGCCACGGCAAAAGTCCTCCGCCCAGCGGATCTGTTTTTGCCCGCAGTGCTCGGTCTCGCTGGCGATGGGGCCTCCGCCGGAAGGCGCTTTGAACATCGCCGCGTGGAACATGATCCGCGACCTGGTCGGCGCCGACCCGGCCCTGAACCAGGCGGCATGGGACAGTCTGCGGGGAGTTGTTGGTTCGTTGCCGAGCGGCGATGCAGAGAGCGTTCCCCGCCCTGCGGTGGGCGGTGCGTACTTCGAGTTCTGATCGGCATGCTGAGAGGTGTCCGACTCTCAAGCAGTTTGGATTTTTCAAGTGCGCGCAGGGAGGCAGGCTTTCTCATGCCTGCTACGTTTTTGCTGTTGTCGTCAGCGCGCTGGGAGCAGCTTGTCCGCCGGAGGCTCCGTCGATCACCTTCTGAAGAACCTCCACGAAACGCTCCGTAATGACAGACCAATCGTATTGCCGGGCCGTTGCCGCTGCCGCTGCTTCGTAGTGGCGCCGCAGCCCCGCATCCTGTAACAACTGGACGATCGCAGCGGCGAAGGCCGCAGGTGTGTCTTCGAGCAGGATGTCACGACCGTGCTGCACGTCGAGTCCCTCGGCGCCGACGGAAGTGGAAACGGTGGCCTTGCCCATCGCCATGCCTTCATAGATCTTGATGCGGGTGCCGCCGCCGATCCTTAACGGGACCACGACGACCGCAGCTTCGCGCAGGTGCTCGACGATCGACGGCACCGTGCCCGTCACCTCGACGGACGCGGAAGCAAGTTTCTTCACGCGCGGGTCGGGATCGCGGCCGACGATGCGAAACCGGGCGGCGGGGGTCTGGGCCAGCACCAGCGGCCAGATTTCGTGGCAGAAGAACTCGACGCCGTCGATGTTCGGCCTCCAATCCATCGACCCGGTGAAGACGATGAGGGCGCCGGACGGGCTGGCGTTGGGATCGACCTGGTATTTGCTGAGATCGACCCCGGTGGGAACTACGCTGATGCGGGAGGGATCGACCATGGCGCTCATCGCTTGGCGGTCGGTTTCCGAAACGGCGATTACGTGATGGAAGCGGCGGACCTGCTCGGGTTCGAAGCGCCGCATCTTGGCGTATTCGACTTTCGCCACGGACCGGTCGAACCACTTCTCCTCAAATTCCGCCCTGCGCTCCCAGAGAACGCTCTCCACGTTGTGCTGAAACAGAACTGTAGGCGTGACCAGGCGATCGGGGAAGTTCAGTGTGCTGGAGAGAAAATCACAGACGGCGACATCGAAGCGCCGCTGCTGGATCCAGTCCCGCAAGAGCCGTTGGACTTGGAGCGCTGCGAACTGGCTGACGGCATACGGAGCATGCAAAGGCAGACTCCGCAAATAGTCGAAATAGCGCGCAAGGGGCGCCGACGCTTGCTTCGAGGTGTGAACAGAAACCGTGCCGGGAAGGTGAGCGACAACGTCGCGCTCGTAGGCCTCATCGCGTTCGCCCCCGTAGTACGAGAGGTACGTCAGTTCATGGGTCGCGGCGAGATGGCGCAGGATGTTGTAAGTGCGCAGCTTGCCGCCCGTGTCGAGGGGTAGCAGCTTGCCCGGCTTGACCCAGAGAATCTTCACAGGCGCTTACCAGCACATGCCTTCGTAGGCGCCGGCAGTCTCGATGCGGCGGGCCTTTTCGAGGTTCACGAGATCGATCACGACTTGGCCGGACCTGATCTGGCGGCTCAAAGTCGCCCGGTCGAGGCCCCTGGTACCGACCACGACCACCTCAGCATGCGCGAGCGCGGTCTCGAGGTCCTGGCAGAGCAGCGAGCCGATGTGCGGAATGACTTCCTCGATGTACTGACGGTTCGAGCCGATGAGCTGGCCGAGAGAAACGTTGTCGTCCCAAATCTTGAGATCGCGGCCCTCCCCCAGCAGGCGCTTGGCAAGTTGCACCTGGGGGCTTTCGCGGAGGTCGTCGGTGGCGGCTTTGAAGCTCAGCCCGAGCAGCGCGATTTTCTTCTTGCCGGTGCTGAGTACCATTTCGACGGCCCGCTCCATGTGCGCCTCGTTGCTCGGCATGATCGACTGAAAAAGGGGCAGGTTCAGGTCAAGCTCTTTGGCGCGGTAGTTCAAAGCGCGCACATCTTTCGGAAGGCAGGAACCGCCGAATGCGAAACCGGGCTTCAGATAGGTGGGTGAGATATTGAGCTTGGTGTCGGCGGTGAAGATTTCGACCACCGATTCGGCGTCGACGCCCATTTCCTTCGCCAGCGTGCCGATTTCATTGGCGAACGACACTTTCACGGCGTGCCATGCATTACAGACATACTTCGTCATCTCCGCGGAGCGGAACGAAGTCTCGAAGATTCGCCCGGGCGCCCACTTGTAGATCTCGCGCAGCAAGCCGCTGTGGTAAGGGTCGGCGGCGCCGATGATGGTCATGGCGGGCTCCAGGAAGTCGGCCACCGCGGTGCCTTCGCGCATGAATTCGGGATTCACGCACACGCCAAGGTCCATGCCCATCTTCTTGCCGCTGGCTTTTTCCAGGGCGGGTACGACAATCGTCTCGGCAGTGCCGGGCAAAACTGTGCTGCGCAGAACGACCAGATGAAACGCGTTTTTCTTCTTCAGCACCTGGCCAATGGCGCGACAGACCGGTTCGATGCTCCCGAGGTCGAGTTTGCCGTTGCGCAGGCTGGGCGTGCCCACGCACAGAAAAGAGATTTCTGAATTCATGACCGCAGTTTCGGAGTCGGAGGTGGCGCCCAGTCGCTGGGCTTTGTGTGCGTCGGAAATCAGGGTCCCAACTCGGGGCTCGACGATCGGGCTGCGCCCCCCGGCCATCGCCTCGACCTTGGTGGGACTGAGGTCGACCCCGATAACGTTGTGTCCCATGTGGGCGAGGCAGGCCGCAGTGACGGTACCGACGTATCCAAGACCGAAGACGCTAATCGAACGGCTCATACGAGTTGGTCGTTCCTTTCAGATAACAGGCGAACGGCGTCGGACTTCATTCGAATTTCTGAGTCACCCGAGCTTCGGGTCGAAGTGTGCGTTGCCCGCCCGGCGGTGTTTGCTTCCCGTGCCTAACATTCCGTGCATCAATCACATGCGGCGGCTCTCAGCGGCGCTCGGTGAGCCCTTGCGATTCCTTCTCTCTGGAGAGAAACAGCCGCTACTATTTAACACGCAGGGGGTAAGCTTTGGAAAGGACATTGCTCAACTCTTTAGTAACTAAGTCGAAGCTTTTCAATAGGATGACATCGGTACAATGGATGGGTGAGGGAAGCGCCAGTGGCGGATGAGGGAACGGCCGAGGGACGACACGTGCCCGCGTCGCTGCGCCCGCGCCGCAAAGTTTTCTACCTGCTCGATTCTCTCGAGATTGGCGGCACGGAGACGCAGGCAGTCGAGTTGGCGTTGCGCCTGCCGGCCGACGAGTACGAGATCACGCTGGGGTGTTTGCGCCTGCAGGGTCCGCTCCTTACCCGGCTCCGTGGATCCGGAGTGAGGGTCCAGGAATTTCATCCCAGGGGCGGGATCGATTCGCCGGCGGGCCTCTACCAACTGTTGCGCCTGGCAGCGTTTCTTCGTCGGCAGAAGTTCGACGTGGTCCACACCCACGATCTGTGGTCGAACGTGATGGGCGTTCCCGCAGCGCGGCTGGCGGGCGTACCGACCATCATTTCGAGCCGGCGCGACCTGGCACACTTTGACTGGTATGAGGGTAAACGGCGGGTGTGGCTGCGGCGGATTCAGAACCTCTCGAACGTAGTGCTCGCGAACGCGACGCCGATCCGCGATGCCCTGGTTGCGGAAGATGGTTTCGCGCCCGAGAAACTGCGGGTCATTCATAACGGTGTGGACACCGAAAAATTCCAGCGCGGCAAGCGCGATCGCGAGCGGCTGGTTCGGGGCGCCGGGGACGGGAAGCTGGTAGTGCTGGTCGGAAACATGCACAGCGATGTAAAGGGGCATCCGTGGCTGATTGCGGCCGCGCCCGCGGTGGTGCGCGAGTTTCCCAAGACGCGATTTGTATTTGCCGGCGATGGAGAATCGCGAGCGACGTTTGAGCAACAGGTAGCCACGTTGGGATTACAGCAGAGCTTTGTGTTTCTGGGCCGGAGAGACGACATTCCCGACGTGCTGGCCAGTTGCGACATTGCGGTGCTTCCGTCCAAAGCGGAAGGGCTGCCGAACGCAGTTCTCGAATACATGGCCGCCGGCTTACCGACGATTGCGAGCCGCGTGGGAGGCAACGCCGAACTAGTGCAGGATGGTGTCACGGGATTGTTCGTACCGCCGCAGGATTCAGCCGCCCTGGCCCATGCATTACTGCGATTGCTGCGGGACCCGCAGTTGCTGCAGCAGATCGCGTCCGCCGGGCGCCGGCTGGCGTCCGAGGGCTTCAGCTTCGAGCGGCTGGTTCGGGAAACCGACGCACTGTACACGGAACTTCTGCAGCGCAAAGGAAGACAGTAGTCGATGGCGAAGCCTTCACAATGGACGCGCCGCCTGGGCCGGTTGAGCAGGATGAGCGGCGAAGAACTTTTCGACCGCGCGCGACAGCATGTGACCGCTCGCGTCGATGCCTTCCGCTGTGCGCGGGGCCATGACCTTGCCGGTGAACTTCCCCAGCCGCTCGCAGCGAAGGGACGGTTCTTCTTCGCGTCTTTCGAGGTGGAAGCTCTGTCCGAGGTGCTCAAGCACCAGTTTCCGTCCGTTGCTGCGGACATTGTGGCGCGCGCGGAGAGAATTTGCTCTCACCGGTTCGATCTTATGGGCTACGAAGATCTGGACTACGGCCCAGAGATCGATTGGCACCTCGACCTCGTCCATGGCAAGCGCGGCCTAGCCAAGCCGTGGTTCAAAGTGAGATACCTCGACTTCGACGAAGTTGGGGACGCGAAAATTACCTGGGAACTGAACCGGCACCAGCATCTGGTAACGCTCGCCAAGGCCCACCGCCTCACGGGGGATCCGAAGTTCTCAAATGAGTTGGTCGCGCAGTGGAAGCACTGGCACTCGGCGAATCCCTACCCGATCGGAATGAACTGGGCGAGCAGCCTGGAGGTGGCATTCCGAAGCCTGTCATGGCTATGGGTGTATTTCCTCCTCGACGGGACCCCGGCGATGACCGCGGAATTACGCCAGCGGTGGTTGCACGCGCTGGCGCTCAGCGGACGGCATATCAATACCTACCTCTCCACTTATTTTTCGCCCAACACCCACCTGCTGGGGGAGGCGGTGGCGCTGTTCTTCCTGGGCGCACTATTCCCGCAATTTCCGAGAGCCGCGCGCTGGAAGCAGCGCGGATGGCAGATCGTGCTCGACTCGGCGGCCACGCAGGTCCGCGGAGACGGTTTCTACTTCGAGCAATCGACTTACTACCACGTGTACGCACTGGATCTGTTCCTGCATGCCCGCACCTTGGCGGCAGCGAACGACATTCCCATTCCGGCGGAGTTCGACGCCGTTCTCCTCAAGATGCTCGATGCCTTGTGCCTGCTGGGCCGAGGGGGGCTCGTGGCGCGATTGGGAGACGACGATGGCGGCCGCGTCTTCGATGCCAGCCGAAATCACACCGAGCATCTGCTCGACCCGCTGAGCACCGGCGCTGTGTTGTTGGGGCGTGGCGACTACAAATTCTTCGCCGGAGGATTGCGCGAAGAAACATTCTGGCTGCTAGGTACCCGCGGACTCCGCGCGTTTGAAGAACTCAAGAGCACCGACCCTTCCGATGCCTCGGCCGCCCTGCGCGACAGTGGCTTTTACCTGATGGCCGACGCAGAGACGGGGCAGCAGCTCACCATCGATGCCGGGCCGCACGGGCCGGGGCATGCACACGCGGATGCGCTGAGCGTGACTCTGATTCGCAGCGGAGGTGTCGTGCTCATGGATCCAGGCACCTACGAATACGTGGGAGCGACTGATGAAAGGTCGCAATTCCGCGGAACCGGAGCGCACAACACCCTGCGCGTCGACGGGCTGGATCAAGTAGAGGGGGTAAGCCCGTTCGGCTGGGTGAATCCGGCGAAAGTCCGAGCGGAACGCTGGGTTGCCGGACACCAGTTCGATTTGTTTGTCGGCAGTCACGATGGCTATTTACGATTGCAAGAACCGGTCGAGCACCGGCGCTGGGTTTTCCATCGCAAGGGTCAGTTCTGGCTGGTACGCGACGTGGCAACTGGGCAAGGCAAGCATCATTTGGAACTCACGTGGCACCTGGGCCCGGCGTTGTCCCCGGTTTCGACGCGGGACAACCTGTTCGCCGAAGGGCAAGATGGCCTGGGGCTGATCACGGCCGAGGGCCACGGCTGGTCACAGAGCGCCCACCGCGGCAACTGGTCTCCGGTTTACGGACGGGCCGAACGTGCCACCGTGCTGACCTTCGGCTCGGTTACCGACCTTCCGGCTGAGTTTGTAACCCTGCTGCAGACCGACGCCAGCTTGCACGCGGGTTTGGGGCGGTTGGAGCGACGGCCCGGCACCGCATCGGTACACAGCTACCGCTACACCCGCGAAGGCCAGGAACACCAGTTCTTCTTTGCCAATGCAGAAGGTGCGTGGTCTTTCGGGAACTGGACCAGCGACGCGCGTTTCCTATACTGGTCGTGGGATCGCGAACGGGATTTGCGCCTCCTCGTTATCTGCGGTGGTTCGTATGCGGAGATCGGAGGCGGGCGCGTGCTCATGAGTGAGACGCCGGTGGATTATGCTGAGGTGGTGAGTGTGGCCGACAAGACCAAATTATTTTCTTCGGATCCCGAGCGCGTGGTTCTTCAGGAATCAATGGATCGGATCGATTCGGAATTCGCAGCCATGGGAAACGACCTCAAACGGACGGGCAAGTAGTCATGTGCGGAATTTGCGGGATCTTCTATACCGACCGAACCCGGCGGGTGGAGCGGCAGGTGCTGGCGGAAATGAACCAGCGCATCGTGCATCGCGGCCCCGACGACGACGGCTTCCTGGTGGAGGGCAATGTCGGGTTGGCCATGCGCCGCCTGAGCATCATCGACATTCGAACCGGGCATCAGCCCATCGGCAACGAAGACGAGACCGTCTGGATCGTCTACAACGGCGAACTCTACAACCACCAGGACCTCAGAAAAAATCTGGAAGCCCGCGGGCATCGCTACCGCACCAAAAGCGACACCGAGACGATCGTCCACCTGTACGAGGAGTACGGCCGCGACTGTGTGAAGTACTTGCGCGGCATGTTCGCGTTCGCCATCTGGGACCGGCGGAAACGGCAGTTGTTCATCGCGCGCGACCGGCTCGGCATTAAGCCCCTGTACTACCTCTACGATGGCAAGACGCTCCTGTTTGGATCCGAAATCAAAACCATCCTCGCCTACCCCGGCGTGAGTACCGAGTTCAACCGCGCCACGCTGGCGGAGTATCTGGCGTTTGGCTATATCGCAGGCGCGGAGACAATGTATGCCGGGATCCAGAAACTTTTGCCCGGACATACGCTAGAGCTTGATGAAAGCGGCGAGCTGAAAATCTCGCCATACTGGGATCTTCAGGTCAAGTCCGACCCCGGCGACCAGCCCCAAAGCCACTACGTGGAGCGCTACCGGGAGCAACTGGAGCAGTGCGTTTCCAGCCATCTGATGAGCGATGTTCCGCTGGGAGTGTTCTTGAGCGGCGGACTGGATTCAAGCGCGGTGGCAGCCTTAACGACCCGGATCCGCAAAGAGCCGATTGAGACTTTTGCAGTGGGGTACGGGGAAGAAGCGTTCAGCGAGCTTCCGTTCGCCCGTACGGTCGCCAACCACATTGGGTCGAAGCACCACGAGGTGCGGTTGAGCCGCGCCGAGTTCTTCCAGATGCTGCCGCGCCTGATCTGGCACGAGGATGAACCGATCGCTTGGCCGTCGAGCGTCTCCCTGTATTTCGTCGCTCGACTGGCTCGCGAGCGTGTCACCGTTGTTCTGACCGGTGAAGGCAGCGATGAGACTCTTGCCGGCTACACCCGTTATCCGTGGACCTTGCTCAACGCCCGCATGGACGCGGTCTACCGGGCGCTTACGCCAAGTGTCCTGCGGAGGATGGTGCGAAAAGGGATTGCGGGTGGTCCTATACCGGCTGCCCTGCACCGAAAGCTGGAGCATACCTTCCTCGGGCGGGACGGGGCGTCTTGGCCCTCGTTTTATTTCGACAACTTCTATTCGGCGTTTTCCGGCGCCGAGCAGGATGACCTGCTCACTCCCGAGGCGAAAGCAATCGCCGGCGATCCGTACACCGGTTCGATGCAACATTGGAGTTCTTCATCGGGAGATTTGCTGCACCGCCTGCTCTTTACCGACATCAAGACGTACCTGGTCGAATTGCTGATGAAGCAAGACCAGATGAGCATGGCGGCCTCCATCGAGAGCCGGGTGCCGTTTCTGGATCACGAACTGGTGGAATTCACCGCCAGCATTCCCGCGAAATACGCTAGCGAGGGGCTCGCCGGGAAAGTCATCCTCAAACGCGCAGTAGAAGACCTGCTGCCGCGCGACATCGTGTACCGGCAGAAGATGGGTTTCCCCACCCCCTGGGCCTACTGGCTGGCCGGACCGCAGCTGGAGACCCTGGAACACTTGCTGCTTGAGCCGCGAACGGCGGAGCGCGGCCAATTCCATACCGAGAGTGTGAAACGACTCTTTGCCGAGCACCGGGCGGGGCATCGTGATCACGGGAATCGCATCTGGCGCTTGTTGAACCTGGAACTTTGGCAGCGCGTCTGCCTGGAGGGTGACTCGATCGACGAGGCGGCATCATCGCAAAAAGCGGTTGCCTTGCGGTGAGCCTATCGATCTGGACGGAACCGGTGAAGGCTGATTCCTGAAGCTAGCAATGCTGAGAAAAATCAAACAGGCAACGTTGCGTTCGCTGAGAGTTGCGGGCGTCTTCGATCGGGTTGCTGACAGCAAGTGGCGGCGGGACCGGCTGCTCATCCTTTGCTATCACGGTACCTCTCTCCAGGATGAGCATTTGTGGAGACCGGGGTTGTACATCGAGCCATCGGTGCTCGAACAGCGCCTGGAAATGTTGAAGACCGGCGGGTATTCGGTGCTCCCGCTGGGGGAAGCGCTCGAGAGACTACAAACCGGAAGCCTGCCGGCCCGCAGCGTGGTGCTCACCTTCGATGACGGGACCTACGACTTCTACAAGCGGGCCTACCCGCTGCTGAAACGCTACGGGTATCCGTCCACGGTGTACCAGACGACGTACTACACGGACTACGAGCGGCCCGTTTTCAACCTGATCACGTCCTACATGTTGTGGAAGAAGCGAGGCGAGGTCATGCCGGACGGTCGCGAACTCGGCTTAGAGCAGCCCATGGACCTGCGCACCGAGGCGGGGCGTCATCAGGTGGTGCTCGGCCTGCTCGGTCTGGCGGCTCGGGAACAGATGTCAGGCGCAGATAAAGACGCCTTGTCGGCTCGGCTGGCGAAGTTCCTCGGACTCGATTATGAACCTCTGGTCGCGACGAGAATCGTGCAACTGATGAATGCGCGCGAGGTGAAGGAAGTTGCCGGCAACGGCGTGGACATTCAGTTGCATACCCACCGCCATCGTACCCCTGAGGATGAAAGCCTGTTCCGCCGGGAAATCCGGGATAACCGGGAGCGCATCGAAGCGCTGGTTTCGTCGAAGCCAGTGCACTTCTGCTATCCCAGTGGCGTCTACCGGCGGGAATTCTTTCAATGGCTGGCCAAGGAGCAGGTGGAGTCGGCCACAACGTGTGACGCCGGACTGGTGACCCGTAAGAGCGAGACCTTCCTTATCCCCCGTTTCATTGACAACCAGTGCCAGAGGGCGATCGATTTCGAGAGCTGGATTTCCGGTGTGGGCGATCTCCTGGCCGTGCGACGTGCGGCCACTCAGCGCTACGTGCCGGTCGAGGTGTGAGGTTCAAGTAGCGCCGGCATCTTGCCGGCTGTCCTGAGGGCATCCTGCCCTCAGCCGCCAGTGTCGCTCCTGAGCGATGCGGAGTGGATGTGGGGCGCGAGATGCTCCAGCAATTCCCGCTCCAGATCTGGGCCGCTGGCAATCAACCCGGACAAAAGCACATCCCTATTGTTCGCGCGGAACGGTGCATAATCCAGAGTGGTGACAAGTCCCCCGGAACTCAACACCAGCGCGGCACCCGCAGCCACATCCCATTCGTGTTTAGGGGTTAGCGTGAACGTTGCGTCGGCGCGGCCCGCAGAAACAAGCGCCAGCTTGTAGGCGACCGATCCCATCGCTTTGATCTGCATGGGCCCTTTTTCGAACTGGTTCCATTCCCCGCGCTTGACTTCACTCCGGCTGGCGAGGACGACGGCACCCTCGAGGCTGGAGCGCGAACTGGCGCGCGCCGGTTCGCCGTTGTAGCGCGCGCCCGCGTCGACTGCCCCGATGAAAGTCTCGCCCGTAGCTGGATTGCAGATGCCTCCTGCGACCGGGTGGCCCTGGTCCACGAATCCGATGGACACGCAAAATTCGGGAACACCCTGCACGAACTCGCGCGTTCCATCCAGCGGGTCGACCACCCACACGCGCGACTTCGATAACCGGGAGAGGTCGTCAACGCTTTCCTCCGAGAGCCAGCCTTCGCCGTCGCGCAGGAGATTCCTCCGCAGCACAACGTCGAGAGCGCGGTCGGCTTCGGTGACAGGGTCGTGACCGGCCTTGAACTCGGCATCGATGGCGCCCGGTGTGAACCGGCTGAACACCTCGCGAGCTGCGGCGAGTGCAGCTGCGATGCGGTCCAGTATCTCTGCGTATGAGGAGGTCATTGGTTCTCGGCTTGCTAAGAGTGAATCATGCCCAAAGCATTCTGACCCCTGTGATCAAGAGGATGAAACACAATATCCGTCGCAGCCACAGCACCGGCACGCGCGTGCTCAACTGCGAACCCAGCAGCCCGCCGGGGATGGAGCCGATCAGCAGCGACATGACCAGCTTGGGGTCCACATTCCCCAAGCGGAAATGAAGAAATCCCGTAACACCTGTCAGCACGACCGCGTGGACAATATCAGTTCCAACATTGACCTTGGGCGGGTAGCTGTAAAAGAGCAGCAACATCATCATGATGATGCTGCCGGAGCCTACTGAAGTCATTCCCACCAGAAATCCCGAGCACAGCCCGATGACGGTCATGCCCGCAAAAGACTTGAGCGTCGGGGGGCGGTTGACCATGCGCTCTTCAATGCGAGTCTGAAACATCAGCAGCAGGGGGATACAAACCAGCAAAATGCCAATGATCAGCTTGATGAAGTGGTTGACGCCGTCGCCGTAAAGGTGGCGGAGATGAGTGAGGTAGGCGACCCCGGCGGCGGATCCGGGAACGCTGCCCACGGCGAGAGCCAGCACCACCTTGCGCCGCACGGTGCCCTTGTTGAGGTGCACGAGGCTGGCGGGGATTTTCGTGAAGAAATTAAAAAGCGCGTCCGAGCCCACGGCGATAATCGCCGGTACCCTCAGCCCGAAGATTAGGATGGGCAGCAGTAGAACACCGCCGCCCAGGCCGGTCAGGCCGATGAGAGTGCCGACGAGAAAGCCCACCAGAATTTTGGCAGCAATCAAGGCCATGACAAGTGGTGCAGCACGTGTAGCGCCGGCATCTTGCCGGCGGTCGTGAGAGCTTTCCCTGAGCTTGCCGAAGGGGCGTCCTCGCCCTCGCTACCCTTCGAGACAACATCAGCCGTAGCGGCACTCACCCCTTCGGTCTCTTGCCCCTCACCCGATAAAGCCCTGCTGCTCCAGGTGCAAGATGATTTCCTGGGCTGACTCTTCCGGGGACAGGTCCGCGGTGTTGATCACGACTTCGGCGTTCTGCGGCGCTTCGTAGGGGTCCGAAACACCAGTGAACTCTTTGACGATGCCCGCTCGCGCCTTGGCGTAAAGACCCTTGCGGTCGCGCGCCTCGCAGGTCTCGATGGGAGTTGCGACGTGCACCAGCACGAAGCCACCCAGCGGCTCGATCATCTCGCGCACCTGCTTGCGGACCGCGTCATAAGGAGCGATCGGTGCGCAGATCGCGATGCCGCCATTCTTGGTGATTTCCGAAGCCACGTAGCCGATGCGTCGAATGTTGATGTCGCGATGTTCCTTCGAGAAGCCGAGCTCGGACGAGAGATGCTTGCGAACCAGGTCGCCGTCGAGAATCGTCACGGGACGTCCACCCACTTCCAGGAACTTGGTGAGCAGCACGTTCGCAATGGTCGACTTTCCCGACCCGGAAAGCCCGGTAAAGAAGATCGTGACCCCCTGCTTGTGGCGTGGGGGATAGCTGCGCCGCAGCTCCTGCACGACTTCTGGATACGTAAACCAGCTCGGGATGTCGCGGCCCCCATTGAGGCGCTCGCGCAACTCTGTGCCCGAAATGTTCAAGACCCGGGCGCCGGTCGGGACCTCGTTATCGGGAACGTATTTGTCATGATCCTCGAGGTAGACCATCATGTTGAACGGCACCATCGTGACCCCGATGTCCGCCTCGTGTTTCTTGAAGAGTTCCTGCGCGTCGTAGGGACCGTAGAAGTTCTTCCCGTCGGTGTCCTTGCCGGGCCCAGCGTGATCGCGGCCCACAATAAAGTGAGTGCAGCCGTGATTCTTGCGGATCAGGCCATGCCAGATCGCTTCACGCGGGCCTCCCATGCGCATGGCGAGGGGCAGCATGGCGAGCTTCACGGTGCCGTGCGGATACTTGGAGAGCAGGAGCTCATAGCAGCGCACGCGGGTGAAATAGTCGACATCCCCGGGCTTGGTCATTCCGACCGAAGGATGGATGAGCAGGTTCGCCTCGACTTGCTTCGCCGCGCGGAAAGTAAGTTCCTGATGAGCCCGGTGCATGGGGTTGCGCGTCTGGAACGCGACCACGCGGCGCCACCCGAGGCGGGAAAATTCCGCGCGCAACTCCGCGGGCGTCAGTCGAAGCGGGCGGAAGTCGTAATGAGCCGGCAACTGCAGGCCTTCCAGAGTTCCACCCACATACCACGGATTCGCTTTGTTGACGGCATAGTCGGCGCCCGGGTGGGCTTTGCTGGTCGTGCCGAAAACACTCTTCGCTTCGGCGGCCCGGTCGGGCTGCCACACATCCTGCACGCTGAGCACGGCGAGCATGACTCCCTCGGCATCGCGCAGCGCGACCCTGCTGCTCCCCGGCTTGAGCGACTTGGCAAATTCCTCACTGACATCCAGCGTAATCGGCATCGGCCACAGCGCGCCACTGGCCAGGCGCATGTTGTGGCAGACACCTTCATAATCGGCACGGTTCATGAATCCGCGCAGGGGTGAGAAGCCACCATTCAGCAGCAGTTCGACATCGCAAACCTGGCGCGGCGTCAGATCCCACGAGGGCCACTCTTTCGAGTGGGCCTTCAGTTCGGCAGCCCGGCCGGGTTCGGCGCTCAGGTGAACTAGTTCTCCGCCGTGCGGCGGAATCAGATGGCTTGTCAAAGTCAATTTCGTAGACCTCCTGGGGTCGATTGTGATTTACCGCAGCGTTGCCAAGGCCGGAGCCCAGAATCCGGGCCAAGCCCGGACTCCCCTCTTCTTTTTCTGCAGTCCGCATGAACGGGAGAGAAACAGAACCACTTCGTGCTCAGCCAAGGGTGGAAGGTGAGGGCAGAAATCGTACACCCCGTCCCCGCTGGCGCTCCCCACTAAACACTTGATTTCTATGGTCTTAGTATTCTCTGATGTTTGGGCCTTCCCGACAAGAGCCAAGCCAAGAATTCCTGTGCACGCGGTGGTTCCTGCCCATCCCTACGAGGGTTGGACTCCATATTGATCTTGCGGCAAACGCTATGGATTCGAAAGGTTACGATGGTTTTGGCGTTACGCTGACCGCGCACCGGGCGCGGTCATTTAGACTGGGCGCTCAGATCGGCATCATGATCAAGAAAATGGCAAAGCGCGCGTTGCTCGGCACCGGAGTGCTGCGGCTGGCGGCAAAGCTGCACGGAAAGGGTGCAGCCATTCTGATGTACCACTCCGTCCTGGAGAATCCGGACCAGGAAAAAGATTCGCTCGGCGGAATCATTCACTCCCGCGAAGCGTTTCAGGGACAAATGGAAATGCTAGCGAAAAAGTTTCGCCCTGTCCCGCTCTATGAAGTCGGACGTTTCGTAAAAGGCGAAGCCGATATGCCTGACCGCGCGGTCGTAGTCACCTTCGACGACGGCTACACCGACAACTACGAAGTGGCGATGCCGATTCTCGATCGCGTTGGCATCCCGGCGACGTTTTACGTTACGGTGGATTGCGTCGAAAACCGGAGACTCCCTTGGCCCAGCCGCCTGCGCTTTTCATTCCGCAAGACTGCGAAGAAGAGCTGGTCCGATGAAAGCGGCACAGTTTGGAATCTGGAAAGCGATCAGGGTCGAGAGCAGGCGTACCTGACAGCCTGTGATCGTGTATGTCAACTCGCCGGAGCGGCTCTGGAGAATGCCGTCCACAGCATGGAGGCAGAACTCGATGCCAAGCTGCCCGACGATCGCGGCGGCCTCATGATGACCTGGGAGCAAGTGCGTGGACTGTCGCGCAACGGACACATCGTTGGTTCGCATACCATGACCCATCCGAACCTTGCGTTTCTCAGTATGGAAGAAGCGCGGTGCGAGCTGGTGCAGTCGAAAACTCAGATGGAACAGCGTCTCGCTACGCGCGTCGAACATTTTTCGTATCCGTGCCCGGCATTGTTTCCCAACTGGACGGTACGGACGACAGCCGAAAGCCGGAAGGCGGGCTATCAGACGGCAGTGACCACCAGCAACGGCCTGGCGCGCAAGCAGGACGATCCACTTTGCCTGAAGCGAGTGCGCCCGACGAAGTCGGTGGACGGCTTGGGCTGGAATCTGGAAAACGCTTTTGCGGGACGGGCACGTTAACCGGAGCGATCCTGAATTGGCAAAGATACTGGTATTGGATGGGCACAGCGCTGCCGCTCTGGCCTTCACGCGGTCGGCGGGTCGCGCTGGCCATTGGGTGGCCGTCGGCGCCAACCAGGGGATCTTCGCCGCCGCCCAGCTCTCGCGCTATTGCCGGTTCAGTTTCGAATACCCGGTTTCCACCGACGATGCCACTGCCTTCGTGGACCGTCTCCTCGAATTTGTATCCAGCCAGTCGATCGACCTGGTCGTGCCCATCACCGATTGGACCTTGCAGCCTCTCTCTGAACAGCGTAGCCGTCTGCACGGAACCTGCTGGATCGCGCTGCCACCGGACGCCGCCGTCAAATCCGCGTCCGACAAGTATCACACCATCGAAGTAGCACGCTCCCTGGGAATCGGTGTCCCGGCCACCTGGTTAGTACGGTCGCCGGACGACCTACGGGACTTGCCTGGGATCAATTTTCCCGTCGTGGTGAAAGACCGATCCTCGGTCCGGTGGGCGAATGGCAAGGCTATTTTCGGCTCGGTCACGTATGCGTATGGCAAGGATGAACTCGAGCGCAAGGTCATGGATCGTCTGCATGCCGCAGGGGACGTGCTGATCCAGGAATTCGTTTCGGGCAAGGGTATCGGCTTTTCTTGTTTTGCCGCGCCCGACGGTATCTATGTGCCCTTCGCCTGGGAGCGTATCCGCGAGGTCGATCCCCGAGGCTCGGCAAGCAGTTGCCGCAAAGCGATCGCGCTCGACGACCACTTCGCCGACCTCAGCGGCCAGCTGATTCGCGCCATCGGATTCGAGGGCGTTGCGATGGTGGAATACAAGCAGGCTGGGGAAGGGCCGCCGGTCATCATGGAAATCAACGGCCGTCCCTGGGGTTCGATCGGGCTGCCCATCGCGAGTGGAATCGACTACCCCCGTTACCTCATCGACTGGTATCTCAGCGGCGCTCTGCCGCCGAAACGCATCGACTACCAGCCCGGAACTGTCTGCCGCCGTATTGTCGGAGAGCTGACCCACTTGAACAACGTGCGCTGGGGCAAGCCCGATCGCTGGCCGGGACAGTATCCGAAGTTCTGGAGCACGCTCGCGAAAATCGCCGTCCCGTGGTATCCGGGGATGCACTACGACGACCTGTGGCTCTCCGACTTACGGCCCGGAGCGGCAGGGATCGAACATTGGTTTCGTGTCCGGCTGCAGAGACGAACCGGGAATGCCAAAATTGCCGGGCAAGGCGGGCAGTGAGGCGAACCCTTCGCCTCAGCCCCGTTTCGCGCTGATCAAATCGTAGCCCAACTCCTGCATCGCCGAACCCCACGCCGACTCGATCAGTTTGACCGATGACGGGGAAAGGCTCGACTTCCAGCCCCTGGCAGTCGAAGATTTTGTCCGGCCGCGTATTTCTGTCCAGGACCCAGCTGCGGCCCCGTGGGGTAAGAGGTGACCAAAACATCGTCAGGGAGGACCCTGACGTTGCGTCCGGCAATCTGGCGGCCCGTGACCACCCGGCCGATTTGCACAATGGCACGGCGCGCCTTGCGGAAAAGCTCTTTTGGGTCTTGTTTCATCGCGCTGCTGAAACGAGGCAATGGAACTGGACCACCGCGTGTCCCAGCCGTGGTTACGTTATGACCGAACTGCAGTAGAGTTTGACGCACGCTGCTTGAAAAACCTCTGCAATTCTGCTGTTAGATTGCCGATGCAAGCCTGCAGAACCCCATAACAACGACGAGTGGCGTCGATGTCTCCAAAGTACGGATCGGGAATCTCGCGATAGCGAAACGGGCCGTTCGCATACACGCTTAACATCAGAATCTTACTCTCGAATTCTGGGAAACGGGCCAGCAATTCCGCCTTGTTCTGGAAATCCATCGCGAATATGGCGTCCGCCTGGGTAACCAGGTCAGCGGTGACCGGTCGGGCACGATGGGTGCTGAGCCGGAGCCCGATTTCCTGAGAAGCCATCAACGCCCAGGGATGTGCTTCATTGCCAGCGATCGCATGCAAACCCGCCGACGCGCACCAGATCCCGCTCAGGTCCGCATCGCTGATGGCCTTGCGAAACAACGCCTCGGCCATGGGACTGCGCATCAGGTTGCCAAAACACACGAACAGGAAAGAGCGTGCGCCCGAAGGGGCTCTTCGCATGTTGGGCGATCGCACGCCGACCAGATCGAGCAAGCGGAGACGGGCGTAAATCGGACCCGCCTTAGGGCCGAGGCGCAGGAACGTGTCGCGCTCTCGGAGCAACGAATCCGGTACCACACTGCGCAAGCTCCACGGGGGCGTGGTTGTAGGGTCCTGGTTCACGGGAATTGAGCCCGATTCGAGCGGCTGGTGGCTTACTGTTCCTCCTGATAGGTCTCGATCAAAGCCACGGCGACTTCGTCCATCTGCTGGCCCGAGAGATCACCCGTCTGCCATACACGCTTGGTCCAAATAGCCCAAAGCACGCCCAGTCCGTAGGGTATCAGGCTGATCAGAATCTGGAAGCCGACCTGCACATACGTGTGCGCGATGAACCAGTGTCGCATGAAAAGCAGGACCGCAACCTGCGGAGCACACAACAGCAAAGGCAGCGTGTAGGCCTCGCGCAGGAAGGCGCGGACGGGCACATTCAGCAGCCGGCAAAGATGACGTGGCATGAAGTAAAGCGTGGTGCAGGTGAGCGGAATCGCCGTTCCCGCTGCGTCTCCGACTATGCCGAAGGGGCGGATCAGAACGATGCTGAGAATCAGGTTTGCGATGCTCTCCATCAGCGAGACCCAGGCCAGCGGCTTGTGCCGGGCCATCCCGTAAAGGATTCGTGGAGAGGCCGCCTGGGCCAGCGAGAACGTCATCGGGAAAAGCAGAACCAGTAAGACCGGATAGCTGGCCGCGACATACCTCGCGCCCACCCAGGCTTCGATCACCGACTTGCCCAGGATCGCAAGGACCGCCGTCATGGGAAAGATCACCAGGGCACAGGCGCGGTTCCCGGCGACCAGGATCTTGCGCAACTGCTTGGTATCGCCGCGAGCATCGGATTGGCCCGACATGGGCACAAAAATCTGGGCCAGGCTGCTCACTACTTCGGAGGCGTAGTCGAGCAGGCGGTCGCCGATGGAGAAGTAAGTAATGGCCGTGACCGAAAGAAACGTTCCGATGACGATCTCGTCGGTCTTGAAGCGCAGCTTGTAGGCGATCATCAGGATGAAGGTGATCGCGCTGTAGTTGGCGATCTCGCGCAGGGCGCTCCGATCCACATATTTCCAGCCAAAACGTAACGGCAGGATACGCAAAACAATCACGGCGCGCACCAGCGACCCCAGAATTGGCAGGAGCACGGTGATGAGGGCGATCGTGAGCAGACCGTAGCCGTGCTGCAAAGCCAGAACGATCAGGACGGCGCGCAGCAGCGTAGCCACCAGATTGGTCAAGTTGACGAAATAGAAGCGCTGCATGCCCTCGAGAATTCCGCCAAAAATTCCGGTCGGGAATCCCACCGCGACCGCGGCCCCGACCGTCAGAAAAAGCCAGCGCGCCGTGGTCAGGAAGTCCGCGGGGATATGGAACAGCGAGTCTACGAACAGACTGCCCAGCAACGTGAGAGCCATGGCCACCGCGCCAATGGCCGTGTAGGTCGCCAGGCTGGTATTGATGAGCTTCGAGAGCCCCTCGTTGTTATTCGTCGCGGTGTAGGTCGAAACGTAGCGTATGACGGAAGAACGGATCCCCAGATCGAACAGGCCGTAGTAGCCCGTGATGGAGAAGATCAGCACCCATATCCCAAAGGCCGTATCGCCCAAACGATGCAGGATGAAAGGGGAAAGGAATATCCCAACCACTACGCTGACGCCGAGGCTGAACCAGCTGGCGCCGACGTTTTTGATGATCTGGCTCTTGCTCATGGCTACGCGGGGTCGTTCGCAGTGTCGGCCGGGAAGATGCTGAAAATGATGTTAAGGCCGTGCGGTTCCATGTCGACCTCCGCCAGGCCCTTCCGGCTACCGAGGTCATACAGGCTGATGTGAGTCGGTTTTTCCCCCATACCCTCGTGGATCACGTTCTTAACCCAGAGAATGTTCTCCTGAAGATTGGTTTTGCGGACTCGGGTGAACGCAACCCAGACTCTCTGTTCGTCGACCGGCAGGAGTCCGCGGCACCAGCCCAGAAGCGCCTCCTGGCCATCGATGAGTTTCAGATCGACAGCCTGCTCCACTTGCAAGGTCCGGCGGTTCGCGATTACCACGTGTCCATCGACGGTAGTGAAATAGATGCGGTCCCCCCAGACCAGGCCGTCATGAGGCCCTTGCACCGCGACGTCGATGCGCTTGCCCGGTGTGGTCAGGCAGATGGCGTCGCGTTGGGTGAAGCGCGTGACCCACACTTCGCTATCCAGTTCGAAGACGAAGTTTGGGTGGGATTTGTGCGGCTTTGTGCTGGCGACCTTCCGATAGTCAACCTCTCGTGAGAAGCGTGACCAGAGCGGCTCGTCTAGAACCGGCCACTCCCTGATCACATCGCCTTTGGGAGTGAACTTGATCACCATGTCGAGCCCTGTGCTGACCGCCACGAGATTCCCGTCGCTCGTCGGGGTGACGTGATGTAAATCATTGAAGGCGGGCAGAGAGACGTATCCGATCCGCTCGAACTCCGGCAAACGGAAAATCACCACCTCGGTGGAGGTACAGGTGTACAGGGTGTTGCCGCGCAGCGTACCGGCTTTGAAAACATGAGACGCTTTGTCGGTGGACCGAGCGTCCTCCGGGGTTTTGTGCTCGACGCGAGTCTTTACCTGGCCGGTTTCGGTATCGAGTTCAAGGATCAGAGCAGTTTCGTAGAGATTCCACTCCTCTTCCTTCCGTACCAGCAGCTTCTTCTGGCGTGCTCCCAAAATGTAGAGGCGAGCCATTTTAGGGGTTCTCCGATTTGAGCGACGCGGGCGTTGCTGACAGGGTCGATTTCTTCGTTCGCGTCATCCCAAATGGCCCGGCACTCGACCGTCCCTCGATTGAAGCAAGCACTCAGCTTAAAGCCATCAGACCGGGAGCGCCAATGTCTAGTTCGGAACGTGGAAGGGGAATGCGGAATCTCACCACGGTGCGCCTTCCTGTGTATTGCCGGGGTGTGAGCGGCAGCCTGATTGCAGGCGTATAAATTTCGCGCTTCTGCCGCGCCGGACGCGGCTTTTGGGCCAGTCCCTTTAGAGGTCATACGCGTGTAATTGGTTCCACTCATTGGGACCGGATCGGCACTTTTGTCCTAATGTGTTTACCCTAGTCATTTCTAAGGACCTGAGGTGGCCCTGGTGCTCATATCCCAGCCCAAAGAGCCAAGGTTGCGGGAGTCTCGCCCATCCGACTTGCAGCTGAGGCGCATCTTCGGTTCGAGAACGGCCTCCTTTTCACACCCCCTCGCTGCGATCTCCAGCCTTCCGATAACTTAATTATTAACAACGCTTTACAAATTTCGTCGCGCCCGACTCAGGGTCCAAGCACCGCCCACGAATCTGGATTTTGCCTTGGTGCTAGCTGAGGGGCGTCCGGCGTGCAACTTGATCGATCCCCTGTGGAAAACTTAGGTGAAAGGCCGTAGCAAGAAAGTGCAGAAAATTGGAACTGTGAGTGCTATGGGATTTGGTAAGGACGCTCGTTTCAATCAATTGCAGTGGACGGCCTGGCCGGGGTTGCGTGAGCTTACGCGCTGAGCGCACGGCGAGCCAGTTTCGCTCACTTCACAAAAAATAGTCAGGGGGTATTGAATGAGCGAAAGACCTGTCCGTCTGGGGCAGCGCGAACAGCAGATCGTCGAACTGCTCTTGCAAGGTTGCGACAACGACGAAATCGCTCGACAACTCAATATGGCTCGTCGAACGGTGAAGGCCCATTTCAACCGTCTGTTTCTGCGATTCGGAATTACCAGCGGCATCAAGCGAGTAAAACTCGCCACACTCTTGTACCGGAGGCAGTTATGTTTGGAGGCGAACGCTACGGAAAACGAATACCCAGTGAACGAGAGAGCAGAGTTATTGAACTTGTTGCCCAGGGACTCAAGAACAAAGAAGTCGCCGACGAAATCGGAACCACTGAACACGTCGTCAAGAACTATCTCCGAGTCATCTACGACAAACTCGGACTCTGGAATCGAGTCGAACTCGCCCTCTGGTACGAGGCGCGCAGATTTGAGCAAATCGCCAGAGCTTGAACCGCTTGAGGCTTGGGAACACAGCGTCCTGGGCCTGAGCCCAGCTTCTCCTTCGGGGACACCACACCGGTAGGGTAAAACAAGTCAGATCAGCGTTTTGACGGCTGCCCGGTATTCTTACGGGCAGCCTGACGTTTCCAGTTGCCGTAACCGCGTGACCGCTTCAGGGATTTGCTTGCGCGCGGCCGCCATCAGCAATATTCGGGCCTGAGCGCAATTCTTGGGCACGCCGTCCCCCGCCAGATACAACTCCGACAGCACGAGCACCGCGGCGGTGTTTTCTTTCCGCACCGCTGCCCACAAAAAAGTTGCCGCTGCCGCACTGTCACGTGGCCGGTTCTTGCCCGTCAGGTAATCCTGCGCGGTTGCGAGTTCAAGTGACCCGCTCGCTGTCGCGGGAATCGCGGGCAAGGGCAGAGGCGTTTCTGGTTTGCGAGGAACCGCGGTTACAACCACACTGTTTGGGCGTGATGCAGTGACCGCCGGACGAGGTGATGGGGCCGCGGCCGGGCTCGAAACCGGCGGATCGGCTGCCACAACCACTGAGCTCGGCGTCGGCTGATTCGCAGCTCGCGGCGGCGCGGGAACTGGGGCCGACACCAGCGCAGGATTTTCCGCGACCACGGCGGCGGCCGGAACGGTTTGTGGCGGCGGCTGGCTCGCGTTCGAACGTCGCGAGTTCGCGTAATAGACAAGCCCCAGGAACACCACGCCCACCAACGCGATTCCATACTTGACCGGGTTCCATTGGCGCGAGCGTGCTGCGAGATTCCTGTCGCGCAACCACTGGATTTCAGAAGTGCCGTTGCCGTCGGACGGCCGCGACGGCTCCTCAAGTACCTCCGCGAACAGCGAAAGCGTAGGGAAAACGGGCTGGGGAACATTCTTGGCCGGACCGTCCTCTGTGGTGAGCGAAGGCTCTTCGGCGGAGACGGTGACGCTTTGTTGCTCAGACAGCAGAGCCGATCCGCACATCCCGCAAAAGCGTTGGCCCGGGCTACTTGGATGTCCGCACTCCGTGCAGTCTCCGGGCTCGAGTGCGACTGGCCTCTTCGGAACCTCGTAAATCGCCGCGGATGTTGGCGAAGGCGGGAGGGGTTCGGCCTCTGCCTCGAGTTCTCGCAACAATTCGACGACCGCCTGCTCGCGCTTTTCCGGTGGAGTGGTGAAATACACCTGCGCCCAGCGGCCCAGATTGCGGCCCAAGGTGGGGTTCACCATGGGGTTCAACTCAGGATTCGGCAGGGTGGAGGTGCGATCGTGGCTCTTTTCCTGAGGTTGTGCCAATTATGGATCTCCCGAAGCAGGGCTTTAATTATTGCACTCCCGCGGCCGCTGGTTGTCAATCGGGAGAACAGTGGAAAACCCGTAGGAAACCAGCGCATTCCGCGGTTTTGCTGCCGGAGATCAGTCGCAAACCTTGCGCGACGCGGGTTCGAACTGGTCCATTTGCGCGTCATGCTGGCTCGCAATTCTTCCTTGTGGGGTTTTCCCGTACAGGTCGGAACCCGGGCAGTAGTACTGGGCGGTGTGGACGTCAACCCAGACGGGTATGTTGGGGTTCCCACTGTGAGACGGAGCCGGAGGCGGTTCGGCCAGGCCCACGCTGACGAGGAATTGGTCAAACCAACTCAACTGAGGCTGGGCCGGGGCTGGCTTGCGCTTCGGTTTGACCGGGGCGTTGGCTGCGGGGGTTTGCGGATTCCCGGAATCTGCCGAAGTGGTCGGTCGGTTGGATGAAATGGCCCAGATGATGGTGATCACGAACAGGATTCCGGCCGCGACCAGCGCCAGATCCCCGGGGTGTTTGCGCAGGAGACCGCGATGCTTCTCCAGGAATCCCTTGAGTTGGACGGCGGGAGGCGAGACCGCGATCGAGTGAAACCAGACACGCGGCTCGGGTTTCTTCTCCGGGACCGGAATCGGTTCGGGTGGCCCTTCCACGGAATGGACGGCAACCTCCTCTGGAGGAGCAGAGGCAGCGACACTTGGTTCCGACTCGGGAGCGGATAACAGTTCGGAAGACGCCGAGGGATGCTCGTTGGAAGCAGGCTTCTCGGGAAGAATGAAGCCGTCCGGCGCTGAAGCTGGCGGCTCGAGAGAGCCGACGGCCTTGATCACGAACTCAGCCAGGTCCGGTTCATCCTCGGACGGGGTGCTGCCGATCTTCTTGAGGTTCCAGAGTGTCGCCCACTTACTCTGCAGATCGCTCCTGGCAGTGGCACTGCGCGAGGTGCCGCAAGCCCCACAAAAGACTTCTCCGAATGCGAGTTCATGTCCGCAGTGCTGGCAGTTCGAGGCCTCTAGCACAATCTCGGCCTGAGCTGCGTTGTCGGGCGAAGCGGCCGAGTTCGGTTCCTGCGCTAGACGCGCCAGTTGCGGCTTGATTTTCTCGAGCACCTGCAGCATGGAGGCGCGCTCGGCGGCGACGCCTTTGCGCCACTCTTCTTCGGCCGCGTGGGTGAGGGCCTCGGTCACGAGGCCGGCCATGAGCTGGCAGGTCCGTACGTCGTTTTCGTGAAAGGCGTTCGGCTTGGCAAATACCAGCTCGAGCGTACCGGAGGTCTTGCCATCATGAAACACAGGCACGGCAATCAGTGAACCGATCCCAAGTCTTCGAGTGATCTCGGGATTGACCAGAAAGTCGGTGGCCGCGTCGGCACAGCGCAGAATCGCGTTGTGCACCAGCGTGGCGGCCGAAAGTGTAGCCTCGGGCCGGAGGGTGGCCCCGACTTGCGGGGACAGGGATCCGCTGCCGGCGCGATACACGATCTTGTCCTGATCGAGAATCCCGATTGCGGCGCCCTGTGCGCCGGTGATCTTGCGAATGCGTTCGACCACCAGATTCATCGCGCCTGCCAGGTCCAGATGACTGCTGTGAATCTGGTGCTGGGTTTCGACGATCTCCGCGAGCGTGGTGGTGGAGTCGGAGTCGGCGCCAGTTTGAGATTTTGTGTCGGAGGACGGCTCACCGTCGTGGCGATCCTGATGCTCCTGCACCACATAGGCGGCGGCCAGCAACTTCTGGAAAGTTGCCTCGTCAAGGACGGGCGCGCCATCTTTGTTGGGAGATGAGGACATCGTGCTTACCAGCATCCCTCCCCGGATCGCAGAGGGGGTAATTAGCGCTTATTGTAGTGCAATTGCCACGCCAAACAGAATGGCACGACTCGGCATAGCCGTCCGTAGCCGGACTGCAGTTGCTAGTGAGGACCGGCTGCACAAGAGCGGGACCGGGTCTGAATCAATTAGCCTAGAGATAACACAATGCGCTCGAACGATCCAGGACGCGCGGCAGAACGAGAGACGACCCAAACCTCGGCCCACCCCCGAACGTCTCTCTACGGGCCTTTGTGTGCGAATAACAGGCATTCTACGCGACACCCTGGACCGGCCATCGGCCGAAAAGGGCCGCTCTACGGGTTTTCAGTAACTTAGCTTGCAGTGAACAAAAATTGTGCGATTGACGGTAAGCTTCTTTGCCGTGCCCAAGACAAAACGATCTCCACGGGTACGCGCAGAGGTATCGCATCGGAGGAGAAGACTTTCAACCGCTAAGTTCGCAAAGGGGGCGCAGAAGTCGCAAGGTCTTGTTCGCGTCCCTTACTTGCTGGAAGCTTGCGGGGTGGGGGTGAGTTCGGCCTGCTCGACGGTTTCCCGGCTCAGGTAGTAGTGGACCGCGGGCGTGATGATGAGCGACAGCACCATCGAGATCAGGATGCCGCCGATGACGGCAACGGCGAGCGGTTGCAGCATTTGGGAACCGGCGCCGATGGCAAAGGCTAGCGGCAACATGCCCGCCATGGTGGCGAGGGCGGTCATGACGATGGGGCGGAGTCGGCGTCGGGCCGACTGGAGCATGGCGTCGTTCGCGGTCATTCCCAGGCGACGGAATTTCTGATCGGCATCGAGCAGCAGGATGCCATTCTTAGCGACAATGCCGACGACCATGATCATTCCCATGAACGACGAGACGTTGAACGTGGTGCGGGTGACCAGCAGGGCGATGAAAACGCCGGACGTCGACAAGAGCGCCGAGGCCAGGATGGCCACGGGCGCGGCGAAGGTGCCGAATTCAAACAGCAGAACGATAAACACCAGCAGGATGGCGAGGACGAAGACCATCACCAGATCGTGAAATGATTTTTGCTGTTCTGCGTAGCGGCCGCCGTACTCCACACGAATGCTGGCCGGCAAGTGAAGTTGGGTGACGGTCTTCTGGGCGGCGTCCATGGCGCTGCCCAGATCGACTCCTTCCAGGCGGGCGGTCACAGCGACGTCGCGTTGCAGGTTCTCACGACGGATTTCGTTCTGCCCAGGGAGTTCGGTGACGGTGGCAAGCGCGCCCAGGGTCGCGGTTCTGCCTGTGCTGCTGGTGAGCAGCGTGTCACCCATGGCTTCGAGCGAGGCGCGGTTGCTCTGCGGAAAGCGCACGCGCAGGGTGTAGGCGCGATCGTTCGCCACGACCGGAGTCGAAGCTGGCTCACCCTCGAGGATCGCCGCTGCATCCGTCGCGACTTCCTCAGCGGAGAATCCGGCGCGCGCGGCCACGCTCGGGTCCACCTGAAAGACCACCGCGGGTCCGCTGACGGTGTTGTCGATTCCGTTCAGCACATCGACCACGCCCTGAATTTTCGAGATGTTGTCGGCGACCTTCGGCGCCCACGCCGCCAGAACCTTGGGGTCCGGAGAAAAGAGTTTGATTTGAATGGGCTCGGGCGCGCTGGTGAGGTCGTCGATCATGTCCTGCAGCACCTGGGTGAACTCGACGTCCACCGCTGGTTCCTTCTGCTTGATTTCGGCGCGGACGTCGGCGATGACGTCATCGATGGCCCGGTCGCGCTTGTCCCTAAGTTTCACGGAGATGTCGCCGGTGTTGGCTTCGGTTACCGCGGCCAGGCCTAGCTGCATACCGGTCCGCCGCGAAGTGCTTTCGACTTCCGGGATTTCATGCAGCATTTGCTCGATATGGGTGATAACCCGGTTGGTTTCGGCGAGCGAGCTGCCAGCGGGCATGATGTAGTCGAGGATGAAGCCACCTTCATCCATCTCGGGCAGGAGATCGGAACCGGAGAAGCGGTAGCAGACGTAGGAACCTGCGATCAAGACAAGACTCAGGATCGCCAGCCACACCGGACGGGCCACAGCTCGCCGTAACCAGCGTTCGTGGAACGAGATGATCCTTTGGAAGAAGCCGCTGAGGTGAGCGACTTCGGCTGCGAGCAGGTGGGAGATTGATTCTTCTTCGGGTTCGTTGGAGAGTTCGTCGAAGTGTTTCTCGCGTTTTCCAATGAAGTACAGGCTGAGGTTCGGGGTCCAGGTAAGAGCCAGTGCGAGTGAGGTCAGGAGCGACACGGTCATGGTGATGGCCAGCGCCCGAAAGAAGGTGCCGGTTACACCGGTGATCGAAATCAGGGGCAGGAAGACCACCACGGGAGTGACCGTCGACCCGATGAGGGGAACGGTGATTTCCTCTAAGGCGCTGTGAATGGCCTGGGTACGACTTTGGCCGGCGTCGCGGTGCAGAACGATGTTTTCGACGACCACGATGGCGTCGTCAATGACGAGGCCGACCGCGGCCGCGAGACCGCCCAGGGTCATCAGGTCAAAGCTTTCGCCCAGGACCTTCAGCGCGATGAAGGTCACCAGAACCGTGACGGGGATAACGAGTCCGGCGACGATCGAACTGCCCCAGTCGCGCAGGAAGACAACGAGAATGATCGAAGCCAGGATCAGGCCCAGCAGAATTGCGTCGCGCACGCTCCTGATGGATTGGCCCACGATGATGGATTGATCGTAGAACGGACGCAGCTCAATACCCGGGGGCAACGATTGCTGGATGCGCGCGACCTCTGCGTGAACCTCGTCCGCCACTTGCACCGTGTTGCTGTCGGGCTGGCGGTTGATGTTCAGCAGGATGGCCGGCTTGCCGTTGGCGTTGACGATGGTGTAGACGGGTTTGACGCCAGGCGCGACGGCGGCGATATCGCCGATGCGGACCGGGATGCCGGCCGGGGTGGTCTTGATGACAGTGGCCGCGATCTGTTCGGGCGTGCGTACCTGGGCGTTGATGAGACCGAGAACCAATTGGTGATTGCGCTCGATCAGGCCGGGCGAGTCGACTAGGTTGGTGCGGCGGAAGGCCTCGAGGATATCAGGGACGGTGATGCCCGCGAGTTGAAGCCTTGCCGGATCGGGCGTGATGTGGAACTCCGGTTCCTGGCCGCCCTGCACGATTACCGTCGAGACACCGTCGAGGCGGTTGAGACGGGGCTTGATTTCGTAGGTCGCCATCTCCCACAGCTTGGTCGGCGGCATGTTTTCGGACGTCAGGCTGTAGCCCAGGATGGGGAAGCTGGCGAAGGTCATGCGATGGGCTTCGATCTTCGCAGTGGCGGGGAGTTCGGACTGGACGCGGGAGATCGCCGCATTCACATATTGCAGCGTCTGGAACATGTCCACATCCCAGCGAAAGAACAGGTCAACTTCGGCGGAACCTCGGCTGGTGATGGAGCGAACCTGGAGCAGGCCGGGGACGCTATTGACGGTTTCTTCAATCGGGCGGGTGATGGTCACCATCATCTGATCGATGGGCATCACGCCGTTGTCGACCGCGATCAGGATGCGGGGAAAGTTCGTCGAGGGAAACACCGATACCGGAATCGTGAAGGCGAGGTAGCCCCCGAGCAGGGCCAGCGTCAGGATCAGAAAGATCACCGAGCGCGAGTGCTTGGCGAACCAGTACGAGTTGTCAGAATGATCGAGCACGATTCTTCGGGTCTTGCTATTTCTTGTCCTTCTTGTCGTCTTTCTGGTCGGCGGCGTCGCCGGATTGTTTCTCGCCGGAATCGGCGGGCGCTTCGACGGAAACCTTGGTATTGTCTGGCAGGCCGTAAGCGCCCGAGGTAATCACGCGATCTCCGGCATGAACGCCGTCGGCCATCTGAACCCGATCGCCGTCGTGGATGCCGGTCTTCACGGTTGTCTGATGGGCGTGACTATCTGTGCCGACGATCATCACGGTCGTTATGCCATCCTGCGCGGTCAGTACCGAGGCGGCGGGAACGGCGACCGCGTCTTTCACGGTTTGCGCCAGCATGGAGACTTGCACGCTGGTGCCGGGCTTCAAGCGCTGCTTGGGATTTGCCGCCTGCACCCAGACTTCGACGGTCGTGCTGTTGGGGTCGAGGGCCGGGCTGATGACGGTGACTTTGCCTTCGACGGGGTCGTCTTCTCCGGGGGCGGTGAGCGTGGCATGGTCACCGAGTTTGAGCAGGGCAGCGTCGGGCTGGGGAATGTGGGCTTTGGCGATGACGTGCGAAATGTCCATGACGGTGATGAGAGGAGCGCCGGCGGCGGCCATCTCACCAGGGTAGAGCGGGCGATCGGTGACGAATCCGTCGATGGGGCTGCGAATTTCGGAGTAGCTGAGCTGCGCTTCGGCGCCCATGGATTTGCCCTTAGCGGCCTGCAGTTGGCCTGCGGCGGATTTCAACTCCTGCTGCTTGCCGATGGCCTGGAGAGCGTCGAAGTGCTTCTGGGCAATTTGGTACTGGTTGCGAGCCTGGGTGACGTCGACGCCGGCCTGCTCGAGTTCCTTGCGGGGCAGAGCGCCTTGCTGGAAGAGCTCTTCACGGCTGTGGAAGACTTTCTCCTGGGCCTCGAGCATTTTCTTGGCGGCTTCCGCGTCGAATTGGGCTTTCTGCATTTCTTCGGGAAGGCTGGCGGCGGTGGTGGTCTCATAGGTCGCCTGGGCTTGCGCGAGGCCGCCCTTGTTTTCTTCGCTGGAGGCGGCGAGGTCGCGGTTCTCGAGGACGGCGAGGAGCTGGTCCTGATGAACTCGGCTGCCGCGATTGACGTAGAACTTGCGCACGGGCGCGCTGATCTTGGGAGTGATCGCGGCTTGCTGAAGCGGGAAGAGGATGGCCTGGGCCGTGATGGTCTGATGGAGCGTGGTCTTCTCGGCGGCGACCGCCTGCACGGCGACGGTGGGTTCTTCCTTGGTTTCTTTGGAGCAAGCGGAGAGGAGAAGGGCGCTGGCGAGCGCGACATAGATCGCGAAGGCCCAGACGCCCTCGTCTGGGCGGGCAGGCGTCTGGCCAGTTGGGTTCTTGCCGGAGCGCGTGGAATGTCCGCTGCGAAAACCGGCGCAGCTGCGCTCCGCTGGGCAGCCGGGGGCGGCTGCCCCTACGTGGGCCGTGGTGTGGCGGACGAGAGTCATCAGAAGCTCCCCGTCAGGGTCTGCAGCGTGGCAATCGACAAGCGGTAACGGGCCTGGCCGTCAGCATACGCGTTTCGGGCCTGGGTGCGGGTGTTCTGCGCGTCCACGACTTCGAGCACGGTCGATTCACCCGCCTGGTAGCGCATGGTGATGAGACGCAGGCCTTCGTCGGCCAGTTGGGCGGACTGGCTGAGGGAATCCAGTTCGGAGCGTGAGGTTTCGGCCTCGTCGTAGAAGGCGCGCAGGTTGCTGATCGACTGGCGCTGGGCAAAGCTTAAGTCGACGCGCGCCTGGTTGCGGCGGAGGTCGGCCTGCTTGAGCTTGCTGATGTTGGCGCCCCAGCTCCAGAGGGGGACTTGAATGCTGGCCACGATGGAGGAGCCCAGATTGTTTACGAATTGATTTGCCACGGGATCGAACTGGCGGGTGGCGAAGCGGCTGGAATCAATACCGTAGAAGTAGTCGACGCTGGCGGAGGGCAGCAAGCCGCTCCAGGCGCTGGTGACCCCATGCTTGGCGACCTGGAGGGCAGCCACGGCAGCGCGCAGTTCCGGATTCTTTTGCGCGGCCATGGCTTGCACTTCAGGGTACTGGGGGAGGGACACGGGCATCTGCAGATCGTCGACCACGTTGAAATTCTCGTTGAAATCGGGGAAGAGCAGGACGACGAGTTCGAGGCGGCTTTTTTCCATGCCGATTCGGGACTCCTGAAGATCCCGCTGTTGCTGCTCAAACTGGATCT
Source organism: Terriglobales bacterium (assembly GCA_035567435.1). GTDB lineage: Bacteria > Acidobacteriota > Terriglobia > Terriglobales > Acidobacteriaceae > Gp1-AA133. Next base: position 113,151 of record DATMPS010000034.1, on the reverse strand, counting down.
GGGCCTTGATCACGTCGGAGTGCGCAACCTCGCCTCCTTTTTCGAGTTTCTGGCTGATGTCGAGGAATTTTCTGGCTTCTTCCGCGGCCAGTTGCTCAGTTCCGTACCTACGCTGAGCGACGACCAGTCCGTAATACGACTGAACAATGGTGACGACCAGGCCGCGGGCTGCGATTTCGGCGCGGGCCTTCGCTAAAGCCTCGGCGGCAGCGGCCCTCCGGTAGTCGCCGTAGGCCCCGAGTGAGAAGACCTGGCGGACGTTTCCCTGGCTGATGTATTCGTGGACGCCGTTGTTGGCGATGTAGGCCGAGGTGTTGGAGCGGGTACCGTTACCCTGCGAGTAGATGAGATCGCTGTTGTAGCTGACGTTGGGAAGAAGCCCGGCGCGGCCCTGCACGCGGTCTTCGTGGGCGAGGCCAAGTTCGGTGAGCGTGGCACGAAAGTCGGGACTGTTGGCCTGGGCGCGTTGGAGCGCGTCCTGAAGGGTGAGGGTGATGGGTCCGCCTGGAGGTTGCGCGTTTGGACTTGCTGCTGGAGGAACGGGTTCATTCTGGGCGAGTGCGATCGGGCGCAAGGCCAGCGTCGCGAGAAGCAGGAGCCATAGTTTGGGTTCGAATTGTGCGATTCGGGCGCGGCCGATTGTCATATCCACCCTCACGATTTCAGTGACTTAGCATACCGAATCGAACATTAAGAAAAGCTGAAAGGGCAGGCGGCGAGTAAGGAAGGGTTAGGGGGGATTAATCGATGCGGTTCCATTCTGGACTCGAAGGTCCGGGATTCCGCCCGGAATGAATTTGGCGAGGCCTCACGATGAAAACGCCGGTGGTTGCAAATGCAGGCATCCATTGGTCTTCGTCCAAAACGAGTGGGGGAGCGAAGGTTTGGCGAAGAGCGTGCATTCAGGAGAGGCGTTCGGAACGAAATCAGGAGCGCTGGCAATCATGATCAATCTGGACGCCATCAAAATTACTCCCCGAGGATGAAGACGTCTTGCGGCTGCTGGCGCAACGATGCAGCAACAAGGAAATCGGCGGACACCTCAACATCAGTCCACGCACCGTGAAGCAACACCTGCGCACATTGTTCCTGCGCGCCGGAATCACCGAGGGGCGCAGACGAGTGAAGTTGGCCACCGCCATGTAATCAAAGAGGAGATGAATCATGCAGCGCCGCGATCAGTTAACACGAAAAGAAATTCAAGTTGCCATGCTCGTCTGGGAAGGTCTGACGAACCGGGAAATCGCGAAGGTCATCGGGACCACCGAGCAGGTGGTGAAGAGCTACTTGCGGACGGCATTCGACAAGCTGGAGGTCTGGAGCCGGCTGGAACTGCTCTATATTGCCAGCCATGGGGCGTGAACTGGGTTTCGGAACTTGGGCTGGGTGCGGGTCCGCAGGCGGCCGAGCCAGAGTTGAGCCGGGTGGCTTATGCGGGACGCTAGCTAGGTTGGGAGATGGGCACGACCCGGTTTTCGTAAGCGGGGCCGGAAGGGCGAACCCGGCGGCCGATGCGAACGACCGAAGGTGCCCCAAGGTCTCGCTAAGGGCGGGCGCTGGCTAAGGTGTCGAGATAGCGTTTCAGTTGCTCGCGGTCGTCGGTCTTAATTTCCTCAAATTCGATGCCGACGCCGGAGCCGAGGCGGGCGGCGGCGACCTTGCCGACGGCCCAGAGCTTCTTGTCCTGGATCCAGAGCGCGAGCCGGACCTTGGTGCCCTCTTTCAAGGTACTCGACATCTCGACGAAGCAGCCGCCGAGGCTGATGTCGGAGACGCGTCCCCATATCCGGCTCTCCTGGCTGGCAGGGTGGAGTTCGACCGAAAGCGAGCATCTTCTGCGGGGGTGCTGGCGGCGCTCGTTCAGAGAACGGGCGCGGACGAGATCCTCGGTGGTGGCCGGAAGGGGGAAATCCCAGATGATTTCCTCGGATTTGACGCTCTGCAAGCCTGCGAGATTTTGCTGCGGAGTGGCGGGAATGCCCATCCAGCGGACTTCGTAGCGGCTCTTGGACTTCCCGTAGACGATGCCGATGACCTCGCCGATTTTAAGCTGAGTCTTGACCTCGATGACCATGGCTCCGCCGCGGCTGACGTTCACGGTGAAGACATTTTCGTTGAAGGTTTTTCCGGCGGCGTCGGTTCCGAAGATTCGGACGGGGACCCGGACGTCCTTGCGAGGCTCCCGGCGGCTAACCATGGGTGAAACGACAATCTCCTCTGGGTGGGTTTGGGCGGAGTACGGACCCAACCCTGGCGAGATGTTAGTCCAAGGCTGAGGAAGTTCCTAGTGGCGAGGCGCGTAACCCGTAAGCAACCCGGGCTGAGTTCTGGAAGTTTTCTGCAAATTGTTGCATTCTTGGGTGCTTTGTGGCATCGAAAGGACAGGGACTTTTCCTTCCCCGACAAGAGTTTTGCTAAGTTTGGGAGAGGTCCTACAATTGCACAATCAGGATCGCCGTCTATCGATTCGTTCTTCCCAGGGCGAGTCAAGACCTAGACCCGAGGCGAGGTAGGCAAATGGCGTACAAGGAAACCTTCTGGATGGCTTGCGACTCGACCGAGCAGTTGCGGGCCGAATTCGGACCCTTCCATACCCGCGTAGAGGCTGAGTCGGAAGCCAGAAAGCTGGGCTTTGGTTACCTCCTGCGTTACGAACACCTGATCGGTGCGAACGAGGAGATAGAGGAAGTCCGGTGCATTTTTATCGAGCTGCCAGATGGTCCCAAACAGGCCGCGAGCGTGCAGACCAAGCTCCGCACCCAGCTCCATACGCGGTGCGCCACCTGCGGGGAGTCGGCGACCCACGACGAACCGTGGCAGGCCGAGGTTTGGGCCGACATCCACGAGTTCGAACACTCGCGGCACATGGTCCGGTTGTTCGAGCACACGTTTGGGGACGGGATGAAGGAAATCGCGGACTGGCGGGGCAGCGCGGCGTAGGCAGGCGGATTCTCAGATTTGATTCTCGAAGACCCCGACCCAGATCGGGGTCTTCGTGTTTTTGGGAGTTCTTGAGGTATGGACAGGATCGTCGGCTGCCGGCTGGGCTACGCACAACCGGGACACCAAGGTAGCGCCCAAGGTTCCGAGGGCGCGAATCTGGGGCACGAGGCTGGGTGGCCCTCGATAACAGCGAAGTCTCTGTCAAGCCGGTAGCCACCCCGTTGGGATGGTTGCGTGAAGCAGAAACTCTGTTTGCAGAAGGGCGGTCGCGTGGTGGCAGTGGGGGAGTTAGAATCGGGCGCACAATGTGGTTCAGCAGTTAAGGCCGTTTATTTCATGGAGCGTTCCTGCCCGACGTCAAGCATGGCTCCGGTGTTGGCGATTACGAAGATGGTGGCGGCATCGTCCTGCACAAGGATCAAGCCCGACCCCGCTGGGGAGATTGTGCAAGCTTCGCCGACCGGGCTGAGCCACGTTGAATGCAAACGTGGAGAGGCCAGCATGAAGCCCAGTCAGCAAAACCCATTGAAGAAAGCATCCTGCCAGCGGGCACGGATCGGGTGGCAAGGCACGAATCGGAAGCAGCGGCGAGAGATGACGCGGAAAATCCAAGCCGCGGACCTCAGCCTGGAGGTGGTGCATCCCGATGCCGCAGGCATTGACATCGGCAACGAAGCTCACTACGTGGCTGTGCCGCCAACACGGCACGACGAAGCGGTGCGCCGCTTTGGGTGCACCACAGCCGAGTTGCGGGACCTGGCCAGCCGGCTGAAGCAGCATCGCAATCTGCCGGTAGCGCGTATGTAAATCACAACGTCATGTGCTCCGCTCCTTTCCTCCGAGCCCTGGTTCCTCGAGCGCACCAAGTGTACTCGGCGCCTGGGAGCCGACACGGTTATCGAATCAGGCGGTTACTAATTTCCGAACTGCCGATCACCGCATTTGGCGACAACGGCAACGTCGGACTTTGAATAGTATTTCTTCACATCGCTGGCCCCATACTTGGTGCGGAATTTCTCGACCACAGACGAAACTTGTGTTTGATCAACAATAGGAACGGCCTGAAATTTAGCGTCTGCGCCGCGCGCGTCGATCCGAATCGACGGGTCTTTGAGCACGTTCTTATACCACTGCGTGTCCGAGCCCCGCACCGGCAGGAGGTACACCTTGTCACCCTCCAAAACGAACCAGACTGGCTGGGAGATGGTCCGTCCTGACCTTCTACCGGTCACTCCAAGGGTAATTTCACGATAGCGGGAGAGGCGGTCCTGCAGATCGTTTGGTGGTGTCATGTCCACTCCTGTTCATAACGTTTCTTTGGACGAGACCCTTTTCAACGTGTGCTGTTGTTGCGCGTGGACTCACGCGTTCTTCGCATCGTGTACCGCTTTACCTCGCCTTTGGTTATCTGCTTTTCTCAGCGCCCCACCAGTTTCTGCAGTTCTTCGGGATACCGCGCGCCTTGCACCGGGATCTTTGAGGCTGCGACTTCCAGCTGCCGGAGGTCTTCGCGCTTAAGTTCAACGGCGGCGGCTCCGACGTTCTCTTCCAGTCGATGCAGCTTGGTGGTACCCGGGATCGGAACGATCCACGGCTTTTGTGCAAGCAGCCAGGCAAGGGCGATCTGAGCCGGTGTCGCCTTCTTCTGCGGTGCGAATTTGCCAAGGAGATCAGGCAACCCCTGATTTGTTTTACGGTTCTCCGGTGTAAAGCGAGGAACAATGTTGCGAAAGTCAGTCTTGTCGAACTGCGTGTCCTCGCTGATCTTGCCGGTGAGGAAGCCCTTGCCCAACGGGCTGAATGGAACGAACCCGATACCGAGTTCCTCGAGTGTTGGGATGATTTCGGCCTCAGGCTCTCTCCACCAGAGTGAGTATTCGCTCTGCAGTGCCGCGACGGGCTGAACTTTGTGTGCCCGACGGATTGTTTCCACTCCTGCTTCAGAAAGGCCGAAGTGCTTCACCTTGCCTTGCTGAATCAGGTCTTTTACGGCACCAGCGGTGTCTTCGATCGGCACATTGGGATCGACGCGGTGCTGGTAGAACAAGTCGATCACATCGGTCTTGAGGCGCTTGAGCGAGCCTTTGGCGACTTGCTTGATGTGCTCTGGACGACTGTCCAGGCTGCTCCAGCGCGGTCCACCATTGGGATCAGGTCTGAACCCGAATTTGGTGGCGATCACCACCTGATCACGAAGTGGAGCCAGCGCTTCGCCCACGAGTTCTTCGTTGGTGAAAGGACCGTAAACTTCGGCGGTATCGAAAAACGTTACGCCCTGTTCGACGGCTGACCGAATCAGAGAGATCATCTCCTTTTTGTCCGCAGCCGGACCATAACCGAAGCTCATTCCCATGCAGCCGAGGCCGATGGCTGATACTTCTAGATTGCTCTTTCCAAGTTTGCGTTTTTGCACGGCTTCTCCTCCCCCAATGGCGTCTGTTCCAGGTTGAGCCGAGTTACGATGCTGCCCTTGCACGCCGTTGTTCCCGCCAGCGAGACGGCGGAACTCCCTCCCAAGTGCGGAAAGCGCGAACGAAGGAGTTTCCGTCCTCATATCCGAGGAGGTAGGCGGCTTCATTCAACTCGAGAACCGAGTTATTGAGATAGTGGCGAGCAAGCTGGTGACGGGCTTCGTCCAAAAGATGCTGAAAGCTGGACCCTTCTACCTGCAACCGCCGCTGCAGGGTGCGGGAACTGACATGGAGCGCATCGGCGATGTCCTCGATCGTTGGACGCCTGCCAGTCAGCTTTTGCTGGATCGCAATGCGGACGCGCTCGAGGAAGTTCTCCTCGCCGTTCTCCCGCCTCAGTTCTTCCTCGAATTGGGGGGCAAGCATCGCCAACAGCTCAGCATTCCGGGTAACGAACGGTCGCTCGGCGTCGGCCGGGCGAAAGACGATCGCGTTTTTGGGAGCCCCGCTGACCACGTGGCAGCCAAAGTGCCGCTCAAGGGTCTTCACGTGCGCCCGAGGTTGGACGAACTCCAGGCGCAGCGGCGACAGGCGCGTGCCCGTACCGAGGCGAGCGATCGAGAGCACCCAGGCGAAGCAGCATTCGATGAGGACTGTCGGCTCGACTTCCTCGGCAAGAAGCCAGCGGAACTGGATGCTCCACTCCTGGTCGTCCTTTTCTTGCCGGATCTCTTCCGGGCATGTGAGCTGTTTGTAGCGAGCCATCTGGCTGACCGCTGCCCCGAAGGTTTCCGTCGAGAGGGCGGCGAGACTCACGGGGTTTAGTCGTTCAGTCTTATTCTCTGTGCCCAGCAGGAGCCCGATGGCTGGGTTCGTGCTGACTTCGCCCATGGCCCGCCACAGGGCGAAGAGTTCATCGGTCCTGAGGAGCACGCGCGGCTGACTCAAATATCCTTGAGGGAGTCCGGCCCTGCGCAAGACTGCCGAGGCACGGACCCCCAGTCCTTCCAACTTCGAAAAATTGCTGCCGGAGAAGCGAAAGTGCTTATTCATTCGGTTTACTCGGATTTGAGAGAAGCCATGTCGATCGAAAAGCGGTATTTCACATCCGACTTGAGCAGTCTCTCGTAAGCTTCATTCACCTTCTGGATGGGGATGACTTCGACATCAGCGGTGAGGTTGTGCTGCCCGCAGAAATCGAGCATCTCCTGGGTTTCGGCAATACCGCCGATAGGCGAACCCGAGAGGCTGCGGCGGCCCATGATCAGGCCGAATGCGGAAACAGAGAGAGGCTTCTCCGGCGCGCCGACGAGGGTGAGATTGCCATCGCGGCGCAGCAGATTGATGTAAGCGCCGATATCGTGATCGGCAGAAACTGCGTCGAGGATGAAGTCGAAGCTGCCGGCGTGCTTTTGCATCTCGTCCGCATTCTTGGAGATGACGACATCGTCTGCTCCGAGGCGGAGAGCGTCATCCTTCTTTTTGGGGGAAGTCGTGAAGACGACAACGTGGGCTCCGAGCCCATGGGCAATCTTAACGCCCATGTGGCCCAGTCCGCCGAGGCCGACTACGCCGACTTTCTTTCCCTTCGTGACGCCCCAATGCCGGAGCGGTGAGTAAGTCGTGATTCCGGCGCACAGCAAAGGAGCAGTTCCGGCGAGTTTGAGATTCGCGGGAACGCGCAGGACAAACCTCTGGTCTACGACGATGCTATCGGAGTAGCCGCCATAAGTGACGCCTCCCAGATGCTTGTCGGGGAAGTTGTAAGTTAAGGTGAAATTCGGACAAAACTGCTCAAGGCCGGCCTGGCACTCAGGGCAGGTGCGGTCGGAATCGACCATGCAGCCCACCGCGGCGAGGTCGCCGGGCTTGAACCGGGAGACTGCGGACCCGATCTTAGTGACGCGCCCGACGATTTCATGGCCGGGAACGCAGGGGTAGACGGTGGGCATCACGCCGCTCCACTCGTTGCGGACTTGGTGCAGGTCGGAGTGACAGATGCCGCAGTAGAGAATCTCGATCCGCACGTCGTGTTCGGTTGGATCGCGCCGCGCGATCGTGGTAGAGGCTAGCGGCGATGTCGCACTGGCTGCCGAGTAAGCTTTCGCGCTGTACATGCACTTACTCTAGATGCTCGGCGAGTGCCACGATATGCAAAATGCGCCATTGTGCTTGCAAAATGCGCCAAACGCTCTGCTGTCGACGCAGCTTCACCTCCTGCGACCCGGACCATTGTTCCTGGCGTTAGGAGGGTGGTCTCGATAACGCCGACGCGGCCGCTTGATCCACCAGCCAAATCAGATTGCCGTTCGTGGGCCGGACCAGCTTGGAAGGGTAGAAGTATGGAGGCTGGGAGCCCTCCAATACTTCTTTCAGGGCTGCGGCTTTGTCCTGCCCACTGACTACAAACATCACGGTCGATGCCTGATTGAGGACCGGCAGGGTCAGCGTGAGGCGGTCGGTTTTGAATTTTTCTACCCAATTTGCTACCACCAGGCGTGATCTCTCGTGCAGAGCCTTGCTTTCCGGAAAAAGGGAGGCAGCGTGTCCGTCGGGGCCCATGCCGAGCAGGATCAGATCAAAGCGCGGGAAGGTTCCGGCGCGGGGCTGGAAGAAATTGCGCAGAGTTTGTTCGTAAGCTTCGGCGGCACGGTTGGCGTCGGGATTCTCGGCGGGGATCCGGAACAAGTTGCCAGCCGGCACCGGGACCTTGGAAAGCAGCGCCTCGAAGGCCATGCGGTAGTTGCTCTCCGGATGGTCGGGCGGGACGTGGCGCTCGTCTCCCCAGAAGAAGAACATTTTGTCCCAAGGAAGACGGTCACGGTCGTTGCTCGCCAGCAAGCTGTAAAAGGACTTTGGGGTGGATCCTCCGGCCAAGGCGACAGTGAAGCGTCCGGCGGCTTTGGCGCTGGCGACGGCCCGGGACGCGAATTCGTTAGCTGCGGCTTGGAACAGGGCCGGTGGGTCGGAGACGACGCGGAGATCGAGGGGAATGGGCATACTCGCTCAGCTTGCGATGGCCCCGTTCGCGGCCGCGTAGCGAGCTGCGCCGAACAAGGCGATCTTGTCGTTGATGATGACTTTCACCGGGATGGATTCCAGCAGAGCCTGCATACGCCCCTTGCCGACAAACGCCTGCATGAACAGAGGGCCCGCCAGTTTGGAGACGAGTTTGGGGGCGATGCCGCCGCCCAGGTAGATGCCGCCGGTGGCCATCAGCTTCAAGGCCAGGTTGCCGGCCTCGGCGCCATAAATCGAAATCCAGAGATCAAGCGCGTGCTCCGCGAGCGGACTCTTGCCGCTGACGGCGGCGCGCGAGATGGTCGCAGCGGCGTCGCCGCGGGCGAGTTCTTCGGTGAGCCAGGCGGGCTCCGCACCGCGATGAGTGTCGCGGAAGAAGTGATACACGTTCACGAGGCCCGGGCCGGAGACGATGCGCTCGAAGCTGACATGACCGAAGCGGGCAGCGAGGTAACGAAACAGTTCGACGTCCAACTCACTGCGGGGAGCGAAGTCACAGTGGCCGCCTTCGGAGGCGAAGACATCGTAGTTCTTGCCATCCCAGTAGAGGCCAGCTTCCCCCAGGCCAGTTCCGGCGGAGATCACAGCCTGGTTGCCGACGGGCGTGCCTTTCACGCGATTGAGGGCAACCAGATCTTTCTCTTCAAGACTGGCAATACCCCAGGCATTGGCCTCAAGGTCGTTGATCAGGTAAACGGAGGGAAGCTGGAGTTCTGCGGCTAGGCGCGAGGCCTCGACGGTCCACGGCAGATTCGAGGTTTCGACCTTGCCATGGCGGACGGGGCCCGCGACTCCGAAACAGGCTACGTCGGGACGCGTGCCCTGGGATTGTACGAACTGGGTCACGATCTCATCCAGATCACGGTGCTCGCGGCTGGGAAAAACTCCTTCGGCCGCAACGGTCAGGCGATCGTTGCGAGACTGAAAGTAGGCGAGTCGTGCGTTGGTGCCGCCAATGTCGCCGGCGAGAATCATTTTTCGAAGTTCCTCCAGCGGCGGCCATCGCGTTCGAGGAGTTCGTCGGCGTCCTTGGGACCCCAGGTACCGGAGGCGTAGTTGGGAAAACTTCTTGGCGGCAGAGCGCGCCAGACATCGAGCACCGGGCTGACCACGCACCAGCCGGCTTCGACCATGTCGGCACGCTGGAAGAGCGTGGCGTCGCCGATCATGCAGTCGTGGAGCAGGCGCTCGTATCCGGTGCTGGGCTGTACGCCGAAGTAGTCGGCGTATTCGAAACTCATGTCCACGCTGCCGAGGCGCATCTGGGCTCCGGGAGCTTTCGCGGCGAAGCGCAACGAGATGCCTTCCTCGGGCTGGATGTGCAACACGAGTTGGTTCGGCATCAGGTTCTCAACCGGGGTGTCACGAAAGAGGACGAACGGGGCGCGGCGGAACTGAATGACGATGTGCGTGTTGCGCACAGGCATGCGTTTGCCGGTACGCAGGTAAAAGGGGACGTCGGCCCAGCGCCAGTTGTCGATCAGAAGCTTCATGGCGACGAAGGTCTCGGTCCGCGAATCGGGTGGGACGCCCGGCTCGGTGCGATAAGCAGGAACGCGCTGGCCGTTTATTGCGCCTTCGCCGTACTGGCCGCGCACGGTACGGGTAAGCACTTCTTCCGAACTGAGAGGTTGGATGGCGTGCAGAATTTTCGACTGCTCATCGCGCACGGCATCGGCTCGGAAGGAGACGGGAGGCTCCATGGCCGTGAGGGTGATGAGTTGCATGATGTGATTCGGCACCATGTCGCGCAGAGCACCGGCAGTGTCGTAGTAGCCGCCGCGCTTTTCGACGCCGACGGTTTCCGCCACGGAAATCTGGATATGGTCGATGTAGCGCCGGTTCCAGATGGGCTCGAAAATGCCGTTGGCAAAACGCAAGGCCAGGATGTTCTGGACCGTTTCTTTTCCGAGGTAGTGATCGATGCGATAGATCTGCTTCTCGTCGGCGACCTTGAGCAGTTGCTGGTTGAGAGAGCGGGCGCTGTCGATGTCGTGCCCGAAGGGCTTTTCGATGATGACGCGTCGCCAATGATCGTTGCTTTGGTCCATCAGGCCGTTGGCCGCGAGGCTTTCGACGATGGGGCCGAAGGCGTCGGGAGCAGTGGCCAGGTAGTAGAAGTAGTTGCCGTGGGTAGAGTGATCCTTGTCGATCTTGGCGAGCAGTTCTTTCAGCTTCGGATAGGTTGCCGGGTCGTCGAAGTTGCCAGAGAGGTAGTGCATCCGGCGAACGAACCACTCCCACAGATCGGGATCGACGTCTCCGGTGGCAAACTGCTTGATGTCGTCGGAGACTTTCTTGCGGTAGTCTTCGGTCGACATGGGACTGCGCGCGATGCCGACGACGGCAAACTCGCGCGAGAGCAGCTGGGCGCGCGCCAGGTTGTAGAGCGCGGGGATGAGCTTGCGCCGGGTGAGATCGCCGGAGGCGCCGAAGATTACCATCACGCACGGATCTGCGGGCTTTCCGGTGGGTTGCGCTGGGGTGACGGACGGAGCGGCGGTCTGGACCATGGACGCTTACCTAGTCTCTAATCTTGTCGGTGGTGGGAACCGGTTACGGTTAAAAAAGCCTATGCTGGTTTCCCGGCGGCTTTGGGTTCCACGTGGCCGCCGAATTTTTGCCGCATGGCGGAGAGCATCTTCTCCGCGAAGGTATGTTCCTGGCGTGAACGGAAACGAACGAACAGGGCGGCGGATAGCACGTCGACGGGAACGGCTTCGTCGATGGCGGCCTGAATCGTCCAGCGGCCTTCGCCGGAATCCTGCACGAAGCCGCTGTATTCGGCCAGGGTGGGATTTTCGGTGAGAGCCATTGCGGTCAGGTCAAGGAGCCAGGAACTCACCACGCTGCCGCGCCGCCAGACTTCCGCGATGTCGGGCAGGTTCAGGTCGTAGCGCAGGTCTTCGGGCAGTTCCTTGCTGGTGGCGTTCTTGAAAATATCGAAGCCCTCGGCGTAGGCCTGCATGATCCCGTATTCGATGCCGTTGTGGACCATCTTGACGAAGTGGCCGGAGCCCGATGGGCCGCAGTGGATGTAGCCGTCTTCCGCGGTGCCGCCGAGTTTCTCGCGGCCCGGAGTGCGGGGAATGTCGCCGATGCCGGGAGCCAGGGTCTTAAAGATCGGATCGAGTCGCTGCACGGCTTCTTTTGGACCGCCGAGCATCATGCAGTAGCCGCGATCGAGGCCCCAGACGCCGCCGCTGGTGCCGACGTCGACGTAGTGAATGCCTTTTTCCTGGAGAGCCTTGGAGCGGCGGACGTCGTCCTTGAAGTAGGAGTTGCCGCCATCGATGATGGTGTCGCCGGCTTCGAGGTGCTGGGCGAGCGTCTGGACGGTTTGCTCGGTGGGGCCGCCGGCGGGGACCATAATCCAGACGGCGCGGGGCGCTTTAAGCTTGCTGACCAGATCTTGCAGGGAGGCGGATGCGACGGCGCCCTCGCCGGCGAGTCCTTTAACGGCGTCGGGGCTCAGGTCGGCGACGACGATCTGATGTCCAGCGCGCATCAAGCGGCGCGTCATGTTCGCGCCCATGCGGCCCAACCCAACCATTCCCATTTGCATTGAATGTTCTCCTCACGAGGCACAAGTGCCCCGGGCAATGCGACGGCTCATCGTCCGTCGCGGTGCGATGCGGGACTTCCGTCTGTATCCGGTGGTGAACTTACCCTAAGGCCTCTTTAACCGCTGCCAGCAATGTGTTCAGCCCAGACTGGAGATCGGCGCCGAGATGCACGCGGAGCGCGCGGCGGCCGCGCTCGGCCAGAACCTGGAAATCACCGCGCGCTTGCGCGGCCTTCACCGTGCCGAAAGTGTATTTCTGGCCGGGCACGGGGAGGTCGTTGGCGTCGTCACACGTGAGCTGCAAGAAGACTCCGGAATTCGGACCACCCTTGTAGGCTTGTCCCGTGGAGTGCAGAAAGCGCGGACCGAAGCCGAGGCAGGTGGCGACGTGTTTCTTGTCGCGCACGGCGTGCCGGATTGCCTGCAGTTGCTGCTCATGCTGGTCGTTCATCTGGATGTAGCCAAGCAGGGCGAAGTAGTCGCCGGGTTGCAGGCGGTCGAGATGGCCCTTCAGATACGCAACCAGAGAGTTGGCCGGGGCGGTTTTCGCGAGTGCGCCGGCGTTTTTTTCGTCCGTGAAGAGCTTCACGCCCTTGTCCTCGAGGACCGGTGTTTCTGCGGGAAGGGAACCGGTCTTTTCGTATTCGGTCGTCAGGCTGCGCGTGGCGATCTTGCTGGCTTCAACGTCGGGTTGGTTGAAGGCGTTGATGCCGATGACCGAGCCCGCTACGGCGGTGGCGATTTCCCAGCGGAAGAACTCCTGGCCGAGGTCGTAGGTGTCGGCGAGTGAGATGCGAACTACGGGATGGCCGGCCTTTTCGAGGACGGTGACTCTGGCGTCCTGATCGGCGTCGGGGGCGGATTCGAGCCGGAGGTAAACGAAAAGGCGATCGGTGCCGTAGACCTCAGCCGCGCCGATGGTTTCGCGGTCGATCGGAATGATGCCTTTGCCTTGCTTGCCGGTGGACTCGGCGAGCAACTGTTCGAGCCAGGCGCCGAGATCGGAGATTCCCGGCGAGGTGATGATGGTGACTTTGTCGCGGCCCGACTTTGCGGCGCAGCCCAGAATCAGTCCGAGGACCAGGCCCGGATTTTCTTCGACCGGAACACAGGATGCGCAGGCTTGCACCATCTCGTCGGTGCGGTCGAGGAATTTCTTCGTGTCGAGGCCCATGACGGCGGCAGGCACCATACCGAAGTTGGACAGGGCCGAGTAGCGGCCGCCGATGCTGGGCAGTCCGAAGAAGATGTGGCGGAACTTGTCGCCTTCGGCAACGTGCTGCATTTTGGAGCCGGGATCGGTGATAGCGATGAAGCGGCTGCCCGCCTTGTCAGCGCCGACGGTCTGCTGCACTCGCTCAAAGAAATACTGCTTGAAAATGTTCGGTTCGAGGGTGCTGCCTGACTTGCTGGAAACGATGAACAAAGTCTTGGCCAGATCGATCTTGTTTTCAAATGCCTTGATCTGCGCCGGGTCGGTCGAGTCGAGCACGTGCAGCTCCGGGAACCTGGCAATCTTGCCATAGGTGAGGCGAAGGACTTCGGGACAGAGGCTGGAGCCGCCCATGCCGAGCAACAGAACGTGATCGAATCCACCGGTCTTCGCGTCCTCGGCGACTTTGCGCAGGTTGTCGTTGTGCGCGATCTGATCGTCGGTGATGCCCAGCCAGCCCAGCCAACTGGCTTCGTCGGTACCGGTCCAAAGCGTGGCGTCGCGCTGCCACACGCGGCGGACTTTACCATTGGCGCGCCAATCATCGATTTCCGCCTTGACGGAAGCCGACAACGGCGGCGGAAGGGTGTAGGTCTGGCGGCTGACGCGAGGCGTGGTGGTGGATTGGCTCGACTTCTCCACTGCGGCCAGCAACTGATCAAAGGCGTCGGCGAACAGCTTAACGCCGTCGTTGGTCAGTTTGTCGGTGACCTCTTTCATCGAGATGCCGACCTTGGGCAGCGTTTCCATGGTTTCTTTCGCGGCGGAGATGTCTTCCGTCAGGCTGTTGCGCAGCTTGCCGTGATCGCGGAAAGCGTCGAAGGTCGCCGGGGGAATGGTGTTGACGGTGTCCTTGCCGATCAACTCTTCGACATACAGGACGTCGCGATAGTTCGGATTCTTCGTGCTGGTGCTGGCCCAGAGCACGCGCTGCGTCTGCGCACCTTTTTTCGCGAGAGCCTCCCAGCGCGGTCCGCTGAAAATCGCGAGGTAGCGCTGGTAGGTGAGCTTGCCGTTGGCGATGGCGACTTTCCCCAAGACGCTCTTGAGTAACGCCTGCTGAGCGGGATCACTCGAGTTCTTGAGTTTCTCTCCCACGATGGAATCGACGAGCGTGTCGATGCGGCTGATGAAAAAACTGGCGACGCTGGCGACCCGGCTGAGATCGCCGCCGTTGGAGGCCAGTTGCTCCAGGCCGGCGATGTAGGCATCGGCTACCTGCTCGTAGACCGGTTGCGCGAAGAGCAGGGTTACGTTGACGTTGATGCCTTCGCTGATGAGCTGTTTGATCGCCGGAAGCCCTTCGGCGGTTCCGGGCACCTTGATCATCACGTTTTCGCGGCCGACCGCCTTCCACAACCGCCGCGCCTCTGCGATGGTGGCGTTGGTTTCGCGGGCAAGATAGGGCGAGACTTCCAGGCTTACGTATCCGTCTTTCCGGTTCGCGCTGTTGTAGACCGGGCGCATCAGATCGGTGGCGTCCTGGATATCGCGAATGGCGAGCAGTTCGTAGCGCGCTTTGGCGTCGAGATCGGTACGCGATTTCAGGGACTCGAGAAAGTCAGTGTAGTCCGAGCTGCCGGCGATGGCCTTTTCAAAAATGGAAGGATTCGAGGTCATGCCGCGCAAACCGTCTTCGTCGATCAGGCGCTTGAGTTCGCCGCTGGTGATCAAGTTGCGCCGAATGTAATCCAGCCACACCGACTGGCCACACTTCAGGAGATCCTTGAGGGGGTTGACGGCCTTGGCGGTTTCAAGAGTGCCAGTCGGATTCATTGCGATCCTCCAATACAAAGCTTCGAGCCACGACGGCGGAACTACTTTGCTGCAATCACTTGGTGAGCGGCGGCCACCACGGCCTCGGCGCTGAAGCCGAATTTTTTCAGCAAATCTTTCAACGGGGCTGACGCGCCGAAGGTGTGCATGCCGATCATCTTTCCTTTGGGGCCAACATAGCGTTCCCAGCCGAGCGTGGCGGCCATTTCGACGGAGACGCGTGCAGTCACATTCGGCGGAAGAACGCTGTTCTTGTAGGCTTGGTCCTGCTGTTCGAAGACTTCCCACGAGGGCATGCTTACGACGCGGGCATTGATCCCCTCAGCTTTGAGGCGCTCGTAAGCATCCACGCACAGGGAGAGTTCACTGCCGGTCCCCATCAGGATGACGCTGGGCTTGCCGCCGGGTGCGTCGGCGAGGACGTAGGCGCCCTTGGCAACGCCGGAGGCAGAGGCATACTTTGACCGGTCCAGCGTTGGCATAGCCTGGCGCGAGAGAACCATCAGGGCCGGGCCATGCTGCATTTGCATGACGACCTTCCACGCTTCTACTACTTCGTTCGCATCGCCGGGACGGAAGACGGTTGTGTTGGGGACGGCGCGAAGGGATGCCAATTGTTCGATGGGCTGATGGGTGGGGCCGTCTTCACCGAGTCCGATGGAGTCGTGGGTGAAGACATCGATTACGGGGATCTCCATCAGCGCGGCCAGCCGGATCGTCGGGCGCAGGTAGTCACTGAAGTTGAAGAAGGTCGCACCGAACGGGCGAAGTTTCGATACCGCCATACCGTTCACGGCCGCGCCCATCGCATGTTCGCGCACTCCAAAATGCAGGTTCCGCCCCCCATAGGAGTCAGCGCTGAAGTCGCCCGCGCCCTCGAACTTGAGGGTGGTTTTGTTGGAATTGCCCAGGTCCGCCGAGCCGCCGATCAGCCAGGGGATGTTTTGAGCTAGGACGTTCAGGACTTTACCGGAGCTTTCCCGAGTTGCGACGCCTTTGGTGTCCGCCGGAAACGTCGGCAGGTTTTTGTCCCAGCCGTCGGGAAGAGCGCGGCGCTGCATGCGATCGAGCTGGTCGGCCAGCTGCGGACATTGTTTCGCGTAGTCAGCAAACATCTTGTCCCATTGCTTGCTCAGTTCGCGGCCGCGCTTGCCGATCCCTTCGCGGAAGTGCTCGAGCACTCCCTCAGGCACCATGAACGTGGCATCTTCGGGCCAGCTGTAACTCTTCTTCGTGAGCCGAACTTCTTCTTCACCCAGCGGCTCGCCATGCGCTTCGCTGCTGTCGTGCTTGTGCGGGGAGCCGTAGCCGATGTGGCTATCGACGACGATCAGCGTCGGCCGGTCGGCAGTCTCGTGGAAGGTCTGGTACGCGCGGGCGAGCATGTCGAGGTCGTTGGCGTCGCTCACGCGAGTGACATTCCATCCGTAACCGACGAAGCGGGTCATGACGTCTTCACTGAAGGACCAGGCGGCCGGACCGTCGAGCGTCACTCTGTTGTTGTCATAGATCCAGCACAGGTTAGAGAGCTTGAGGTGGCCGGCGAGGGAGGCGGCTTCGCTGGCCACGCCTTCCATGAGGTCTCCGTCGCCACAAATCGCATACACGTTGTAGTTGAAGATGTCGAAGCCGGGGCGATTGTAATTGGCCGCCAGCCAGCGCTCAGCGATGGCCATGCCGACGCTATTACCGGCACCTTGTCCGAGGGGGCCAGTGGTTGTCTCCACACCGGTGGTGAGGTGCGACTCGGGATGCCCGGGGGTCCGGCTGTCGAGTTGGCGAAAGCGCTTGATCTGGTCCAGGGAAATCGACAGATCTTTCGTGACCTCACCGGCCGCGTTGACGAGGCGCACACCCGTCAGGTAGAGGGTGGCGTAGAGAAGCATGGATGCATGTCCCGCGGATAAAACGAAACGGTCGCGGTTGGGCCAGATGGGATTTTCGGGGTCGTAGCGAAGGACGTTCTGCCAGAGAGCGTAGGCGACCGGGGCCAAACCCATGGGTGCGCCGGGATGACCGGAGTTGGCTTGCTGGACGGCATCGATCGCCAAAGTGCGGATGGTGTTGATGCATAGCAGGTCCAGCTGTTTGCCGGTCACGACGGTCTGCTCACTGGCGACCATGAAGGTACTCCTCCCCTGGGGGACGGCGACGAGCCGTCGGTATCAGCGCTTGAGAGTGTTCTACCGAATTCGATTGCGAACGAGTGACGGAGGTTTCAACCTAAATAATGCTTAGAGTGTATCAATTTCTCGTGAATCTGTGGGCCGGCGCCGGCTCGGAGAGTGGGTGGTTTGTGAATTCTTCGTGAATGCGGGTGAAATATTGGGTGGCTCGAATGGGAGGTGAGGTGAAACTTGAGGGAAGTGCGGGTTACTTCTGCAGCTTTTGAAGATAACTGTACTCGCTGCTCTGCGCCCGAGTGCTGGTTTCGACGAATTTGAGGAACTGCTTCAAGGGCTCGCGCTGTACCGACTCCAGGTCGAAGCGCACGCGAACACCGAAGCAAGGGTTGCTCTTGATCACGATACCGTTGAGGATGAGGCCTTTCACCCAGACCTTGCCGCTGGCGACCCAGAGGCCGATTTGAACGTCGGCTCCGCTCTTCACAGGCGTGACGGTCTCAACGTAGCAGCCGCCCATGCTGGTGTTCGACAGATTGCCCCACACCGGAGTTTCCGCTCCCTCCACTTTCAATTCCACAGCTACGAAGCACTTGATGCGAGGATAACGGCGGCGGTCCTGTCCCCAGGAAGGCGTGAAAATGTCGGGCTCAAACGGCGGCGTCGCGGCAGCTGTCACCGGTATCGGCGCCTGCACGGGAATCGGTTCAGCGTTGGGGTTTGCACCTTGGGCCCCCGGCTGGTTCTTGATTTCGCGCATTGCAGCGAGCAGAGCTTCTTCGCGCTTCTCCGGGGCGGCTTCGCGGTAGGTTTGCAGGAGTTGACCCAGATGTCCTACGAGATCGGGGTCGGCAAGCAGGCGAGTCCAATCGGTGCCTGGGGTGTTGGGCGTGCTGGGATCGCTCATACTTGGCTCAAAGTCCGCAAACGGAGAATCGTGAACTGACTGGTCTTAAGTCCGAAGTCAGGTTATAGGTTGAGGCAGGATCGCCTCCCAAACAAGATGACTGAAGTTACGGGTGTAAGGTAACCACAGGAAGGGTTACCCGGCGTTGACCATCGCTAGAACAGCACCTCGGCCCTGCTAGTCAGACGGTTCGAGGCCGGTGCAGAAGGAGTTGATCGCCAGTCGCTGTTCGTCGGAGAGTCCCAGAAATTCGAGGCCGTGTACAAAGCCTTTCTGATAGCGAACAATGGCTCGAACAGCCAGGGGTTTCAAGGACGAAGGGAGCTGCAATTCAAGGGAAACGACTTCACCCGGAGGCAGTTCTCCGTTCAGGACAGTGCCCATGCCACCCTGGCCGATGTCGCTACAACGGCCCTGGATTTCGGCGTAGCCGTCCTCACGAAGGGCTGTGGCCTTCAGCGGGAAGTTGGCACGGTACCGGGGGTGGCGCCGGCGCCAGCTTTTCTGTTTGAGGCGGCGAACCTTATCCAATAAGGGAGCATTCATGGAGGCGTCATTTCTATAGGGCCAAAGCACAGCCTACTCGCCCGCGGCGCTGGGGAAAAAGTATCGAAGGTAATAGATTTCTACAGGCCCGGAATCGCGGAACGCGGATGAACCAGTGGGCAGCGATTCACAAGCGCCGCGATGTCTTGCGGCGGCGTGGTCCGGGAAAAGCAGCTTGAGAGTCGTAAAGGCGTAACCTTTTTGCATCGTGGGTGAACGTAAGTGAATCAGAATACGAGTGTTGTATGGGGTTTAGCGGTGTCCGGGGCGCGGGTCTGCTCGCTTGAGTGCACTTTTCTTCAAGAGATCATGCCAATCAAGTTCTCGAGACATTTTGTTTTTGTTTTGTGTTTTATCCTTTCGGGTCTTGTTCCCGAGTTGGGGTGGGCGCAAAGCAACGCAGGGCCGACCGGTTCGTCGGTGCAAGTGACCATCCCACCCTCCGTCTCGCAGAATGGCTTTTCCGGCAGTGTGCCTCAAGGCAAGGCCACCTCGGAAGTTCTGGCAATTTCTTTTCTGGATGCGATCGACCGAGGGCTGAAACAGAACCTGGGACTGTTATTGTCGGGCGATAACACGCTGGCCGCTCGTGGAGAGAAGTGGAAGGAACTCAGCAACCTGCTTCCGAACCTGGTAGCGCAGGGCCAGGAGACCGCGCAGCAGACGAGTGCTGCCGCCCTAGGCTTTCGTCTTCCCCAGATTCCGCGCGTCATCGGACCATTTAACTATTTCGATACCAGGGTGTTTCTGGACCAGTCGGTTTTCAACTGGAATTACATCCAGAAAGAGCGCGCGGCGGCGGAAGGTGTTAGGGCCGCGGAATATTCGTACAAAGATGCCCGAGAACTAGTGGTGCTGGTGACGGGGAACGCCTACCTGCAGGCGATCGCCGGTGCGGCGCGCGTCGAGACTGCCGAGGCGCAGGTGAAGACGGCGCAGTCCTTGTACGACCGGGCCGCGGATCAGCAGAAGGCCGGAGTGAGTCCAGCCATTGACACGCTGCGGTCGCAGGTTGAGCTGCAGAGCCGGAAGCAACAGTTGATCGCCGCCCGCAACGATTTCGCCAAGCAGAAGCTGTCGTTGTCCCGCATCATCGGTCTTCCGCTGGGACAGGAATTCACGCTTTCCGACAAGGCGCCGTACGATATTTTCGTACCTCCCAGCCTGGAAGATAGTCTGCGGCGGGCGTACGCGTCGCGGCCCGATTACCAGGCGGCTTTGGCGCAAGTGCGGGCGGCGGATCTGTCGCGGAGGGCGGCGACCGCGGAACACTATCCCACATTCGACATCGAGGGCGACTACGGCGACGTGGGGGTGAATCCCGCGACCTCTAACGGCACATTTCATGTTGCGGGGACGGTGACGGTGCCGATTTTTCAGGGAGGGAAGGCACATGCCGACGTCCTGCAGGCAGAGGCGACGCTACGCCAGGCGAAGGCACGCCTCGAGGACCTGCGCGGTCAGATCGACAACGATATTCGGAATGCTTTGCTCGATCTGAACGCGGCGGCCGATCAGGTTGAGGTTGCGAGGAGCTCGGTGGATCTGGCGGAGCAAACTCTCACGCAGGCACAAGATCGTTTCACGGCGGGTGTGACAGACAACCTCGAAGTTGTGCAGGCGCAGGAATCGGTGGCCAGCGCGCACGAAAACTATATTTCCAGCCTTTACGCTCACAACCTGGCCAAGGTGGAATTGGCCCGTTCTCTTGGGAACGCGGAGCAAGGCGTAAAGCAATACTTAACCAAAGGCAAATAGACATGGAACCCACAACCCAGACCATGCCGGAACACCTGCCGCAGGCGAGTCCCGCGGAGCCGGTTGCGGCGCCGCTGCCCGCCTCCGAAAAGGACCTTCACGCGCACCTATCACGCCGCAACGATCCCCGTTTTCGAATGTTTCTGATCCTGGGACTCATCGTGCTAGCGGTGGTGGGCATTTTTCTGTGGCGCTACTTCGCGAGCTACGAATCCACCGATGATGCTCAGATCGACGGCCATGTGAACTCGGTCAGCTCCCGCGTGGCTGGCCACATCCTGAGGCTGAACGTACAGGACAACCAGTATGTCGAGGCGGGAACTGTGCTGGCCGAGATCGATCCGACCGATTACCAGGTAGCGGTAGAGCGGGCGCAAGCCGACTACAGCGACGCGAAAGCGACGGCAGATGCCGCGTCCGTGAACGTGCCCATCATTTCAGTCGATACGAGCAGCCAGCTTTCTGCTGCCGATGCGGACGTCCTCGGAACGCAAGCTGGAATCAAGGCTGCCCGGCAGCAGTTCGAGGCGGCGAAGGCCAACCTTCAGCAAGCCGAAGCCAACAACGTAAAAGCGCAGAACGACCTGGTGCGATACAAACAGCTGGTCGACAAGCAGGAGATTTCGCAGCAGCAGTATGACCAGGCGGTTGCGGCGGCGAAAGCGGGTGCCGCCGCGGTGGAAGGCGCGCGCGCGAATGCCGATGCGGCCCAGGCGCAGGTGGCCCAGGCCGAGAGCCGTCTCGTGCAGGCACAGGCCAACCAGCGCTCGGCTGGTACCGGCCCGAGACAGCTGGCAATGACGCGCTCGCGAGCCGAATCGGCGGCGGCGGCGGCGCTGCGCAAGAAGGCAGATCTTGACCAGGCGTTGCTCAATCTCAAGTACGCGAAGATCGTCGCCCCGGTCACCGGGATCGTCAGCAATCGTACGGTCGAGGTTGGGCAAAACGTTCAAGTGGGACAAGAGTTGTTGAAGGTCATCCCGCTGGAGGACATCTGGGTCACGGCGAACTTCAAAGAAACCCAACTGCGTGACATGAAGGCCGGGCAGAAGGTCACGATTTATGTTGACGCCACCGACGCCAAGTACAAGGGGGTGGTGAATAGCATCGCCGGGGCGAGCGGCGCAGTTTTCAGCCTCCTGCCACCGGAGAATGCAACCGGAAACTACGTAAAAGTCGTGCAGCGTATTCCCGTAAAGATCACTTTCGAACCCGGTGAAACGAAGGAGCACAAGTTGCGGCCGGGGATGTCGGTAGAACCCAAGGTCTGGATTCGGGAATGAGCGCAGCGGCCATCCCGATGGACGACGCGGAGGCCTGGCGCCCGGCGGTTAATCCCTGGATCATTGCAGTCGCGGTGACCCTAGCAACGTTCATGGAGGTGCTGGACACCAGCATCGCCAATGTTGCGTTACCGCATATCGCGGGGAGCCTTTCGGCGGGGCAAGACGAAAGCACCTGGGTACTGACCTCGTACCTGGTCTCGAACGCCATTGTTCTTCCTCTCAGCGGGTGGCTGTCGTCAATCGTGGGGCGCAAGCGTTTCTATATGGGCTGCGTCTTCCTGTTCACGGTGAGTTCTTTTCTGTGCGGATTCGCTCCGAATCTTCCAGCGCTGATCATTTTCCGGATTCTACAGGGTGCGGGCGGCGGGGGCTTGCAGCCCAGCGAACAGGCGATTCTTGCCGACACTTTTCCGCCGGCAAAACGGGGGATGGCATTCGCAGTCTACGGGATCGCGGTGGTGATGGCGCCGGCCATCGGTCCCACGCTGGGCGGATGGATTACCGACAATTACAGCTGGCGCTGGATCTTCTTCGTGAACATTCCCGTTGGGATTCTGTCGCTGGTGCTGACTTCGAGACTGATCCAAGATCCACCATACTTCCGCCGGCGCAAACTGAGTGAGACGAAGATTGACTATGTGGGACTGGGCTTCGTGGCGCTGGGGTTGGGGGCTCTGCAGATCGTGCTCGACAAAGGCCAGCGGGACGACTGGTTCGAGTCCAACTTCATTCTGGTCCTCTCGGTTGTGGCGGCTGCGTCGCTGTTGTTTGTGATCTGGTGGGAGTGGCGACACAAGGACCCGATCATCGATCTGCATCTGTTCAAGGAACGAACCTTTGCGGTCTCGAATCTGCTGATGTTCATGCTGGGCTTCGCGCTGCTCGGTAGCACTTTGCTGCTGCCCCTGTTCATGCAGACCTTGTTGGGATACACGGCGCAACTGTCCGGGATGGCTCTTTCGCCCGGCGGATTCGTGATCATGGTCATGATGCCGATTGTGGGATTGCTGCTCTCACGCTACGACGCTCGGTATCTGCTGCTGTTTGGATTGTCGATGCTGTCCTTTTCACTGTTCCACATGACTCGCTTTACCTTGGGCATCGATTTCAAGACAGCCGTCTTCGCGCGCATGCTGCAGGCGGTTGGCCTGGCCTTCCTCTTCGTTCCCATTAATACCGCCGCCTATGCCTATCTACCTCGAGAGAAGAACAACGCTGCCTCCGGCCTCATGAATCTGGCTCGAAATATTGGCGGTAGTGTGGGGATCTCATTCGTCACAACCATGCTGGACCGCAGGACACAAAAACACTTGGCCGACCTGATGAGCCACCTCACAGCCGCGAATGCGCATTTCCAGACCATGGTGCGGGGCATTGCCCAGTCACTCGTGGCTCACGGCACGAATCCGGCTGACGCTCAGAAGCAAGCCCATGGCGTGGTCGAGAACATGGTGCAGCGTCAGGCCACCCTGCTTGCGTATATCGATAACTTCTATGTGCTGGGCTTCGTGATCCTGGCCATGATTCCGATGGTGTTCCTGATGAAGCGAACGAAATCGAGCGGTGAAATGGCGGTACACTAGTCTCGGAGGACGATATGTTCCGGATCATCACTCTGGAGCGAGAATACGGGTGTGGCTGTGCCGGAATTGCGTGCGAACTGGCGGGCCGGCTGCGCTGGAAACTCTGGGACCATTTGCTCACGGAAGAAATCGCGAAACAGGCGAACGTGGACTGCGGAACCGTCGAACGACAGGAAGAAAAGGTCGACGGCACGTTTTACCGGCTGGCTAAAACCTTCTGGCGCGGCAGCTACGAGCGCAGCATGCCGATGGCCGAGTCGCAGACCTTCGACGCCGACTGCATGGTGGCGATGATGGAAGGGATCACGGCGCGGATTGCCGAGGAAGGGAATGCGGTGGTGGTTGGCCGGGGTGCACCCTACTTTCTGCGCGAGCGCGAGGATACTTTCCGGGTGTTTCTCTACGCGCCTCGAGAAGAAAAAATTCGTCGCCTGTTGTCCGCGGGAACGAGTCAATCAGAAGCCGACGAGTTGGTCGACACGGTCGATCGCGAGCGCATCGCCTTCATCAAGCACTATTTCAACGCAGACTGGCCTACCCGTGCTCTGTATCACCTCATGATCAATACCGCCATCGGCGACGAGAAAGTCATCGCGACCGTTCTGGATACAATGCGGTTGGTAGGGGAAAAGGTGCCCGCGGGCTCCGGGATGCGGGGAGTTGCGTTGAAGTAGTAGCCGTAGGGGCACCACCGCGAAGGAAGCCGCAGAAAAAGTCTTTAAGCCCTAAGTATAACCGCTGAGGTCGCCAAGGAAAGCCGCAGAGGACGCTGATGAAAGGTCTGCGGACGGGGCGACTGGATCATCCAGCGGAAGATGTGGAGAACGCGCTAGGGGCGTGCGGGTGTTGCCGGTCGTTGCGGTGCGGGACAGCAGTCGGTTGGGCAGATGTCGTGGCTGGGCCCGAGCGTGCCCAGGGCAATCCGCACTGGTTCTTCACTCATCCGTTCCTCAATCAGCTCCCGAATCAGTCTGACAAATCGAGGATGCGCACCCACCGTGCCCGCGCGGACCATGGGAAGTTGCAGGTCTTCACACAATTGTTTTGCCTCGGTGTCGAGGTCGTAGAGGACCTCCATATGGTCGGAGACAAAGCCGATCGGCGCGATGACGACGCCGGCGGCGAGGTCTCGCTGCTTGATTTCCCGGAGGTGGTCAAGCACGTCGGGCTCGAGCCAGGGCTGGCTGGGAGGACCGCTGCGGCTTTGGAATACCAGGCGGTCTCCCGATCGGCCGAGTGCCGTCGATACCAGGCGGCACACTTCTTCCAATTGGGTTACGTAGCGGCAGCTTTGGGCCATGGAGAGCGGAATACTGTGCGCGGTGTAGACCACACGCGCGCTCTCACGGGTGTTATCGGGAAGGTTGTTGAGTGCAGTACGAACGCGCTCCACCGTGGGTTCGACGAATCCGGGATGGTTGTAGAACGCGCGCAACTTGTCGACCTCCGGAGCACCCGGCCCCGCCTGAGCCTGCGCAGCCGCGACGTTCTCGCGATACTGCCGGCAAGCGGAGTAGGAACTGTAGGCCGACGTGACAAAGGCAAGGGCGTGGCGGACACCGTCGCTCTTCATTTGTAGAAGGGTATCCGTGAGGAACGGATTCCAATTGCGATTGCCCCAGTAGACGGGGAGTCTTAGGCTGTGCTGGTCGAGTTCAGTCCGAAGGGCGGCTATCAACTCACGGTTCTGCTGGTTGATGGGACTCTTGCCCCCGAAATGGTAGTAGTGTTCGGCGACTGCGAGCACGCGTTCGCGGGGGACGTTCTTGCCGCGGAGGACGTTTTCAAGGAAGGGGATGACTTCGTCGTGGGACTCGGGCCCGCCAAAAGACACGACCAGCAGTGCGTCATATTTCATGCGAAGTGAGTGCGGAGCGGAGGGATGGCGCGCCCGGAGAGATTCGAACTCCCGACCTACAGCTCCGGAGGCTGCCGCTCTATCCAGCTGAGCTACGGGCGCGCAGTCTTCAGTTTACATCCCGACTCCGGCATCATCAAATGCCGGACGCGAGCAGATCTCCCCGGTTCGTCTTGTGAGGGCTTGGATTTCGTAAGGAGGACTACCAGCGCCCGCGACCGCCACCGCCGCCACGTTCCCGGCCACCCCGCCCGCCGCCGCCACCGCCACCGCCGCTGCGCTCCGGTTTCGGACGGGCTTCATTCACGTTCAAAGTGCGACCTCCCACCTGAGAGCCGTTCAATGCGGCGATTGCCTTCTCGCCGTCTTCCGCGCTCGCCATCTCGACGAAACCAAAGCCGCGGGAGCGGCCGGTGTCACGATCGGTCATGATCGCGACACGATCCACTTGTCCGTACGCTTCGAACAGCTGGCGCAGTTCTTCTTCCGACGTGTTGAAATCCAGGTTTCCAACAAAGATGTTCTTCAAGCGCGTGCCTCGGGGGTTGAGCTATTTGAGTGTAGCGACTTCGGCGGGGAGTCAGGTGGCACCTGAGCCCTTCCTGGAATCGAGGCCGGAGCGAGCGAACAGTCAAACGCGGGACAGAGTATAGCAGGAAATGTCCAGCCCAGCGGACATGCTTCTCACGTCAAATTCAGGGTGAATGCAATCAGCTGCAGCACGGCGGCAGAGTTCCGCAACTGGTCGGCTTCGGTGTCGCTTAGCCGGATGCGCAAGAGCTTCGCTACGCCACCACGATTGATGACCACGGGCAGACTGAGGCAGACGCCGCCGATTCCGTAGTAATCCTGGATGAGGCTTGAAACGGAGAGCACCGTGTTCTGGTGGCGCAGAATGGCTTCTGTGATTCGCATGAGCCCGGCGGCTACGGCAAAAAACGTTGCGCCCTTGCGCTTGGATGATCTGGTAGGCAGCGTCCCGGGTGTGGCGGAAAATCTCTTCCATCGCTTTCTGCTCGTGTGAGATCCCCTGGGCCTGGCAGAAGTCGGAGAGCTTCATTCCCGCAACATTGGCCCGCGACCAGACGGCAACCTCGCCTATCGCCATGCTCGCCGACGATAAAGGCCTGGACGCTGCTCGCGTCGACGGGAAATGCTCGCTCAATAGGTGGCGGAAGCGGGCAGTGTCGAGGATCGTGCCGGAGCCGATGACGCGCTCGGCGGGCAAACCGGATAGCTGCGCTCGCCGCCAGCACCGTGACCAACGCGCCGGCATAATCGGAAAAGTCGCACGATCTCGGAAGCCAATCCGCTCCAAAAGGAGCGCATAGGCGAAGCTTGCACCAACGTTGCCGGCACCGACCATGGCCACGCGAACGGGGGAAGGAGATTGAATTGGCTGTGTGCTCATGTGGGGTTAAGAATTGAACGCGGTCAGCAAATTCTGCGTCGCTTACTGTCTAGAAGCTATTGTCCTCGACAATGAACCCAGATGTACCGCGAGAGCCCTCGGGGGCTAAAGCCCGCATGCTTAGCGCCCTGAAGCGGCACGGCTGAAGCCGTGCCCTTCCCAAAACTACTTACGAGATCTCTGATTGCTGCTAGCAGCCGTCCACTCCCCAGTATCCTTCGCGATGATAGCCGAGGCGGAGCAGACGATTCCTGGGGTCGTGGCGCTTCCCGCAGTTGGGGCAGGGAATGAAACTGCGGATGTGCATGCCCTTGCGATCAAAGTCTTCGGAAACAGCAAAGCTCGTGCCACAACTACATGGAATGAGCAACATGCGCATCGAATCCCGTTCCTGCTTGCCCATCTTCAAGGATTTTCGCCCGCAGTAAAATGCGCTCATGAGCTTGAGTTCCACCCGGGAAGCAATCCAGATCCTGTCGTCGATCGCCGGAATCGTGGCGGCCTTCTGGAGCGCTCTGGGTTTATGGTAACAATTCCCGGAGAGAGCGCGCGCTGGGCGGAGAGCCTGTACACGCGTTTTTACGAAAAGCCGGGACTGAAGACAATTCGGGACCAACTCGATTGTGCGGCGGGTGATGCGACCGTTGCGCGACTGGTTACCGAGGAGACGCCGGCGCTTACCGACTATTTGAATTTCTTCGAATTCGTTGCCTACCTGCAATCATCAAAACAATTGTCGGGGACGGATGTGCCGGCGCTGTTCGGCTATTACCTGGACTGCCTGCGACCGCACAAGGACGTAGTGGGATACATCCGAAATACAGAAAAGGGCTTTGAATACCTAAGCCAGATCATGTCCGCATGAGCAAGACCGAGAATGGCGCCGATAGCGGCCGCAAGCACTACCTGTTTTCCTATGGGACTCTACTCCCTCGTCTCGCGCCGGCAGAGATCCGGCCGACAGTGCAGCGACTGCGACGAGTTGGAAAAGGATTTGTTCGTGGCCAGTTGTTCGATCTGGGAGAGTGTCCGGGAGCGGTCCTGGGTCGGAGTGGTTCGCCGATCGCCGGACAGGTCTTCGAGTTACCCGATGACCCGGAAGTTTTGCATCGGCTGGGACGAGTACGAGGGATTTGATCCGTCCGATCCCCGGGCGAGCCTTTTTATCCGCAAGCGGCGCTACGTTCAATTAGAAGATGGACGAAGAATCTTCTGCTGGGTGTACGCCTACAATCGGCCAGTGAAGTTGGCACGCGCTGTGAGCGGGGGAAATTACGGAAAGGCCCGGCGCACCCGAGCGGCGCGTCACTGAGCTTCCTGCACCCCGGCGTAGGCACCTTTTTTTCGCTTGTTTGCCTGCAGGGTTTTCTTTCTCAGGCGCAGTGACTTCGGAGTGATTTCGACGAACTCATCGTCGGCGATGAACTCGATTGCCTGCTCAAGGTTCAACTGGCGATAGGGGACGAGGCGGATCGCTTCGTCGGAAGTTGACGCCCGCATGTTGGTCAGTTTCTTCTCGCGCACTACGTTAACGTCGAGATCGGTATCCTTGGCGTTCTCACCGATGATCATGCCTTCGTAAACATCGACGCCGGGGCCGACGAAAAGCTCACCGCGTTCCTGCAGGTTGTAGAGAGCGTACGACGTGGTGACTCCGCCGCGATCGGCGACCAGCGCTCCCGTGGGCCGATGCGGGATGTCACCTTGCCACTCGGTGTATCCGTCGAACAGGGAATTCATCACGATGGTACCGCGCGTATCGGTGAGCAGCTGGCTGCGTAATCCGATCAGCCCGCGGCTGGGCACACGAAACTCGATGCGCACTCGTCCGTAGCCGTGGTTGTGCATGTTGGCGACCTCGCCTTTGCGCGCGCCCAACTGCTCCATAACCACGCCGACGTACTCTTCGGGAATGTCCACTGTGAGGTATTCGACCGGCTCCATCAGCTTGCCGTCGATGCGCTTGGTTACGATTTCCGGCTTACCGACCATCAATTCGTAGCTTTCGCGGCGCATCATTTCGATGAGGATAGAAAGCTGCAGTTCGCCGCGGCCCAAAACTTTGAACGAGTCCGTGCTGTCGGTGTCCTCGACGCGCAGGGACACGTTCGTGAGCAGTTCCTTCGCCAGGCGTTCGCGCAGGTTGCGCGAGGTGACATACGTGCCATCTTTGCCGGAGAAGGGCGAGTTATTCACGGTGAACAGCATGGCGATTGTGGGCTCGTCGATGACGATGGGCGGCAGGGGCGCAGGATTCTCGGCGTTGGTAATCGTCTCGCCAATGGTGATGCCTTCGACCCCGGCGACGGCCACGATATCGCCGAGTTCCGTTTCTGTGATGTCGACTCGCTTGAGGCCGGAAAAGGAGAACAGCTTGGTGATCTTGGTCTTCTGGAAAGAACCGTCGCGCTTGGCGATGCTTACCTCTTCTCCGGTCCACATCTTGCCGTTGAACACGCGCGCAATCGCAAGCCGGCCGAGGTAGTCGCTGTAATCGAGGTTCGCGACCAGAATCTGCAAAGGACCGGTGAGATCGCCCTGCGGCGCCGGAATGGTCTTCACGATGGCATCGAACAGCGGTTCGAGGTTCTGGCCGCCCCGCTTCATCTCGGTCGAAGCGGTACCCACCTTTGCGTTGGTGTAGAGAACGGGGAACTCGAGCTGGTCTTCCTTGGCATCGAGATCGATGAACAAGTCGTAGATTTCGTTTAAGACTTCCTGAGGGCGCGCGTCGGGGCGGTCGATTTTGTTGATGACCACGATGGGAGGAAGCTTGCCCTCGAGCGCTTTGCCCAGGACGTAACGGGTCTGAGGCAGCGGACCCTCGCTGGCGTCCACCAGGAGCATCACACCGTCAACCATCTTGAGGGCGCGTTCGACTTCTCCACCGAAATCGCTATGGCCGGGAGTGTCGACGATGTTGATCTTGGTCCCGTGATAGAAGACCGAGGTATTTTTCGCGAGGATGGTGATGCCGCGCTCGCGTTCGAGTTCGTTCGAGTCCATCACGCGGTCCACGTGAGTCTCATTCGAGCGAAACGTGCCACTCTGCTGCAGCATGGCATCGACGAGAGTGGTCTTACCGTGGTCGACGTGTGCGATGATGGCGATGTTGCGAATGCTTGAACTCAAGATTACACAATCCTTTATCGAAAGACGCTGCGAGGCAGAGTTTCGCGTGCTGCTGCTACTACTTTACTATGCCGCACGTGTTCTGGCCCGCGTTAGCCGGCGATGGCGGCCGTTTCCGTCTGCCTCGGAATCATTCGTCCGGCGATACGGTGCTCGATTTCCTTCACCACGCGGCGCGCCGCGATGATGGCCTGGGTCGTGCTGGAGGCAGGACCTTCCGAGTCGGTGTTGGCGAAGAACACTCGATCCATAGGCTCGCGCAGGAGCGGTTGTACCTTGGTTGAAAGGCCGGGGGTGGTCATGTACATGGGATGGCCGCGCCGATAGAGGTGGACTTCGATGGGATCGACGTTGAAGCCTGGAAGCAGTTTCTGGAAGTCTTTGAGAACGTTGCCGGCGAGCCTGCGGGCGTTGGCTTCGGTGAGTAAGAGTCGCCGCTCTTCCTCGTGCAGCGGGGTGTAACAGCTCAGGATGTTGTATTTGGGATGATAGCCGGGCTGATTGCGGATGACCCAGTCGGCGACAATGAAATCGGTAAACGTGTTTCCCGGGCACCAGTTGTCGTATCCCTTACGATAGATCTCTTTGTCGAATATCAGATTCAGGAGCGCATACGGGATGTAGCGCATCTGCTGCATGGCTTCATCCTGCTTGTCGGGTATTCCTTCCACAATGCGGCGCGTAATGAACTTCGGAGTCGCCATGATCACGGCTTTGGCAGTCACTGTTTTCAGTTCGGTTCCCTGCACGTAGGTGACGCTAGCTTCGTTCTTTCCAGTTGTGACCGCGACGATTGTGGCGTTGGTTTGCATTCGCTCCGTGAATTTCGCTTGTAATACGTCGATGAGGCGCTTGCTCAGCGCGCCGAGGCCTCCGGGCCAGGTGTAGCGGTCATCTTTGCGGCCGGAGCCAGCCATCCATTGCAATTGTTCGACTACGACGGCGGCCGGGGAGTCCTCTGATCGCGATCCCCAGCTCGACGCGCCGAATCCGTCCCACCAGAGCTTGATTTCTGGCGGGTAGTCCTTCAGTAGGTCGGTGAACGGGGTGTTGTAGAGCTCGGTCTTGCGCTTCGCGTAGTCGATGGCCAGCAGCTCCTTGCGGAACTTCTTGAAGGCCTCGCGCACTGTCGGCGGGTAAGGAAGTCTGTCGAGGCCGTCACCCCAGGTATCGGCGACAAATTCCCCGTTGACGATGGTGGGGTCGAAATTGTTGACGGGCAGTGGCCCCAATCCAATTTCCTTCGCGAAGGCCACCACCAGTTCGCTGTCCGCGTATGCAGAGCCCGTGCCATAAGCCTGGCCCTGATACTCCATCAGGTAGGCGTTGCCGCCGTAGTATGGTTCTTTCTCGAGCAGTAGGAAGTCGCGTTTTTGAAGCAGGTAGGCTGCGGTGAGTCCGCTGATGCCGCCACCGACGATCACAACGTCATGCTGGGCCGAAGCTGGAGGGCGCGAAAAAACTTTGCCGTCGCGCACCTGATGGCAGATTTTGTTCTCTTCGCCCTCGATGGCGGGCACGGTTTCTGCGGGGGTTGCGAACAGAGCAACGTCCACCGGACACCCCGAAGCCACCGCCCCTGCGACCACAAACTTGATGAAGTCTCTGCGATTTGAACTCAAAGCTAGTCTCCTTGCGCTGCAGTGTCGACCAACTCAGCACCGATTTCGGACGCTCCCTCGGCGCTGACGCGCAGCCGGTACCATAGGACGATGGCTACCAGAGAAAAAACAAAGATGATGGTTGAGATGGCGTTAATTTCCGGAGTGATGCCTCGGCGCAGCCGTCCCCATATTTCGAGCGGCAGCGTGTTGTCTCGGCCAATGAGGAAGAAGCTGACGGCAATTTCATCCATGGAGAGCGTGAAGATCAGGAGAGCTGCTCCGATAATAGGGAGCTTCAGGTTCGGCAGCGTGATGCGCCAGAAGGTTTGCCAGTAGTTGGCGCCCAGGTCGAGAGAGGCCTCTTCCTGGGCGCGATCCAGCTTTTGCAGGCCGGCGAAGACCTCAGTAGTTGCCACCGAAATCAGCGCTGTGCCGTGGCCGAGGACGATCGTGAGCAGACTGAGCTTGATCCCGTCCGAGTTGAAGAGCATTAGGAGGGACAGGCCGGTGATGATTCCGGGCAGAATCAGGGGCAGCAGCACGAGGCGGCGGAACAGAGCTTTGCCGGGAAACTGTGCACGATCGAGGGCGAGAGCAGCGGAAGTCCCCAGTCCGAGCGCGATGACGACCGCCATTGCCGCCACAAGCAAGCTGTTGCCCACCGACTCCCAGATCGCGCCGTCGGCAAACAAGGTTCGATACCAGTTCAGGGTGAGGTCGCGGGGCGGAAAGCCGCCGACTCCCGCCCCGTTGAATGAGTAAACAATAAGGACGGCGACGGGCAGGTAAAGAAACGCGAAGACGACGCCGGCATGCAGCAGCAACCAGCGGGAGCGCTGGACGGCGGAGTTCTCGGCACTCATGAGAAGCTCCACTTCTTCTCGAGCCGCTCGGAAACAAATAGAAGGCTGACCACCAACACCAGCATGCATAGCGAGATGGCTGCTCCGAGCGGCCAGTTATACGCAGCGCCGAATAGGCTGACGACGATGTTCGAGAGCATGATGCCGCTCGGTCCTCCAAGCAGCAAAGGAGCGAGGAAGTCTCCGAGACTCAACACGAACGCGAAGGTCGCACCCGCCAGAACGCCGGGGATCGAAAGCGGAAAGACGACTCGCCAGAACGTTTGCAAGGGCGATGCGCCCAGATCGTGCGACGCTTCGACCAGGTTTCGCGGGATATGTTCGAGCGAAGCGTAAATCGGCAGGAAAGTGAACGG
Source organism: Terriglobales bacterium (assembly GCA_035567435.1). Classification (GTDB taxonomy): domain Bacteria; phylum Acidobacteriota; class Terriglobia; order Terriglobales; family Acidobacteriaceae; genus Gp1-AA133. The sequence continues at coordinate 80,795 of DATMPS010000034.1, read as the reverse complement.
CGTGTAGATGTGGGTGAGGGTGAGCACCACCGCGAAGGGGCTGTACAGCAGGAAATCGAGGGGATGTTTGGTCAGGTGTACGTATTCCAGCAGGGTATTGAGCACGCCGTCGCTGCCCAGAATCGTCTTCCAGGCATATGCGCGCACCAGATAGCTGACCCACAACGGAATGATGACCAGTTGATAGAACAGGTCTTTCCGGTTGCCGGCGTAAAAGGACAGGAAGTAAGCCAACGGGTAGCCGAGCAGCAGGGAGAACAGCATGACGCGGGCTGCGATCCACATGGAGCGCAGGAGGGTCTGCCAGTAAACGTCGATCGTGAGAAGCTCTCGATAGTTCTCGAAATTCCAGGAGTGAATGATCGCTTGCGAGCCGGATACCGACCAGAAGCTGTAAAAGAACATCAGAAGATAAGGGACGAGCAGAAATACGGTCACCCATATTAATGGAGGCACAGTGACTGCCGCTCTGTAAGCACGCGAGAACATGAGCTAGGTTCTGTCTACAGATTCGCGAACCACAATCGCGTCCGCGGGATGAAAGTCGAGTTCCACTGCACTCTGGTTGTCGGCACGACTTGCAGTCCGCACAGAAAAGACCAATCCGTCCGCGCATTCCACTTGCAGCAGTTCGGTTGCGCCATGGAAGGCGTGGTGCCGCACCCTGCCTCGCACGCGCACTGAGCCGTCGGTGACAGGCGCTGCTGATGCGACGATCCCGATGTTCTCCGGCCGGAGCGAAAACAGCGCGGGTCCGTCCGGGAGTTGCGCTTTCCAGCAGAGAGAGCTGCAACGCACGATGCCACCACGAACTTCACTGTGGAGCAGGTTGGTGTGCCCGATGAATTGGGCAGTGTAGGCGGTAGCGGGCCGGCGATAGATTTCCTGTGGCGTGGCGACTTGTTCCAGCTCTCCCGTCCGCAACAGCGCAATCCGGTCCGACATGACCATGGCTTCTTCCTGATCGTGCGTGACGAAGACGAAAGAGATTCCTACTTCGCGTTGCAGTGACTTCAACTCCACCTGCATTTGGCGCCTAAGGTTGGCATCGAGTGCCGACAAGGGCTCGTCGAGCAGCAGGAGTTGGGGGCGGTTGACCAGCGCTCTCGCCAAGGCGACGCGTTGCTGCTGGCCGCCGCTGATTTTCGAAGGCTTGGCTTTCGCATGCGCGGTCATTTTCACTCGCGCCAGTGCCTCCTCGACTCGCGACGAGACTTCCTTCTCTGGCCGCCTCGCTACCCTGAGGCCGTAGGCAACGTTCTGCTCGACCGTGAGGTGAGGGAATAACGCATAGTTCTGGAAGACGGTATTGACCCGCCGCTTGTACGGCGGCAGGCTGTCGAGTCGCTGGTCGGCCATCCAGACCGCCCCGGAGGTTGCATTTTCGAAACCAGCGATGATTCGCAGCAGCGTCGTCTTGCCCGACCCGCTCTCGCCAAGAATGGTCAGGAACTCGCCTTCGGCGACATCCAGCGAAACGTCGCGAAGGACTACGCTCCGGCCGAAACTCTTCGCGACGTTGCGAATGCGCAGCAGTGGAGAGGCAGCCGTGGCGACTGGGGTGAGTTCGTTCGAGCTGGTCAGCCTAGGCATGGTGCGGTCATTTTGACATCGAGCTCTGGCGTACTCCGCCAGGGTTTGGCACGGAAGCGTGTCGCAAACTGATTGACTACTGTGCTGCTTTCACTTCGTTCCAGATTTCGTTGTACTTGGCGCGTCGCGGGACGTTCTGCCAGAAGTAAATGCGTTTCTGGTAGTGATCCACGTCATCGAGGTGCAAGATCTGGCGCTCGTCGGCGGTCATCAGTTCTCCTGCCTGAGGATTCGCCGGCGTGTAGTGGGTCACATCCGATACCAGTTTCTGGGTCTTCGCCCGCACCATGTATTCCAAGAACTGGTAAGCCAGATCTTTGTTTTCGCTGGCGGAGGTGATCATCAAGTGGTCAATCCAGCCGGTGGTGTTCTCCCTGGGAATCGTTTCGCCCACAGGAAAATTAAGCTTCTTCAATTCCACCGTATTCAGTGGCCATCCCATGGACGCCACCACCTCATGATTCTGAAACAGGTTTGTCAGTTCTCCGCCGGTCGACCACATCTTTCGGATGTTCGGCTTCAGTTCGAGGAGTTTCTTCTTTACCGCTTCCAGTTGTTCGTCGCTCAGGTTGTAAATCTGGTTTGGATCGGGCTTGTCGTATCCGAGAATTTGCGCTGTCATGTAGATGGTGGAGAGCTCATCGTAGACAGATATCTTCCCGCGATACTTAGGATCCCACAAGACAGTCCAGCTGTCCGGCGGTTGTTTGAAGACGGTGGTGTCGTAGATCAGTGGATTGGGGCCCCAGGTGAAGGGCACTCCGTACACTTTGCCATTCACGCGTACGAGGGGCAGGGAAGTCAGCTTCGGCGCGAGCTGGCTGTAGGTCGGAATCTTCGACAAGTCGAGCGGTTCTGACAGATTCGCCGACGCGATCATCGTCGCCACATCGCTGGAGGGAGAAATTACGTCGTAGTTGCTCGCGCTTCCTCCACGGAGCTTGGCCACCAGTTCATCACTCGATCCCATGTAGGAGGCTGAGACCTTGCAGTGGCATTGTTCCTCGAAGCCCTTCACGAACAGGGGATCGGCGTACCCCTCCCACACCAGCAGGTTCAGCGCCGGTGTGTTCTTCGTGCAGGATCCGAAGCCAAGAATTGCGAGCAGCAATAAGAGAAGAGAGGGTCTCTTCATTGTTTCGCCTCCGGGGCGCGTTCGGGCTTCTCAGGGTTCCAGTTCGTCGACTGGTAGACCACCTTGCCGCTGACCATGGTTAGGAGCACTTCAGTCTTGCCAATCTCGGTGGGTTCGATCCGGAACAGGTCGCGGTCTACGACGATGAGGTCCGCCACCTTGCCCGGCTCAAGTGAGCCCTCGGTCTTTTCCCGATGCCCGGCAATCGCCGCCCCGAGAGTGTATCCCCGAATCGCATCCTCGAGACTGATGCGCTCCTTCGGAACGAAGCCACCAGGAGGATTGCCTTCGATGGTCTGGCGGGTGAGCGCGTTCTGCACGCCCGGCCAGGGATTGAGCGTCACAATCGGCCAGTCGCTCCCAAACCCCAGCACTCCGCCGGAGTTCTCCACGCTGCGCCACGCCCATGCGCGTTGAGTGCGCTCCGGTCCTGCATTGCGCGCCCACACCAGCAGTACATCGTCATCGGGATACGAGTGCAGGGGCTGGAAGCTGGCGATGACTCGGAGTTTGCCGAAGCGAGGAATATCCTGCGCCGTGATGGTCTCGATGTGCTCAATGCGATGGCGCCGGTCCTTCGTCCCGTTTTCTTTCGCGGCGTTCTCGTACGCATCGAGCGTCAGCCCCACGGCACGGTCGCCGATCGCGTGGGTGAAGATTTGGATATCGCGTTTATCCAGTTCTGCGACCATTCTTCTATAGGTGTCCGGGTCCCACAACAAGTCACCCTTCAGTTTCGGATCGTCAGCGTAGGGCGTGAACATCGCGGCCGTGTGCGACTCCACGACTCCATCGAAGAAGAATTTCACGGCTCCTGCGGAGATCCATTCATCGTGGTATTTCCGGCGGGCTTCCTCGATCTCGTGAAACTGGACGGGGGTGATGGTCGGCGGCATGACACGGTAGGCAAGATACATGCGCACGGTTAGGTCGCCGGCTCGGCGCAACTCTTCGAGCGCCTCGACGTTCTGCAAGTCGCTAAGGGCGACCCCTACACCTCCGGGGCTGTGCACTCGTACTAGCCCCACGCGGTTGGCTTCCTTGAAGCCGGCGCGGTATGCGTCGAGTATTTCTTGTCGGGAAGGGCGTGGAATCGAGTCCGCCATGACTGCGTCGGCGGCGTCTTCCTTGATGGCACCGGTTGCTTCGCCAGTAGCAGCGTCTCGCACAAACGCGCCACCGGCAGGGTTGGGCGTGCGCTTCGTGATGCCTGCCAACTGGAGCGCCTTCGTGTTGGCCCACCAGGTGTGGCCGTCGAATGATTCCAGATAAACCGGGCGATCGGGTAGGATTTCATCCAAAAATTTCCTGTCGGGCAGATTGGTTGGCCCCACGGCGGTGTACTGCCAGCCGCGACCGAGCACCCACGGCTGATCGGGATGTGCGTCGGCAAATGCTTTCACCCGCCGCTGAATTTCGGGAAGGTCTTTGGCATCGTCGAGGTGAACTCGGCGCAAGCTTAGCGATCCGTCGAGGAAGTGGTTGTGGCAGTCGGTAAAGCCGGGCAGTACGAGGCGGCCGCCGGCGTCGATCACTTTGGTGGCGGGTCCGCGATGTGCGTTGATTTCGTTCGCGCTTCCGACAGCGAGTATCTTTTGGCCGCGGATGGCAACGCCCTCCGCCCAGGGCTGGTCGGCGTTCAAGGTGTAGACGCGAGCATTCACGATCACGAGGTCGGCCGCGGACGCTCGCGCTTGCGCGAGTGAGAAAAGGGGCACGGCCAGCCAAGCGAGTACTCCAGCCAGCCACCAAACACGATTGGTGAATCGCGATTTATGCGGTCCGGTTTTTTCGCCCGGGAGATTTCGCATGGTTGTACGCAGCTGCTAAAACGTGGGCGGAGTGTTGACCCAGAGCACCCAGGTCTCCGAACGTCCGGGGTTCTTCCAGCGATGCGGGGTTGCGCTCTCAAAATAAAAACTGTCCCCTGATTTCAGGAGGAACTCCTCGTTGTCGAGCGCGAGCTGCAATTCGCCGCGCAGCACGTGCAGGAATTCTTCGCCTTCGTGGGTGTACGATTCGCCGCTTCCCGACTGGGGTGCGATGAGAAACAGGTGCGGTTCCATGACGGTGTTACCCCAAGCCAGCAACTCCATGCGTACTCCGGGCCCGGCCTCGAGGACCTTGCGCGAAGCCGGCCGAACCAGGCGGCTGTTGGATTCGGCAGGGTCAAAGAAGTCGAGGATGTTGGTCTTGTAAAAGCGCGCCAGCCTTCGCAGGGTGCTGATGGACGCGCTCATCTGGGAGCGTTCGATGGCGCTGAGGAAACCTACTGAGATGCCCGCTGCCTTGGCCACGTGCGCGAGTGACAAACCCCGCCGCAGACGCAGTTGACGCAAGCGTATGCCAATGGCGCCGGTGGCGCCGTCGGGCGAAGGCCGCACCAGGCCTTCGCGCTTGAGAAGTTGCAGGATGGCGGGTGCATTCAACCCGCGCACTCGGCGCAGGAAGCGGGCGCGCTTGAGGAGCTTTACATCCTCGGCAGTGTAGAGGCGATACTTGCTCTCGGTGCGGCGGGGGCGGGTGAGCCCGAGGCTCTCCCAGGAGCGGATCACCGACGGGGACACGCCCACGGCGCGCGCGACATCCCCGATTTTCAAGTAAGGTTTCGCCCCGTTTGGCTTCATGTCATTCGTACTGCCGTATCGCTTTGTGGAATCGGTATTTTTCGCTTGACAGTGAGCGGTAGGCTTTTCTAACCTTGCGCGATTATAGCAAGGTTCAGTTGCAACGCAACCTGGTTCTGTTCCAAAACTTCCCCTGCTCCTCGGAGGTCGCATGCAGTCGTCGAAAGCGCGCCTGGCGACGCGAGTTCTGGTTGCCTTCTTCTGTCTAGTCTGTTCCACGCTGTTAACAGCCCAGAGCACCGGCGGGCGCGTGCTGGGGCGGGTTGCGGATCCCAGCGGCGCCGTACTGACCGGCGTACAGGTAACCATCGTCAATCAGGCAACCGGCGTTGCCCAGCGGACTGCCAGTAACGACAGCGGGGACTATGTTTTTCCGCAGGTGCTAGTGGGCGTCTACCGGCTGGAGTTCGACCAGACGGGTTTCAAGAAGAATGTGCGCCGCGACGTGAACGTCGACCTCAACCAGGTGGTCACTTTGAACATGGTGATGCAGCTTGGGGAAGCAAGGGAAACGGTCGATGTCACTACGGAAGCGCCCCTGGTGGATACCAGCAGTACCCAATTAGGCGCATCCATGGATGCGCGGCAGGTGTCCAATCTCCCGCTGAACTCGCGCGATACCTATCAACTGCTACAACTGCAGCCCGGCGTGCAGGGCGTCGGGGGCTCCGACTTGTTTTACGGAAGCAACACCGCGGGCGCGGTTTCGGTAAACGGTGGCCGCGGACGGTCGAACAATTTCAATGTCAATGGCGGGGACGGTAACGACCTGTTCGTTAACGGCCCCGCGATTCAACCGACGCCGGACAGCATCGAGGAGTTTCGCGTACTGTCCAACACCTTTGACGCCGAATACGGCCGGAATTCAGGTGCGGTCATCAACGTGGTTACGAAATCAGGAACGAATCAGCTCCATGGAAGTGTGTACGAGTTTGTACGCAACCAAATGTTTAATTCGAGGGGTTACCTTGACCCTCGCCGCCCGGACGATAAACAGAACCAGTTTGGCGGAACCTTTGGCGGGCCGATCAAGAAGGATCGCACCTTCGTCTTCGCCTCCTACGAGGGTCGCAGGGTGGTGCACGGGATAGCGTCAGAACAGATCAGCGTGCCTTCCGATGTCACGCAACCGATACCTACCGATCCTACCGGTACGGCGGCTATCACTACCGACACAGTTGCGAAAATTCTGAATGCAAGGTGCAACGCCGGCATCCCCCTGCCTTCGAGCACCGCGAGCGGATCAGTCCTTTATAACTCTGCCTTTCCTAACGGCATACCCTCTAATTGCTTCGACCCAGTCGCTGTCGATCTCGTTAAACGCTATGTGCCCGCGCCGAACGCCGTTGACCCGATAACTGGCCCCTACTTTCAGTCGGTGCCGAACGATTACTCGCACGCCAATCAGTTCACGCTGAAACTCGATCACCGCATCAATGACAAGCAAAACCTCAGCTTTTACTACTACTTCAACACTGCATTTGACGCCCAGCCGTATACCAAGTTTCAGTCGCTCACACCCGGTCAGCTACCCGGCTTCGGAAACGACAACCTGACACGCTCCCAGCAAGCCAATCTCTCCCACACCTGGACGCTTAGCAACACCACAGTCAATGAATTTCGGGTTACTTACTTCCGGGAAGCACAACCGACATTCCTGCATCCGCAGAACACTCACCTGGTAACCGACTCGTGCAGCTCTGGTCTGGCAGCGATCTGCTTCACCGGTACGACCGACGTGCCCGGTGTGATTCCTTCGAACCCAAAGTACGGGATCACTCCCAACCTGCCTAACGGCGCCCAGCACGAAGGCACTCCGTTTATCGTGCTTTCGGGGGGATTTACCATCGGTAACGACTATGAAGGGGAACTGCCGCAAACCGGCAACACGTATCAGTTGAGCGACAACCTTACCCGCGTCGCGGGCAACCACACGCTTAAGTTCGGCGTGGATTTTCGCATTCAGAAATTCTTGCAGACACTGTTCTACGACCCACAGGGCTGGTTTACCTACTCGGGAGGGGGACCAAACGACACAGGTAATATTCTGGGTAATTATCTCTTAGGCCTTCCCGACACCTATGTGCAGGGGTCAACGCAAACCGAAGATGTGCGCGCCCATGCTCTTTATCTTTTTGCCCAGGATAGCTGGAAGATTCGCCCCAACCTCACCATGAACTATGGGCTGCGCTGGGAGTACAACCAACCCATGTACGACGCTGGCTTGCGCTATCAGACATTTCGGCCCGGGCAGGCGGACAAGGTCTTCAATTGCGCGCTTAGTGCCGGAAGCCTGAGTTCGCTCGGGTATACCAACCCGAACTGCGCCGACCCGAACTCCGATTCGGCCGCGGTTTTCCCATTGGGGCTTCTCATTCCCGGCGATAGCGGAGTGCCGAAGGGCCTCACGGCCAGCTACTACCACGCCTTTGCTCCGAGAATCGGGATTGCCTGGGATCCCCGCAAGGATGGCAAAATGACGGTCCGGGCGGGCTTTGGCATCTTCTACAATCCAGTGGAGCAGTTGGTTCTGGAGCAGTTCCAGGGCGAGCCTCCGTTCGGTGGCAGTTCCACCGTTGCCGAAGGTCTTTTCACCACGCCCTTCGTCAGTCAGACTCCTAATTCGACCACGGGAAACCTCGTCGTCGCTCCGAATCCGTTCAACGGCATTCTTACGCCGGCGCGCGGAAGCGGGGTTGACTGGTCCTCTTTCCGTCCTATCCTGCTGTATGGCGAGCTGCAACCCAATCTTCGATCTCAGTACACCGAGCAATACAATGTTGGAATCACCAGAGAAATCGCCAAAGACACGGTGCTGTCACTTGGGTATGTCGGGTCGCAAGGCCATCGATTGTTGGTGTCGCGCGATTTGAACTACGGCAATCCGCAGAGCTGTCTTGATCTCCTTGCGATGTCGAATACCTATGGCGACCCGAACCTTGCGTGCGGCCCCTTCTACGCCGACTCTTCCTTCTCCATTCCCACGCTGGAGAATGGTGTACCCACGGTCGCTCCGGCTGGAGGCTTGCACCTTCCATACGGCGTGAATGGTCCGCAAGTAATCCCCGCAGGTACGCAAATTCAGTCGGTCGCTCCCAACGGCATCACCCTGGTTGGCCTGCGGCGCTATTCTTCTCCGCGATGCGACCCATTGTCGGGAAACGGCTGCCCGTCCGACGGCATCGACGTGTTCTCCAGTATCTTTACGCAGGACACGACGGCTGCATCGAATTACAACTCGCTACAGGCCTCACTGGAGAAGCGGCTGAGCCACGGTCTGCAGTTCGAACTCGCCTACACCTGGAGCAAGTCGATTGACGGCGGATCGAGTTTCGAGAATACGATCAAGCCTACCTGCGACCGCTGCAACCGCACGCTGTCACTTTACGATGCGCGCCATCGTTTCGTTATCAGCTACCTTTGGGAGCCGCCGGTGCCCAAGTATCAGGGAGTGAAAGCGGCTGCGTTGAACGGTTGGGCATTTTCTGGAATTACCACCTTCCAAACCGGTTTCCCGGTCGCCATTCGCTCGCAGGCGGATGCCGAGCTGATGTACAGCTTCTTTTTTGAGCTGCCCGGCAAGCCGGATCTGATTGCTCCCTTCCAGACCTGGGATCCCCGCAGCCATGGGGGCTACGCCTTCAACCCGTCCTCGTTCGCATTACCCGATTACACGGCGCCAAACGCTACGCCGCAGTCGCTGCTCGGCAATGCTCCGCGTGCGATCTGCTGCGGGCCGGGGATTAACAACTTTGACTTCTCGGTGCAGAAGATATTTCGTGTCTCCGAGACGAAACACTTCGAATTACGTTCAGAGTTTTTTAACATCTTCAATCGCGCGCAGTTCCTAAATCCGGATGGAACTATCACTGATGGCACGGATTTCGGCCGCGTGAAGCACACGCGTGATCCCCGAAACATTCAATTTGCTGTAAAATTTGCATTCTAGACCCAAGTCCCGGGCGGCCTTCCGCTGTCCGGGCACAATAAATCTAATGGCCGCCACTACGGCCTGAGCATTCCTGGAGATTCCCGATGTACCCCGAATTGCAGAAGGAGCTCGAAACATTCGAGCGCCGCACGCCGAAATCCGCCGAGGCCCATAAGAAGAACCTGAAGCGTCTTCCGTTGGGCGTCGCCAGCAACTATCGCGCCTACGATCCCTATCCCATCTTCGTCAAAGAGGGCCAGGGATCCCACTTTCGCGATCTCGATGGCAACGATTACGTCGACCATAACCTCTGTTTCGGCGCGCTCATGGCCGGGCACTGCCATCCCGCGGTGATGAAGGCGGTCGGACAACGGCTCACAACCGGCACGATGTTCGGAATGCCGCACGACATGGAATGGCAGCTGGCCGAGGAGATTTGCAAGCGATTCCCGGTCGAAATGGTGCGCTTCGGTTCCAGCGGTACGGAAGCGACCATGCACGCGGTTCGTCTCGCCCGCGCTGCCACCGGACGCGACAAGATCGTGAAGTTTGAAGGCGGCTACCACGGGCTGCATGATTCTGCGCTCGTTAGCGTGAAACCGCATGCTCCGGAATTCGGCGATATCAAGAATCCTGTGTCGGTACCCGGTGGGCTGGGCGTGCCGAAGGCTTCGATTGCGAACGTCGTCATCGCGACGTTCAACGACCTTGGGACGGTGGAGCGGCGGTTCCAAGAGAATCCCGGACAAATCGCGGCGATTATCCTCGAGCCGATCCTGATGAACGTGGGGCTGTGCATGCCACAACCCGGATTCCTCGAAGGGCTGCGCGAGATTGCCACGAAGAACGGAGCGCTGCTGATCTTCGACGAAGTGAAGACCGGGGCGAAGCTTGGCTGGGGCGGTGCGTCGGAATATTACGGCGTGACGCCCGACATGATCTGCCTGGCGAAATCGATCGGCGGCGGATTCCCGCTGGCTGCCTTTGGCACGCACAAATCGGTTATGGACTTGATCTCAGAGCACAAGGTTTTTCACGGCGGCACTTACAACACGAACCCGGTCTCGATGGCCGCCGGGCTCGCAACCTTCGCCGAAGTTCTCACTCGCGAGAACTACGCACACGTCGAGAAGCTCAGCAGGAAGTTGGTCGACGGTTATCGCAAGATCATCGCGAAGGTGGGACTGCAGGCTTACATCGCGCAGGCGGGCGCGAATGGTGCATTGATGTTCTATCCGCAGGAGATTCGCAATTACCGCGATTGGCTGGCCGTGGACGTCGATCTGTGGCGCCACTACTGGTTCGGCATGGTCAACCGTGGGGTGATGGCCCAACCCTACTGGCAGGACGAGCAGTGGACGATGTCGGTACAGCACACGGAAGCGGACATCGACAAACACATCGCGGCCTTTGATGACATCGCGGCCTCACTAGCGAAAGCTCAACAGGAACGTCTGGATAAAGCTCCGGCTTTGGCTGCGCACTGAGGCAGACCGTGTGAGGCGGGCACGAGTTCCCGCCTCACAGGTTTCAAGGTGGCAAGGCTTCGAAGATCATCGAAGTGGGCCGTGTGAACTGTGTTCGCGCTTTCCTTGACGCTGTGAAATCGTGCAAACTCTGAAACCGTCACCAGGAGTGACTTTTGCCCGATCCAAACCACGAGTCTGAACAGCCTCATCTGAAGCGGGTCCTGGGGCGCTGGGACCTGGTTCTGTTATTCGTGGTCGCTGTTTTTAATCTCAACGTTGTTCCTTCGATTGCCGCCAATGGCGGGGTCACGATCTGGCTGTGGTTGATCTCCCTGCTGCTGTTCTTCTGGCCCCAGGGAATCGCTGTGATCGAACTCGCGCAGCGTTACCCGGGGGAAGGCGGCGTGTACCTGTGGGCGAAGGAAGTTTTCGGTGACTTTCACGGATTTCTTTCCGGATGGTGCTACTGGACGAACAACATGTTGTACGTGCCGACGGTGATGCTGTACTTCGTCGGCGTATCGGTGTTTGCGTTGGGCCCGGGACACGCCGGCCTGGCGGACAGCAAGAATTTCGCCATGGTGACGTCGCTCGTGCTCCTGGCGCTGTTGACGGTATTGAACATCGTTGGTCTGGGCGTAGGGAAATGGTTGAATAACGTCGGGGCTATCGGCACTTTCGTCGCCGCCGCTGTTCTGATCGGCCTTGGTCTGACCATCTATTTCCGTTTCGGGACGACGGTGACGGCGGGCGACTTCCGCATTCCGGCGGACCCGCGTTTCGTCCTGAATTCCTTTGGCGTGATCTGCTTTGGGCTGGTCGGTCTCGAACTGGCCTCCATCATGGGGGACGAAATTCGCGATCCGCAGCGGACGCTCCCTGGGGCTGTTGCCTGGGGTGGAGTGGTGTCGGGCGCTCTGTATATCGGAGCGACACTCACGTTGTTGATCGCCGTGCGCCGCGAGGAGATCAGCGTGCTGCAGGGCATTGTGCAGGCCGTGAGCCACATGGCGTTGAGAGTCGGCGTGGGCTGGATCATCGCGCCGTTCGCCGTCATGCTGAGTCTGTCGATCGCGGGCATCGGTTCGGCGTGGATGGGCGGCTCGGCGCGCATTCCATTTGTGGCGGGGCTTGATTCCTACATGCCCTCATGGCTGGGGAAGATTCATCCGAAGTACGCGACGCCGTACGCGGCATTGATCGTGCAAGCGCTTGTTTCGCTCGTCCTGGTGGTCGTCAACTTCTATGCCTCGGGCGGTGTGCAGGAAGCTTTCCAGAAGATGTTGTCCCTGGCGGTGGTTCTGCAGTTGGTCCCGTTCCTTTACGTGTTCGCGGCCCTACTAAAGTTTGCCGCGCGCCGGTCGCTCGCGGGCGGCCGCTATCGCCGGGGAACTCTGTTGTTCGCGGGCAGTGCGGGTTTTGTGACCACGGTTCTCGGGATTGCCCTAGCTTTCTTTCCGGCCAAGCAGATCACATCGGTGTGGAAGTACGAAGTCACAATGATCGGCATTACGTTGGCGTTTCTCTTACTGGCCGTGTTCTTCTTTTTCGTCTATGGCCGTCTGAAAACGCGCGCGACCGTTGCTCTGGGGCCGGGAGGCGTGCCCGCGCCAGCCGAGCGCAGCTCGGCTCCGTAATATCTGCAGGAGGTCTTATGCCTGGTGGAGTCAAAACCGACGTCCGCACGTACCAGATGTACATCAACGGGGAATGGGTCGACAGCAAGTCAGCTAAAACATTCCCGGTCTACGATCCGGCTTCGGAAGAAATCATCGCTCAGGTTCCCGACGCCAACGCTGACGATGTGAATCTTGCTGTTGCCGCGGCCAAGGCGGCGTTTGAAGAGGGACCGTGGGCGAGTACGACGGCGCAGGAACGCGGTCGCGTCCTCTTCCGCTTATCCGAAAAGATTCGCCAGAACCTGCCCCTCCTGGCGGAACTCGAATGCCGCAACACCGGCAAGCCGATCGTCGAGGCTGAGTACGATATCAACGACACGGCGACCTGTTTCGAGTACTACGGAGGACTGGCTACAAAAATCCTGGGCTTCGTAAACCCGGTTCCCGACAACGCCGTTAGCCTAACGCTGAAAGAGCCGATCGGCGTAACGGGGCAGATCATTCCCTGGAACTATCCACTGCTCATGGCCGCGTGGAAACTGGCGCCGGCGCTGGCCGCGGGCTGCACCTGCGTGCTGAAGCCGGCGGAGCAAACGCCGCTGACGGCGCTTGAGTTTGCCAAGTGGTTTGCTGAAGTTGGTCTTCCGCCCGGTGTGGTCAACATCATCACTGGATTTGGCGAGAGCGCTGGGGCGCCGCTGGTGCAGCATGCGGACGTGAATAAGATCGCATTCACCGGAAGTGCGGCCGTGGGCAAGATCATCGTGAAGCAGGCAGCCGATACGGTGAAGCGAGTGACTCTCGAACTGGGTGGCAAGTCTCCCAACATCTTTTTTGCGGACGCAGATTTCGAAGCGGCCATTGATGGGGCTCTGTTCGGCGTCTTTATCAATCAGGGAGAGGTTTGCTCTGCCGGAAGCCGCATCCTGGTGCAGAAGCCGATCTACAAGAAGTTTGTCGATGCGATGGCTGAGAAAGCCAAGAAGGTCAAGCTCGGTGCCCCGCTGGACCGCGATACGAAGATGGGGCCATTGGTGAGCAAGGACCAGTACGATCGTGTTCGCTCCTACCAGGAAATCGGCAAGAAAGAAGCCAAGCTAGCGTTTGGCGGTGGGCGCTCCGAGCAATTTGCCAAGGGTTACTACGTGCAGCCGACGATTTTCTACGACGTCGACAACAGCGCGCGAATTGCGCGCGAAGAAATCTTTGGTCCGGTAGCGGCGGTCATCCCCTTTGAAGACGAGAAAGATGCGGTCACAATCGCGAACGATTCTCCTTATGGGCTTGCGGCAGCGGTCTGGACGCGTGACATCTTTAAGGCCTTTCGTGCGGTGAAATCACTGCGTGCCGGCATCGTTTGGGTCAATCACATGCAGCCGACGTATGTAGAAGCACCATGGGGCGGCTACAAACAATCGGGTTTTGGCCGCGAACTCGGGCCTTGGGGTATCGAGGAGTACCTCGAAACCAAGCAGGTGCACATCAATCTCAACGAAGCTCCAATCGGGTGGTACTGAGATGGCGACGATTCAACTGAAGACTCAGATTCCGGGACCGAAGTCGCGGGCTCTCGCAGAGCGCCGTTCTGCGGCAGTGCCGCGCGGGCTTTCCCAGGCGACGCCGCTTTACGTCGCGCGGGCAGAGGGAGCCGTTCTCGAAGACGTCGATGGCAATCACTTCGTCGATTTTGCGGGAGGAATCGGCTGTCAGAACACCGGGCATCGTTCCCCTGGGGTGGTCAGCGCGATCCAGCGGCAGCTCGACAAGTTCCTGCACGTGTGTGTGCAGGTCACCGGGTACGAGAGCTACGTGCGTCTCGCCGAGCGTTTGAATCAGGCGACGCCGGGCAACTTCCCGAAGAAGACGCTTTTCGTAAACACCGGCGCCGAAGCCGTGGAGAATGCCGTGAAGATCGCGCGTGCGGCCACAGGTCGTCCGGGCCTCATCGCGTTTGAAGACGCCTTCCACGGCCGCACCATGATGGCCTTGTCCCTCACCAGCAAGACGCATCCTTACAAGGCCGGATTTCAGCCTTTTCCGGGCGAGGTCTACCGGATTCCGTACGCCTACTGCTACCGCTGTTCGTACTCGTTGCAGTACCCGTCGTGCGATCTGTTCTGCGCGCGCCATTTGCAAGATACATTCAAGCGGGTGGTGGCGCACGAGGGTGTCGCGGCCGTGATTGCCGAGCCGGTGTTGGGGGAAGGTGGATTCGTCGCGCCTCCGCAGGACTTTTTCCGCATCTTGATCGAGATCTGCCGCAAGCACGGTGTGCTGTTCATCGCAGACGAAGTGCAGAGCGGGTTCGGCCGCACGGGGGCGCTTTTTGCCAGCGAGCGCTACGGAATCGAGCCGGACATTGTGGTTACGGCTAAGTCGCTGGGGGGCGGCCTGCCGCTCGGGGCGGTCACAGGACGCGCCGAGATCATGGATGCTCCCGGCCCGGGTGGACTGGGCGGAACCTTTGCGGGCAATCCGGCCGCGTGCGAAGCGGCGTTGGCGGTGCTTGACCTGTTCGAGCAGCAGGACTTGAATTCGCGCGCCAACGAACTTGGCGATCACTTCCAGAAGCGGGCACGCGAGTGGCAAAAGCGCTGGCCGATGATTGGCGACGTGCGCGGGCTCGGCGCGATGCAGGCGATCGAACTGGTGCAGTCGCAGGGCAGGCGCGAGCCCGCGGCGGAAGAAACCAAGCAGGTCACGCAATACTGCTACGAGCACGGCTTGATCACGATCTCGGCCGGCTCTTACGGCAATGTCATCCGGCTGCTCATGCCGCTGGTCATTACGGACGCTCAGTTGGACGAAGGGCTGGATGTTTTGGAGGGTGGGTTGAAGGCGGTTTACGAAAGAAAGCACGAAGCGGCCGCGCAGCCGGTGTAAGCTAAAGGACAACCGAATGGAGTGACAAACTTCGTTCTGCCCGTCCCGATTTACATTCTTTATGATTGGTGAGGCAGGTTTGCCATGAGTACCGCTGTCATTACTGAGACGAAAATCCCCAATTACATCAACGGCGAGTGGGTGGAATCGAGCGCTCGTGAGTGGGTGGACGTCGTCAATCCGGCGACCGCTGAGACGCTGGGGAAGGTTCCAATCTCCGACGCTGCTGAAGTCACGAAGGCGATTGATGCCGCAGCTGCGGCTTATCCCGCGTGGCGTCGCACGCCCCCGGAAGACCGCATCCAGCCGCTCTTCAAGCTGAAGATGTTGCTCGAAGAGCACGTCGACGACATCAGCCGCATCATCACCCAGGAGAACGGCAAGACTTTTGCCGAGGCCAAGGCAGAGATGCGCCGGGCGATCGAAAACGTCGAAGTGGCCTGCGGTATTCCGATGATGATGCAGGGCTACAATCTGGAGGACGTGGCACGCGGCATCGATGAAATGATGATCCGCCAGCCGCTGGGAGTAGTCGCCGCCATCGTGCCGTTCAACTTTCCCGGCATGATCGCGTTTTGGTTTCTGCCCTACGCGATCGCAACCGGAAACACCTTCATCATCAAGCCGTCGGAGCGTGTGCCGCTCACGTTGCGCTACATCTTCGAATTGCTCGAGAAGACGGGGCTGCCGAAGGGCGTCGTAAACCTGGTCAACGGCGGGAAGGTTGCCGTCGATACGCTGCTCGACGATCCTCGGGTGCGGGCGATCAGCTTTGTCGGATCGACTCCGGTTGCGCGCTACATTTACGCACGGGCTGGGGCGAACGGGAAGCGAGCGCAGTGCCAGGGTGGAGCGAAGAATCACGTTGTCGTGCTGCCGGACGCCGACATGCAAATGGCAACGCAGATCATCTCCGACAGTGCATTTGGTTGTGCGGGACAACGCTGCCTCGCGGTTTCGGTTGCAGTGACGATCGGCGAGGCACAGAAGATATTCCGCGATGCCATCGCCGATTCGGCATCGAAGTTGCGCGTTGGAAACGGCCTTGAAGACGGCGTGCAGATGGGGCCGGTGATTACAAAACAGAGCAAAGAGCGGATCGAATCGCTCATCGGCGCCGGCGAGAAGCAAGGGGCGAGAGTCCTGATCGACGGGCGCCATTCGAAGGTTCCGAAGTATGAAGCCGGGAATTTCGTGAAGCCAACCATTCTCGACGGTCTGCCCGCCACCAGTGAACTCGCACACACGGAAATCTTTGGTCCAGTGCTGAGCCTGATTCACGCTAACGACATGGACGAAGCCATTGCATTCCTGGAGCGGAATCCCTACGGCAACCAGGCTTCGCTGTTTACTTCCAGTGGATCGGCGGCGCGGCGATTTCGGTACGAGGCTCCGGCAGGGAATATCGGCATCAACATCGGCGTTGCCGCGCCGATGGCATATTTTCCGTTCAGCGGATGGAAAGACAGTTTCTTCGGCATCCTGCACGGCCAGGGCCGCGACTCGGTGGAGTTTTATACCGAGCAGAAAGTGGTCGTCGAACGCTGGGCGAAAGAGCACTCGCGCAAGTTCTAGCCAAAATCTGACGGGGCAATCTGATTGTTGGCGACAAAGCCCCCGAACTGTTCATTGAGCACCAAGGAATCCTATGACTACAGCTCCTGCCATTCCCACGATGACCGGTCAGGAAATCGTCGATCTCACCAAGAAGCACACTCTCTATGAGTGGTCTGCCCAATCGAAGGTGGATCCGATTCCGGTGGCGCGCGCCAAGGGAATCTATTTCTGGACGCCGGAAGGGAAGCGCTTCATCGACTTCAACAGCCAGTTGATGAGCGTCAACATCGGCCACGGAGACGAACGAGTTGTGCAGGCGATTGCCGAGCAGGCCGCGACGCTGGCGTACGCGAATCCGTTCATGGCAACTGAGCCGCGTGCTCGGCTGGGCGCGAAGCTCGCGGAGATCACGCCGGGCGACATCGATACCTTCTTCTTCACGAACGGCGGCGCCGAGGCCAACGAGAACGCCATCAAGATCGCTCGCTTCTTCACGGGGCGGCATAAGATCATGGCGCGCTATCGTTCGTATCACGGCGCAACCGCAGGCAGCATCACCCTGACCGGTGATCCGCGGCGCTGGCCGGCGGAGCCCGGCATTCCGGGCGTGGTGCGCGTGCTCGATCCTTACCACGGCATCGAGCGTGGCTGGGAGTCGGCGGAAACCTCGCTCGCCCTGATTGAGGAAGTCATTCAACTCGAAGGCCCGCACACGATCGCGGCGTTCATTCTCGAAACCGTGGTCGGAACGAACGGAATTCTTGTGCCCCCGGACGGCTACCTGCAAGGCGTGCGCAAGCTCTGTGACAAGTACGGCATCCTGATGATTGCCGACGAAGTCATGGCTGGCTTTGGCCGTACCGGAGAGTGGTTTGCCGTTGATCATTGGAAGGTCGTGCCCGACCTGATCTCGATGGCCAAGGGGCTGACGTCGAGCTATCTGCCGCTCGGGGCGCTGGGCATGCGCCATCACATCGCGCAACATTTTCAGGACAAGGTCTTTTACGGCGGCCTCACCTATAACAGCCATCCCATGGGCTGCGCCGCCGCGCTCGCGACCATCCGTGTGTACGAAGAAGACCGGTTGATCGAAAATGCCCGCAAGATGGGCACGATCCAGAAAGAACTGGGAGTGGAGATGCAGGCCAAGCATCGGTCGGTGGGAGCGGTGCGGTCGATCGGCCTGTTCGGGATTTTCGAGTTGATTCGCAGCCGCAAGACGAACCAGCCCATGGCGCCTTTCAACGGAACTTCGGAAGAGATGGCGGCGCTGGGCAAGTTCTTCCGCGAGAATGGGCTCTACACGTTGGTGCGTTGGAACACCTTCTACACGAACCCTCCGCTATGCATCAATGAACCGCAACTGCGCGAAGCCTTCGCGATCATCGACAAAGGACTCGACATTACCGACAGGGCAGTGATCGACTAGGGTCGCGGGCAGGCACATTCGATGTTTGGGCAGGTCGCGGTTCTCCCGACTTGCCCGCTTCTTTTTGAGGCAGCCCGGCTCCGGATCGATTGTGATGCAGATCACGCAAAGATGTGACCATGGCGACTGACCCCACGACGATCAGCGCAATACTCCACGCATACAGACAGGGACGTCCATTTTGATGATGAGGACAATAGTCTGGTGGAGTACTTGTATCTCTCGCCCGGAAATCGTGTGGCGGAATCCAAAAGCCTCGCGTCGAGAGCGGCTCTGCATGAACTGGCCGGTGACGTGGGCCGTCGTCTTTACCTGGTCGAAGAGTGGGTCACTCGCGGTGACCAAAATTGCTGGGCGCAGGCCGTCGCGCTGGAACTGGTGAGCGGCGGCCGCGCCGCGCGTAGAGCACGGTCGCCCGTCGCACCCGTTTTGTGGGCGCTTCCACTTCAAGATCCTGGCTCCGGCGGTTGGTAGAGTTCGGGCACTCCCGCTACGAGGTTCGCGTCCGGCGGCTTCAGCTTGAGCTGTGCGCAGAGGAACGACACCCGGTCCCGCCGAGCCTCCGCGTTCAGGGCGTGCGGCGCATCGTAGATCTTCAACCGTTTCGGTTCGCTGACGATGGCTGCGTACTGCCGTGCCCGATCAGGGGTCAAGAACTTCTCCTGGGCGGCATCCTGCAAGAACACCTCTGCGGGCGCCGCGTGGGAAACGAATTTGCCGGGATCGAGCCAAGAATATTTGGCCGTGAAAGCGTCGAATTTCTCTGGCCCGACTTTCAACCGGTACTGCTTGATTTCTTCGGTCTGCAAATCGGAAGCATCCGATAGTCCGCCCGCCATCAGCACGAACGCCTTGAACCGCTTGTCAATCCCGCTGAGGAAACCGCCCACAGACGCGTTGTAACTATGCCCGACGTAGGCGAGACGGGCTGGATCAACATCACGCCGTGCCAGCAACAAGTCGGCGCCGCGCCGCATGTCGATGATGGACTGGATCAAATCGGCGATCTGATCTTCGTTAAGGGGCGCATCGTTCTCAACGTGTCCGGGGCGGGCGATCGGGCCGTCTGGTAACAGCGAGACGACACCCGATTGAGCCAGCAGAACCGCTTCATCGAGAAACTCCTTCCGGTTTCGCATGGGGGAATTGGACCAGTACCAGTGGCCCCAGAGGATGGCGGCGAACGGTCCCTTGCCGCCAGGAACGACCAGGTAGGCCGGGACGAGTCCGCCTTTCGGACTGGCATAGGAAAGGTCGTGGACCGATACGTTGCCGCGCTTCTCGACTGAAGCTTCTTTGATGTCGAGCGGGGCGCGGTGATCGTATTCCAGGCGACCGAAGACGTCGGGGGTTTGCGCCGGCAGAACGGTCTTCAGGAACAAAATGGCCAGTAGGATTTTCATCGCAAAGACCCTTTCCAAGCAGACGTCGGTCGCAGGATCTTTCCTGGTGCACTTTATCTTGTCAACCGATTGTACTTGTTCAGCACCTCGCGCAGGCAGCCGTGGGGCAGGGCGATCACTTCGAGAATCGTGGATTCAGCTCGCGCTGTATACAGCAGCCAGGCAACCTGTGGGTTAGAATCGATTGCAGGGAGGAACCATGGAAGCATGGAAGAAAGCGGTGGTGGCGGGATCGCTGGGGACCTCGGCAATTCTTTTCCTGAAGAAGAAATGGCCCGCGGGCGTGCTTACTGCCGGGGTCGGATTAGCCGTGCTTGCGTCGGAGTATCCGGAGAAATTCGAGAACGTAAAGAGCGCTCTGCCGGACTATTTCCAGAGCGGGATGCGCCTCATGGAGATGGTTTCGCGCGCGGGGCAGAAAATTGCCCAGTTGGCGGATCGGAACGGCCGGGAAATCTGGGATCAGATTGAAGGCTAGGCAACAGTCGATGACTGTCCTGCTCTGGGTCGAACGTCGGTCCTACTCGATGCCGAGTTGTTTTCTGGCGTCGGGGCTGAGGCGTTCCGGGGTCCAGGCGGGGGTCCAGACGATGTTCACATGAGCGGTCCGGACGCCGGGGAGTTGTTCCAGCCGGGAGCGGACCTGGTCGCTGATCTGGACGTGCGCGGGGCAGCCCTGTGCGGTAAGGGTCATCTCGATGGTGACGTCCTGCTTCTCGTCCGGCACAGGTTCAAACCGCACCTCGTAGATCAGCCCCAAATCCACGATATTTACTGGGATCTCGGGGTCGTAACACTGTTTTAGAGCGCTGAGAACTTCGTCTTGCGTAACCGGCATTGCCTCTCCTGGTGGGTTATGATTCTGGGTACTTGAACTCCCCAATCTAGTTTACCTCATGCAATTCGGGAACAGAGGGCTCGGGGGCGCGCTGCGAACGCGACGTCCTGGCGGATTCCCGGCCGAGTAGGAAGACCGAGATGGAAGCAGACGTAAAGCAGAAGATTCAACTCGCGCTCGCATTGGCGATCGCGATCGCGGCACTGCGCACCGGCTATGTTCTTTACGAGCGTTATGAAGAAAACGCGCCGAAGGAGCAGCCGAAAGCAGCCGCGCCGCTACTGAATCCGGACTACTACGTTAGCCCAAAGAAGTTGTATCCGTACGATCTAAAGTCCGCCCGCGAAGTGACCAAGCAGCCCGTGTGGGTCAAGGAAGGCTACCGCTACTTCTACTATCCGTATAACCCCGCCAGCCATCACACTGCGTTTGCCCACGAAGCCGGTTTGTTGCTGCCCATCCAGCGACTCGAGATCAAGGACGTTATCGTCGATGCGGCCCCCGGCTCCGGAGCTCAAAAACAAGTCATGGCCATTTTTGAAGACCAGGGGAAGAGCTACGCCTTCCAAATCGGAACCCTCAAAGACGGCGAATACAAAATCTACTCCGATGCGATCCTGTTCGTGCAAGACCCGCGCGAGCTATATAAACACTGGCCGGCAGATATCTGGGAGTCAGTCGAGAAGCACGAAGTCAAGCTGGGCATGAACGAATTCCAGGCAGATTTTGCCATCGGAATGGGACGTCCGGATTCTCAACAGGACCCGTCGTGGAAGACGGTGCACTACCCCAACGGCGGCAAACCACTCACGATTACATACCACGATGGCAAGGCGGTGGAGATCAAAGCAGACCAGTCTTCCTAAGAGTCACTTCACCTTCGGAGAACTTGCTTCCGCGGGTTTCGTCTCATCGGCGTGGATCACGCCATCCTCTTCCGCATAGAACGAACGGTGTTCGGCGTCGAGGTTCTTGGGTGTCATGGTCAGGACGTAGCTGTCTTTTTTCCCTTTGAAGCCGACGGTGTAGTCGCCGCGCTCAGTGGTCTTGGCCATGCGGCGGGTGAAGGAGCCGTGGTTTACCAGGTCGGCGAACGACGTGGCGTATTGGTTGTGTTTCTTGTTGTATTCGTTCTGCGCGCGGATCACGACTCGCATGAAGCCGAGGGCGCCAGCCTCAGAATCGGAGCGGGCGGGGTCGCCCTTAAATTTCGGCTGATATGGGGTTGTCCCGGCTGTCGGTGTCTGGGATGGGACCTCCGTCCGGGGAGTGGTCTGGCCCGCAGCTGCCGCGAGTGAGCTTGCCACCAGAAGTGTCAAGAGAAACTGGGCCAAATTCCGAATTCTCATGCTCTCCTACCGCCTTTTTGGGCTTGTACCAATGTTACTCCGGTAATTTCCCTTTTGTTACTCGCCCTTTGCAGGGTGCTCGGTTGGGGCTATGCTGAGTTCAGTTCCATCCTAACAAGGACTGCTATGAAAGCTGCAATGGCGAAAAAGCCTCTCATCCGAATTGCCGTAGTCGAGAGCGACCCGCTGCGGTTCGTGGGCTTCCGGGCCCTGTTTGATTCCGAGTCGGACTTTGAACTCGTTTCGGCCACGCTGCCCGACATCAGCGCGCTCCAGGGCATCGACCTGGTGCTGTTGGGTAACCGGGCCGGCCAAAACCTGTTCGATGTGATGGCCAGCCTGAAAGCCACCCGGCCCGACCTGCGCATTATCGTGACTGGTTCGGGCATGGACGAGGAGACCATCCTCAAGGCCATCGCATCAGGTGCCAAGGGCTACGTGGACGAAGCAGCCACACCCACCGAATTCGTGCAGGCCATCCGCATCGTGAACCAGGGATCGGTGTGGGCGCCCCGGCGCGTACTATCCATGTTCATCGAGCGAGTCAGCTCCTCACCGGGAAGAATCTTCCCCGCTGGGCGCGTCACCTTCACCGACCGCGAAAAAGAAGTATTGGAGATGCTGGTGGCAGGCCGTTCCAACAAGGAAATCGGCTCTGCGCTGGGCATCGAAGAGCGCACCGTGAAAGCGCACGTAGCCAAACTCATGCGCAAAGTGGGTGTGCAAAATCGTATCGCGCTGTCGGTCCACGCGATTACCCATTCGCTGGTGACGGCGAAATAGGCCGTAGACGTTACTTGTGGTCAGTGCCCGCGGTAATCTTGTGGCTGGCCTGGACGTGCCGCATACTCCATCCACCTACCACAGAACCTGGGAGACGGGGTTGGGGGTGGAGATTAGGGTCGCCACTTTCAGCCCCGATTTTTTTGTCCCGCAAACGCCCATTCTGATGTTAAGTCTTTCTGTGTGAGCGACTTCCACTGGCCCGGCCAACCTGGGTCGGTGAGCCCGCCCCTAACCAAGCACAATATCCTTTAAAATCAGTCTGTTAAACTCCCAATTACATCACCCATTTTCCAGGAAGGCTGAGAAGCAATGAAAAAGACCCTGATTGTGCTGCTCGTCGTGGCGTTGTCGGCATTAGCATTTGGCGACGACGAAAAAAAGGCGCCCAAAGACACGAACAAAGCCGAGGACCGCATCCAGGCAGCGGCCACCGTTCTGGATGAAATCGAATCCGCTCCGGACCAGGGCATACCGGAAGAGGTGCTGGGGTCGGCGGAGTGCGTTGCGGTCGTGCCCTCTCTGCTGAAGGGTGGATTCATCGTAGCCGCAAAGTATGGCCGCGGTGTGGCCAGTTGCCGCACTCCGAAGGGGTGGAGTGCGCCGGCGTTCTTTATGGTCAGTGGCGGCAGTGTTGGGTTTCAGATCGGCGGGCAGGCGGTCGACTTGGTGATGCTGATCATGAATCAGGACGGCATGAAGAACCTGCTCTCGAGCCAGTTCAAGTTGGGAGCGGATGCGTCGGTGGCCGCCGGCCCAGTAGGGCGGCATGCCTCGGCCGACACCGACTGGAAACTGCGGGCTCAGGTGCTCACCTATTCGCGCGCGCGCGGCGCTTTTGCTGGGATTAGTCTGGCCGGGGACGTCATCAAGCAGGACAAGGACGCCACCCGCGAGTTCTACGGTCGCATGGTGCCGTTCAAGACGTCGTTGACCGGGACGATCGATGCTCCGCAAGGAGCCTATCCTTTCCTTAACACTGTGGCAAAGTGGGCGCAGAAGGCATCCGGCAAGGAGCAGTCTGCGGAAAAGGCGGCAGAAAAGCCGACGCAGAAGCCAGCCGACAACAAATAGCCCACAACGGGGCGTTACGCTCCTGAGACGTAGCGCTGTGGGTCTTTCCTTCACCGCATTGACAGAAAAAAAAGCGGGTGATACGGTCACCCGCTTCCTCCGATGCGTTTTCGACTCGAATACGCGCTGGCTTGGTGTGTCGTAAACGGGATCGGCGTGCTCCCGCGTCCTTTGGCGCGAGCTGTGGGCATCGGACTGGGACAACTCATCTACCTGCTGCACGGGAAGCTGCGCCGCGTGGGGATGCGCAATCTCGAAATGGTGTTTCCGGAGAAGAGTCTCCGCGAGCGGCGCAGGATTGTCCGCGGAGTCTTCACCTCGCTGGGCCGGCAGATGGCCGAAGTCTGCCTCTTCCCGCGTTACACCGCCGAAAACGTCAACCAGGTCGTTATTTACGATGGTTTTGAAAACTTCGACCGTGCCTCACAGTTGGGCAAGGGGGTCTTGTTTCTCACCGGGCACTTGGGCGGCTGGGAACTTTCCGCCTTTGCTCACTCGCTCTACGGCCACCCCCTGCGTTTTGTGATGCGTCCTCTGGACAATCCCTACCTCGATCGATTGATCCGAACCTACCGCACCCTGCACGGCAATATCCCAATCCTCAAGGACGACCCCGTCCGCGAACTGCTGCGAGCGATGAAAGAGGGCGCCACCGTGGGCATTCTGATGGACACGAACATGATGCCTCCGCAGGGGATCTTCGTGGATTTCTTCGGGATTCCGGCGGGCACGCCCAGTGGCCTGGCGCGCATTGCTCTGCGGACGGATGCGGCCGTGGTGCCCGGATTCACGCTGTGGGACCCGGCACTGCGCAAATACCGGCTGCGATTCGATCCAGCACTGAAACTAATTCGCAGCGGGAACAACGAGGCAGACATCGTGGCCAACACTCAACTGTTCACCAAAGTCATTGAAGATTTCGTCAGGCGATATCCGGACCAGTGGCTGTGGGTGCACCGGCGGTGGAAGGCGCGGCCGGTGGGCGAACCTCCCTTGTACTAGAACCAGTCGCTACGATACGCGACCCACCAGGCGATGAACATTATCGGAATGATAGAAAAGACTTCCAGCCAGAATGGCAGCCAGTACGCGGCGATATCCAGCGCGATGACCACGAGCCAAAAAACCTTGCGTTGCATACCGCGATTGTATCTGTGAACGAGAGGACGATGGAGGAACTTTCCTTCCTCGCCATGGACTGCTATACCAGAGCCATGAAGCGCGCACTCAGAGAAGTCGCGGAGTTTCTCAAGGCTCACTTGGTCGGTGACGGCCAAGCCGAGGTCACGGGCGTCGCCAGCCTGGAGTCGGCGAAAGCCGGGGACCTGGTGTTCGTGGAAGATGCAAGGCATCTGGCCCGAGCTCTCGATTCCGGGGCCAGCGCGGTGATCGCAGGAGAGTTCGCTGGCCGGAGCGCGCAAAAGAAACCCATCCTGATCGCGGCTGAGCCGCGCCTGGCCTTTGCCCGGGCGGCAGTATGGCTGCGCGGCGATGTTGCGGATTCGTGTGGTGTGCATCCTAGCGCGCTGGTGCATCGTTCCGCGAAACTGGCCGCGCAAGTCACTATCGAAGAACGAGTCGTGATTCGTGAAAACGTCGTCATAGGAGAGGGGGCCAGCATCGGAGCAGGTTCTGTCATCGGACCGGATGTGAAGGTCGGACGCGATTGCCGAATTTATCCTAACGTGACCATTTATCCGAAGGCGACGCTGGGCGATCGGGTCGTGATCCACGCTGGAGCCGTGCTGGGAAGCGACGGTTTTGGCTACGTGCGCGATCGGACGACTGGCCGGTACGAGAAGTTTCCTCAAGTTGGGCAGCTCGTAATTGAAGACGACGTCGAAGTTGGCGCGAACAGCACCGTCGATCGCGGCGCCCTGGACGTCACACGCATTCGCCGGGGCACGAAAATTGATAACCTCGTGCACGTCGGGCATAACGTCGACGTGGGCGAAGACGTGGTGATCGCAGCACAAACCGGCCTTTCGGGCAGTGCCGTGGTCGAGGACCACGTAGTCATCGGTGGACAGGTCGGCATTGCGGATCACGTGCGCATCGAAGCCGGCGCAATCCTGGGCGCACAAAGTGGCATCCCGAGCAAGAAGGTCATACGCGGCAAGGGCGTCGTCTTCTGGGGCACGCCGGCCCGGCCGATCAAGAAATACTTGAAGGAACTTGCGGTCCTGGCAAGACTGGCGAAAAAAGAATCGTAGGGGACATGGAAGGGTTTCGGGTTTGGGTTGCTAACGACTGATCTATGGCAATCGTCGTCATCGGCGGACACTCGCGCAGCGTCGGGAAGACCAGCGTAGTCGCGGGCCTGATCGCGGCTTTACCTGAATTCCGGTGGACGGCGTGGAAGGTCACGCAATATGGTCATGGTGTTTGCTCCGCCGACGGGCAAGCATGCGATTGCGCCACAGGCGATCATTCCTGGGCGATCTCGGAAGAAAGAAACCCAAACGGCGATTCTGATACATCACGATTTCTGGGTGCAGGCGCAGCTCGCGCCTGGTGGGTTCGGACCGAGCAGGGACGGCTTGCGGAGGCCATGCCCGACGTGCGCGCGAAGTTGGCCGGCGCAGAAAACGTCATTTTCGAGTCTAACAGTGTGTTGAAGTTTCTTCGTCCTGACCTCTATCTGACGGTGCTTGATCCTTCCAAGGCAGATTTCAAGAGCTCCGCCCGGGAATTTCTCGATCTGGCCAATGCCGTCATTTTGCACGAGGCAAAGCCCGGCGAACCGGCTTGGTCGGCAGTATCTCTTAAGCCGGTAGGGGACAAACCAATTTTCCGCATCACGCCGCCACCGTACGCCACGCCCGAAATCGTCGAATTCGTTCGCACTCGATTAACGCTGACCGGGAAGCTAAGGACTGACGGCTAACAGCCAAGAGCTAAGAGCCAAGAGCTAAGAGCTAATTTGCTATTCTTCCGACGTGGGGCAGATTCGCAAGAACGCGTGGCTGTTGGCCTTGCTCTCGGCTCTGTTCCAGATTCTTAGTTTTCCACTGCCCGGCCTCTACGTCCTGTCGTGGGTGGCCCTGGCTCCCCTGATCATCGCGATCCTACACGCACGCACCGCTCAGACTATCCAACTTGATGAATCACAGAAACTCATCGCCGCCACTCCCTGGCAGGGTTTTCTCCTCGGCTACAAGTGCGGAATTCTCTGGTATCTCGGAACCTGTTATTGGGTGTTTGCTACGATGCACCTGCACGGGGGGTTGGGTTCGCCCATCGCCCTGTTTGTCCTGCTCCTGTTCGCGCTGTATCTCGGACTTTACCACGGAGCCTTTGGCGCACTCCTGAGCCTGCTAGCGCGGAGAGACTCCTCCCACCGTGTGGCCCTGCTATCGGCGCCCTTCTTGTGGGTTGCCATTGAACTTGCGCGCACCCGCATCAGCGGCTTCCCTTGGGACCTGCTGGGCATCACCCAGGTGGACAACATTCCTCTAACCCGCATCGCGACCGTGACCGGAATTTACGGCCTGTCTTTCGAGATCATGCTGGTGAATGTGGCACTGGCGGCAGGTTTTCTCGTGCAACGCGAAAGGCGGAAAACGTTGCTGGTGGCCGCGCTCGCGGCGGCGCTGATTCTGCAATCTGGCCGCTGGATCAGCCTGCCCTCGTTTCCTGCCGATCGTACTGCAGTTCTGCTGCAACAGAACCTGCCCGTCGGCGAAAGTGAGGCCTGGACACAGGACCATTTCGATAGCACATTCCGCGATTTCTCGGCGCTCAGTCTGAACCCTGTTCCACACCCCGCCGAGCCTCCGGATCTGATCGTCTGGCCCGAGGCCCCGGCACCTTTCTGGACCAACGATCCAATTTTCCGCGACGCCGTGAGCGATCTGGCGCGCCGTGCAAACACGTGGCTGGTGGTTGGCTCGATGGGTGTCGACAGTCCGCAAAGAGTCTTCAATTCAGCGGCTCTGGTTAGCCCAACGGGAGAATGGGATGGCCGGTACAACAAGATTCACCTGGTCCCCTTCGGCGAATATGTGCCGTTCGCGTCCGTCTTTTCGTTCGCTGGCGGACTTACGCAGGCCGTAGGCAACTTTACCCGGGGTACCTCGCGTGAGCCGTTATCGGCCGGGGACAAGAAGCTGGGTATCTTCATCTGCTACGAATCGATCTTCCCGAACGAGGTTCGCAAGCTGGTCGCGGACGGCGCGCAGGTGCTGGTGAATGTTTCGAACGATGGCTGGTATGGGGACTCGGGAGCGTGGGCACAGCATTTGAACCAGGCCCGCATGCGGGCCATCGAGAACAATCGCTGGCTGCTGCGCGACACCAATACCGGCCTGACCGCGTCCATCGATCCCTACGGCCGCGTGGTCGCTCACCTGGAACGCAAAACCCGCGCGGCCTTGTCGGCGCCCTATGCCCTCACCAACGTAACCACGTTCTACTCGGAGCATGGCGACTGGTTCGCTTACCTATGTGCGATAATTTCAATAGGAGCGCTGGTTGGGCGCTTCATATTCCATTCCAAGACAGAGTCCTAGTGCATGGTTGAAGAACTCGAGCAGCAATACACCGCCTTGAAGGAAAAAGTTCGTACTCTGCGGGAGTACCTTTGACGCGGGCAAACTGCGCCAGCAACTGACCGAAGTTGACAAAGAAGCTTCGGACCCGAGCCTCTGGTCGAATCCCGAAAAGTCCCAGCAGGTGATGCGCGAAAAGAAGCGCCTCGAGGAATCGCTCACTACCGATGCGGAACTGAACCGCCGCAACCAGGACATCGCCGCTTACTTCGAGTTGGCCCACGAGGGGGAGAAGGTCGATGCCGAACTGCAGCGCGAAATCGGCGCTCTGCAGCAGATGGTAGCCCGCCTGGAAACTGAGACCCTGCTTTCCGGGCAGAACGATGCCCTGAACGCGATCGTGACCATTCATGCGGGTGCCGGAGGTGTTGATTCGCAGGATTGGGCCGACATGCTCTTGCGGATGTACTTGCGCTGGTCGGAGCGACAGGGGTTCCAGACCGTGCTCTACGACTATCAACCCGCTGAGGAAGCCGGGATCAAATCCGCAACTTTCGGGGTGAACGGAAAATATGCTTTCGGCCTTCTGACCAGCGAGATCGGCGTCCACCGGCTGGTTCGGATATCTCCGTTCGACCAGGCGAAGCGGCGGCACACCTCCTTCGCCAGTGTGTTTGTCTCTCCGGAGATCGACGAGAGCATCGAAGTGGTGATCAAACCGGACGATATCCGCGTGGATACCTACCGTTCCAGCGGCAAGGGCGGACAGCATGTAAACACGACCGACTCGGCGGTGCGCATCACGCACATCCCGACCGGCCTGGTGGCGAGTTGCCAGAATGAGCGCTCGCAGCACAAGAACCGCGAACGCGCCATGAGCATGCTGCGCTCGAAGTTATACGAATTTGAACTGGAGAAGAAACGCGAAGTCACGAGGAAGATCGAAGACTCGAAGCTCGATATCGACTTCGGATCACAGATTCGTTCCTACGTGTTGCAGCCGTACCGCATGGTGAAAGATCACCGCACCAAAGAGGAAGTCGGCGACGTGGACCGCGTCCTCGATGGCGACCTGCAGCCTTTCATTCGCGCCTACCTGATGATGCGTCGCGGGGAGAAGTCATCATGAGCGGCCATCCACGTGCCATGAAGCTCGGGCCACGCTTCGAGGAGGCGTTCCGCTTCGCCGCGGAGAAACACGCCACCCAGACGCGCAAGAAAACCGATGTCCCCTACATCTCGCACCTGATGAGCGTGGCCGCCCTTGTTCTGGAGGCTGGGGGGGACGAGGACCAGACCGTCGCCGCCCTGCTGCACGACGTGGTGGAGGATTGTGGAGGCGAGCCGGTGCTCGAGAAAGTCCGGCAGCATTTTGGAGATCGAGTGGCAAAGATCGTCGCCGGATGTAGTGATGCCTACACGATTCCAAAGCCCGCCTGGAAGCAGCGTAAGCTCGATTATCTGGAAGTTCTCCGCCGGGCTGACGATGATGTTCGTCTGGTCAGCGCTGCTGACAAGTTGCACAACGTCCGGACGATCTTGTCGGATTACCGCACGGAGGGAGATGCCGTCTGGGACCGTTTCAGTGGCCGGCGGGATGGCACGCTCTGGTACTACCGGGCGGTGCTCGATGTGCTCACGGGAGGCAATCCCAACCGACTGGTTGGGGAACTGCAGCGCGTAGTTACTGAGCTGGAAACCCTGGCAAGGAAAGGAATCGCCAACTCAGCTTCGTTGTCATAATGGACTCACTGCCATGCCGCACATGATCGAACTGATTCGCTCGTCATCGGTCCCGGCGACCATAATGCAGTCGGCAGCGCGCGGGGCGTTGTCGGTACCTGCGCCGGAGATGATCGAGATCCTGGTTCACCTGGCCAACCACAACCCGATCTTCGGACAAGCCGCCCGCATCACTCTAGCGGGTTGGGACGAGAAGGCTTGTCTGGCCGCGGCTTCAGACTCCAGCACTCCCCAAGAAGTTTTGCAGTACTTCATCGCTCTCGAGAATCTGCGGCCGCGTTTACTCCCAGCCCTGCTGGAAAACCCCGCGATCAGCGATACGACTCTAGACGTCATTGCTGCCACCGGACCGCGGGAAGTCGTCGAGGCAATGCGCCAGAGTCCTCGTGTGCAGAAGTCGCCCGCGATTCTTCACGCTCTCACCGCCAACCCGAATGCGACTCAGAGTGAAACGGCCCAACTACACGACAAACTGGTGGCATCCGGCTTCGAGAGTGCTCCGGAGGAGGGTCCAGAACCGAGCAGCGAAGCCTCCCTGGAGCCCAGAGAGGCCGCGTCGACAGCGGTCGCGGATGAGCAGGAGGAAGCGGTGTCTACTTACCTCGCGGAGCATGCCAAGGAAATCGCCGCCGACGAGGGCAAACCGTTCCAGCCGCTGGGGGGGATGTATGAACTCGAATCCAGTGCTACGGAGCCTCAAGCGGCGTCCACACCGAGTCCGAGTCCTGGAGATGCGCTCGTAGGGACCGCGACCGCGGAGACGCCCGCCGGCAACGCCCCCGCGACTGGTCACGCCAAGACCGCCACCGCTGCAAAGAAAGCTCAAGTGCCCCGTGCAGATGAGCGAGGCAGCGTACTGCAGAGGATTGCGAAGCTCGACATCAAGGGACGGATACAGATGGCGATGAAAGGATCGAAGGAAGAGCGCTCCATCCTTATCCGCGACGGCACCAAGCTGGTTGCGTTGGCCGTGCTCGAGTCGGGCAAGATCACCGACGGCGAGGTGGAAAAGTTCGCCAGCCAGAAAAATGTTCTGGAAGCCGTGCTGCGCCAGATTCCAATGAAGCGGCGGTTCATCAAGAATTACAACGTAGTACGCAACCTGGTGGCCAACCCGCGCACTCCGATCGACGTGTCCCTGGGCTTGATGAAGAACTTGCTGGTGGCGGATCTGCGCAACCTGTCATCCAATAAAGAAGTGTCCGAAACGATTCGCAAGCTTGCGCTGAAGATGTTCAAACAGAAGACGGACACGTCAAAGAAACAGTCCGGCTAAATAAAACCTCATGGCGTCCTCGGTCCAATCCGATCCCATCACTGAAATTCTGCAGCGCGCCAAGACCGTGGCCGTCGTGGGCCTTTCGGACAACCCGCTGCGGCCGAGCCACGGGGTGGCGGCTTACCTGCTGGACCAAGGCTACTGCATTATTCCGGTGAATCCGCAGATAGAATCCGCTCTTGGAGAGAAGGCCTACCCTTCATTGCTCGATGTGCCGGGAAGAATCGACATTGTCAACATTTTCCGGCGCCCGGAGTTTGTGGAGGAGGTTGTCGATCAGGCGATTCAGCTCAAGGCGCCGGTCATCTGGATGCAGGAGGAAGTGGTTCACGAAAAAGCCGCGCAAAAAGCCCGCCACGCAGGCATATTCGTGGTGATGGACCGCTGCATCCTGGTCGAACACCGCGCCCGTTTTGGCTGAAACGGCCGCATCCTCCCGCCGTTCCGACATCGCCAGCCCCGAAGCGACCGCTCCAGTGTCGGCGCACCGGCGCTTTTAGAGCGAAATGCGTTCTCAGCCTCTAGGGGCCTCCGTCAGTGGGCTGGCTCTGTCGCAGGTCCGGATTCGTCCGGGGCCGGGATCCACCCGTGAAGGCGCATCCAACCCTCGAGCAGGTCTGGCCATCGCCGGAGCTGTGGATTCTTCTGAGCCAAGCCGACTCCGTGATCGCCCTGCTCGAAAATGTGAAGCTCCGCCGGAATACCAGCCTGCCTGAGCGCGGCGTAGAAGCGGACGCTGTTCTCGACCGACACCACGGAATCACTCCCGGTGTGGAACAAGAAGCAGGGTGGCGTGTCGCGGGTCACCTGCTTCTCATTACTGAACTGCTCCACCTGTGCCGGGTCCGGGTTGGCGCCAAGCAGGTTGCGGCGCGATCCGGGATGCGTGATCTCCGGTTCCATACTGAGCACTCCATAAGCCAGCACGGCGAAGTTGGGACGATCGCTTACGCGGTCGATCGGATCGGCAGCGTCGGCAAGGCCGGCATCGAAATGTGTGGTGACTGTGGCTGCGAGATGGCCTCCGGCGGAAAAACCCCAAACGCCGATGCGGTCGGTGCTGATGCCGAATTCCGTTGCATGGGCACGGACATAGCGCAGGGCGCGCTCGCCATCAAGGATCGGCGCGGGATAGTGGTATCGAGGAGCGATGCGGTAATGGAGCACAAAGGCAGCGACTCCGCGATCGTTGAGCCAATGTGCTATCTGAGAGCCCTCGTGGTCCAACGCCAGATGCTCGTAGCTACCGCCAGGTACGACCACAACAGCGGTGCCAGACAAAGGCGGAGCAGGGAGATAGATGTCGAGCCCGGGTTTGTCCGCGTCCGTTGAGCCCACCGCTCCCGGTGCTCCCTCCGGCCATAACCAGACTGATCTGGGTGAGTCGGCCGACCACGTGGCGGCTGGAAATGCGAACAAAGAGAGGACCAACACTTCCAGATACCGAAGCATTTTCATTCGAGGATTCTCCAGGAGACCCTATTATCTCTGGAACGAAGAACTTCCGGTGCTGGGGATGATTTCGGCCGTGTTATCGATGATCACGAGCTTCGGATTTCGTAAACTGCTCCTCCATACCGGGCAAGCGCCACCAGATACACCGGCGTCCCATATAATGCGCGTGCGGAAGATCATGCGTTCCGGGATCGACCGCCGGCGGACCATCGCCACTGCTGGCAGATCTGCTCATCCCAAATGAGGTGATTTTCCCGATGAAAGAAAACCGGCGCATGCTGTTGAAGCGCACCGCGACGCTCATGGCTGCCTCCACCTTCGCCGCCACGGGGACAACTCAAGCGAAAGAGAAGGGTGATAAGAAAAAAGTCTATTACACGGGAGCCAAACCCGAGAAAACGCCGCTGTTCTCGGGCGCCGTTTCCTTCGGCAACCTGCTGTTCATTGCCGGCAAGGGTGCGCACTTTCCCGGTGACATTACCGCCCACACCAAACATGTTCTCGACGAAATCGAAAAAGAGTTGACCAACGCGGGCTCGTCGATGGACAAGGTGCTGAAGGTGAATGTTTATCTCAATGACATCAAGGACTACGCCGCCATGAACGAAGTGTACCTGGGGCGCTTCGGCAGCGAGCCACCCGTGCGCACCACCATTGCTCCCATGGGAGGCGTGCCAGGGAACTCGCTGGTCGAGATCGATTGCATCGCCTACATCTAGTAAGTTCTGCGAAGAAATCATCTCGGCCCCTTCGAACCGGAAAGCGCGCGACGCAGGTGCCCCCGGTGCGCGGGGTGCAGGCAACTCAAAATGCCAAAGACTCGCTCAATCCAGGTCCGCTTTGTTCTCGTGATCTGGCTTTTTCTGCTCAGCGCAGTCGCTTTTCTTGACCGCACGAACCTTCTGATCGCCGCAATCTCGCTCCGCTCTGAATATCAACTCAGCTACCTGCAGTTGGGACGCGTCTTCAGCGCCTTCTCGGCAGGGTACGCGCTGTTCCAGGTGCCGGGCGGCTGGCTTGCTGGCCGCATCGGACCCCGCCGCCTCCTCACAATTGGCGTGCTGTGGTGGGGCCTGTTCACGGTTCTGACGACGACTGTGTCGTCCCATGTAAAGGAGGCCCTCGCCCTCCTGATCGCCGTGCGCTTCGCGCTGGGCATGGGAGAGGCGGTCATCTACCCCGCATCCAATCAGCTCGTTGCCCGGTGGTTTCCGGTGCAGGAGCGGGGAATTGCGAATGGATGGATCTTTGCCGGTGTGGGAGCCGGATCCGTTCTGACTCCTCTGTTGATCCCATGGATCATCGCTCATCATGGATGGCGTGCGTCTTTCTGGTTCAGTGCGATCGTCGGCTTCATCGCCGGCGGCGTGTGGTATGTGATCGCCCGCGATACGCCGCAAGAGCACCCCTACGCGTCGCCGGAGGAAGTGGCGTATATCCAGGAACGATTGGCTTCCGGGACCGGGCCTGAGGTTTCCTCGGCCAAGGCTGATTCCAGCGCGGAGGCGCGCTCCCTTTGGCTTAACATTGCACAGAGCTCGTCGGTTTGGGCGGTTACCTTTAGCTACTTCACATACGGCTACGTTGCCTGGATTTTTTTCACCTGGTTCTATACCTATCTTGTGGAAGTACGTCATCTGGATTTGAAAGTGAGCGCGCGCTACACCATGCTTCCCTTCATCGCTATGACAGTTTGCTGCCTGCTGGGAGGCTTGTTGAATGATTGGGCTGCTCGACGCTACGGGCTGCGTGCCGGCCGCTGCGTCCTGGCGTCGTTGTCGCTTGTCCTAACCGGGGTCTTCCTTGTGTTTGGTTCGACCTTGCATAGCGCTCAGTCCGCTAGCATTGTCCTCTCGGCTAGCGTTGGCGCACTGTACTTGTCCCAAAGCTCCTACTGGTCCATCACGGCAGACATAGCAGGGGCCCACGCCGGCCTGGTGTCGGGGATCATGAATATGGGTGGCCAGGTCGGTGGCTTCGTCACCGCCTTGCTGACGCCTGTAATCGCTGGCCGTTTCGGCTGGAATGCACCGTTCTTCGTAGCTGCCGCCCTTGCTACGCTAGGAGGACTGGCGTGGTTGTTGGTGAATCCGACCGAGAGAGTGGGGCCCTAACGTCTTACGTCACAGGCCGTGGGGCATAAGAATCAGGTTTACTAACGGAGCAGGCCCGTTTCCGATTCCGCCACCTGCGACTACAGCTCATCTTTATATTGCTCCAAAGCAATGCGGACCAACTGACTGCGGGTGTGCACACCTGTTTTCGAGAATAGTTGCTGCAGGGTTGCTTTCACCGAGCTCTCGGAAACCCCGAGGCGCTCGGCGATTTCCTTGTTGGCAAAGCCCTCGAAAACGAAGGAAAGAACCTGGCGCTCACGCTGGGTAAACTGAGCTTTCGAGTGAGGCTTTACGCTGCTCGAGATCGCTCCTTGCAGGAGTTCCTGATCGAACCAAACCTTCCCCGCCATCACGTCGCGAATCCCCTGCGGAAGTAGGACCGCCGAGTTGTGCTTCATGAAGATCCCCGAAATGCCGGTATGGATCAGCGCGGCTACTTTGCTCTCTTCCACGCCTGCGGTCACGACCAACACTCTCCCCGCGAAACCGTACTGTTTTGCCAGCCGCATAAATTCCGTGCCATCTTTTTCGCCCATATCGAAATCAAGCAGCACGATGTCGATGTGAGTCTGGCGGAGCACCCGTATGGCTTCGTCAATAGAACCGCAATGCGCCACCACTTCGAAACCGGGTTCCGTGCTTAAGAGGCGAGAGATGCTCTCGCGAAAAAGGGCATGATCGTCCACTACAAGAATGGCAATCGTCTGCTGAACTGGTTCAGGCATGCACGGGCTCCTCCGCCGCCGAGTATGCATGCAGAACGATGGCGAAACAACACCCGCGAGCTCTTGGTTCGAATACAAGTTCGCCGCCGAAGCTCCTCATGATGGCGCGAGACATATAAAGACCCAGTCCGGTGGAATCGGCCCCGCGCTGGAACGGGCGGAACAAGTTCTCGGGCGAGGAGATGCCGATCCCGGTATCCTCGAAACGAATCACGACCGTGTTCTCTTCCTGAGCGGCGGTGACTCGCAATCGCTTGGTTTCAGTCGACTGCATGGCGCGTTGGCTATTCTTCGCTAGGTTCAGGAAAACCTGAACCAGGCCGTAACGATCGGCCCAAACCACGGGCAATGAGGGTGAAACGCCCCACTCGACGAACATATCCGATTCGCGGTACGCAGTATCGATCAAGACCCGAAATTCGTCCAGCACCGAAGTCAGGTCGACCGCATCCGCGTTCGGCGCCGCTGAAGGGCGCAGTTCCATGGTCGACACCTTCTCGAGGCTCTGGATCAATGTACTCAGGGCCTGAAAATCCTCGTTGTGGTCGAGCTCTCTCACCGCGGAAAGGTTCTTGTGCACGACCAGCATGGCGCTACATAGATTGCGGACCTCGTGGGCCACTGCGGCCATCAGGATACGGCTGTTCTTGAGGAGGTGATTCAGGCTCAGATCTTCCCGGTTGCGCAGATCCTCCGACAAGTCCACAACGATGGCCGCCAGACGCGGGCCCGACAGGGAGCTATAGGTGGAGAACCAAATACCTGCCAGAAATGCTTCGCCGTTACTACGCTGCCCCCTGCACTGCAGTGCGGTCCGGAATACTCTGGAAGCCTGGGTTTGAACCACGGTTTGCAATGCAGGGAGATAAGAAGTGATCGGCTGTCCTTGCAGCGGATTTGCATCTGGCGCGAGAAGCTGTTGGGCCGCTTCGTTGGCCAGGAGAATTTTCCCGCTCAAGTCGATCGTCACGATCGCGGCCGGGCTGCTCTCCACCAGGATATGAAGTTGTTCCTCAGCCTCACGGCGAAGCTTCATCTGGTCGCCCAGTTCGTCAAGATGCTTGCGCGCCGTCACGCGCCGGTTGCGGATGAGTTCGGAAACGAAGAGCCCGGTGCCAATAAAGCCCGCAGCGCTGAACACGATGTGCACGGGGGTTTCATTCTTTGGCAGATTGCTGAAGTCTAAAACAGCACATGCCAGCGAAGTCACGACGATCATCTTCCGGGACAGAAATCCGCCCACAATCATGATCGGAAATAGATACAGGAACCCCAGCGAGATGTACGGCTCCGTCCACCAGTCAATGGCGGCAATGGTGGTCCCCATAACCCCGGCTACGGCAAGCAGCTTGGTGCGGTTGGCCGGAGCGTAGATGATCGACAGGATGTCCTTCATCGGTTTGTGCTTCAATTCTTGCGCAACCGGAGGAAGGAAGGAATTGCCTTTTCGAGACATTGACTAAAAGATAGTGTACTTCATCTAGTGGCCATATCCCCGGCAAGGCGATTCCACTTACGGGAATTGCCCATATTCTTAGTATTTCCCAAAGACGCTCGCCCAACTTGCGCGATGACACCACCTGATTCCGCACACTGCTCGATGGGCCTCGTGAAATCGGCGGCGTCTTTAGTTGCGCCAGACAGTCCGAACGATAGGGAAGATTCTCAAAGATAAGATTCCATTCCGGCCGACAATCTAACAAGCTAGTTTGACCTGAGAACGCAACGCCTCGGTGTGAGCGGTCGAAGAGGTTCTTCTACCACAAATGCCCGGGTTTTTTGCGGGCCCTGGTTTTGCTGTAACTCCCCCTGCGTAAATTTCAAAAGAGTCTGGACGGGTAGGTCTTGGACACAAGCCTGAGTACGCGTGCGCAATTTACGCTGCGGCAACGTTTCGACGTTTCGCCTGCCGCTCGAGTTGAGGCCACCCTGGGGGTCACTACCTCACGAACTTTCGCGCTCCGTTCCGGAATTAAAAATCTCCTGGCAGCGGGTTTCGAAGCGCTCGATCTGCTCGGCATCGGACTGGTCGTGTGTGAGGCAGATGGCCAGTTGCTGGTGATCAATCCAACAGCGGAGCGTATCGTGCAAACCAGCGACGGGCTGGAAGTAGATTCCGACGGTCGCCTTCGGACGACCCAGGAATGTAATCCTCCGTTCGCAGAATTGTTGCAGCGCGTGTCGCTGTCAAAGGGAGAGGGCGAGGTGGCGGTGGCAGTTCGGCGGCCCTCCTCGAAACGACCACTGACGTTGCTGCTGCGCTCCACCAATGGACATTCCGAAGACGTGCCGGGCTCAGTTTCGCCGGCCGCGCTGGTGTTGATTCTGGACTCAGCGCTTCCCGTCAACACCGTCGAAGCAGAACTGCGCCAGCTGTACGGCCTCACCTACACAGAGACTCGGCTGGCCAAATTGCTGATGGAAGGTCTCACCCTGGATGATTGCTGTGCCTTGCTGGGGATCCGCCGCACCACCGGCCGCATGCATCTGCGAAACCTGTTTGCAAAAATCGGCGTGCGCCGTCAGAGCGAATTGGTTTCGCTGCTGATGAAGAGTATTGGTCTTGGACCGCGCCGGCAGTAGCCGGCGAATCGCGTACCTTGAGCGGCGATCTTTGAAGCACGTTTCCGTTGCGAGTCGGTTCCGGGTAGTTCCGCAGCGGATGTGTGCTGAACAATGCAGGTGCGAGACTGCCAGGTTCATGCATGTGGACGTAGACAGTCCCCGGGAACTTACCTACGCTGGTTTCCTTTGCTGAAGGAATCCCCCCCACTCAGCAGGCAATCCGTCGTCGCGGCCCGTGACACGGGCCGGACGGTGATCTCAATCTTGGGGGAGTTCCGACCATGGCAATTGCTTACCGCGCGCCGGGCGCCAAAGAAGTCAAGTGCCCGAATTGCGGGGCCTCGGAATCTTCCGGGGGTTGCCGAAACCCCAAGCCATGCAGGGATGCACGGGCAGCGATGGAACGCGGTGACCTAGAGATCGAGGAGTCGGCGGTGTCTCCTTCCGGAGGAAACGCGACTCGCATGTTACTCGCCGGGTTCGAGGCTTTGGACCTGCTGGGCGTGGGCCTGATTGTCTGCAATGTTTTCGGTCAGTTGCTGGTTGCCAATCAGAACGCCGAACAATTCCTCGCATCCCGGGATGGGCTGGAGTTGAACTCGGAGCGCGTACTCTGTGCGGTTCGGCCTTGCCACCCACCGGTCGAAGAACTTGTGCAGCGGGCGGCCAGCGCCGTGCTTGACAGAGAAATTGCTAACAAGGACGCGGCTCTCTCCGTGCCTCGCACTGCCAACAAGCGGCCTCTGACACTCTTGATTCGTTCCGTCACCAACCCCTCGAAGGCAGTGAACGCTGATCAACCCGCGGCCCTGGTGCTGATCCTGGACTCCTCTCTTCCGGTACAAGCCATGGTGGTCGAACTCCAGCAGCTGTACGGACTCACTGCAACAGAAGCGCGGCTGGCCAATCTGCTGATGGAGGGTGAGGCGTTGGACGATTGCTGTGACCAACTGGGCATCTGCCGGTCCACGGGTTGCACCCATCTTAAGAGGATATTCAAGAAGACCGGCGTGCGCCGTCAAAGCGAGTTGGTGACGTTACTGCTCAAGAGCATCGGCTTGGCGCGGTTGGGGAATGCGGGAATCGCGGCACGATCCTGGCCCGAACCTCCACCTCTCAAACCAGCTCTGCATAAAGACGCCCGTCATGTCGGACGCGCCTCGAATGCAGTTTGAGCACCCTTCTCCTAAGGGTCGAACTTGCCTTTCCCCGGAAATCTCACAATGCCCGCAAGTGCAGGTTCCTTTGGTAATCATGAACCAAAGGGTACAGAATGCGGGCGGCTCTTCAGGGTGTGGCAGAAGAGCGAATTTTGTAAGCTCTATCATTCATGTGGACGTAGACAGTTACTTGAGGGTCGCCTAAGCTCACCAAAGTTCTGACGAGTCAGACTCCCTCCTGACTCAGTAGCTCCCCCAAAAGCTTGCAGACACGGGCGGATTTCTCCCTCGTCCCGTGCACGACGAACACATTCCAAATGTGCTGTGGGGATTTGTCTGTGGAGGATTCCATTTTGGCCGCGAAATGCGCCAGCGCCGGTCTGTGCACAAGAGCGAATTTCCGCTCGCTCGCCACAGCCTGTTCCGCAGTCCCTCTCCCATCAATCATCGTTAACGAGGCGCTGGTTGCGCCGCCAGGTTCGGAAGGAGGCCGCTCAGTCATGAGAAAGTCCTATCAAGTTTGGTTGCCCGTATTTCTCGTCTGCCTGTCGACGCTCGCCGCGAACGCCCAGTCGTTCCGCGTGCAGTGCCCGACTAACACCATCACCCACCCATCGGCGCTCCACGACAACAATTCGGAGCCTACCTACACAGGGCCGACGACGTTGTCAGCGCCTTCGGCGACCACGTTTCAAACGCCCACAGCACACGTGAACGGCGCGATCAAGTGTCAGCAGATCTCGGGTGGTGACGGTTACTCGACCATGGGCGACGGCACTCAGACGTACATGTTTTCGTTCGGCCCTCTTTCCGGGGTTACGGATATCGCCAACGGCCTGCCCGGCACGCAGTTCCCGAACAACTTCAACGTGCTGCTTGCTCCTGGCACTGTGTTGCAGCCGGGCGATCCCGCCACCACGCTAGGCTCCCTCTTCGATGCGAACGGTAACCCGTACAACGCCGCCGTGGGACTGGCGATGGACATACCGAACCTCGTCAGCATTTACGACATCAGCGTGGCAGGGACGACGGTCACAGTTGTGGGGAACGCGCCCCTGGGCGTGAGGGTAGGCGAGATGGTAACCATCTCCGGGACCGGTACTCCTTTCGATGGAACCTTCGCGGTGACGGCCGCTACCGCAGTGAACCCGTTTTTCGCCGCCAACCTTGCCTTCACGGTCACTAACGCAGCCGCCGCTGGTCAGGCTGAAATTACCGAATCGACGACCGCCACTGCTGGGCTCGCCGCGCGAATCGATGGTCACGTGGACGCCCGCCCGATCATGGATGTGGGCGTGATGAACGGCAACATCCCGGCCCCCCTGATGGCGATCGACGAAGACGACGAGTTCTTCCTCACCCTGACCAACGTGGGCATGATCATGAGGCCCGACCTCTTCGAGCAGCATACGGTCCACTTCCACGGGTATCCCAACGCCTCGTCGTTCTATGACGGCGTGCCGGATGCATCGGTCGCCATCAACATCGGCGGCAGCTTCACTTATTACTACCTGGCTCCCGATGCCGGCACTTACTTCTGGCACTGCCACATCACCCCGCCCGAGCACTTGCAGATGGGCATGGTGGGACAGATTTATGTGCGCCCACGGCAGGATCGTGTGCTCGCTGGCGCCAGCCTGTATACGGCGCTGCAGGGACAGGAGAATGACCTGCGCACGGCTTGCAGGCGAGCCGGTGATGGCGGGACCACAAGCGTTACCGCTCCGACGGATATCCTGTGCAGCAATCCGGTTCCAGCGATCAACACGGGTATCAGTGCAGTAGCGACTGTGGTTTCGGCACCCGGGACGACGACGGCCGGCTACGCCTACGACGACGGCGACGGTTCCACCGCCTACGAGGTTGAATACCCCATCCAGATCCACGGCTTCGATCCGAACTTTCACTTTGTCGGCATGACCTTCAACCCGGAAGGCTTCTCCGACATGAAGGACAAATACTTCCTGCTGAACGGACGCGGCTACCCCGATACGGTTACGGCTGGCCCCTTGCAGACAGTCGCGGCCGATGGCGTGAATCACATGTCTCAGCCGCTGCCGTCGATCATCAACATTCCCGCCGGAGGAAGGGCTCTTCTGCGCATCTCTGACCTGGACGTTACGGAATACCAGACGCTGGCTTCGCTAGGGATCCCGATGAAGGTTATCGGCTATAACGCCAAACTGCTGCGGGATCAAGCGGGCAACAACCTGGCCTACTACACCAACTCGATCACGCTGGGTGGCGGCGAGTCGCTCGACGTGATTCTCGACTCGTGCGCCGTTCGTGCTGCCACTGGGGCCTGCACGACGCCCATGGCGACCGGCGTCTATTTCCTCTACACCCCCAATCTTGACCACCTGTCGAACGACGCCGAGAACTTCGGCGGTCTGATGACGGAAGTTCACGTCAACTAGGAGCGCAGCAATGAGGGCGACGAACATGAAAAAAGCGATTTCCAAGACAAGACTCCTTCTGGCGCCAATGGTAGCGATGGTCCTATTGCTTACCGTCGCGGCGCATGCTGCGGCTCCTGGCATTACTGGAACAGGTGCAGCCGGAACGTTTAACCTAACGGCGCAACAGGCTTACCTCAACCAGCCGGACGGGCAGGCGATCTACTCGTGGGGCTACGGCTGCACGACGGCACCCGCAGTGAGCGCCTTCAGGCCCACGCTGAGCGCTACTTCAGCGCCCTTCTGCAACACCATGCAGGTGCCAGGGCCGACGCTGATTGTCACGGAGAATGTAGCCTTCTCCGTAACACTGACGAACAATCTGCCAACCGCAGCCGGTAACACCTCGATTCTCTTTCCGGGAATAAAGCTCAACAGCACGGCGAGCGGTACGCAAGGGTTACTGACTCAGGAAGCAGCTCCCGGCGCGACCGTGACTTACAACTTGGTTGCCACCTCACCGGGGACGCGCGCCTACTACAGCGGAACGCAGGGTGACCTGCAAGTCGAGATGGGGCTGTATGGCGCGATCATCGTGCTCCCTGCCACCACCGCCGGGTGCAACGCCGTGCCAAACACGGTTACACATTATGTCAACACCGCCGCGGGGAATACCGCGGAAGCTGATTTCCGTTTGGCAGCGGCTGCGTATGACAGTGTTTCAGGCATCAATAACACCTGCTACGACCGCGAGTACCTGTTCCAGTTCTCCGAGATGGATCCGAACATCCACGAGCAGGCACTGGTGCAGGTTAACAGAGCAAACTGCACTGCTGCAGGCGTCACCGCGGGCACCTGCCGTCTGGAGGTGCCGACTGAGCCCTATCACCCGGCATATTTCATGATCAATGGCCGCTCGATGCCGGATGATATGGACCCGAACTACGCGCGGGAATACCCGCACCAACCGTACAACGGGAATCCTCACATGCATCCGGGCGAACAGGTACTGCTGCGGATCATCGGCCAGGGACGCTGGCAACATCCATTCCACGAGCACGGGAACCACGTGCGCATCCTGGGGCGCGACGGAAACCTGATACTGGCATCGACCGCGGCAGCCGAGACGAATCTGGCCGGTCCGCTGCTGTTCACCACGACGACCACGCCCGGCCTGGCCATGGACGGGATCTTTTATTGGACCGGCAAGGGACTGAACTGGGATGCGTACGCCCACAACCCAAGCTCACCCGATCCACTGGCCAAGCTTACTTGCACTCCAGACGCCAACGGCTACAACGCTCTGCCAGCGGCTCGGACTGCGCTGAACTACTACGAGTGGTGCCAGGACCATAACAAGCCGTTGCAGGTCAATCCATTCGGCGACGTGGCAAGCAATGGACCAATGACACTGCCCGATGCGAACATTCTCACCAACGGCGCCTGGTACGGCGGCAGCCCCTACCTTGGTCCCAACGCGACTACGCGAGCGACGGGCTGTTTGGGCACCTTCAACTCCGTCACCAATCCTCAGGGCAACGGGCCGAACTGCGGTATTACCGGCTCTACCCCTCCTTCCGGCACGATCGCGAACTCGCCCAGTGGAGAGGCGGGCTTTGCCTTCATGTGGCACTCGCACAACGAGCGCGAGATCACAACCAACAATATTTTCCCCGGCGGCATGCTGATGATGATGCTGGTGGATTCCCGGGAATTTCAAATCGACGAGTCGAACTAACTGAGGAGAATTGCAATGCGATCCAACTATCTCAAAACTTTGAAGACAGCGGTCATGGCGGTATGTATTCTCCTCCTCGGAGCAGGCGCGTCCTTTGCGCAGTCAGTTAGCCTGACGGCGGGTCCGGCCACCGCAACCCTGCCCGACGGTTCGGCAGTACCGATGTGGGGGTACAGCTGCGGTACCGCAGTTGCTCCCGCGTCGTGTCGCGCGCTGAACCCGGCGGCAACGGCGGCCACCACCTGGTCGCCGGTGGTGATTACGGTCCCCTATGTTTCCACGGGGACGAGCCTCACGATCAACCTGACGAACAACCTGACGTTCACCAGCGGGCCGATACCGACGTCGCTGATGATCGTGGGCCAGATCGGCGG
This sequence comes from Terriglobales bacterium, assembly GCA_035567435.1. Lineage (GTDB taxonomy): Bacteria > Acidobacteriota > Terriglobia > Terriglobales > Acidobacteriaceae > Gp1-AA133. The sequence continues at coordinate 37,063 of DATMPS010000034.1, read as the reverse complement.
CGGCCTCGGAACTGTCGGCTCGGGTTGCACCGCCGGCACGACCTGCACCACGAGTCCGGACCACACCTTCGCTCAGTCGCAAGCTACCTGGCCTATTGTCAGCTCCACCGTGGCGACCGGAACCCCTCCGTCACAGGGTTCGCGCGTGCAGTCGTTTGGCACCGAAGTCGGGGCGGGAACGACGGCGGCATTGTGTTGGGGCCCAGCCTGCACCGTGCCCACACCTGCACTGAAGCCCGGGACCTATCTGATCGAATCCGGTACCCATCCGTCCATTCAGGGCCCGATGGGCTTGTTCGGCATACTGGTGGTCACGACCGCACCTGTAACTACGGGCACCGTTGCGCCGGGCTGCGCATATCCGGGCGCGACTGCAACCGCGGCTTGCCTGGTCCCCTACAGCGCCGAAGTCCCGCTGTTGTTCAGCGAAATCGATCCAGTTCAGAACAGTGCCGTCAATACAGCAGTTAACACCGCCGGTTTCACCGAAACGATGGTCTGGTCAGGTCAGCCGGGCGGCTGCGGAAACCCGGCCTCGACAACCTACCACCAATGCTATCCCCCAGCGGTGAATTACACGCCGCTCTATTACCTGGTTAACGGTGTGGCGTTCAACAAGAGCAGCGCGACAACCAGTGCACAGTCGTTGTTCACAACTTTGCCGGCTACCGGCGTTAGCGCTACTGGTACGGTTCTGGCGCGCATGGTGAATGCGGGCCTACGAATGCACGTGCCCTCCATCGTGCAAGCGCTCACTAACAAGACGTCGGGCACTACAGTCTCGGCGGTGCCAGGTTTCTCCCTCATCGCTGAAGACGGCAATCCGCTTCCTGGCGTTCCGCGCGTTCAGAGCGAAGTGTTCATGGCGGCGGGCAAGACAATGGACGTGATGATCAACGTGCCCGCGGGCACGGCGGCTCTACCCGTCTTTGACCGTGAGTTGAGCTTGGGGGCCAATTCGATCGGTCGTGACGGCGGTATGCTGGCCTACATCGGTGTGAACACTGCTATCACTTTGCCCGCAGCGGCGACCGCCGCGCCGGTGGCTCGCAACGACATCTACAACTCGGTGATTACGGGCAATACGTTGACCGTATCGGATCCGGGCAAGGGCGTGATCGCCAATGACACCAATGTCTACGGCGTTCAGCTCATTGGGACCGTACCCGGATTGACCCTGAACTCGAACGGCACGTTTACCTACACCGGGGGCCCGACGAGCTTTAGCTACTGCGCGAATGGCACCGTCACGGGGTCGACTTGCTCGTCCGGTGTCACCGCGTCGGTGGCCCTGAATGGGGCGACGATCGAGGTGGGATCGGGCATCACGGTTAACGCCGATTCCTTCACTGCGACCCTGGCGACGAGGCTGAGTATTCTGCCGCCGGGCATCCTCGCGAACGACGTGGATGCGGCTGGTTATCCTCTAACGGTCAACTTGGCAACAGCCACCACGCCCCGGGCGCCCGTGGCGCTCAGCTGCACAGGCGGGCGGACTGGCACGGCTAGTGTTGATTCGAATGGCGGCTTCAATGCGAGCGTGTCGACTGGCACGACCGCAGCCACCTGCACCTTCACATACCAGGCAAAGAATTCTCAGAACACGGTGAGCAGTGGCACTGCCACCGTGACGCTGAATTTCCCGGCAACGACCCCAGGGTTCACGGTCACGGTGCTCGGAAAAGACAATGTCACGGGTGCCACGAGCACGATCACCGACTATCGCTGGGTCATCGAAGAAGACCGGACGTTCTATGTCAACCCGGCCTGCACCACGAATCCGCCTCCGGCGGGCTGCCCGACCGGCCCCGGTGCAGGTGCTTTCGCAGGCATTGTCCCGACCTTTGGAACCAACTTCCACACCAGCTATATGCCGGTGGTGGCCTCAGGCTGCACCGGGCCGCTTTCGTGCGAGAGCGGCCAGAAGCTGCTCGGCACTAACGCCGTTTGCGACATCGGCAACGGCGTCTGCCGGACCAACCAGACCGCACAGACGATAGTAAATCCCAACCAGGTGCATCTGGATCCGACCAAGCGTTACTACCTCACCGTTTTTCCGGGCGATGCGGCCAACCCATTCGAGGGCGGAGCCACTGGCCACGGAATGGGCGGTGCCCCGGTCGCCTGCACTCCGGCGACGGGAACGGTCCTCTGCACGGCGACGACGGGCGCATTCACTCCCGTGACGGTGTACGCGGTTTCTACCCCCCTGCCGACGGCGAAACTGTCAGTGTTTGTTTTCGAGGATGACTTCCCGCTAAACGGCGAACATGACGGCGGCGGCGGCATCGATGTACTGTCGCCCGTCGAGCCCGGCTTAGGTGGTTTCAACATCAAGCTGTTCGACGACGCTGGTGGCACCGGCGACGCGACCGGTCAGATGACCTACGACATGTTCAACTACCCGTTGTCAAATAGCCTGGCGGGTACCATCGATCCAGCAACCGGACTTGACGCATGTCCGATTTCCCCGGAGATCACCGATAACGTCCTGAATGGCGACGCAAGCCTGAAGGGCATTACGGGCGAGATTGTAACCTGCCCGAAATACGAGAGCGACAACGCAACGCTGTCGCCGATTGCTGGCCAGGCCGTGGTCGCCAACCTGATGCCGGGACGGTACGGGGTGGTGGCAACACCAGCGGCGGATCGAATTGGAAGAGGCGAAGAGTGGCTGCAGACCAACACACTCGACGGTCAGAAGGCTCACGACTCCTTCCTGCGAGTCGGCGAGCCCAGCTTCTTCCAGGAATACGGTCCCTCCGGATACCACGTGGCGATCGGTTTCGCCAACCCGCAGATCATCAATGACCGATTGAAGTACGTCTGCAACGGCACGGACGCCAACATCACCGGTGCCGGCTGCACCAATACGGTGACGGGCTTTGTGTCGACCGAGCGCATGAGCCGCACGCCCGATGAGCGGCTCTACGGCAGCGGCGACAATAGCAGCTTCTCGTTCACACAGTGCTACGTGAGCTTTGGTGATGCGGACGGCGAAGACTTCGCCTTCACCAAGTGCGACGCGAAAGGAAATTTCAAGCTCACGGGCGTCCCCAACGGCGATTGGAGAGTCACGGTCTTCGATCAGTGGAATGACATGCTGGTGGACGGCCTGTCAACTCCGGTCCGGTTGAACGGCGGGATCACCAACCTGGGTGAGATCGCCACCAACCAGTGGCAGGCGAATATCTACACCAGCACCTTCTTTGACGCGAATGGCAACGGTGTTTTCGACAGCAACGAGCAGGGCCTCACGCTGGTTGCGACCAACATTCGCTTCCGCGACGGTAGCTACTCCAATTTCAACAATACCGACCTGAGTGGCAACGCCGGCTTCAACGAGATATTCCCCCTGTTCAGCTGGTACGTGGTTGAAACCGATACCACCCGGTACAAGAGCACCGGCACCCACCTGGTCTATGACGCGGGTGGTCCGGCCGACGGCACACCGGGTGGTGGAAGTTCCACCATTGCCGGCAACATGGCGAACACTCTCGAAGCCGTCCCCGTGCCCGCGAACCTGCGGGTACCGGGCGCCTACTATTGCGCCGATGCGGACTGTTCCGCTGCCCCTGTGCCACTGCCAGCGGCAGCAGCCAGTGGCCCTGGCGGGTCAACTGGCCGCGTCGATCCCCCGATTGTTCACCCCTACGGCTCGACCTATGGCTGGCAGGGATTCTCTGGGCAGAACTCGTTTATTGAGTTCGGCAAGAAGCCTTACATCGCCGGTGAGAACGGCGGTATCCACGGCGAGGTGATATATGCCTCGACCCGTCCGTTCGACGATCCCACGCTACTCATTCACACCAGCTGGACGCCAGACGTGCCGGGAGTCACCATCAACCTGTATCAGGAAGTCGCGGCGCCGGATGGCTCGACTGGCCTGAAACTGGTGGATCACACCACGACCAGCAGCTGGGATGACTGGGCTCAGGGCTTCCGAGTGGCGGGAACTTCCTCCACCCCCGGCATTCCCAACATGAGCTGCCCGGGCCAGATGCGGGCGCCCACCTCCAACACTGCGGGTGCTGCGGGCGATGTCTTCTTCTTCTCCCTGTTCAACCAGCCGAATTATCTGGACGTGTATAAAAACGGCTGGGCCGGGGCTACCTCGCTGCCGAACAACTCCCAGTTCAAGTGCTATGACGGCATGCACAACTGGAACCAGTTGCAACCGGCGCCGTATGACGGTATGTACCAGTTCCCCAGCATCACGAGCCTCAATGCGACGACGGGCAAGCCTGCTACCACGAATTGCACCGTCTGCGTAGGCAATCCTGACACAACAGACCCGTTCCGGTCCGGTACTCCGATGCTGCCTGCCGGCAAGTACGTGGTTGAAATGGTGGTGCCGCCAGGTTATGAACTGGTGAAGGAAGAGGATAAGAACATCCTGATCGGCGACGTCTACATCGCGCCGGCTGTCTCGCAGTTCGGTGCGCTAGCCAGCATCTTCATTCTTCCCGACCAGGCGGAGATCAGCGCGCTGTACAACGCCAACAACCTCCAGAATCCGACGGACACTTTTGGGCGAACCACACTCCCGAATCATGAAGGCGACACCGGCAGCGTCGAAACCTTCTGGCCGTGTGTGGGGCAGAAGCGCATCGTGCCCGACTACATCAGCCTGTTCCCGGTATCCCACGAAGTGGCGCCATTCGCCGGAGCATTGCGGCCGCTGTGCGATCGCAAGGAAGTGACCGTGGACGACCAGACGTCGGCCTTGGCGAAGTTCTGGATCTTCACTTCGGCCCACGTCTCGGCCCATTTCACCGGGGTCATCACCGACGACTACACTTCAGAATTCGATCCGTTCTCTCCTCAGTTCGGCGAGAAATTCTCGCCCGCCAATCTGCCGGTATCGGTTCGAGATTGGACCGGGACCGAAATCTCGCGCCTGTACGCCGATCACTGGGGCACCTACGACGGCCTGACTTATTCGACCTGGGAAGTCAATCCGCCCAATCCGACCGGGTATGCACCGACCATGATGGTCACCTGCATGAACGACCCGGGCACCGGGCCGACGCCCGATCCGCTGTATAACCCGTCCTACAGCGATTTCTGCTACGAGATCCCGTTCATGCCGGGTCAGACGCAGTACATGGATACGCCGGTGGTGCCGACTTCGGCCTTTGCCGGCGCGGGATACAACAATCCGGATTGCAACTACCCGGATCAGACCCCGGCGATCAAGGAAGTCGACAGCAGTGCTGGGCTAGGACCATGGTTGCCGGCGGCCGGCGGAACGCTGACGATCACCGCGCTGGGTGACGTGCAGGTTAACAACTACGGTTACGTCGGACCCTCGGGGTCGACGGCTCCATACAATCAGAAGACTGTGACGCGGCATTACGGTTTTGGTGCCTCGCAAGGGACGGGATCGGTCACGATCGGTGGTGTAACGGTAACTCCGACAGCTTGGAGTGATACCTCGATCACGGTTACGGTTCCTGCCACCGTGAGCGTCCCGAACTGCGCGATCCAGCAGCGGATTGAGTTCGGAGGCCCAGCCACAACCGCTCCTGCAAAGTGCGGCGAGTTGGTCATCACCCGTGGAGACAACAAGCTGCAGTCGATCGACACGGTGACGGTCACGATCGGCGGCAAGACGCCGATCCATGTGGCTGCCGGCGCCAGCATCCAGGCGTCAATCGATGCGGCGACGACCAAGCCGGGCGACATGCTGATCATCGATCCCACTTGCGCCACCACAGCTGCCCCGACCACTCCTGTCGCATGCACTGCCGCCACCACTGTCCGTACCCAAGCTGCCCATCAGGAAATGTTGCTGATGTGGAGGCCGATCCGCCTGCAAGGCGTTGGCGCGGCGTCGAGCATTCTCAACGGCAATCCACATCCGGCAGGCAAGATCGGCACCTGGCGCGCGCGGGTTGATTGCCTGTTCGGTCTCGCGACCAATGGCTCGCCGCTGAATCATGGCAATGCGTTCGACTCTGATGGCACCGGCGCCACCTGTCCGACGACCCAGAATGCGGCCGTCGACCGGCTGCCGCTGGAGGCGGCAGTGGGCTGGGACGCCGGTTTGAACGGCAACCTCGCCGAACTGCTGCAGGAGCCGTCGCTCATGGGAGCGCTGGAAGGGGCGACCATTACGGTTCTGGCCAAAGGTGTGGACTTCCACGGCGGTGATCAGTATGACTCGACGCTGCTGGCGGGCTTCCCGGTCGGAACCACTCTATTGACGGCGGGCACATGCGGAACGAATAACTCGACCACGCACACTCTGTACCAGAGCAGCTTCTGGTGCGATCCGTCAAGCATCGACGGCCTGGGCATCACCAACAGCTCGCAGGGTGGCGGCGGCGTCTTTGTGCACGGTTGGGGGCATAACCTGCAGCTCGCCAACAACCGGGTCTACAACAACGCCGGCACGCTTTCGGGCGGCTTCAACATCGGCCAGGGCGAATTTCCGCCCTCGTACATCCAGGGCAGCGCCACCAACGCTGCTCCGGGCTCCTGCCAGAGCAGCCCGGTTGCGGGTCTTCAGCTGCCGTACTGCCACAACCTGAACGTGAATATGCACAACAACGCGATCACGTCGAACTCCTCGACCGGCGACGAGTTGTTCTCGGCTACGCCGGCCGGAGCGGGCGGGGCCAGCATCTGCACCGGCTCCGACTTCTACAAGTTCAACTACAACTGGGTGTGCGGTAACCTGAGCACCGGTGACGGCGGCGGTGTCGGCCACATCGGGTACAGCTACAACGGGGACATCGAGCACAACACGATCGTCTTCAACCAAAGCACCAACCCAACCATTCCGGCAAACGGCGGCGGTCTCCTCATTATGGGCGCTCCCGACGCCGATCCAACCTGCGGCGCTACGACTGACCAGGACTGCATACCGGCTCCGAGTTCGATCACGCCGAGTGACGGCACAGGTCCGGGCCTGGTGATCAATGCCAACCTGATCCAGGGCAACGCAGCTGAAAGCGGCAGCGGCGGCGGCGTTATGTTCCAGCAGGTCAACGGTACGGACGTGACTAGCTTCCCCGTGGCTCCGGCGAACTGGAACAAGGTCACCTTCACCAATAACATCGTTGTCAACAACGTTGCGGGCTGGGATGGCGCGGGAATTGCCCTGCTGGATTCACTCAACGTCAACATCGTCAACGACACCGTCATGTCCAACGACACCACGGCGTCGTCGGGCGTGCTCTTCAACACGATCGGCGCTCCGTTGGCCAGTTCGGGGGGGCCGACGTGCACGGCAAACTGCGGCACGACCTCTGCGGCTCAACCGGCTGGTCTGGTTAGCATCCAGAACAGCGCGGTCTTCGTAGCGAATCTGCCTGCAACCATTACCTGCCCGACTGGACACTTCACGACGACCGCTAGCAACGGGAATTGCCGGAGCTGGTCGATTCCGCTTCTCTACAACGATGTGTTCTCGCAGAACCGTATGTTCAACATCAGCGTGGGCGGAGCCGCCAACGGAACGCAGAACCAGCAGGCCCAGGTTACGCTGTTGCCCATCTTGCCCCAGACCTCCACTGGGCAATGCGTCTCCAGCACGAACTATTGGGACATCGGCGCACGGGGCGACACCGGACCGACTAACCACAGCTCCACTCTTACCTTGGCTCCGACGTTCTCGATTGTGGGTACGGGCGCTTACGCCGGCGCCGGCGACAGTTCGGCGCTCCCGGGCGTGACCACCCAGTACTGCAACGGCTCGCGGATTCCGCCGGAGTATGCGGCGGTCTGCGTTGTGGGAACCGGCTGCTCGCCCGCTGGTTACCAGGTGCCCCCGGGCATCTCGGATGCCACCGTTCCGAACCCGGTCTTTAACCTGACTCCGGCAGCGACTGTGGACGAGGGCAACAACTGGATCAACATTGCCTGGGGTCCGCTGTCACTCACGAACCCGACGGTATTGGGAACAGACGGGAACTACGGCGGCGGCGCAATGCTCGGAAGCTACGTGCCAGCGTCGGGGACCGTGGCGACCGTCAATACCGGAACAAACACTGCTTCCGGTGTTCCGGCGCCGACCACGGACTTCTTCGGTAATGGGAGGCCCGTGGGTGCCTTCGACAGGGGCGCTGTCGAGTTCGGGGCTACTCCGCCACCGCCGCCGGTGATCGCGGCAACGCTCCTCCCGGCGACGTGGACCATTGCGGCAACGCGGGGCTGCCCGACAACGGGGACGGGGGCCTGCCCAATGCAGGCGTTCACCTTTACCAACACAGGGAACGTGCCCCTGACGGACCTCGCGCGAGCAGTTCTCGGGGGAACAAACTCCAGCGAGTTCACGATCGTTCGCAACTTGTCGACCTGCGGCCCAGCGGGAGGCGGTCAGATGCAGGGGATTGGGACGCCGACCAATCCGCTGAATCCGGGCCTCACTTGCACGGTCACGGTTCGCTTCAGTCCGCTGACTACCCAGACGACCGGCAGCAAGACTGCAACAGTATCGGTCACCTCCACGGCCGCCGGTACGAAAACGTCAACGCTGACCGGCACGGCAAACTAGGACTAGCCGGGCAGGTCAAGCAGAGGCTAACTTCGAAGCTGCCCGCGAGTTTCTCGCGGGCAGCTTCGTTTCCTCTGAGCGATAGCGTAGGTACAGAAAACAGTGTTTCCGAGCTTGAGTTTGCACTCGAGTCCTGTAAAGCACCTGAGGTAAAGTTCGGCCATGAAACTCCATCACATCGTATGTTTGTCAGCCCTCCTCGCCCTCCCCAACCTTGCCCTGGCGAAGCTTCCGCCCAATTCGGCGCTGGGCCAGGTGGAGGGTACGCTTGACTTCTGGGCCCAGATCGATCCGCTGTCGGCCGCGAAGGATCATCAATTCAAGAAGGTTTTGCTCCAGGGTGAACCTGAAAAGGATGTAGCCGAGGCTCGCGCGAGTTCCGAATACAAAAGCGCCTATAACGCGATTGGCGAGGCTCTCGGCCAGGCTCCGAAGGATAAGGCAATCAAAGCTTGCACCAGCCTGGTGGAGGGGAAGACGTAGGTTGCGTCCTGTGCAATTCACTTTCGTAACTTCTGCCGGCACAGCAGCCTTGTACGCCAATGTGTATCGAGGTAACTTAAAGAGATGTTCATGAAGTCGAGTAAGGATAGTTTGCTCATCGTGCCTGCGATGTTTCTCGCAGTTAGCTTCGTGCCTTCCACCGCTGTCGCCCAGACAGAACAGAGCGCGCCAAAACCGGCCACACAGGCCGCCCCGCCGACGTCTCCTTCCCGTTACAAGCCAAGCCGGTTCTCGAAGCGCGCCGGTGAGTACTACGGGCTCGTCTGGGGCGTTGACTCTCTTGCAGTGAAGCTGGCGGAATCTGGGGAGGTGGTGAAGTTTACGTACCGCGTCCTCGACGCCAACAAAGCCAAGGTGCTCAACGAAAAAAAGAACGAGCCGTCGTTGATCGACCCGAAGGCCGGGGTCAAGCTGGTGGTTCCGTCCCTGGAGAAGGTCGGGCAACTGCGACAGACCGCCACGCCTGAAGGCGGGAAGGTCTACTGGATGGCGTTCTCCAACAAAGGCCGGCACGTGAAGCGTGGCGACCACGTCATCGTAGTGATTGGACAATTTCGAGCGGACGGGCTCGTAGTCGACTGACCCTGCCCGACGTGCCCAGTCGGCGGCGGTGCTTTGAAAGGGCCGTGGGCCGCTTCCGAGTCTTAGGATTTGGACGCTGGAGATTTGCCCACCCGAACGCCCCTCTCTGACACCTCTGTAGGTTCTCCTGTAAGACAGCAGTCTCAGCAAATAGAAGACCCCCTCCGTTTTCCACACAAGCGCTTCCGTGGCCGCTAGTGTTACCTTATCTTCTCGATTTGTAGAGGAAAGGTGGCGAGCAACCGCATGCGGTTTGTGGCGGCGATTCTTTCTCCTGTGCTGCTGACGTTAGCCTCAGCATTGGCACAACAACCGTACGATTTGGTGATCAAAGGCGGAACCGTAGTCGATCCGCATGACGGGATGCGCGGGGTTCGCGATATCGGCATTCGGGATCACAAAGTTGCGGCGGTAGAGCGCAGTATCCCCACGGGACAGGCTCGGAAAACCATCAACGTCCGCGGGTTGTTTGTGACTCCCGGACTCGTCGACATCCATGCGCACGTCTATGCGGGTACGGGCCTGCGTGGGGCCTACGATGGCGACAACAGCGTCTACCCAGACGGGTTCACGTTTCGCAGCTGCGTAACCACCGTGGCGGATGCCGGTAGTTCGGGCTGGCGCAATTTCCCGGACTTCAAGGACCGGATTATCGACCGCGCCAAAACGCGGGTATTCGCCTTCCTGAACATCATCGGCGGCGGGATGGCCGGCAGAATTCCCGAGCAGAATGTTGAAGACATGGACGCAGAAGCGGCGGCCGCTATGGCCAAGAAATATCAAGAATTGATCGTCGGTATCAAGACGGCTCACTATGAGGGGCCTGAATGGACCGCGGTGGATCGGGCGCTACAGGCGGGCACGCTGGCCGAGATTCCCATCATGGTTGACTTTGGAATCTTCCGGCCCGAGCGTCCTTATCAAGAATTGGTGGGGAAAAAACTGCGCCCCGGTGACATCTCGACCCACATGTACATCGACTACATCCCTATGCTCGATGTCAGTGGCAAGGTGCTTCCCTACCTGTTCGAAGCCAAGCGGCGCGGGGTGGTGTTTGACGTGGGCCACGGAGGCGGAAGTTTTGTCTTTTCGCATGCAGTTCCCGCCGTTCGGCAGGGATTTGTCCCGGACTCCATTTCGAGTGACCTGCATACCGCGAGCATGAATGCCGGGATGAAAGACATGACCAATGTGATGTCGAAGTTCCTGAATATGGGAATGTCTTTGGAGGATGTCATCACGCGCTCCACGTGGAACCCGGCTCATGAGATTAAGCACGAAGAAGTTGGGCGTCTCACAGTCGGGTCTCCCGGCGACGTAGCCGTGTTTCGGGTCGAGAAGGGCAGATTCGGTTTTGTGGATAGCTTGGGCGGGCGCATGGAAGGGCGTCGCAAGCTGGAGTGCGAGCTAACGGTCAGGGATGGTGTGGTCGTATGGGACCTGAACGGGACCTCCCGCGACGATTGGAAGACGGCAGGACCTTTCAAGCCGACTCCGGAATGGGATGGAACTCTTCCGACCAGGCACTAGAATGCTTTCTGCGAACTTGTCGATTGAGATTGAATTTCAGGCAATCTCGTTAGAACCCGATTCTGGTGAATTGAGCGTGCGGTTCACCGCATCAATCAAGGAGCTTCCGCGATGCAACTGAAAGCGATGTGGAACCGTCGCAACTTCCTGACCACCGCAGCTGCCGTCGCGGGATCGATTCTGGCTCCGGTAAGGTTTTTCGGCCGGAATCGCGGGGGCGGAGCAGAGTCGACGGCGATCACCGGGCTCGGCCAATCGGGAAATGTCTACGAAGAACTTGGTGTCACCAGCGTCATCAACTGTCAGGGAACGATGACCATGCTCGGCGGATCGCTCCCTCGGCCTGAACTCGCGGCCGTGATGGCCCAGGCCGGGCGCCACTTCGTGAGCATCCCAGAACTCGAGGTCGGCGCGGGCAAGCGGATCGCTCAGTTGCTGAAATTGCCAGAAGACTACTCGGCCCTGGTCACGTCGGGGGCGGCTGCAGCGATTCAGTCGGGCCTGGCGGGGATCCTCACCGGGGACAATGCGGCGCTCATCCGCCAGCTCCCGGATCTGACGGGGATGAAATCGGAAGTCATCATTCAGAAGTCTCATCGCAACCCGTTTGACCACCAGCTGCGTTCTACCGGGATCAGGTTGGTTGAAATCGAGACGCGCGAGCATCTGCGGAGAGCGATCAGTGACCGCACTGCCATGATGCACTTTACCAATTTTGCGAATGCAGCGGGACAGATCAAAGTCGATGAGTGGGTGAAACTCGCCAAACAGCACAACGTGCCATGTATGAACGATGCCGCGGCTGATACCCCTCCCGTTTCGCATCTGTGGGACTATGCGAATATGGGCTATGACCTGATCACGTTCAGCGGAGGAAAGGCGATTCGCGGACCGCAGTGTGCAGGCTTGCTGATCGGACGCAAGGAGCTCGTAGCCTACGCCCTGTTGAACAATAGTCCGCACGAAGATACTCTCGGGCGCAGTCAAAAAGTCGGGAAGGAAGAGATCGTTGGCATGGTCAAAGCTGTGGAGCTTTACCTGAACGACGACCACGAGGCCCTGGCGAAGGCATGGCAGAACCGCCTGGAAAGCATCGCGCGGCAACTGGCGAAAGCTCCTGGAGTCAGCACATCGTTCTTCACTCCCGACGTCGCGAACCACGTGCCTCACATGCAAATCACCTGGGATTCGGCCCGCATTACGGCGACGCCCAGCCAACTCGCGCAACTTTTGAGAAATTCGAAGCCCTCGGTGGTGATTGCGTCTGGCGAAGACCGGCCCGGACTGGTAATGAATTCATTTATGCTGCAACCTGGAGAGGAAGAGATCGTAGCCAGTCGTTTACTGCAGGTTTTCCGCGAACACGCAGCCTAGCCTCAAGGGATGCATCTCAACGGCGGTCGAAGTTCGCCTTGACGCCGGCAGCTTATTTGTCTAGAACGATGCACGCGGCCAAAAACGATATTCTTGGAGCAATTCCTGGCATTAGACTGTCCGTTGGCGAACATTCCCGAGGGGCGACGCGCTGGATTCAGGAGCCGATTCCGATGAATGAACACCGTATTCGGGTTGTGGCGGTCCTGGTGTTGGCTACTCTCGATTGGACCGTGTCCGGTTGCTTTGCGCAGACCGCGCAGTCTTCGAGCACGCCAGCGTATCTCAATCCTTCGCAACCGATCGCGGTGCGCGTGGACGATCTGATATCACGCATGACGCTCGAGGAAAAGGCGTCCCAACTGGTGAACCAGGCGCGTGCCATTCCGAGGCTGCAGGTTCCTGAATACGACTGGTGGAGCGAGGCGCTACACGGAGTCGCGAGGGCAGGAACCGCCACTGTTTTTCCCGAACCGATCGGGCTCGCGGCGACGTTTGATGATCGCCTCATTCACGAGATGGCGGTGGTCATCGGGACCGAAGCCCGGGCGAAACACAACCAGGCGGTTCGGGCGGGCAGACGCGACATCATGGAAGGGCTCGACTTCTGGTCGCCCAACATTAATATCTTCCGCGATCCGCGTTGGGGGAGAGGGCAGGAAACCTACGGCGAGGATCCGTTCCTCACCGGCCGAATGGGTGTGGCATTCGTGACCGGCCTGCAGGGGGATGATCCGAAGTACTATCGCGTGGTTTCGACCCCGAAGCATTTCGCCGTGCACAGTGGCCCGGAACCCTCCAGGCACAGCATCGATGTAAGAGTTTCCAAGCATGACATGGAGGACACCTATCTCCCCGCGTTTCGCGCCACCGTCACAGAAGGAAAAGCGGGATCGGTGATGTGTGCCTACAACCGGGTCAACGGTGAGCCGGCATGTGCCAATACTTTTCTTCTGGTGGACCAGTTGCGCGGTGCGTGGAAATTTAACGGGTACGTGGTATCCGACTGCGACGCCGTCGTCGACATTTTCAACGGACATCACTTCACGAAGAGCATGGCAGAGGCGGCCGCAGTCTCGCTGAAGAGAGGAATGGACAACGAGTGCGGCGATTTCTTCACCAAGGCCACCAGCAATTCTGACTACGTGAAGTATCTGGACGCGGTGAAACAGGGAATTCTGACCGAAAAGGAAATCGACGTCGCTTTGAAACGTTCGTTCACTGCGCGTTTCCGCTTGGGAGTGTTTGATCCTCCGGCGATGGTGCCGTACGCCTTGACACCGGACTCGGAAATTGACAGTCAAGCTCACCGCGAACTGGCGTTGAAGACAGCGCGCGAGTCGATCGTGCTATTGAAGAACGACGGCATATTGCCGCTTGGTCCGCAAATAAAGAGGATTGCCGTCGTCGGGCCCTTGGCTGAATCCGGCACTGTATTGCTGGGCAACTACAACGGCACGCCTTCCCGCTCGACTACGGCACTGGAGGGCATTCGTAGGCAGTTTCCCGGCGCGGAAATTACGTTTGTGCCGGGAATGAATTTCCTGAGGACGGAAACGCTGATGCCGACGTCGGCGCTCTCAACTCCTGACGGGCAGTCCGGGCTCAAGGGAGAGTATTTCGCGGAGAAAGATTTTGAAGGCACGCCATTGGTTCGTTTGGACGCAGCGGCAAATCTCCAAGTCCTGAACCCTGAGGCGGCAGCCTTGACGCCACCCCCTGGGATGAAGAACTTCTCGGTGCGATGGACTGGATTTGTGACGCCGGAGGAATCGGGCAGCTACCAGATCGGGGTGGTGGGCTCGATGAACCGGCTCTGGGTGGATGGCAAGCTTGTCGTGGATGACTTCGTCCTTCACGATCCCAAGCCCACGACCGTCACGATGCGGCTGGAAAAAGGACATCGGTACCCGTTGAAACTCGAGTATGGGCAAGGCGGCGTTGGCACGAAGTTGGTATGGCTGCCCGCGATTGCCGACCCAATTTCTCAGGCGATTTCGGCTGCGAAGGCTGCCGACCTCACCATCGCGGTGGTCGGTATCACTTCCCAACTGGAAGGCGAGGAAATGAAAGTCGAAGTGTCCGGCTTTCAGGGAGGCGACCGCACGAGCCTCGACCTGCCACGAGAGGAAGAAGACCTTCTGAAAGCACTCGGCGAGACTGGGAAGCCGTTCGTGGTGGTGCTCATGAACGGCAGCGCTCTTTCGGTGAACTGGGCCGACCAGCATGCGAACGCGATTCTCGATGCCTGGTATCCGGGAGAGGAAGGGGGAACAGCCATTGCCCAGACGTTGGCCGGGGTAAGTAATCCGGCGGGCCGGTTGCCCGTGACCTTTTACAAGAGCACGCAACAGTTACCGGCCTTCGAAGATTATTCCATGAAGAACCGGACCTATCGCTATTTCGACGGGCAACCGCTTTACCCCTTCGGCTATGGCCTGAGCTACTCGAAATTCGAGTACACCAATCTGAAAGTTACCACCGCCGAACTAAACGCGGGCGATTCGCTTCAGGTGGAAGTCGACATCAAGAACGCGGGCGAGAGGGAAGGGGACGAGGTCGCGGAGCTGTATCTGAGTTTCCCGAAATTACCAGGAACCCCGTTGCGCGCTCTGCGCGGTTTCAAGCGCGTTCACCTGGCCCCCGGAAGCGTGCAGCACGTAAGCTTCTCGCTAGAAGCGCGCGAATTGAGTCACGTAAATGCCGCTGGAGACCGAATCGTGGCAGCGGGAGCGTACCAGGTCAGCGTGGGGGGAGGCCAGCCGGGGACAGTCGCGCCAGGCGTCCAGGCAGCGTTCTCGGTTCGCGGCAAACAGAAGCTGCCGGAATAAAACCTGCTGATCATCGAGGGGTCCGGGTCAGCGGATGAAGCGGTTCCGCAGGTCAGGCCCCATGAAGCAGGTGCGGTCGCCGCGCTCAATGCGAGTCGCGAGGGACCCGCGCCCCACTGCGGCCGACGAGGAAATCCAGGTCCGCTCCCTGATGCGCCTGCAGGACGTGCTCGACATAGAGCCTTTCCCAGCCGCGTTCTGGTAGTGGAGGGGGAGTCCACTGGGCGCGTCGTGCCGCCAGGGTCGCGTCATTGACTTCCACGCGAACGGCGCGCTGCGCGACATCGAGCGCAACCGCGTCGCCGGACTCGACAAGCGCCAGAGGGCCACCTGCTGCCGCCTCCGGCGATGCATGTAGAACAACCGTCCCATAGGCGGTCCCGCTCATGCGCGCATCGGAAATCCTCACCATGTCGGTAATCCCCTTGCGCAGGATTTTTGGAGGCAAGGGCATGTTGCCGACCTCAGCCATCCCCGGGTAACCACGCGGGCCGCAGTTTTTGAGAACCAGCACGCAGTGCTCATCGACGTCGAGAGCATCATCGTTGATGCGAGCGTGAAAATCCTCGATCGTTTCGAAGACTACAGCTCGCCCTCGATGCTGTAACAAGTGCGGACTCGCCGCCGACAGCTTGATTACGGCCCCATTGGGTGCGAGGTTCCCTCGCAGCACGGTAATGCCAGCGGCCGCCTTGAACGGTTCGGCGAACTCATGAATGACATCACGATTCCAACAGGGTGCGTCCACCACGTTTTCCCAGATGGACCGTCCGTTCACCGTCAACGCGTCACGATTAAGCGCTCCAGCTTCGCCCAGTTCGCGGAGGACAGCGGGAATCCCGCCTGCGTAGAAGAAATCTTCCATCAGGTACTTTCCCGAAGGCTGAATGTTCACCAGACAGGGTAACCCGGAGCCGAGACGGTCAAAATCGTCGAGACAGAGGGGCACACCGATGCGGCCGGCGAGCGCGATCAGGTGGATCACGGCGTTCGTGGACCCACCAATCGCGGCATTCGCGCGAATCGCATTCTCGAAGGCTTGTCGAGTCAGGATGCGCGAGATACAGAGGTCGTCCTTGACCATTTGCACGATGCGACGGCCCGTCAGCTGCGCCAAAGTATTGCGGCGAGCATCGACGGCGGGGATTGCCGCGTTCCCGGGCAAGCTCATCCCCAGAGATTCCACCATGCTGGCCATGGTTGAGGCCGTGCCCATCGTCATGCAGTGGCCCTTGGACCGGTGCATGCAGCTCTCGGCTTCGAAAAAAGTCTCGAGCTTCATTTCGCCGGAGCGGACCTGCTCATTCATCTGCCAGACGCCGGTTCCCGACCCCAGGTCGCGGCCCTGGAACTTTCCAGAGAGCATGGGACCGCCCGAAACACCGATGCTAGGCAGATCGCATGACGCCGCCCCCATCAGTAGCGATGGCGTGGTTTTGTCGCAGCCCATGAGCAGGACAACGCCGTCGATCGGGTTGCCCCGTATGGATTCCTCAACATCCATGCTGGCGAGGTTGCGGAAGAGCATCGCGGTAGGACGCAGCACGCTCTCGCCAAGCGACATGACGGGAAATTCGAGGGGGAAGCCGCCCGCTTCCCAGACACCACGCTTGACGTACTCGGCAATCTCGCGGAAATGGGTGTTGCACGGCGTGAGCTCCGACCACGTGTTGCAGATTCCGATGACTGGGCGTCCGTCGAACAAATCGTGCGGCCAGCCCTGGTTTTTCATCCAACTTCGGTAGAGGAAGCCGTTCTTGTCCTGGCGTCCGAACCACGCCTGACTGCGCAATATCTTCATTCGACCATCCCTGATTGGTGTTGTTTTCCCGGCAGCCCACTATAAAGCTTCGCAAGCCCATCAAACCACCGAGTAAACGTAATCTTGCGAACCAGAATTCCGACCATGAACGAGCTGATGTGGCAGACATTCATAACCAGAGTAAACGATTACTATTATGCGCTATAATGGCGCCTCCCAAAACTGGCCGCAGAGAAGCACGGGGTCGGCGAGGCGCATTCGTTTTTTCACTAGAATAATCAGCTTGAGGAAGAGACCCTTGCGACGCTGGCGAATTGCAGCCCTGGTGAGCGTTGCGATCGCAATCAGTTATCTCGACCGCCAGACCCTCCCCATCGCCATCAGTGCGATCGGGAAAGACATCCCACTCTCGAACCAGCAGTTCTCAATCCTGCAGTCGGCCTTCCTTGTCTCGTATGCGTTGATGTACGCGGGAGGCGGCAAGCTTTCGGATGCTCTGGGCACGCGTCGTAGTTTCATCGTCATCATGGTCTTCTGGTCGCTGGCTTGTGCGAGCCACGCGCTGGCAGCAAATTTCGCGATGCTCGCAGTCAGCCGTCTGCTCCTCGGCCTGGGAGAGGGAGGCGGTTTTCCGGCGGCCACCCGAGCCGTCGCGGAATGGTTTCCCGTAGGGCAAAGCGCGACGGCGATGGGCATCATTAACGCCGGCACAGCCGTCGGTGGCGTGGTCGCGCCGCCGCTGATCGCGATCATTTTGAGCTTTACAGGCTGGCGGTGGATCTTTGTGATCACCGGATGTATCGGCCTGGCTTGGACCGCATGGTGGAGTCGAACGTATTCTGCACCCGAACCACCGCCTGATGGTGACGGTGAGGGGGTTGAAGCAGAGGTTCCGGCAGGATTGCGTAAGTCTGGACCAGACGTGCGTTGGATTGAATTACTCCGATTCCGCGAGTGCTGGGGGCTGGTGGGAGCGAAGTTTTTGAGCGATGCGGCCTGGTACTTCTACCTTTTCTGGATGCCCAAGTACCTGTACGATGCTCGCGGTTTCAACATTAAAGCGGTCGGTACGTTCGCCTGGATTCCCTATGCGGCGGCTGGCGTGGGATGCTTGTTGGGTGGCTGGTTCTCGAGCTATCTGATTCGCCGCGAACTCTCGGTTGGAGTGGCTAGAAAGCTGGGGCTCGGACTCAGCGCTGCAGTCATGCCGCTGATCATTCTGGTCCCTCACGTCGCCGTATCGTGGGCGATCGTGATCTTCAGCCTGGCATATTTTGGCCAGCAATCCTGGTCCACGTTAGTCATGGTCCTACCGACCGATTTGTTTCCGCGCCGCGTGGTGGGTTCCGTTGCTGGGCTGGTTGGTTTCGGCGGAGCCATGGGTGGAATTGCATTCGGGCAGCTGGTCGGTTATTTGTTGGACCGCGGCTTCGGCTACGGCGTCGTTTTCAACCTGGCAGGAATGTTTCATTTGATTGCCTTCCTGGTCATCCTGCTTGCCATTCCTTCGGTCCAGCCGTTGAGTCTGGAGCGGAGTTTGAGCTATGAGGGAGCTCGATGAAGATCAAAGAAATCCGTACGCGGGTGGTGAGGTGGCGTGGCAAGACGGTCCCGCTACCGCCTCACTTCTGCACCAACCCGATGGATCTGCTGCAAATGCCAGCAGCGTCCATGGGTACCTTTACCTTCCACGGATGGCTCATCGTCGAGGTTTTTACCGATGATGGGCTGGTTGGAATCGGCAACGCGGCACTGGCGCCCCAGGTCACGAAGCAGACCATCGACCTCTATCTGAAACCTCTGTTGATCGGCCAGAATCCCTGGGATACCGAATTTCTTTGGCAGCACATGTACCGCAAGACCATGGCATTCGGCCGAAAGGGAATTGGTATGGCCGCGATCAGCGCGCTCGACATCGCGCTCTGGGATGTTCTCGGCAAGTCGGCAAAGCAACCGCTGTATCGTCTGCTGGGAGGCAGGACCAAGCCCCGCGTTCCCGTGTACGCGAGTCGCCTTTACAGCGTAGAACTGAGCGCACTTGCTGCCGAAGCCAACCGGTACAAGGAGGAAGGCTACAAGGCAATGAAGCTACGCTTTGGCTGGGGACCAACGGACGGCGCTGAGGGCATCGAAAAGAATCTCGACTTGGTTCGCACAGTGCGCGCCACCGTGGGTGACAGCATCGACGTGATGGCAGATGCCTACATGGGGTGGACGCTGGACTATGCCAAGCGAATGCTTCCTCGCCTCGAGCCTTTCCACCTGCGCTGGCTTGAAGAGCCGGTGATTCCGGATGACGTCCATGGCTATGCTGAGTTGAAGTCATACGGACGCATTCCGATCGCCGGCGGTGAGCACGAGTTCACTGTGTACGGTTTTCGCGACCTGTTGCAAGCTGGCGCGCTCGACTACATTCAGTTTGATACGAATCGTGTGGGAGGCATCACGCAAGCGCGCAAGATCGCCGCGCTGGCAGAAGCACATTCGGTGCCGGTCATCCCTCATGCTGGGCAGATGCACAACTATCACGTGGTCATGGCCAGCCTGAATTCCCCGATGGCCGAATACTTTCCCATCGTCGACGTGGAAGTCGGCAACGAGTTGTTCTGGTACATCTTTGAGGGCGAGCCAAGGGCCAAGGACGGCTTCATCGATCTCGACGAGAACGTTCCCGGCCTTGGGCTGACGATCAACGAGCATGCACTGCAGAACTTCGAGGTGATCGAATGAGCGTCCGGGAAGAAGCCAAGACGCGGCTGGTTCAGATCAAGAAGGGCTTGGTGCGGCGTGTGGCCCTGGTGCAGGAACCGCATCTTCGTCTGCTGGATGGTTGCAGTTCGGTTTACGAATTGACAAATTTTGCAGTGGCTGCCAACGCAAGACTGAGCAAAGCGGTGGAACAGAGAGCCACCGGGCAAACGCTAGACTACGACGACGTGTACAAGGGCCAATCGGAATGGCATCTGCTTCCCCCCATCGATCATCCCGACGAGGCAGCGCGATGCCTGGTCTCAGGAACTGGGCTGACTCACTTGGGCAGCGCGCGTGACCGTCAAGCGATGCACGCCTCCAGCGAGGCAGAGACGGACAGTATGCGGATGTTCCGCTGGGGTGTAGAAGGTGGGCGTCCTGCGCCGGGCAATATCGGAATTCCTCCCGAGTGGTTTTACAAAGGGACGGGCGCTCTCCTGCATGCACACGGAGACCCACTGGAGGTTCCCGCATACGCCGAGGACGGCGGCGAAGAAGGCGAAATCGCCGGCATCTACGTGGTTGCCCCGAACGGGGCGCCATATCGCGTTGGGATGGCTTCTGGCAACGAGTTTTCGGACCACCGCTTTGAGAAGCGGAATTATCTCAACCTCGCAGGCTCAAAGCTCCGAACCTGTTCCCTCGGCCCCGAACTGGTGGTGGATCCCCAATTCGAGTCCGTGCCGGTAGAAGTGAAAGTCGAGCGCGGCGGGACCGTGCTGTGGGCGAAGACCTTCCGAACCGGTGAGAAAGAGATGTGTCATAGCCTCGAAAACCTCGAACACCATCACTTCAAGTTTGAAGGGCACCGCCGCCCCGGAGACGTGCATGTACATTTCTTCGGGACCGATTGCCTGAGCTTCGGCGACGGCGTTCACCTGGAAGATGGCGATGTGATGCAGATTAGGCCCGAAGGCTTTGGGCGTCCGCTGCGCAATCCCCTGCGGGTTGCGGCGGGAACGCCGAGTCTGGTTAAGGTGATTTCCTTATGAGTGAAGCGACGACGAGACCGCGGGTGGCGATTCTTGGACTTGGCACGATGGGAGCGGGCATGGCGCGGCGCCTTGCCGCTGCGAATTTTCCCCTGACTGTCTATAACCGCACCTCCGAAAAGGCCGCGCCATTCTCGAAGCTGGGAGCGTTCGTGGCGGGCACTCCCCGAGAGGCAGCGTCGCGAGCCGAGGTCGTTCTGAGCATGGTCTCGGATGACGACTCGTCGCGAAGGGTCTGGCAGGGTAATGATGGGGCGCTGGCGGGCGCCGCCCCGGGTACGGTCCTGCTCGAATCAAGCACGCTCACGGTGGCCTGGGTTCGGGAACTTGGCGCGGAGGCTCAACGGGGTGGGTGCGAATTGCTTGATGCCCCGGTTATGGGTACAAAGCCTCACGCCGAGTCAGGGGAATTGCTCTTTTTGGTGGGAGGATCGGCCCCGGCCCTCGCGGTCGCCCGGTCCGTGCTCGCCGTGCTCGGTCGCGACGTCATACATCTCGGCCCGAGCGGAAGCGGATCGTATATGAAGCTGATCAATAACTTCGTCTGCGGAGTTCAAGGGGCGTCTTTTGCGGAGGCTTTGGCCCTGATCGACGCCTCGGGCCTCGACAGTGAGAAAGCCATGTCCATTTTGATTAATGGTGCGCCGGGTAGCCCATTGGTGAAGAGATTGTGGGACTGCCTGAACACGCGTGATCTCGTCCCGAACTTCCTCTTGAGCCTGATGGCCAAGGACCTGCGTTATGCGCAAGAAGAAGCGTCACGCTGCGGACTGCAACTTGAGACTGTGGCGTCCGCACTAGGTGTATTTCAACGTGCCATCGCGAAAGGCCTCGGACAAGAGGATGTCTCCGCGGTGCTCAAATCGCTCCGGCGTGCATGAACGATTGAGTGATGTTTTCGCCTAAAAGCTACTTGGCTTCGGTGAGAACCTCAACACCATAAGGCACGAGGTCAACCGAATCGGTCGTGCCCTTGTGCAGCCACGCCTTCATCGTACGTGGAAGCGCAATGTGCTGGTTGTCCTTGTTGAAATTGATCAGCACAAAAGTCTGCTGGTAGTCGCCGCTTCTGCGCGAGACCTCCACTCCATCCGGAACAGGGCCGAATGCCGGGGTGACGCCGCTCTGCTTGACCATCCAGTCGATGGCGGTTGCGATCAGCTTGTCGTCAAGCACCGCGCCGATGTAGGTGATTTGGCCTTTGCCGTAGGCACGCGAAACGACTGCTGGCTGGTCGTCCAGCCAGCCATTGCTCTTGCCGTAACGCATCAAGACATGGGTGTCGGGTGACGATGTTTTCATCTGTTCCGCCCACAGCGCAGCCTGTCCCTTTCCCCATTCCCCCGCCACCGGAACATCCTGGTCGAGGGCGTAGTACTGCTCAACGCGACCGCCAAGTGGCTCGGTCAGATATCCGGGTTGCCGCTGTGGAAGAAGGGAATTGAACTGGTCCTTCATCCCGGAGCGCGGGCCCAGCACCAGATGGCCCCCGCCTTTCACGTACCCAAGAAGATGTTCTGCCAGGTCTTGCGGGATCAAATTCAGATCGGGCGCGACGACAAGCTTGTACCGATCCAGGGGCCCATACGGATTCACCACGTCGATTGCCTGCGCTGCGCGCCGCAGGCCGTGGTAGTAGCTCTTCAGAATCGCGATCTGGTCGTACTTTTGGTTGTGTTTCTGAGAGTCGATCGCCCAGCGGCTGTCGTAGGAGAACAATAACGCAACCTGAGACACAACGGTGGTACCTCGAAAGACGCTTTCAGCGGCAGTGAAGTCCGCTGCAGTCTGCTGGACTTCCTGGTAGAAGGGAACGGGGGTGCCGTCGGGGCCAACCAGTACACCGTGATATTGCTCTTGCCCGTTCAACGCACTGCGCCATTGCCAGTATCCGACCTCATCGGCGCCATGGGCCACCGCCTGCCAGGCCATCGCGCGCGCCTCGCCCGGGTACAAGAAGTTGTTGATCGAGTGCCAATTGACTGCACCAGGCTGCGTTTCCATCACCCAGAAATTCTCGCGCTTGAAGCCGCGCGTGAGGTCATGGGTTAGAGCGTTGCGATCCGGATCGACATGTCCCATGCCAACGTAGTCGTCCCACGAAGCGAAGGTAAGTGGCTGGGTGATCGTGTAGTGGTCGAACCTGTCGAAAAAGCCCATCAGATTCGTGGTGATGAACTGCCGCGGATCGGAATGCTCGCGGATTACGGCAATCTGGTTCTCCTGGTAATCCTTCCAGGTGTCAGAAATGAACCGCTTCCAGTCAAGCATCAGGCCAGGGTTGTGCCCGCCCACGGGGATCGGAATCTCATTCCAGTCGTCGTAGGTCTGACTCCAGTACGCGGTAGTCCATTCCGTATTTAGGTTCTGGAGTGTCTTGTACTTGGCGCGCAACCAGTCTTGAAATTGTTTGCGAGTCATGTCGTCATACGACACCTCGCTGTACTCGTTGTCGATCTGCCAACCCACGACGTTGGGATTGTGTCCGAAACGGACGGCCATCTGCTCGGCAATCTTGCGGCAGAACTCGCGATAGCGGGTGGAACTAAACGAGCCCTGAGCGCGATTGCCGTGCGTAGCCCGTTGCCCGTTCGATTCGATTCGCAGCGTCTCGGGATACCTTTGCGTGAGCCAGGCCGGCGGCGCGGCAGTTGGCGTCCCAAGGACCGATACGACGTGATGCTTGGCCGCGAGTTCGATCGCTCGATCGAGCCAGGCGAAGTCATAATGGCCCTCCGAGGGTTCCATGGTGCTCCAGGCAAACTCCGCAATGCGCGCCACCTTGATGTTGGCCGCCTGCATAAGTTTCAGGTCTTCTTCCCAGCGGGATTCCGGCCACTGTTCCGGATACCATGCGACCCCAACCAGAATGCTGTCTTGCCCTGGCAACTGCGTCGGAGGACTTGAAGAAGCGGGCACGCCTGCCTGGGCGGTAACGACGGCGCAGAAGACTGCCAGCGCCAAGATTGCTGTGAACGAGCGCCATGAGGCCAAAGGTCTTACCTCCTTAAGTTGTGAAGATTACGGTGCGACGGTTTTCTGACTCCCGGAATACTCCACGATCTTGTCGGGCTGGTCCTCACGGCCAACTCCGGCGCCGTGATTTTCACCGACAAACACCACTCTGAATGTTCGAGTCCGCAACATGTCCGGGAACGTGCCATGGCGATCGCCAATGGTCAGTGTTTGCTTGGCATCGTCCCAGTGCAAGGGGATGGTGGAATACGCGCCTTTCTCGTAGGCGTAGGTGTCGTTTTCATCGTCGTATAGCGTGAAGTCGCCATCGGCTCCCCGATATACGCGCAATTCAATTGGATCTTCCGGCTTTTCGGTCGACCACTCCATCTCAGGTCCCATAGGGAGAATCGATCCGGCGCGCACATATAAGGGAAGTCGGTCGATTGGGGCGGGTGCGTCAATGGCCCGGCCACCTTCCAGTGATGTTCCGTCCCAAAAGCTGTACCACTTGGCTTGTGGTAGGTACACGCTCCGGGCATTCGCCGCCGGTTCCGTCACCGGGTTGACTAGGAATGCCGGGCCGTACATGAACTGGTCGCCGATGTTGTCGGCCTGCACATCCGTGCGAAAGTCCATGACGAGCGGCCGCATGGGCGTGTACCCCTCGCTGGTGGTCCTCCAGGCAAGGGAATAAACATAAGGTAGCAAGCGGTAGCGCAACCGGTCGAAGCTGACGAGAATCTTCTGCGCGTCGGGACCATACGACCAGAGTTCATTCTCGTCAGGATGGCGCGTTCCGTGAACCCGCAAGATTGGATTGAACGTGCCGAACTGGAACCAGCGGATGAACAGCTCGCGGAAGGCGGGGTCGGTCGGGTTTCCGAACACGAAGCCGCCGATGTCGGTCGTCCAGTAGGGTATGCCGGACAACGCCATGTTCAAGCCCGCGGGAATCTGCCGCCGGAAACTGAAGAAGTCGGAATTGATGTCGCCGGACCACGTCGTGACGCCATTCCGCTGCGCTCCCGCGAAGGCAGAGCGGGACAGGATGAAAACCCGCTTCTTATCCGACGCGCCGCGCTGGCCGTCGTAGACCGCGCCGGTCGTCGCCAGCGGAAACAGATTCACGTAGCGGTCACCGCTGCCGATCGCAAGTTTCTTGCCGAGCAGAATGTTCTCTTCCTGCCCTTCGGTCTCCGGTTCCGTCGTGTCAAGCCACCAGGCGTCGATGCCGATATCGAACAGAGCCTTCTCCATTAGGTTCCAGTAATACTTGCGAGCTTCCGGATCGGTGGCGTCGTACACGGCCATGCCGGCGGTGTGATAGGGAGGCTTCGCAAATTTGAATTTGTCGACGAACCAGCCACGCTTGTCCATGTCGTCATAAACGGCAGATCCCGGTTCGAAGAAAGGCCAGACCGAGATCATCAGGTGGAAATGCTCGGCGTGCAGTTGTTGCACCATCCCTTTTGGGTCGGGATAGTTCTTGTTGAATACGTGCTCACCTTTGTGGTTCCACCAAAACCAGTCCTGCACGATGTCGTCGACGGGAATGTGCAGCTCGCGATATTTGTGAGCTACCGCAAGAATTTCATCCTGCGACTTGTAGCGGTTCTTGCACTGCCAGAAACCATAAGCCCACTTCCCGAACATCGGCGCCTGACCAGTCAGATCGCGGTAGGCAGCAATGATTTTGTCGAAGTCGGGACCGTAGAAGAAGTAATAATCTATGACATCGGCGACTTCCGAACTGATGTAGAGGTAGTTCGCGAAGCGGTTGTTGAAGCGGCTTCGCGCCGTGCTGTTCCAGAAAATGCCATAGCCGTTACTTGAGAGCAGGAGCGGTACGGAAATATTCGTGTTGTCCTGCGAGATGTCGACCGACTCGCCACGATAGTTCCACACTCCTGCCTGGTGCTGACCCAAACCGTACAGAGCCTCGTGCGAACCGTAGATGTTTACGAAGGACTCGGCACGATAGGTGTTCTCCCCATTCACGTTGACCGGGGTCATCTTTCTGGAAGCTTCCTCGACGATTGGTTTGCCGTCGGCATCCTGATAGGTAATCGCGCCGTCCTGGCGGGTGACCTTTACCTTCATGCGCGAAGTCGTGATCGTGGTGGCATCGTTCGTCGATGTCAGGGTCCACTTGCTGGCGGGCCAACTGGGTTTCAGCACTACATATTGGTGCTGATTTGGAAACGAAGAAGTCGGTGCGTAGAGAACACGAATGATCGAGTCAGTGCATACCTGGACATTGAGCAAGCCGGTTTGCATTTTGAATAGAACGCCATCGCTTTGCTGCTCGACACCGGTGACGGGGTTCATCGGAGCCCATTGAGCGTGAGCGGCCAGGTTCAAGGTCAGGACCAGGCCGAGGACGACGGCGGCATAGTTTCTTGTCATGAATGAGGTCCAGTGCGCCCAAATGATATCTGGGCAATTTTCGCCAGTGCGGAACGCACCGAGAGTTTACTTTAAGGGTCACGGTGCCGGTCGAAAATTCGAGGTTTCCCCTGTGTCCGGACCGCCCATTTTGGGTCCCTATTGGCGCAGATTGCACGGATGCGGGGATTCACGCTTCGTTTCACTAGCGCCCGCTGCTATCCGTGTAAAAGTATGTAAAACTGGGAAAAATCATGATGCCTACTTTAGACTAGAAGCGTCTCAATAGAAGGACTATCGCAGTCGCGGCCCTTGAGATACTCGTTCTTGTGTCGCCGATAGAACTCGGGCAGCGCGCGGCGATCTTAGGGGGCGGTCGGGGCGTGCTTTTCTCCAAAACGAAAGAGTTTATGAACCGATATCCTCATCCATATTTGCGCACGATCTCTCTGCTCATTCTTGCCCTGGCAGTCCTCGGCGTTCTCTGTAGCTGCGGAGGCTCCGCCACAAAGTCCGCTCAGGCGGGTGTTGGCCCCCAGGCGATTCCAGTAGCGGTCGCCGCTGCGGAGCGCCGGGATGTGCCGGTTTACCAATCCGGGCTGGGGAGTGTTCAGGCCTCCAATACCGTCAGCTTGAAGAGCCGTGTCGATGGCCAGATCGTGCAGATTGCGTTTAAGGAAGGCCAGAATGTTAAGCAAGGAGATCTGCTGATCGTCATTGATCCGCGTCCTTATCAGGTCCAGTTGGAACAGGCGCAGGCCGCGTTGGCTCGCGACCAGGCCCAGTTGAAGAATGCCCAACTCGACTACGACCGCTACCAGGGACTTGTGAAGGAAGGGGTCATCCCCCAGCAACAGTTCGACGCGCAGAAGGCGCTGGTCGCGCAACTGCAAGGAACGATTCAAGCCGATCAGGCGACCATCGATAACGCCAAGCTGCAGTTGGTGTACACGCGAATCCTGGCACCGGTGAGCGGCCGTATTGGGCTTCGCCTGGTGGACATCGGCAACATGGTGCACGCCGCCGATACAAATCCCTTGCTCGTGGTGACGCAGCTGCAGCCCATCGCCGTGGTCTTTACGCTTCCGGAAGATGCGCTTCCCAACGTTGCGCAGCACATGAGGAAAGGCACGCTGCAGGTGGATGCCTACAGCCGTGACGACATCACCCAGCTTGCGACCGGTAAGCTGCTGACCATTGACAACCAGATCGATCAGACCACTGGCACCGGTAAGCTGAAAGCGATGTTTGATAACGCTGACAACGCCCTTTGGCCCAACCAGTTCGTGAATGCTCACTTGTTGTTAGAGACGCGCAAAGGGATCATCGTCGTGCCGGCGGCCGCGATTCAGCAAGGCCCGCAGGGAAGCGGGTTCACATACGTGGTGAAGGCGGACAAGACGGTGGAGGTTCGACCGGTGAAGGTTGCCTTCAGCCAGGCAAACCTGAGCGCGATCGATTCTGGGCTTTCGCCCGGAGACTTGGTGGTTACTGACGGGCAGGACAAGTTGCAGGCCGGCAGCCTGGTTGACCCACACACCTCGACCGCTGCGCCTTCCGGAAAGCCGGCGCAGCCTTCAGGAACCGTAGGGCAATGAGTCCTTCCCGCTTATTCATTCTTCGGCCCGTCGCGACGACGCTTCTGATGGTCGGTCTGCTCCTGGTCGGACTCGTGGCCTACAAACAACTTCCGGTCTCCGCTCTGCCCGAGGTGGACTATCCGACCATCCAGGTCGTCACCTTTTACCCCGGAGCAGATTCCGAGGTCATGGCGTCCTCCGTTACCGCTCCCCTCGAGCGCCAGTTCGGACAGGTCCCCGGACTGAGCCAAATGACTTCCACGAGTTCGTTTGGCAGTTCGCTGATCATTCTCCAGTTCAATCTGGATCAGAACATCGATGTTGCCGAACAGCAGGTGCAGGCAGCGATTAATGCCGGCACCACCTACCTGCCGAAGGATCTGCCCAACCCACCGATCTACAGTAAGGTGAATCCCGCCGATTCCCCGATTCTTACGCTGGCTCTGACCTCCGCTACGCTGCCCCTGACGAAAGTGGAAGATCTGGCAGATACGACCCTGGCTCAAAAAATCTCCCAGTTGCCGGGCGTGGGATTGGTGTCGATCAGCGGTGGACAAAAGCCGGCAGTGCGGATTCAGGCGAATCCCACGGCGCTGGCTTCGTACGGGCTTAGCTTGGAGGATCTGCGCACGGTCCTGGGGCAGGCAAACGTAGATCAGGCCAAGGGAGTGCTGGATGGTCCGCGTCAATCGTACACGATCGACGCGAATGACCAGCTATTTTCTAGTGCTCAGTATCGAGATGTCATTGTGGCGTCGAAGAACGGCGCACCGGTCAGGCTGAGCGACGTTGCCCACGTGATCGACGGCGCCGAGAACGCCCGCCAAGCCGCATGGATGGCGGACAAATCTGGAGGCAGTGGATCAGCCAGTCAGGGGAAGCTGGTTCCGGCGGTGATCGTCAACATCCAGCGCCAGCCCGGTGCCAACATCATCAGTGTTGCCGACAGGATCAAGAAGCTGTTGCCACGCCTGCAATCTTCCCTGCCATCATCGATTCGTCTGGCCATCTTGACGGACCGGACGCAAACGATTCGCGCTTCGGTCGACGATGTACAGTTCGAGATGCTGCTCACCATCGGCCTGGTGGTCATGGTGATTTTCCTTTTCTTGCGCAACTTGCCCGCGACAGTCATTCCCAGCGTAGCCGTCCCGTTGTCGCTGGTCGGCACATTTGGCGTGATGTATTTGCTGGGGTACAGCCTGAACAACCTCACGCTTATGGCGCTGACCATCTCTACGGGTTTCGTTGTGGACGATGCCATCGTCATGATTGAAAACATCGACCGCTACCTGGAGGAGGGCGACACGCCCCTGGACGCTGCTTTAAAGGGAGCTGGACAAATCGGATTCACCATCGTCTCCCTGACCGTTTCGCTAATCGCGGTGTTGATTCCGCTTCTGTTCATGGGCGATGTGGTGGGGCGCCTGTTCCGCGAGTTCGCGGTGACGCTCGCGGTGACGATTCTGGTTTCGGCGGTCGTTTCGCTCACTCTCACGCCCATGATGTGCGCGAAGCTGCTGAAGACTCGGGCAAGCTCCCATCACGGAAGCTTTTACGAGGCCTCGGAAAGGCTTTACCAGCGTGTGATCGACCGCTACGGCGCTACTCTGCAATGGGTGCTCAAACATCAGACGACGACCCTCGTAGTCACGGTTGCGACGCTGGTATTCACCATCCTCCTATTCCTGTACGTCCCGAAGGGTTTTTTCCCAGTGCAGGACACGGGCGTAATCCTTGGCATCTCAGACGCCCCGCAGACCGTCTCTTTCGATGCCATGGCGTTGCGCCAGCAGGCACTGGCACAGGTGATACTCAAAGATCCTGCCGTCGACAGCCTGTCCTCGTTCATAGGAGTTGACGGCGTCAACACCACGCCGAACAGCGGCCGTATTCAGATCAACCTCAAATCGCGGAGCCAGCGAAAGGAAAATGCTTCCCAAGTAATCCGTCGCTTGCAGCCCGAGTTGGCCAAGGTGGAAGGCATCACCCTGTACATGCAGGCCGTGCAGGATCTGACGGTCGAAGACCGCGTCAGTCGCACGCAATTCCAATACTCGCTTGAGTCCGCGGATGTGAACGACCTGAACACCTGGGTGCCGCACCTTCTGGATAAACTGCATGCCCTGCCAGAACTTCAAGACGTGGCAAGTGACCAGCTGACCAATGGTCTTAAGGCCGACCTCGTGATCGATCGCGACACGGCCTCCCGCCTGGGAATTCTGCCGCAGGCGATCGATGACACGCTCTACGATGCGTTTGGCCAAAGACAGGTTTCAACGATCTTTACGCAATTGAACCAGTATCACGTAGTGCTGGAGGCGGATCCAAGTTTTCAGCAGTCCCCTGATTCGCTGAAGAATATTTACGTGCACTCCTCCAGTGGCTCCCAGGTTCCGCTGTCGGCGTTCACTCACTTCCAGCCTTCGAACGCCCTCCTGGCCATCAATCATCAGGGACAATTCCCGGTGGTGACTCTCTCCTTCAACCTGGCCCCGGGAGTTTCGCTGGGGGAGGCGACCAAGGCGATCGAGCAAGCCGAGCAGGCCATTAACCTGCCGGCTAGTATCCATACCAGCTTTCAAGGGACGGCAGCTGCTTTCCGAAACTCGCTTTCCTCCGAGCCCTACCTGATCCTGGCGGCACTGGTCACGGTATACATCGTTTTGGGTGTGCTCTATGAGAGCTACATCCATCCCATCACGATTCTATCTACACTGCCCTCGGCGGGTGTGGGCGCGATTCTGGCGCTACTGCTGACGCGAAACGATTTCAACGTGATTGCTCTCATCGGCATCATTTTGCTGATCGGTATCGTGAAGAAGAACGCCATCATGATGATCGACTTCGCGCTCGAGGCAGAGCGCGGAGAAGGAAAGCCTCCCGAAGAAGCCATTTACCAGGCCTGTTTATTGCGTTTCCGTCCCATCATGATGACGACGATGGCGGCTTTACTCGGTGGTCTGCCTCTTGCCCTAACGTCCGGTACCGGTGCGGAACTGCGAAATCCTTTGGGCATCACGATCGTTGGCGGTCTCCTCTTGAGCCAGCTCTTAACGCTGTATACGACTCCCGTGGTTTATCTCGCGTTCGACCGTCTGGGCAAGCGGTTCGCGCGATTCCGGGTCGGCAATCCGATCGAGGAACCTGTGGTCGTGGAGTAGATCATGAATATCTCTGCTCCCTTCATCCGGCGACCGATCGGGACGACGCTCCTTACCATCGCACTGCTCTTATCCGGCGCGCTGGCTTTCCAGTTCTTGCCGGTTGCTCCTCTCCCGCAGGTGGAATTTCCTGTGATCTCGGTGGGGGCAGGCTTGCCAGGCGCGAGTCCTGAGACCATGGCGTCTTCGGTGGCCACACCTCTGGAGAGACAATTCGGGCGCATAGCCGGCGTGAACCAGATGACTTCCACCAGCCAGCTTGGCTCGACCGGCATCGTCCTCCAGTTTGATTTGAATCGCAACATCGATGCGGCCGCCCGCGACGTGCAAGCTGCGATCAACGCGGCGCGCGGCCAGTTGCCCGCCAATCTGCCCAGTAATCCTTCGTATCGCAAAGTGAATCCGGCAGACGCTCCCATCCTGATCCTTTCGATGACGTCGGACACGATCCGTTTGCCCAAGATCTATGACTCGGCCAACTCGATTCTGGCGCAAAAACTGGCCCAGGTCTCGGGCGTCGGGCAGGTCTTTGTTGGTGGAGGCGCGAACCCGGCGGTTCGTGCCGAGCTGAATCCGATGCTGTTGAACAAGCTGGGAGTGAGCACCCAGCAAGTGGCCACGGCTTTGTCTGCTGCCAACGCCAACAAGCCGAAGGGTGAGTTCGTAGGTCCCATCGACGCCTGGACGATTGATGCGAACGACCAACTGCTCCAGGCAGACCAGTACCGCACCCTGATCGTCGCCTCGAATCAGAATGGCGCAGTGCGGCTGGGGGATGTGGCCGACGTACAAGACTCGGTGGAAGACATACGCAATGCCGGGATTTCCGGCATTGCTTCCGATTCCGGCAATGCCAAGGCCAAACGCGCAGTGTTACTGGTCATCTTTCGCCAGCCCGGCGCGAACATCATTTCGACCGTGGATAACGTGCGAACCCTGTTACCGGAACTGAAGGCTTCGATCTCACCCGCGATCAATCTTGATGTGGTGATGGACCGAACTCTAACCGTGCGTGCATCCGTGCGGGACATCGAGATCACGCTTCTGATTTCAGTGGTCCTGGTCGTGCTCGTCGTATTTGTTTTTCTGCGGAATCTGCGCTCGACCATCATTCCCAGCGTTGCGGTTCCGCTCTCGCTGGTGGGCACGTTTGGCGTGATGTATCTGCTTGGCTACAGCCTGGACAATCTTTCCCTGATGGCGCTCGCGATCTCCACGGGTTTTGTGGTCGACGATGCGATCGTAGTCCTCGAGAACGTCAACCGCCACCTCGAGCAAGGTATTGCCCCGGTCCAGGCGGCGTTTCTGGGTGCAAAGGAGATTGGCTTCACCGTCCTGTCGATGAGCACCTCGCTGGTGGCTGTATTTATCCCGATTCTCCTGATGGGGGGCATTGTTGGAAGGTTGTTTCGCGAGTTCGCGGTCACGCTCAGCGCGGCCATTGGAGTGTCACTCCTCGTCTCGCTAACGACCACTCCTATGATGTGCGCCAAGCTCTTGCGGCCCCTGGACCGGGAAAAGCACGGGTGGCTGTATCGCGTGAGTGAAGGTGCGTTCGAGAGGCTCCTGAGTGGTTACGGGAAAGGCTTACGCTGGGTGTTGCGCCACCAGATGCTGATGCTGCTGGTCACGTTGGGAACCGCGTGTCTGAGCGTGTACCTCTACATCATCGTACCCAAAGGATTCTTCCCTCAGCAGGACACCGGCCGCCTTGGGGGTTCAATTCAGGCAGAGCAAGACATTTCCTTCCAGGCCATGCGGGACAAGATGAACAGCTACGTCGACATCATCATGAAGGACCCGGCCGTGGATACAGTGACGGGTTTTGTCGGCGGCGGCGGCACCGCGAATACCGGACGGATGTTCATCATGTTGAAGGACCTCAATCAGCGCAAGATCAGCGCCGACCGCCTCATCGGCCGCTTGCGAGCGAAACTCGCCCACGTCGTCGGAGCGACGCTCTATTTGCAATCGGCTCAGGACCTTCAGATTGGCGGCCGTCTCGGCGCTTCGCAGTATCAGTACACGCTGCAGTCGGAGAATCTTGATGATCTGAATCAGTGGGCCCCAAAGGTGTTGGCGGCCCTGAAGCACCTACCTCAATTGAAGGATGTGAATACCGATCAACAAAACCGGGGACTTGAAGCGAAGCTCGTGCTTGACCGGGATACGGCGGCGCGGCTGGGTATTCAACCCTCTGCGATCGACGCAGCGTTGTACCAGGCCTTCGGGCAGAGCCAGGTGTCCACGATCTACGAGCAGCTAAACCAATACCACGTGGTCATGGAAGTGGATCCACGGTACCAGCAGACGCCGGACGCGCTGCAGGCCATATACGTGCCGTCGAAATCAGGAAGCCAGGTCCCGCTGGCGACCTTCAGCCACTATGAACCCGCAAATACGCCCTTAGCGGTGAACCACCAGGGGCAATTCCCCTCGGTCACGTTCTCGTTCAATTTGACGGAAGGTGTGTCTCTGGGCGAAGCCACGCAGGTGATCGAAAAGGCCGATCGGGACATTGGTCTTCCGAGCTCGGTCCATCCCAGTTTCCAGGGGACCGCGGCCGCTTTTCAGGATTCGTTGGCCAACGAGCCGATTCTCATTCTGGCGGCGTTGCTCACCGTCTACATCGTGCTGGGCGTCTTGTACGAGAGTTACATTCATCCGATTACGATTCTTTCGACTCTGCCGTCGGCAGGCGTGGGAGCGATACTCGCGCTGCTGATCACGCGCAACGACCTTAACGTCATCGCATTGATCGGGGTTCTATTGTTAATTGGCATTGTGAAGAAAAACGCGATCATGATGATCGACTTCGCCCTGGAAGCGGAACGAACCAGTGGGTTGTCTCCGGACGAGGCGATCTACAAGGCATGCGTCCTGCGTTTCCGGCCCATCATGATGACCACGATGGCGGCCCTGCTCGCGGGTCTCCCACTGGCACTCGGACGTGGAACCGGATCCGAGTTGCACCGTCCTTTGGGCATCACGATTGTGGGCGGTCTCATCGTGAGCCAGATGCTGACCCTGTTTACGACTCCAGTCGTATATCTCTACCTCGACCGTATGCGGCTACGTTTCCGGAGCGCTGCGAGATTGCCGAAGGCAAAGAACGGACTCGTTCAGCCAACATAAGGTGCACCGACGTTTCGGGTGGTCTTCATCATTGAGCTACGATAGTGGGCTTCATGTCTTCCGGCGGTCCTGCGTCGGGGGAAAGGGGCCCGGTCAGAGACTCCAGAAACTCCAACAAATCGCCTCGTTCTCGGCCGCTCAGGAAGTCAAGCACATGGACCTTCTTGTCTAGGTGGGGATTGGAATTGCCGCCTCCGATGTAGTGGTCGATGACATCCTTGAGCCTGGGCATGGTGCCATCGTGCATGTATGGGTTAGTCAGGGTCACGTTGCGTAGACTCGGAGTCTTGAATGCGCCCATGTCCAGGTCGTTCTTTGTTTCGGAGTAGCGACCCGGGTCGGTAAGCGAACCGTCGGTATTGGCGCCAATGCCCAGGTTGTGAAACTTGTGGTCGGTGAAAAGGGCATAGTTTTTGCCAATCAGATGGCACGCCGCGCAATTGCCTCTCTTCGGATCGGTGAAGACTCGCAGTCCGCGTCGGGCTGATGCCGACAGCGCGTTCCTGTCCCCACCGTAGTAGTACCGATCAAAGGGAGAATTAGCGCTCAAAACCGTGCGCTCAAACGAGGCGATCGATTTCGTAACCATCTCGATGGTGATCCGATCGGAACCCCAAGCCCGAGCGAACTCTTCACAATACCTATCGCTCGCTTGCAAGCGCTCGACCACGCCCTCCAGTGTTTGTGCCATTTCGAGCGGATTCTGGATGGGACCTTCCACTTGCTTTTCCAAGTCTGGAGCGCGGCCGTCCCAGAATAGGGTGCGATCATAGGCGCGATCGACTACGCTTGGGGCACTGCGAGTACCCGCCTTGCCCTGAACACCAGTGGACACCGGCTTGTTGTCCGTAAATCCCATCGATGGATTGTGACAAGAAGCACAAGCCACGCTTCCATCGAGGGAGAGAGCGGGGTCGTAGAACAAGCGTCGGCCTAGCGCGATGGTTTCGGCGGTCGGGGGATTGTCGGGCGGAATGGGAACTGACGGGAGGCCAAGAGGTGCCTTGATTGTGACACGTCGACCGATGGGTCGCACCGCAGGTGCTTCGCTGTTTCCCGCGGCCTGTCCGGTTCGCGCATGGATCAGCACGATTGAAACCGAAAGAACCCAAAATGTCGCACTGAAGATCCTGGAATGGGTGCCGGTCGGTCTCACGCAGGGGCCCTCGACCCAAGCATAACCCTTCTTCTCTGTTCTTTTTACCGCTTTGCGTCGGTCATCATAATCACAAACAGAATCGGAAGATAAACCACCGTTGCTTGCAGCAGGTGGCGGGCGCGCAGTTTAGAAGGGGCGCTTGCCATTGGCATTTTGAGAGCCGTCAATCGCGTTCCAAAGTAAAGCAGCCCGATACCGAGAAGCAGGGCTCCAACAAAGTAGATCCGGCCCGACATTCCGATGAAACTCGGTAGCAAACTCACCGGGATCAGAAAGAATGAATACACCATGATGCGCCGCGCGGTCGAAGAGCCGTCCGGTTCGACCACTGGCAACATGCGAACTCCGCCCCGAGCGTAGTCCTCACGGTACAACCAGGCAATCGAAAAGAAGTGTGGGAACTGCCACAGGAACAGAATCGCGAACAGGATCGCCGTTCCCCATTCAATGTGGCCTCGAACCGCGGTCCACCCGAGAACTCCAGGCATGGCTCCCGGGAGAGCGCCGACAAAGGTGCAAAGCGGGGAAATGCGCTTCAAAGGCGTGTAGGCGGCTAGGTACACCACGGCTGTCAGGCAGGTCAAAAGCCCGGTAAGTCCATTGGTGAACATCACCAGGTACACCGAACCGCCCACTGTCAGCGCACCTCCGACTAGGATGGCGTGAAGCAGACTCATGCGCCCGGCGGGCAAGGGTCGACGGGCAGTTCGAAGCATTTGGCGGTCGACGTCACGCTCCATTACCTCGTTCAGCGCTGCGGTCCCGCTCGAAACCAGGGCAACTCCGAGCAGGGTGTGAACCAACCGCCAGTCCAATCCATCCGAGCCTGCCTTTCGTGATGCGAAGTAGTATCCGCACCACGCGGTCATCAGGATCAAGGAGGTGACGCGCAGCTTGGTGAGTTCGGCGTAGTCGCGAAACCGCAGCGCTGCGCGGCTCAAGGGATCAGCCATCGGTTGGGGCAGAGTGCTCATGTCCGTCGACTAGTCTCCCCGGCTGGAGGTTGCGAGCGCCCGCTCCAAGCGGAGCGATCGCAAACGAAACAAATCGCGATCAATGCGCTAATCGGAAGGGGATCGCGACGCAAGCGCCCAAACCTGTTTAGAGACTGCTGATGGCCGCACGCCTTTTGAATTGCCTGCCCCAGGATCTGCCCTCGCGGCCGGTGATCGCACACAAGGACAGCATTGGTAACCCTGACGGGCAATCCTGTCAAGAAAAAACAAGGCACGTATGGCACCTTCCTTCACAAAACCTTACAAATAATTTTCAAGTAGCCACAAGTTTTACAAATAATTTGCAATTCATTTTGAGTGGATGTACCATTCCCGCCATTCACCTGGTCTTCAGCATTCTGTTTAATTTTCTTGACGGCAGTTCGAGTTTCAAGCGAACTATGAACTTCGTCTCTGTATGGTTTTTTGAACACTTCTGTTCCTTCAATCAGCATTGGTGTCGGCAATTGGTGTCGGTAAACAAAGGCGGAGCGCGCCCAGACAGGAGCTCGTATGCAATTCTCTGGTGACCACATTGTCAGCAGAACGAAGCCGTTTTGCGCTTTATCTGTGATCCGATCGTTTTTCGCGGGCATGCTGTTCCTCGCATCGTTTGTACTCGTTAGCAGCCAACCCAGCCATGCCATTCCAGCCTTTGCGCGGAAGTACGGGCTGCCGTGTTCGGCGTGCCACATTGGCTGGCCGATTCTGAACGTATTCGGGCAGCAGTTCCGAGACAACGGGTACCAGTTGGGCAACGAACGGGATTCGCCCATCTACCAGAACAACGGGTACTGGCCGATCACGTTCCGGGTGACGCCGCAGTGGCACCTGGAGAGCCAGACCAAGGTAGCGGTG
>DATMPS010000033.1:0-76237 GCA_035567435.1 Terriglobales bacterium | reverse complement strand
CTGCATCTCGTCCATGAGCTGGTCGTCGATGTGGAGACGGCCGGCGGTGTCGACGATGAGCACGTCGCTGCCGGTGTTGATGGCCTCACGGCGCGCTTCTTTGACAAGGCGTTCGACCGTCGCCGTGTTGGCCTCGGTGACCTCACCTTCGTAAATGTTGGTCTTAACAGCGTCGGCGACGATTTTGAGCTGCTGGCGGGCGGCGGGGCGGTAAACGTCGACGGAGACCAGCAGGGGGCGGTGCCCGCCGTTCTTCAGCCAGTGGGCCAGCTTCCCCGAAGTGGTCGTTTTGCCGGAGCCCTGCAGGCCGGCCATGAGGACAACGGTCGGCGGCTGCGACGCAAACTTGAGCTTGGCCGTGTCTTTGCCGAGGACCGCGATGAGTTCGTCGCGAACAATCTTGATGACCTGCTCGCCGGGGGAGAGCGCGGTGGCGACTTCCTGTCCGACGGCTTTGGCCTGGATCTGGTCGATCAGCTGCTTGACGACTTTGAAGTTGACGTCGGCCTCAAGCAACGCCAAACGGATCTGGCGCAGGGCTTCCTGGATGTTCTCTTCGGTCAGGACGGCCTGCCCGCGCAGGCTTTTGAAGGCGCGCTGGAGCTTTTCGGAGAGATTCTCGAACATAGGGGTCAAGAGTCATTTTAGCAGCCGGGGCAGCGATGGCAGCTGTTGGTCGTGGGCCGACGGCTAAAATCGATGACCAATGTAGTTGTCATCCTGAGCGCAGTGAACCGGCAGCCGAACGCAGTCGAAGGACCCCATGCCCGTCGGCGGTGCTTGCGGCCCATCCGGGCGTCTCACAGTGTCTTGATCGACTCGCCAGGCAGCGCTATCTGCGATCCCCACTTCCCGGTGAGAGTCTTCCCATCACGGATTGCGCCGCTCGATCAAATCAATCTTCTTCGATGGGCTCCAGCGTTTGAGTTGCTTTTCTCGCGCGATTGCGGAGAGAATGTTCGTGAAGCCCTCGTAATACACCAACCGATTGCAATCGGTATTTGCTGCCAAGCCCTCGAACTGAGCAGTCTTATGCTGCCACGCACGACGCACGATGTTGTGGGTCACACCGATGTACAGAGTTCCGGTACGATTGGCAACGATGTAGGTCCGATACTCGCGGTTCATCGTGGAGATGGCTTTCGGGTTCATCTCGGCGTCAGCGAGTATGGAGTTGTTCGACTGCGTTCGGCTGGCGCCTCACTTCTCAGGATGACAGCAGGACGTTGGTGACCGTTGACCATGTGGACTGTGCGCTCGGCGAGCAGCACAGAGTGGACCAAGGCGTTCTCATTCGTTCCCAAACACCTCCATCGCCGCCCGCACCGTGTTGCAGTGGATGGTCACGGTATCGTCCACCTTCTGGGCGTAGCCTCCGGCGTAGGTGACCATCACCGGGATGTCGCGGGCACGGGCTACACGGAACACCAGTTCGTCGCGTTTTTTCAATCCTTCGATGGTGAGGTTGAGGCCGCCTAGCTGGTCCTCGCGATACGGGTCGGCGCCGGCGATGTAGCAGAGCAGTTCTGGGTCGAACTGGCGCAGGCCGGAGCTTAGGGCATTGTCGAGCCAGGCCAGGTAGTCGTCGTCGCCGATCTCGTCGGGCAGGTCGACGTCGATTGAGGACGGCGGTTTCCATGCGGGGTAGTTGTTTTCCTGGTGCAGAGAAATCGTGAACACGTCGCCGGCGTGCACGTTGCGAATTTTTGCAGGGCGGGCCGGGCTCATCGTTTGTCCGCCGGCCGAGGGCAGGGGATGGCTGGGCACGCGGACTCCGGCAAAGATCGCGGCGGTGCCGTTGCCCTGGTGGACGTCGCAGTCGATGGTCATGGCCGTGCGGATCTTATCGTCGCGCTGCATGCGCCGGATGGCGATGGCCACGTCGTGAATCATGCAGAAGCCCTCGCCGTGGTCGGGGAAGGCGTGGTGGAAGCCGCCGCCGACGTTGAAGGCGACGCGGTCGTTCAGGGCGTAGTGGGCGGCCAGCATGGAACCGCCCGCCGCCAGCCAGAAGGCCCGTACGAGTTCGGGCGAGTAGGGAATTTCCATCTCGAGTTCTTCGCGGGCTGAGAGCGTGCCGGTCTTAAGTTTGTGGAC
Source organism: Terriglobales bacterium (assembly GCA_035567435.1). Classification (GTDB taxonomy): domain Bacteria; phylum Acidobacteriota; class Terriglobia; order Terriglobales; family Acidobacteriaceae; genus Gp1-AA133. Next base: position 74,140 of record DATMPS010000033.1, on the reverse strand, counting down.
ATACTGCGGGGTATGCACCAGCAAGATGTCCTGGTCGGATGCGGGCTGCGGCGACACGAAATCCTTCGGCTCGGCGATGCCGGTTTCAAGCAAACGCTTGTGGATGCGCTGGTACTTCTCGGCGGGGAAGACGTGGGTGCCGATGGGGAGGTAGTAGTCGTCGCTATAGACGAGCTTGAAGGGAAGCATGGGAAGCAAGCTGTCAGCTCTCAGCTCTCAGCCATCAGCTGCAAGCGGGAAGAGCGCGGAAGACTTCATATCATACCCGGGCTGGATGGCAACGAGCACTTGGCAGTTGGCGTTTCGCCAACCTAACACCAACATTTCGGCTGTATCGCTTGGCTAATTGCTAAGTGCCAATTGCGAAAGGTGGCCGCCTAGCGCTTTTGTTTCCCCGGCGCCGCTGGCACTACCACCGGCCTCCGCAACGGCACGATCGCGCCCTTCGATGGGTCAGCCGCGGCTGCTGCCGTGGCCCGGCTCAGGACTTCCGCCTGCATGAACTTCACGAAGTCCTGGATCTGGCGTTGCATCTCCTCCATGCGCTCGCGCATTTGCAGGATGATAGCGATGCCGCTGATATTCACGGCCAGGTCACGGGCCAGGGTCAGGATGAACTCCAGGCGCTGCAGGTCTTCGTCGGTGTAGAGTCGGGTGTTGCCCTCGGTGCGGGAGGGCTTGAGCAGTCCTTCACGCTCGTAGAGCCGCAGGGTCTGGGGATGGATGCCGTACATCTCGGCGACGGCCGAGATCATGTAGGCGCCCTTGGATTTGCGCTTGGTCATCACACGACCATCATCGCACTGCGAGGTCGCAAAAGAAAACAGACGCGGCGTGCCGCGTCTCCGGCGGGAACCTGCAAGGACGCCTTATGCGGCTTGCGGCTTCTCTGCACTTGGCGCCCAGCCCTCGGGTTTTACCGCGTGCATAAGGGCGTAGGCCACAATCCCAGCCCCGATCAGCAGTATTCCGAAGGCGAAGGAACTCACCCCCAAGACTTCTTCGTGTTGGCTTCGGACGATCGAGAACCCCAACATCAGCATGGGGGTGATCCCGATCGCAATGGCTCCAAACATCCCGCCCGGGACCCGGAAGGGACGGGCCAGCTCAGGCTCACGGACCCGCAGGTAGATCAGGGCGACGAACTCCAGAGAGAGACTCGCCCCGTACAGCAGGATGTCGATCGTGACCAACCGCTCGAAGCCCAGGCCGAGGCAGCAGGCCCAGCCCATCGCCAGAACCATGATCGCCACCCAGGGCGCCCGCGTCTGGGGGTGCAACTTGCCGAAGACCCGAGGCAGCATGCCGTCTTGCGCCATGGCCAGCGGCAGGCGCGAGTAGCTCATTACCAGCGCGTTGAACATGCCGAAGGCGCTGATCATTCCGCCGGCGACGAGGGCGATCCGCAAGAGCGGCCCGCCGACCAGGCCGGCGATTTCCGCCCACGAGCCGGTTTCCCATGCGCTGGGGGCCAGGCCCGTCATCCACATGGCGGCCACGGGAACGATGTAGGTCAAGGAAACGATCGCGACCGCCACCAGCATGGCCCGCGGATAAGTGCGCTGCGGACGTTCGACTTCTGCGGCGATGGTCGAGGCGTTGTCCCAACCCATGTAGTTCCACATGGCGATGAGCAGGCCGCCGATGATGTCGACCGTCGAGGTGGTCGGCTTGGTGACCGCGTTCGCTAGCACGCCGATCTTGAACGGCGTCAGGCCGACGATCAGGATGAACGGCGCCGACAGGGCGAAGAACAGCCACAGCGAGGTGGTTGAGACCACCTTCACTCCAGCGATGTTGAGGACCACGCAGGTGACCACGACCGCCAGGCCCACGAACACGCCGCGATGTCCTTCCTGAAACCAGGGGAACATGCGGGTCATGTAGGCCACGAACAGGGTGGGGTAGATGGCCATATCGAAAATCGATGCCACTAGCGAGAGCCAGGCTTCCTGAAAGCCCCAGAATTTGCCCATGGCGCGGCGCACCCAGGCGTAGTATCCGCCTTCCTGGGGAAGCGCACTGGAGAGCTCGCCAATCATGAACGCGGTGGGCAAGCTCCACAGGATGGGAGTCAGCAGAAGAATAAGGATGGCTCGACCGTAGCCGGCGCCGTGCACGACGTCTTCGGTGCCGTAGGTTCCCCCCGACACCATAAAGAAGGTGGCGGCGACCAGGGGCCACAAGGTGAGCCTGCCGAATTTTTTGTTCTGGGGAAGAACGAAAGGTTGTTTCTGTTGGGCGGGCGCGCTAGCGGTTGCCAATTTCTTTGGCTTCCTCCTCGAGCGACTCACTCTCACCACCCCGTCTCCCTTGTCTCGGGGCTCGCGGTTACAGCGATTCCGCGGATTCGGTGAAGTTAGTTCGCAGCAAGAGAATACGGCAATTTAGATGCTACGCAAAAGAAAAATCAGCAAATTTTTTCGCGGAAGACGCAGGACGGAGGTAACGGGGAACCGGGAAGCGAAGAGTGCAGAGAAGCCGCTCGGAAGCTTTGACCGTAGTTGACTTCGAGGGGGCCAGAGAAACCTTCACCACGAAGGACACGGAGGCAGCACGAAGCAATCAATGCCGCTATCCTTCTTGCTTACTGCGTGCCCTTCGTGGTCAAAGATCTTGCCTACACATCCTTCCACAACTCCGCCCGGGGATCTTCCGGGTTCAGTTGGGCCAACTCGCGCAGCAGTTCCTTGGTGCGCTCGTCGCGGGGCATCGGGACGGTGACTTTGATCTCGACGATCTCGTCCCCGCGGGCACCGTCCTTGGTGGCCGACGGCACGCCTTTCTCCCGCAGGCGGAGCTTTTGACCGGACTGGGTGCCCGGCGGGATTTTCAGCAGAGTCCGGCCGTCGATGGTGGGGACTTCGATCTTGGCGCCGAGGGCGGCCTCGGTGGCGCTGACCGGAACCGTTAGACGGATGTCGTCACCTTCCCGGTGGAAGATGGGGTGGTTGTCCGTCTTGATGATGACGTAGAGGTCTCCGGCGGGTCCCCCCCGCAATCCGGCATTGCCTTTGCCGGCGATGCGAATGCGCTGTCCGTCCCGGGTTCCGGCCTTGATGCGGATCTCGAGTGGGTCCGACCGCTCGACGCTTCCCTGCCCCTGGCAGGTTGGACAAGTGGAGATGTTCTTGCCGGTTCCATGACAGCGTGGGCATTGCACGTTGAACTTCATGCGCCCGCCGGTCTGCTCGATCGTGCCCTTGCCGTGGCACTGCGGGCAGGTGCCGGGCGCTTCGACGAAGCCCGCGCCGGTACAGGTCGGACAAGCGTCGCGACGGCTGATGTTGAGGCGCATCACACCACCCCGGATGGCCGTCCAGAAGGGAACGTTGACCTGGTATTCGAGGTCTGAACCCGGTTCGGGGCCTGCCTCTGCCGTGGCCCCGCCCCGGTCGAACATGCTGGAGAAGATGTCGCGGAACCCGCCGCCCCCGCCTGAGGGTGCTTTCTTCCCCCGTCCGCCTCCTTCGAACAAGTCGGAGAAGTCGAAGCCGCCAAAGTCGAAGTTGACACCGCCGGCTCCTGCTGAGCCAGTAGCGCCCGGCTGGCCGCCGGGGAATCCGCCCGGGCCTCCTCCCTGGCGGGCATAGGCCTCGGCCGCCGCCGGATCGATGCTGTCGGAGTAGAAGCCGAGCTGGTCATAGATCTTGCGCTTCTTGGGGTCGCTCAGGACTTCGTTCGCTTCGGAAAGGGTCTTGAACTTCTCTTCGGCGCTCTTGTCGCCCGGGTTGACGTCGGGGTGATACTTGCGGGCGAGCTTGCGGAAGGCTTTCCGGATGTCGTCGGTCGAGGCGGACTTCTTGACGCCCAGCGCCGCGTAGTAGTCTTTAGTCGGGGTAGCCATGATTAGCTATTCAGTTTGACTTCGGTAACTAGCTATCAGCTTGCAGCCGTCGGCGCGCAGCCCAAATTCGGGGCGCGGGGCCGACCTCCGTTCCCCTCCGCCATCGCTCATCCTGAGCCAAGTGAGGCGCCCGCCGAACCGAGTCGAAGGACCCCTTGCCTGATTGCAAACCAATTGCGACTGGAAATTTCTCACCGCGCTTCGATCGAACCCAATATTGCGGTTGTATGGTCAAAATGCCCTTCGAGGTTCATCTTAGCGCAAGCGGATACGGGGTCCGTTCGGCTTCGCTCAGGGCAAGCTCTTCGACTCCGTTCGGCGTGCGCCTCGCTCCACTCCGGATTACAGTGTCTAGGAGATCAGTGCACAATCCTCTTTTTCTCTTCCTCTGGCGCAAACGCAAAATTCTCGAACGGCGCCGCATCCATCGCCACGGGGATGCGGATCATTCCGTCTTCGGTCGGCGAGAAGACGTACCAACGCCCCTCGTCCGGGACAAAGTTCAAAAAATACATCTGATTGTCGATTTCGAATTGCAATTCCCGTTTCTCCATTTCCCAAGGTTCGAATACAAGAGAGGGGCGCCGAAGCGCCCCCCGCTGAAAACCGACGGCTGACAGCTTACTTCTTGTCCTCAACGTCGACGTACTCGGCGTCGATAACGCCTTCGTCTTTCTTGGCTTGACCGTTGCCCTCGGCTGAAGCTGACGGTCCGGCGCCGGGGCCTGGGCCGGGACTTGCCTGCGCGCCAGCCGCCTTGTACATCTGCTCGGCCAGTTTGTGCGAAGCCTGGGTCAGGGTTTCACGCGCCCGGTCCATGCCGGCCTTGTCGCCCGACTCCAGCGCTTTCTTCGCGTCGGCGATGGCATTTTCGACCTCGCCCCGCTCCGAGCCCGAGATCTTGTCGCCGGACTCGCGCAGCATTTTTTCCATCTGGTAGACCATGCTGTCGAGCTGATTCTTGGCTTCGATCTCTTCGCGCTTGGCTTTGTCTTCGGCTGAGTGGGCGTCGGCTTCCTTCGCCATGCGTTCCACTTCTTCCTTGGACAGGCCGGAAGACGACGTGATCGTGATCTTCTGGTCCTTGCCGGTGGCCGTGTCTTTGGCGGTCACGTTCAGGATGCCATTGGCGTCGATGTCGAACGTCACCTCGATTTGAGGGACACCCCGCGGAGCCGGTGGCAATCCCGTCAGGTGAAACTTGCCCAGCGTGCGGTTCTGCGCCGCCATTGGCCGTTCGCCCTGCAGCACGTGGACTTCGACCGACGTCTGGTTGTCCGCCGCGGTCGAAAACGTTTCCGTCTTCTTCGTCGGAATCGTCGTGTTGCGCGGGATCATCGGGGTGGCCACGCCGCCCAGGGTTTCGATCGCCAGCGACAGCGGAGTTACGTCGAGCAGGAGCAGGTCTTTCACCTCGCCCTTGAGAACGCCGCCCTGGATGGCCGCGCCGACCGCGACCACTTCATCCGGGTTCACGCCCTTGTGGGGCTCCCGTCCGAACAGTTCCTTCACCAGCGCCTGGATGCGCGGCATGCGGGTCTGACCGCCGACGAGCACGACTTCGTTGATCTTGCTGGAGTCGATGCCCGCGTCCTTCATGCACTGCTTGCACGGGCCGACCGACTTCTGAATCAGGTCTTCGACCATCGATTCGAGCTTCGCCCGGGTCAGTTTCTTTACCAGGTGCTTTGGCCCAGTCGCATCTGCCGTGATGAAAGGCAGGTTGATTTCGGTCTCCATCGTGGTCGAAAGCTCGATCTTCGCGCGCTCCGCGGCATCGCGGAGACGCTGCAGTGCCATCTCGTTGCCCTTGCCGCGCAGGTCGAGGCCCTCGTCCTTCTTGAATTCGTCAATCAGCCACTCGACGATGCGCTGGTCGAGGTTGTCGCCGCCCAGATGCGTGTCGCCGTTGGTGGCCTTCACTTCGATCACGCCCTCGCCGACTTCCAGGATCGAAATATCGAAGGTGCCGCCACCGAAGTCGTAGACGGCAATCGTCTCGTCTTTGCCTTTGTCGAGCCCGTAGGCGAGCGCGGCCGCCGTCGGCTCGTTGATGATCCGCTTTACGTCGAGCCCGGCAATCTTGCCGGCGTCTTTGGTCGCCTGGCGCTGGGCGTCGTTGAAATACGCCGGAACCGTGATGACAGCTTCGGTCACTTTCTCGCCCAGGTAGTCTTCCGCTGCCTTCTTCAGCTTCTGAAGAATCATGGCGGAGATTTCGGGCGGGGTGTACTTTTTGCCCTGCGCGATGACCGCGACATGGTCTCCGTCGCGCTCAACCTTGTAGGGCACCATCTTCATTTCTTCGTTCACCTCGTCGTAGCGGCGTCCCATGAAACGCTTGATCGAGAAGACCGTGTTCTCGGGATTGGTGATGGCCTGCCGCTTGGCCACCTGTCCGACCAGCCGCTCGCCGGTCTTGGTAAATCCGACTACGGACGGAGTCGTCCGCCCACCTTCTTCGTTTGCAATGACCTTGGGCTCGCCGCCTTCCATGACGGCAACCACAGAGTTCGTGGTTCCCAGGTCAATTCCAATAATCTTGCCCATAACTGAGCCTCCTATAGCTTATAAGTGCATTAAAATCAGCACCTTGATTGCTATTGACGATGCCATAATATGACTTGAGTGTATCGTTGTCAAGGTTTAGATGCGGCCTGGGAGGCGCGGGATGCAGAGACTCGGGAGGAGCCAAACGGCGGTTAACTGGCTTCCCAACAGCGACTTGCAAGGGTCAGCGCAGCCCTGGGCCGCGGGGCTATTCGTGCCGCAAAGCCTCGATCGGATCCAGGCGGGAGGCGCGGAAGGCTGGGACCATGCCGCTGACCAGTCCGACAACAGTGAGAATGAGGGTAGAGGCGATCAGCGTTCCCGGAGCGATGATCAGGCGAATGTCGCCGGCTTCTCCGTTCTTGGCAAAGGCGCTGTACAAAGTGAGCCTGCCCACGGAAAGCGCGACCACGTAGGCGAGGATGACTCCCAGTACACCGCCGATGAAGGTGATGGTCAGGGCTTCGGCGAGGAACTGCATCAGGATGTCGCGCCTTTGGGCGCCCAAGGCCTTCTGCACACCGATCTCCCGCGTACGTTGCGTGACTGAGACCAGCATGATGTTCATCAGGCCGACGCCGCCGATGCCCAGGGTCAGCGTGCCAATAAAGCCCATCAGGATCTTCAACCCAAGGGTGATGATTTCGAACTGGTGAAGCTGAGTCATGAGGTTGAATACGCGCACGGCCTGGCGGTCGGATTGGTTGAACTTGTGCGGAACCGACATAATCGCCCGGACCGAATTTTCCAGGCTCTGGTACTCCGGCGTCTGGTAGGTGAACCAGATGGAGTCCAGGTAGTGCGTGTCCTTCAGATCGCTCATGGTGCTGAAGGGCACGTAGAGCACGCGGTTGATATCGTCGTTGCCCTCCTGCATTTTGGCGCTCAGGACACCGATGATTTCGAAGCTCAGGCCGTCCAAGCGGATGCGCTCACCCAGCGCGTTGCGTCCGGAAAACAGTTTTTCCTTCGCTTCTGAACCGATCACTGCGACGCGGCCGCGTTGCAGTTGGTCTTCCAGGTTGTAGAAGCGGCCCTGGTCCAGTTTGAGGGCGCGGATCGAGAATACGTTGGGATCGTTGCCGGTTACCGCGAAGGTGAAAGCTCTGGTGTCGTACTGGATGCTCGCCTGCTTGCCGACTTCCGGCGTGATATGGGTAATTTGCGGAAGGTTCGTGGTCAGCGTCTCCAGATCCTCCTGAGTGAAGCGGATGGGGATTCCGGCCTTCTGGCCACCGGCCTGCATGGAGGTGCGACCCGGGACCACGATCACCAGTTTGGTGCCGAAATTGGCAAAGATGTTGGCACAGGCCTGTCCGAAACCTTCGCCATAGGCCAGCAACATGACCACGGTGGCGATGCCCCAGGCCATGCCCAGCATCGTAAGCGCGGTGCGGCGCCGGTTGTGGCGCATCGCGGCATAGGCTTCGCGGAGCAGTTCACGAAACATCACATCACTCCTGCCGGAGGGCTTCGACCGGGGGCAGCAGAGCCGCTTTGCGCGCGGGATAAAGGCCCGCGATCACGCCGGCTAGCGTCAGGCTGCCAATGGCGAGCACGGCCGACATAGGCACCAATTTCGGCGGATCGAATCCGCCTGGACCCTGCACGTTTCCCATCGTCGCCATCAAGATGGTCGCCAGACCCATCCCAACCAGGCCACTCCCCAGCGTGAGGAGCAGTCCTTCCAGAAAAAATTGAAACAGAATACTGCGATTGGTGGCGCCTAGAGCCTTGCGCAACCCGATCTCATGGGTACGCTCGCTGACTGCGACCAGCATGATATTGATCACCCCGATGGCACCCAGGGCGAGCGTGACCATTCCTACTGCGCCCAGGAACATGTTCATGACGTCGAAGATGGTGCCCACCATTTTCGACTCCTGGATCGAGTCCCATTCATCAAAGGCGTTTTGATCACTGGCGTCGAATCCGTGATTACGCGCAATGATTTTGTGGACGTCCTGTTGCGCCAGTACGTGATCAGCGGTGACGCGCGGCTGATATTCGATGAAGGAGATCGAATTCTGGTGGTTCTCGCCCTTGATCGGGAAGTTCGCGGCCATCACCTGGAAAGGGATGTAGCCCCGCATGTTCAGCCACAGGTTGTCGCCGTGGCCGAGGTGCGGCATGCTGCCCACGACTTCAAACCGCAGGCCATTCAACAGAACGAATGAACCCACCGCCGGACGCCCGGGGAACAGGGCCTTCTGCAGTTCGTTCCCGAGGACGATCACGTTGCGCTTCTGCGTGCCGTCCAGTTCGTTGAGCCAGCGCCCTTCCTTGAGAGGAAGATAGCTGATCTCGTTCAGGTGCGGTTCTACACCCAGGATTTCGCCACTGGCGTTCGCGAATTCGCTTACCTCGTGCAGGTCGCCGCGAGAAATCAACGGGCAGGCGTTGCGGACGTGGGGTGCGCGCCAGCGGATGTCCAGGTAGTCCTGGTAGGTGAGCAGATAGGAGCGGGCGGAGTTCATGCTGCCCTGTACCGCCGGCGCCCGCCCGGGAAACAGAAACATGATGTCCTTACCGAACTCGGCTAACTCACGCTTATTGCCCGAGCGGAAACCTTCGCCCACACCTACCAACAGCAGTAGAGATCCAACGCCCCAGGCAATGCCAAACATGGTCAGGAACGAGCGCAGCTTGTGCGCCCACAGGCTGCGGAAGATTTGCGAGAAGATGTCTAAAACCGTCCGCATGGTGGGAATATATTGTATCTCTTCGACTGCGGCTTGATTGCTGCCTCAGACTGGAACATCCATTGGAGGTCCGGCGGAGCGCTCCGTCGGTTCGACCTCGATGGCAACAATCTAGCTAAGAACAGATACGGGTGATTTCCTGCGGAAGTTCCTCAAAATCCTGCGCGGCCTAGAGGGAAGGCGATCGAGAGCGCTATATCGGTGAAAGCAACAAAACGGCAGCACATGCCCTCAACAGTCGAAGCAAGTCCGCCATTGTCTTTGACTTCCGCTTTCTCGCACCATAAGATTTCCACTTCCCCGACCGCCATCCTCATGATCGGTCAAACCATCTCGCACTATCGCATCCTCGACCGGCTCGGCGGCGGAGGGATGGGTGTGGTTTACAAGGCGGAAGACATCAAGCTCGGACGCTTTGTCGCGCTCAAGTTTCTTCCCGAAGAAGTGGCTTCCAACCCGCAGGCTCTCGAGCGCTTCCAGCGCGAGGCCCGGGCCGCGTCTGCGCTGAATCATCCCAACATCTGCACCATTCACGAGATCGATGAGGAGAAGGGGCAGGCCTTCATCGTCATGGAGTACCTCGAAGGCCTGACGCTGAAGCACCGGATTGCCGGCTCTCCTCTCGAAACCGGGATTCTACTGCAGCTGGCCATCGAGATCGCCGACGCGCTCGATGCCGCGCACACCGAGGGCATCGTTCACCGTGACATCAAGCCCGCCAATATCTTCGTGACCAAGCGCGGGCACGCCAAGATTCTGGATTTCGGTCTGGCCAAGCTGGTTCCTACCTCGCGCGTGGCGGCCGATGCAGGGACCATGAGCCAGCCCACGGCCATCGACGACGCCTTCCTGACCAGTCCCGGGACCGCGGTGGGCACGATCGCGTACATGTCTCCCGAACAGGCCCGGGGCAAAGAACTGGACGCCCGCACGGATCTTTTTTCTTTCGGCGCGGTCCTCTATGAGATGGCAACCGGTGCGGTGCCGTTCCGAGGGGACACGTCGGCGACGATTTTCGAAGGGATTCTGAGTCGGGCGCCGATCCCGCCTGTCCGGCTCAATCCGGACGTTCCGGCGCGCCTGGAAGAGATCATCGCCAAGGCGCTCGAAAAAGACCGCGAGCTGCGGTACCAGCACGCCTCTGAGATTCGCAGCGACTTGAAACGTCTGCAGCGCGACAGCAGCTCGGGACATAGTCCGGCGGCGACCGTCACGCTCCCAGCAGACGACAGCCAGGCAGGGGCGACGGTTGGCTCGGGCAATGGGGCAGCAAGCAGCGCCTCGACCCCCGCTCCCGCCGGCAGCAGCAGTTCCAGCGTGACCGCAGTTGCCCGCGAGCATCGCGTCGGGACGATCGTGGCGACGGTTGTGGCCCTGGTGCTGGTGGCTGCGGCCGGCTTCGGCGTCTACGAATTCCTCAACCGATCTGGTCCAGTGCCCTTCCAGAATTTCACCATCAGCCAGATCACCAATAGTGGGAAGGCGGGCATGGCGGCGATTTCGCCCGATGGCAGGTACATCCTGCACGTTCAGAACGACAACGGCCAGCGAAGCCTGTGGCTGAGGAATATCCCGACGGGCAGCGATACGCAAGTGATCTCCCCCTCGGCCGTCATTTACCGCGACCTGACATTCTCGCCCGACGGCAACTACGTATACTTCCGCAGAAACGTCAACGCGCAGGCAACGGAGTTCAACCTGTTCCGGGCCCCCGTTTTGGGCGGGGCTCCCAAGCAGGTCGTGCGCGATATTGACAGCGACATCGCCTTCTCTCCCGACGGCCAGCGCATGGCGTACATCCGCGCCAATGACCCGGAGCCGGGCAAGTACCGCCTGCTGGCCGCGGACCTCGAGGGTGGCGACGAAGCCGTGCTGCGAATTACGCAATCCAGTCGGGGCGCGGATCCCACGCAGATCACCTGGTCGCCAGACGGAAAGCAAATCGCATACTCCTTCCTGGCTTCCGGTGCCGCTCTCAGCTACGTCGAAAGCTTCGATCTGGCGAGCAAACAGGTCAAGACGCTGGCGGCGTTACCGAGCCATAGCGTCTTCGGGGTGAAGTGGCTACCCGACGGGCTCTGGTTTCTCGTGGTCTATTCGGCCAAGGGACCCCACCTCGAGCAGTCGCAAATCGGGTTACTCTCGATCGATGGGAAGCTGCGCCCGATCACGCGCGACACCAACCGGTACGCTACTCTGACGCTGTCGGCGGACACTCGCAGCGTTGCCACGGTGCAGGTGAAGACCACGCGGGCTCTCGAACTGCTCGTCTCGCCGGGTGCCGCACAACCAGTGGCGCCCAAGCCCCTGCAGCAGGTTGCCGATCCGCGCCAGGTGGAATGGACTGCCGACGGCAAACTGCTCATCGCCGATGGCGAGAAAATCACTCGCAGCGATCCCGACGGACAGAACGCGACTGCCTTGGTTGGCGATCCCAATGCCGAGCTCTATGCGCCGGCTGCGTGCGGAGATCACTACCTGGTGTTCACCTGGGCGCATCATGCCGGCAACACCATCAACATCTGGCGCAGCAATGCGGACGGCTCGGCTCCCAAACAGCTTACGACAGGTTTTTTTGACGCCAATCCTTTGTGCACGCCCGACAGCAAGTGGGTGTACTACGTCGATCTTTCCTCAAGGTCCCGCCTCATGCGCGTTCCAATCGATGGAGGGAACGCGGAGCCGGTGCCGAACGGCGCCGTCCCCAACCAGTTCGGAGTGGCTGGAGTCAGCTTCTTCAGCCCCGACGGCAAGTCCTTTGGTTTCGTGGCGGATGTGATCGACCCGCGCACCAACGACGCGCTCAGCAAGCTCGCGATTGCCAGTCTGGAAGCGGGGACTGGAACCGGGCCGCGCCTATTGGACCTCGATCCGCGTTTCAGGGGCGCCACCGATTCCGGCACCGGCTTGCAGCTTCTGCCGCAGGCTCCGCAGGCCGTGACCTACCTGATCAGCGACAACGGTGGAAACAGTCTCTGGATCCAACCTCTCGATGGCACGCCGGGACACGAACTCGCTCATCTCAGCTCCGAGCCGGTCGCCAGCTATAGCTGGTCGCCGGACGGCAAAACCCTCGCGATCATCCGCCAGCACGACGTCGCCGATGTGGTGCTTCTGAAAGAGGGCAACCCGTAGCTGAAACGCAGGCCTCCCGCGGTGAGAAGGCACGGGTTCGAAGTAGATGCTCGCGCCGCCCAGTCGGGATCTCAAGCCGCAAGACTCGAGACTGATTCTCTATTCCACCGTCACCGATTTGGCCAGGTTGCGGGGCTGGTCCACGTCGCAGCCGCGTCTTACCGCGATGTGATAAGCCAGCAGCTGCAGGGGAACGATCTCGAGGATGGGTGAGAGTTCCTCCGGCGCGGCCGGAACATAGATGACGTGGTCAGCGGCTTCCTTGATTTCGTCGTCGCCTTCGGTGGCGAGCGCGATCACTTGTCCGGAGCGCGCCTTCACCTCCTTCAGGTTCGACATCGTCTTCTCGTAGCGGACCACCGACAACGGATCTTTCCGATCACGGGTAGCGATGATGACCACGGGAAGATTCTCGTCGATGAGCGCGTTCGGGCCGTGCTTCATCTCGCCGGCGGGGTAGCCCTCGGCGTGGATATAGGAGACTTCTTTCAACTTTAAGGCGCCTTCGAGCGCGATCGGGTAATGAATGCCGCGGCCGAGGAAGAGGAAGTCCTGGGCGCGAGAATACAGCTTGGCGAGTTCCTCGCAGGCTTCTTCCTGGGTCAGAACGTGTTCGAGTTTGCCCGGCAAGCGAGTCAGGTCGTAGACCTCGCTCTTCGCCTGCTCCGGCGTGATGGTGCCGCGCACCTGCGCCAGGTAAAGCGCGAAAAGATAAAGCGCGGTGAGCTGCGCGGTGAAGGCTTTGGTGGAAGCGACACCGATCTCCGGGCCGGCGTGAGTATAGATGGTGCCGGCGGCCTCGCGGGTCACCATGGAACCGACCACGTTGCAGATGGCGAGCGTCTTCGAGCCCTTGGCCTTGGCCTCGCGCTGGGCGGCGATGGTGTCGGCGGTCTCGCCGGACTGGGTGATCAGCAGGGTGATGGTGTCGGGCGCAATGATGGGGTCGCGATACCGCCACTCGCTGGCATAGTCGACTTCCACCGGGATGCGCGCCAGGCTCTCGATCATAAATTTGCCTGCTTGTCCAGCGTGCCAGCTGGTGCCGCAGGCGGCGATGTTGATCTTTTTCGCGGCGCGGAACTCGGCTTCCGTGATTTCCATCTCTTCGAGGAAGATGTGACCGGTGTCCTGCGAGACACGGCCCAGGGTGGTGTCGCGGACGGCGCGGGGTTGCTCGTAGATTTCCTTGAGCATGAAGTGCTTGAACCCGCCCTTTTCTGCCATGATCGGGTCCCAGGTGACGTGCTGCACCTGGCGGGTGATGGGTTGACCGTCGAAGTCAGTCAGCCGCACACCTTCGGGAGTGATCGTGGCCAAATCGCCGTCACCGAGGAAGAACAGATCGCGGGTGTGGTAGAGGATCGCGGGTACATCGGAGGCGACAAAGTACTCGTCCTTGCCCAGACCGATGACCGCGGGCGGGCCGTTGCGGGCGGCCACAATCTTGTTGGGCTCGTCGATCGCGATGACCGCGAGAGCGAACACTCCGGTGAGTTCTTTCACGGCCTTGCGTACGGCTTCTTCGAGCGAAGGGCGGTGGCCGTTGCCAGTTTTCAGGAAGTACTTCTCGACCAGGTGGGCGATGATTTCGGTGTCAGTCTCGGTCGTGAACTTATGGCCTTCCTCGACGAGTTTCTTTTTGAGGGAAAGGTAGTTTTCGACGATGCCGTTGTGAACGACGACGATCTTGCCGGAGCAGTCGCGGTGGGGGTGAGCGTTTTCTTCGCTGGGGCGACCGTGGGTAGCCCAGCGGGTGTGTCCGACGCCGTAGGTGCCGTTGAGGGGCTTGAGGCGGATGGCCTCTTCCAAGTTGCGCAACTTGCCTTCGGCGCGTCGGATCTGCAACCCTTCGCCGTTGCCGCCGACGGCGATTCCGGCCGAGTCGTAGCCGCGATATTCCAGGCGCCGGAGGCCATCAATGATGACCGGCACCACGCTCTTTTTCCCAACGTAACCTACGATGCCACACATACGAGCAAGCTCCTTAGACTTCGGCTCGGGTCCAATCCGCGGACGCAATACCAGTCGAGCCGTTACGCAAGCCGGGTCGCCCTGTCGGGGGAGTCAGTCTTCGAGGGAGAAACGGTATTCCTCGATTACGGGATTGGTCAGGACTTCGCGGGCGATACGTTCGACTTCGGTCTCTGCCTCGGACTTACTAAGTCCGCCGTCCAGCGTGAGTTCGAAGTACTTCCCCTGGCGAACCTCCCCTAACCCCTGGTAACCCATCTTCTTGAGCGCGCCCTGGATGGTTTTGCCTTGTGGGTCCAGGACACTTTTCTTCAGCGATACGTAGACGTAGGCTTTCATCGGATTGCTTATTATACGTCAGCAGGGCGGGGCGAACCCGGGTCTCCGGAGGGCGCGGTGCTCTCTTCGCTAATCGCTTCGGGACGCAGGAGCCGCCTCTATCAGCCTGATTGCATGCCCTGGATCTGTCGGTCCAGCTCCGTAAGGGCGTGCCGGAGCATGTCGCGGTGACGTGAGTTCTGGGCGGTCTCGAGTTGGTGCAGAACGCGCTGCCGGGACAACTGCAGCCCCTCGAGACGGTGGAAATGATCCACCTCAATGGGGGTCAGGCGAGCCTTTGGTTCGGTTCTGACTTCCGCAGCGTCCGCCTGCTGCGCTTCGACGGACTTGCTCTCCCAACCACGGGCCATGCGGTTAGATTATACGCAAAGGCGGCCAAGCAATACCGTTGCCGGTTGCCACGGACTTGCGCCATCGGAACTTTCCCGAACTATTTCACGAGCTCGCGCAGTCGATACAGAAGCCGGTCGATTTCCAGCTCCTGAATTTCTCGCTGCATAATCCCCGGCACAACCGGATGGATGTGCCTTTGTGTAGAGCGAACTCGTGTCTGATTTTCCCCACCCAGGTGCCGGTGGCGGAGTCGGCGAGCGGCTGGGTGTGGGAGCAACAGAAGCCGCGGCTTTTCCGCGACGTGAACCAGGAATCGCGCTTTCCCCCGGGGCTCGATCCGCTGCGAGCACGCGAGGCGGGAAACGCAGAGCCTGTTGCCGCTTATTTCCGAGTGTGTGACCCGGCCGGTGCGCTGAGCCGTACCACCCCCAGTGCTTCAAACCTTCATACTTCCCCTTTGCCGGCCACCCTCCCCAGAAGCGAAACAAGGCGGTCCTCCAGTCCTGGCCGCCTTCGCTTTTTGGATTTCAGCGTTCCATCTTCAGAAGTGGAACCCCAACTCCGCGGTGAGCGTTCGCGGGGTGACGAAGTGCGTTCCGCTGAACGTCGAGAGGAAGTTGTAGAGTGCGACCTTGTTTGACAAGTTGATCGCCGTCGCCCGGAGGCTCCACTTGTACTTGTCGCCGCGGAAAAGGTTGTCGTCGCCCACGCTCAGGTCGAACAGGTGACGGGGAGCGATGCGAGGCGGATTATGATCGTCACTCTCGGCTCCGGGCGCGGGCAGCGAGATGCGCGTGGAACCGTACTGCGAAGGAGCGCAGGTCGTGAGCGGCGACGAGAGTGTGGGGAACACGTTGCCGCAGAACAGGCCCGCCTGCATCTGCTGATCGGCGGTCAAGCCGGTCAGGTCTACGGGTGTAGTGGTGTCGGAGGCGAACGGCACTGCGCCCGCAACCAGGCCGCTGTCGTAGCGCCAGTTGAATCCGATCCACGGTCCGCTCTTCCAGGGTTGGTATTGCAAGTGCGTGGTCTGCTGGAATTTCTGGTCGTGATCGATGCGGAACGGCAGGCCGCCCGCCCCGAGGTCGGTGCCGAGGCCCCCCACCTGAGGCGGGAAGAAGCGGGCGTTGACGTGGCCCATGAGAACGAAAGCGGTCAGGCCGTGATGCTCGGGCATGCTTACCCGGACCGAAGCGCCGTCGATCTTGGAGTTGTGCCACGCGATGGGAAAGAAGATGGGAGTGTTGAGCAGAGTGCTGAAGTCGTAGCCGTTGTGGGTGTACTTCCACATGTAGTCTGCATCGACCACCAGGAATTTGGCGAACGCCTGCTGGAACCCGGCGTGAAATTCGTTGCGCGCTCCGGGGCGAATGGCAGCATTTGAGTTGGCGCCAAACAACCCGCTGATCACCGGATCGTTCGTGGTCTGGCTGGCAAAGACAAGATTCTCGTTGAAAGGCGTCTCCATCACGCGAGCGTAGGAGAGCCGCAGCACGGTATTGCTGGGGTTGACTTTGTAGGCCAGGCCCAGCCGAGGCTGGATCTGCGCGTCGCGGGACAAGCCACGGTAGAGGTCGCCCCGAACGCCGAGGTTGAAGGTCCAGTTGCCCTTGGTAATCGCGTCCTGGACATACATCGCGAGTTGCCGGATATCGCCGTGCCCATGAAAGGGAAAGTTTGTGCCTCCGCGAGTGCGGTCGATAGCCAACAGGGCTGGCACAAATCCCGGGTTGGGTTGCAACGTTCCTGTGCACTGGGCCGGGTCGGTGGGCGTCGGGTTGGTATCGGGAGTTCCGTTCCCGTTGAGGCAGACTGCATTCAAACCCGGATCGGTGACCCCGAAGCTGAAGTTTTCGGTCAACAGCGTGTGTTCGAAGGTGACGCCTGCCTTGAGATTGTGCATGCCTTTTACGTACGAGAGATCGGTGCGCAGGCCCGCGTTGGTGAGTTGGCGCGATTGGCTGAGGGTTTCGGGCAGGTCCGCAAAGGGATTGGCGCTGGGGAAGTAGCCAAAGTTGTCGTGGCGTAGGAACGCGCCGACTGTAAGCAGCGTAGTAGGACTGAACAGGTGACTCCAGGTGGGCGCGACATTGTAGGTTTGAATCTGGGCGCGCTGGTCCTGATTCGCGAATTGGGCGTCAAACGAGTTGGGGGTTTGGAACCAGGAGCGGGTGTAGCCAAGATTCAAGTGCACCGAGTCCGCGACGGAAGGCTGAAAGTCCATGCGATCGAAGAGGTTCTCCTCGTTCCCCTTGGAATGCATGACCTGAAATTCGGGAGGGTCGAGAAACCGGCCGGTGTTCATTCCGCTGGCGGAGATGAAGTTCCCCCAATGGTCGCTGCCGAGAGCGAGGTTGGCGTCGCTAGTGACGGTGCCGAAGGATCCATAGGAGGTGGTCAGGCTCCCAGTGGGTTGCTTCTGTCCCAGGCCAGAACGGGTCGTCACCTTGATGACCAGGCTGGTCTTGTCGCCGAATTCAGCCGGCGGGGCACCGGAGACGACCTCCAGCGACTGGATCGAATCCACCGGAATCTGGTTCGAGAATACTTTGCTTTGCTGGTCGGTGATGGGCTGGCCATCGACTGAGAACGAGTTCTCCGCGTGGTCCCCGAGTCCATGAAAGAGACCGTTCGAATCGGCCACGACTCCAGGCGAGGCCAGGGTAACCAGCGAACTAACCGAAGAAGATTGGCTCTCCAGCGGTAGCTTGTCGAAGAGCGCGCGATCCACGTCGGTGTGAGCGGACGTTTCGGTTTCCAGCAAGTCGGTGCCGCTCTCAACCGTCACCGTGGTGGTGGAACCGGCGACCTGGAGACTGATCTCGACCGACAGCGGGACACTTGACCGCACGTCAACATCTTGCGCGTAGGATGCAAACCCTGCCGCTGTTACGCTCAGATGATAGGGGTTAAACGGAACATTGTTGAAGCTGAATTTCCCTGAGCTGTCCGTCGGAGTCGACCGGATGAACCCGCTCACAGGATTGTGAATCTCGACGGTCGCGTTGGCAACCACCGCACCGGAAGGATCGAGGACGGCCCCGGTCACGGCCCCCGAACTGCTCCCCAACTGGGCGGCGAGCGGGGTGCCACAGACTGTCAGTCCAAGAGTCAGAAATAACAAATAGGTGAAATTCCGGATAGAAAGCATTACACCTCTCCTCCAAAGGGATGAAAAGTCGGTTGAGACAAATATGTGGACGCTGGATTTGTCTAAACCGATGGCGGAGGCCGGATGTAAAGGAAAGAAACGAGCAGGTAAGACTTGGGCGACGTTTTCTGCGACGAAACCAGAATCGACGGCGTAAACACCGGAGCGGGCTGGACCCCAACCGAGATCAGCGCGGTGGAATGCGCCACCGAGCAAATCGAGCACTCGTGGTCGGGCGAGCTCCCGCTGGTTTTGTGGACGTGGTTCGTCTGGGCAACGGCGACGAACAGAATCAACAGAACGCAGAGCAGTGAAAGTGCTCCGGACCGGGCGGAACCACGCGCCTTGAGCTGACTCAACAAAGAAATAATGTCCCCACGAAACTTGCCCTTATTCTACATCCCAGCGATGGCCCGGCTCCATCCCGTCGGTCATGTCCGGGTGGAGCGGTGTTGCTTACTTCAACGCCTCGCGGACCGTGATGTTCCCCCGGAAAGAATGAAGATCAAACGCGGCGCGGGCGTTGCGAAGCAGGGAATTCTGTCCGGAATCAAACCCCAGGGTGGTCGCAACTGGAGCCGGAATTGGGGCGTCCACTTTGCCCTTCACCGAACGCGCTTTGAAGCGTGCCAGGGCGATGGAAGGGACAGAAACATCAATGCTGCCCGTTCCGCTGACCAGCTTGAACACACCAAAACCGGGGTTGCCCGCGTACTGGATTCGACCTGTACCCGAGTGCACTTCGACTTCGGAGCCCGAGACATCCTGCAACGTGATATCGCCGCTGGATGTGATGGCTTCCACCCGGCCTCCGGAGATCTGCCGCAGCGAAATCGGCCCGCTCAAGGTTTTCACGTGAATGTGGGCGTTATGGATCAAGTGCGCGTCCACAGACGCGGTTGTGCCTTCGAAAACCAGATCGCCGTCGAGATTCTCAGCCGAAAGCGATCCCGCCGCGGTGCTCAGGATGACGTAGGCATCGGACGGCACCAAGACCTGGTAGTCCACATTATCGGCTTTGGCGCCTGAGGAATTCTGCGACTCGGTCATCAACTCGATGCGGTTCTGATTCTGCTGGCCGCGAATCTCGACGGCGTCGGAATGCACCACCGTGGCGACCACCTTGTCCCCGGAAGAAGGCGTCACCGTGATCCGGCCGTACTGGTTGCGAATGTAGATCACGGGCTTGGAGGTCACGGGGTAGGCGAACACCTCGCGCTTGATCTGCGCGGACGCAACCACGCAAGCCGCGAGGATCAGAAGACTGAGCGGGGCGAGGCGGGTGGAACTTCTCATGATCAATCTCCGTCCAAGAGGCATCCGGTATGCCGGACATCCAAATCCGGCGGAACACACTAATTCCATGGGTTGGGATGCGTAGCCCCAAGGGCAGGTTGCTCTAACAGGGGATGGATTACAGTCCGAAGAGTTCCCGCAGACGCTTGGTCTGGGCGCGGCTGACTGGGACTTCGGTCTGCTTCTTGTCGTCCATGCGTAACTGGTATGAGCTCTTGAACCAGGGAACGACTTCCTTGATGCGGTTGATGTTAACCAGGTACGAGCGGTGGGCGCGCCAGAAAAAATGGGGGTCGAGACTAGCGAGCAGTTCTTCCAGAGTACGGCAGTTGGATTGACCCTCCGCGCCATTAGCGCCGGCTGTGATCACGCTGATTACGCCGTCTTCGATGGAGGCGTAGCAGATGTCTTTCTGATCGACCAGAAAGAGGCGGCCGGCCGATTTGATCAGAATCTTGGAGGTCGGCTGGGGCTTCTGCGACTCGAGCATGCGGACCAGGGTCTCGATCTTGTCCGCGGGTGAAGCGCCGGCTTCCATCTTGGTGCGGGCCTTCTGAATCGACAGGGCCACGCGTTTCTTATCGAAGGGCTTGAGCAGGTAGTCGACGGCGTTCACCTCGAACGCTTTGACCGCGTACTTATCAAAAGCAGTGGCGAAAACGAACTCGGGGAGCGGGACTTTCTTGTCGAGCAGTTTCTTGATGACACCAAAGCCGTCAAGGCCCGGCATCTGAACATCGAGAAAAACGAGATCGGGATTGTGCTCGCGAATCAGGTTGACGGCTTCCAGGCCGTTCTTGCCCTGGGCGACGACATCGACATCGCCCACGCCTTTCAACAGAAAGGCCAATTCGTCGCGGGCCAGTTGCTCGTCGTCGACGATGAGGGCGGATAGAGACATAACCGCTGCCCGGAGACAGCCTGCAGGAAGTATAGTGGGCGCTTTTGCCGGGGGTCAACGTGAGGGCGGGATAGGAGGTAGAGCGATCTGAAACCGGTCTCGTTACCACATGGTAAATAGCTTTGGCTTAGTTGGGCGGGCGGGAGGCGGGGCGGCGGGCCGGTTGGGGGGCAGTGCGTCTACGCAGATGCGTCTGACAAGACTCTTAGCGCAGGGGAATGCGGTAAAGATTGCGTTGGACTGTCTCTTTGACGAAAGCGTAGGTATCGGGAGTTCTTCCGATTCCGATGGAAGTTTGCGGAATCGTGCGCACGTGCTTGAGCTTGGCGAACTCGGTGATGTTGGATATTCCGTTCGACGGCAATTCAGGGATGCCCCTGTCCGCGGGCGCGCTGAGCACATAGGTTGGGGCTCCTTTGTAAATCCCCATAGGGCTCACGAGGAAGGATTTGCCATCTCCGGACCAGTAAGCGACGGCGTCGTCACACACCGGGTAAACTCGTTTTCGTCCCCAGTCCACAACTTCCAGCTTCCACTGTTGTCCATGTTTCATACCAGCCGCGCTCTTCTGTATGGGAACGGTCAATGCCAGATAGCGGCCATCGGGAGAAGTGGCGAGGCTTTGAATTTTTTCATCCCAGATTTGTTCATCACCGCTGCCGTCGGGATGGACGCGATGCACATGGGCGCCGTCGAGCGCGCGCTTCGTATAGTAAACATAGGAAGGGGTAAAACCGGGGTGATCGGCATCCGCTTGCAACATCCGGGCAGGGGAACTACGGTCGAGTGGCGCGACCCAAATACTTCGAGTGTCATCGTCGCGCAGGACAGCATAGACCACATCGCGACCATCCGGCGACAGCGAGAAATCGAAGATCGTGAGACGAGGCAGGATTGCCTGAGTGGCGCCGGATTGCAGGTCGAATTCCCACAGCTCGCCAACTGCATGGTCAGAAGCGTATTCCCGCCCCGGTGTGCGGCGCACCAAGTAATAAAGCTTTTTGCCATCGAGTGAAAACGGGCTGCCATTGCGGGGGGCGGCCAAGGCGGCGGTGGCTTCCGAAGTGAGCATGCGTTCCCCGCTTTGATCGTGCAGCCACACGCTGCTTCGCCGAAGACCAACGGCGGTAACAAATGACTTGCCATCCGGGTCAATGGCGATTCCCTCCTCTTCGGTCGGCCCGGACGTAACCTGCTCGATTCTGCCATTAGGGAACCGTTGCCGCCATACGTGGAACCTCCGACCTGAATTGGTGTTCAGGTACATCCACGCACCGTCCGGTGACCAGGCGGCTGATGTGCAGATGCCGTCCGCCGGTCCGATCTGTCTACCAGGAGCGCTGCCGTCGAAAGGAATCAGGCGGCAACGGTCCCAGAAATTGCCCGTCATTTCGACAGTGATCACCCACTTGCGGTCGGGCGACAGGTACGACCGGTGCACCATGCTCATATGACCCTCGGGCGAAAGGATGGTGTGGACATGAGCGCGGCTGAGATCCGAACTCACAAGCTCCATATGAACGCCGCTGGTGATTTGCGAAAACATCAGGTTATCGGCGTCCAGCCAGCTGAGGCCTGACGTGTTGGGAAGCATAAGCCGCGGCTGGCCACCGAGCACGGGTACGGACCATGTATCCCAAGGGACGGTGTAGCCGACGTTGGCGCCGTCGAAGCTGAAGACCGGGCTCATTTTCGAGAATGAGTCGTTAGTCAGCCGAACTGGATTGCCGTGAGGCAGGAGCATGACGTAGACCTGCCCGATAGTAAGAAATGAATCGTCACCGCGCAAAAAGGTGAGCATGCGACCGTCCGGCGAGAAAGCCGGGGAAGTCACGGAATCAGCAAGGTCAGTGATTTGCACCCAGTCGATGGTCGGCACCAGCGCGCTTTGCGGGCGCAACTGAAGGATGGCCGACAGCGCTGCAAGGACAATGGCAGCGGCAGTGGCTCCGTAGACCCACTTCCGGGGAAGCTTCCTGAGTTGGGCCAACACAGTGGCTGAGGAGCGGCCTGAATCTGTTGAAGCTTCTAGCGCGAATGCCAGGTCTGATGCTGATTGGAAGCGTTGCTCCGGGTTCTTCTCCAAACAACGCTGCACAATTCCCTGCAGCGCCAAAGGAGTGGTGGGTGCGAGCAGAGAAACGTCGGGAGGGTCTTCGTTGAGGATGGCGCCCATCGTTTCCACTGAAGTCAGCTCCTGGAACGCGCGTTTTCCCGTTAGCACCTCGTACAGAATTGCGCCGAAGGCAAAAATATCTGCACGGTGATCTGCGGTTTGTCCACGCACTTGTTCGGGTGCCATGTAGCCGACAGTGCCCAGCACTACGCCCGGTCCGGTTTTGTCGTCCAGCGTGGGTGCACTGTTCTTCGAACTGGACTGTGGTTTCGGGAGCTTCGCTAGTCCGAAGTCCAGAATCTTTGCGCGTCCATTTTTGGTGATGAACAAATTTTCCGGCTTCAAATCGCGATGCACGATGCCCTTTTCATGGGCTGCGGCAAGCCCCCGCGCAATCTGCACCCCATAGTCAATTGCTTTCCGCAGCGCGAGTCGGCTGCGCTGGAGGTGCTCTCGCAGAGTTTCGCCTTCCAGCAGTTCCGAAACTAGGTACGGTGCACCCTCATACATGCCCAACTGATGGACCTCAAGAATGTTGGGATGGTTCAGCGCCGCCGCCGCCCGCGCTTCCTGCTCGAAGCGCCGCAACCGGTCCGCATCGTTCGAAACAAAGTGCGGTATAACTTTGACCGCCACGTCGCGTCTCAGTCGCGGATCATGTGCCCGATAAACTTCTCCCATTCCGCCAATACCCAGCAGCGACTGTATTTCATATTCGCCGAGCTTGGTTCCCGGCGCCAGGGTGACGTGGTTTCCCGACCATTGGAAATTGGTGCGGGCCTCGTCATCGCCCAGAGCGAGGAAGGATTCGACTTCCAGGCGCAAAGCCGCATCTTCCGAGCACACCTTGGCAAGAAATCCAGAGCGCTGCTCTGTCGGCAGTTCCAGCACGTCCCCGAGGACAAGCTCGATTTGTTGCCACCGTTCCGGAGTCATGCTCGTGATTCCCCGGCTATTTCCTTTCGGAGCCAGAGCCGCGCTGTCGTCCACCCTCGCTTCACGGTGGCGGGGGAGATGCCCAGAACAAGGGCGGTCTCTTCAATCGACAATCCCCCAAAAAAGCGCAGCTCTACGATTTGGCCCTGCTTCGCATTCAGCCGGGAAAGCTCTTGCAGCGCATCGTCGAGCAGGACCAGACTTACGTGCCGGAGCGGACCTGGAGCTATGGCCTCATCCAGGAACAGTTTGATTCCCGCATCGCGTTTGGCCGCGTTCTGGTTGCGCGCGTAGTCAACCAATATCTGGCGCATCATTCTCGCCGAGACGGCAAAAAAATGCGCCCGGTTCTCAAAGCGCATTTTTTCATGCTTGGCGAGACGCAGATACGCTTCATGCACCAAGGCGGTGCTTTGCAAGGTGTGATCAGGACGCTGTTGCTGCAGGTAGCGGTGCGCCAGCCTGCGTAGGTCGGCGTAAACGAGAGGCACCAATGCACTCAATGCCTCGGAGTCGCCTGCTTGCCACTTGTCCAGAAGCTGGGAGATTGGTCCGCCAGAATTTGGATCCACAATTCCCCCCAACATGACAGTAAAGACCGTTCTTTCCGTAAAAGTACCTTAGCCGAGAACAAAATCAACTATTGGAGCCAAAGCCATTTGGCCCGTGATCCCCTCAGCCAACGCCAGGACCCTTCGGGAAGATTCTCTTTTTTGCGTGAGCTGATCTGCCCACGAATTCCGTTGTTGTTAGGCGAGTGGGCAGATTAAGGAAGATCCACCCAAGATCACGTCCTCTCGTGCGACTTGCTGGGTAGATTCTAAGCCAAAAATTGAGGAGTAACAGAGATGAAAAACCGTGGAATAACGACCCTTACGATTGTGGCAGCCCTGTTGGTAGGGGGTCTGGCCTTACCAATTAGGACGACTCTGGCCGGATCCAACAACCATGTGAGCTTCAAGTCAATCGGTGGCGGGGAGATACTGCATGTCCCGCGCGACTACGCGACCATCCAGAGTGCGGTCGATGCCGCTAGCGAGCGCGATACGATCCTCGTGGCGGCAGGCGTGTACAACGAGAACGTGGTGGTATCGACCTCAGACGTGCGGCTGCGCGGGGGCGGCGACGTCGTCCTCGACGGCACGAGCCTGAGCGGCATCGGTATCCACGTGCTCGGCGCGTCGGCGGCCGCACCGGTCACCGGCGTGGAGGTGTCGGACTTTGAGGTGCGCAACTTCGAGCGGGGCATCATCGTGCAGTGGGCCACGAAGGCGCGTGTGTCTGACAACTATGTGCACGACAACGTCGACAAGATCGGGCCGGCGGTCCTCGGTGACGGTACCGGAATCGAGCTCGTGACGGCCAGTGCGTCCGATGTCAGCGACAACGTCGTCAGCCGTAACGGACTCGGGGGCATCCAGTTGCGCGTCGGCAGCACCGACAACACAGTCCATCACAATCGCGTGGATGAGAACGGATCGCAGTCGTCCACGCTCGATGGTGTTGGCATTATGGTGACCGGTGCCGGGACGAATGAGAACCGGGTTCAACATAATGAGATTGAGGCGAATTTCGGACGCGGCATTATGCTCTCTCGTCCACCAGGAACGGTGCCCCTCAGCGGAAACCTGGTCGCGCACAATCGCGCACACCGTAACCTCCGAGCTGGAATTGCCATCATGTTCGCAGCCACCGGCAACACGGTCGTCCACAACGATGCGCGCGAGAACAACCTCTCCGGATTGCCACCCTGCTTCCACTGCAATCTCTTCGATCTCTCGATTGGAGGGAACATCTGGGACAAGAACCTCGGGACGTTCAACTTAACCGATGCGTCGTGCTTGCAGTAAAAAATGAAACACGGCACGATCGGATTTAACTCCGATGGAGTAGTCGTGGGCTCATCGTCATCGGATCCGGGACCGCGGGCGGCACCCTGCATGTCGAGAGATCCTGGGTGGTCCCCGGGCCCGTCGGCAAGTTCAAGTCTCGGGCACACTTGGCGGAAAGCAGGTGGCAGTGCTCGTGCCGGAAAGCGTAAGCACTACTTCTCCGGCACGGCGCCAACCAGTTCCGCCAGGGCGTGCCAGTGCCTTGGATGCGGGCGGCGTCGGCCTGTGCGGATCTCGGCAGCGTAGGGTTTAGACACTACAAGAGCTGATGCAATAGCCGAGTTTCTAAGTTTGGCGAGTCGAGGCTGGATTTTCTGTAAATAGAACTCGTCATCGAGCCAGCCCGGTTGGTCGGATGGCCGCCAAGCCTTGCGCGCGGCAACCTGCCGACGCTGCGTTGCTGCTCTGAGGGCTTCCGCTTCGGGCATGTGCGTAGCGATGCGCCCAATCTTTGCGACCTCGATCAGGATGGCCCTGGAAATCGGAACGCTACACGATGCGCAATGCTTCTGCCCACTCTTCAGCAAGGCTCCGCAAGAACGGCAAATCTTCTCTGGTCCCGGCGCCGATTTGGTAACTGGAATGTGCGCCGCACCTCTGGCTTCACTTCTATGGCGCTGCGTCAATGGGGTGGCGGTCCCACGCTGACTCGTGGGCCTCGAAGTTGTGTTCCACAGCGTCCGCGCCACCCACTCTGCCACTGGCGCCACCGCACGCCTCCAGGTTGGGGCGGTCGAACGCTCTACCTCCTATCCCGTCAACGTGAGGGCGGGATATGCGTGGGTACATGCAAACGTGTCCTCACCCTCCATTTATGATGTGTTAAATCCACAGTGTTCATGCGGCTCCGCGCGTTATGACATGCGTTCCACCCGCGTCAAATGCTGGTTTTAGCGATGTGGGTCAGTGTGGGCGACCCGCCGGGGCTGCAGGGCGCGGGGCGCGGAAGGTGAGGGGCGCGTGCAGCGGTAGCCGCAGGAATCGCACAACGAGCAACCCAGCGCACCGTCGCGGATGGTAAACAGACCGTCCGAGCCTGAGAATAGAGGAAAGCAGTAAGCCCCTATGCAGTTCGCTTATGCTGGACGAACCTCGACAAACAGTCCTTGCAAAGCCAGCCTACGGGAGTACACTTCTGACCCATAGTGGCGAATCAAGCAAGGCGATGAACACGATTGAATTTCACGATCAAGAAGCTGAATGCAGCGAGACTGCCAAGGGGAGCAAATTTCAGGTATTTGCGAATGGCCAATCGCTGACTGCCCGCGGGAGGAGAGAAAAGCGCAAGTAAAGTCAAATTGACTCCGTCAATGAGAGGAGCTCTCCCCCATGAAGAAACAGCTTTTACTCATTCTGGCGATGTCTCTGCCGCTGTTCGCCCAAACGACCTATCAACTTGGCACCAACTATGGCGGGTCAACGTTCATCTGTTCAGCCGCCAGCCGCTACCCTATTTCCTCGCCATATCAGTTCAACTGCAATGTCGTTCCCTTGCTGGAAAATGGCACAAACGTCGGCTCGGTTCAGATCGCGAACGCTGGAGGGTGGATCCAAGTTCACGCGCCCGGGATCGCTGAACCGAACCAGTACCTTGAGAGCAAGCTCGCGCCTGACATGTCGCAGTTCTCGCTGCCAAACTCTGTTGGGCCTGGCAAAGTCGTATTCAACTTCGAGATCACTGACGCGAACAACAACGTGTCCCACGGAATCATTACCGCGCCGTGGAATGACCGGCTGATATGCGGTGGCCGGGGCTGCCAATGGTACGCTCCGCAATTGCTGACGACTCCCGTCGCCGGGACGCTGACAATTTCAGCAGGTCCGTTGCAATAGCATGGCAGGGGCTCTCTGCGGGGAGCCCCGTTCGCAAAGGGAGGAGCGTCGCCCCCTACTGCTCGTGGCTGGGGGAAAGGTCAGATCACGACAACTAGCAAGGCATTCCTCGCTTCCATTTCACCCAAGTAATCTCGTGGTTTTCTTACGACGTCGGTACCGAACTCGTAGTTCCCCCTCCTCCGCCTACACCCCCGAACGGGTAGAAGTTCAAGTTGGTGTTATTCCCGATCGCGATGCTTCCGCCAAACAGAAGCGAACCGTCGATCAACACCGGGTTGGGCGTATCGCCGTCACCTGAAGTGAACTGACCCTGCGCCGCCAGGATCGTCCCGTTGAAAACGGTGTGATTACCCAGTTGCGCCGTGGTTCCGGCACCGATCAAGTTAAAGATCACGTGGTCCGGCGTGATTCCGCCCGTCAGCAGAACGGATGCATTGTTGCCCACCTGTAGACTGCCCGCGTCGGTCGAGCTGCCAACATTGATCACGAAGATGTCGGTCGGTGCACCATTGAGGATGATCGTCGAGCGCGTGCCCGACGTGATCGAGGGTAGGCGCACAACATTGAGGGCGCCTCCGGACGAAATAGTCGTGCTGCCGCGGGTCCCCAGCACGATGGCGGGCAGCACCTGGGTCGGCGGCATGGCCGCCAGGCTCGAAGAGAAAGATGCCGCATCCGAAATTGCCTTTGGCAGCAGTGTAGTGACTTCCAAGTTCGTTCCAGTCGTGTCCGTGCCGGCGGCGCATTCGCTCGGGGAACTGACGGCCGTCCCGCCGGTCACGCAGGTTCCGGCAACTTCACTGTCGTTACCCAGGCAGATAGAGGTCGTTCCCGGCGGGTTATTGCTGCAGTTCAACCCCTGCGAAGAGTCAGCCGATGCGACCACATCTCCGCTAATCGTGTCGGGAGCCGCGGCATTTCCCCTTCCCATCAAGACGGTGGCTCCTCCAACGCTGCCTGGGCACCCCACTGCTCCCGGGCAGTCGCCGGGCAAAACGTTCGGCGGGTTGACATTTACGCGATTCTTCAGAGTTACATCGCTGGAGCTGAGGACCGCGAAGCTGTTCGCTCCGCCCTGAGCCAGGGCCAGAGACCCGAGACCCATACTGACGACGCCTGCGCAAATTGCATGGGCAGCAATCTCCTTTGCCTTCCGCAAACTCGCCTTGTGCGAGGAGTAAGTCATCATGCAGGAAACCTCCATCGTGAACACGGCCGCACAGATTCGGGTGGGATACTCTCCCACCCGAGCAACTCGATCGCTGTCGACTATGTCATGCCCCGCCCAGAGCGGACGAGATCGCATGCGGGCGTGTCCCAATTCCCACTAATACGGACCTATTCCCTGTCTGGTTGGCCGTAGGCGGACGGGTCCAAAATCCTTGTCCGGGACGTAACATGGCGATCACAGTCATTGACCGGTTGGAGCGACGTCTGCCAATTGTGCCAGCGCCTGCCAATGTCTGGGGTGCGGTCTGCGTCGGCCCTTACGGATCTCGCGTAAGGTTTGGACACCAACAGGGCAGACGCAATGGCCGAGTAGGTAAGGGGAGTGCAGGCTGATATGTCGAAGCCAGAGGGTCGCGATTCGGTGTATCTGAGGGATGCTTGGCGATACTCTCGTCCATGAACTGGGGCGTGCGGGGTATGTTATTGATGAAGCGCGGCAACTCCGCCGTTCCCTACCCGAGATACTGGATCTACCTTCGGCTGACGGTGAAGTGCACGCTCTGCTCAACAAGCATGGGCTCATCTTGAGCAGGCGATAAATGCGCACACGCGCGGAGACTGGGCCGCAGCTAACGGTCAGGCCAGGAGCTTCACCGAGCACTCCTGGATTAGATCGCCGGCCTGCTTGATCCCAACGCTCCGCACGGCGAGAATCAGGGAGAAGCGCGCAGACAGTTACTAGCAAACCTCGCGGCACCTCTCCTCAGCCGAAGTCTGAATGAATGGAGCGATGACGGGAAGAGCTTCGTCAATGGAGTTTTCAAAAGGCTCCATCCACAAGGTGCGCATCCAGGTTTGTCGGACGAGGAAGACTCCACGTTCCGTTTGCACTTGGTTCTGCTGGGGCCCGGATCGCCTTGATTTTACTAGTTAGTTACTAGGAGGACCGCTTTCAAATCGCT
This sequence comes from Terriglobales bacterium, assembly GCA_035567435.1. Taxonomy (GTDB): domain Bacteria; phylum Acidobacteriota; class Terriglobia; order Terriglobales; family Acidobacteriaceae; genus Gp1-AA133. Next base: position 45,000 of record DATMPS010000033.1, on the reverse strand, counting down.
CTCCCTCCTACTATCTCGTCAACGTGAGGGCGGCCTACAGCCCGAAGCTTCGCCGGTAGCCGCTGGGAGAGACGCCGGCGTGGCGCTGGAAGAGCTGGCGAAAAAAGGCGACATCCTGATAACCGACGGCGTCACTGATCTCCTGCATGGTGCGGTGGTCGTTTTCCAGCAGGCGCTTGGCAGCGGCAATTCGCAGCTTCTGCAGATAGGTCAACGGGCTGTCTCCCGTGGCTTGTTTGAAGCGGCGAACGAAGTTGCGCAAGCTCATGCCCACCCGCCCGGCTGGGGCGTCCAGCGGGAAAGTCCGGTGAAAATTCTGGTGCAGCCACTCCTGTGCGTTGGAGATGGCGTCATCGGAATGCTCGGTCTTCAAAGCGACGATGGCGAACCCGGACTGCCAGGCGCGCGGGGTCTCGATCAGCATGGCCTTGGCGCTTTGCATGGCAACGTCATGGCCGCAGAATTTCTCCACCAGATACAGAGTGAGATCGAGCGCAGCGTGCACCCCACCGCCACAGTAGAAGCCACGGTCTTCGGTCACCATCAACTCGGGCATCCACTTCACTTTCGGATATTTCTCGCGGAACCGGTCGGCCAGAGCCCAGTGAGTGGTGGCGCGTCTGCCGTCGAGCAATCCGGTGGCGGCGACCAGTCCTACGCCGGTACATACGCTGGCGATGGCGGTTCCGCGCCTATGCCAGCGCCGCAGCCAGGGCACCACGGCCGCGTAGCGCTCGACCACATCGTCAATGTGTAGGCCGGTGGTTGGGATAAAGATGAGATCCGTTTTGCGGATGGCGGTGAGGGCTCCGTCCGGCTGAATATGGATGGGTCCATCACAGCGGACCGCGCGTCCATCCACCGACGCTGTGGTTACGCGAAAACGGGGAACGGGACGCTTCCCGGTGAGAACGTTCCACAGGCTCCCGGCATGGCGAAACACCTCCATTGGACCGATCGCGGTAGAAGAAAAGGTTCCGTCAAGAAGCAGGACGGTCACGTCACGCATAAAAAACTGCCCCCCCGATCAGAGCGCTGCACGCAGGGTGCTCGAGATGCCGAACAAACGCTGAACGAATCCCGACTTTACGGTGGCTTAATTAACTATGTATCATGGCAAATCCGCCGTTCCCTGGCAAGCCGACTTTCAGTGGCTGGAATCGTTCCCGACGGCTGGTGCAAGACAAGCCAGCATAGTGCGATCGGGCGTCACGCGTCGGGTTAAGGACAGGATTCAGCGGACGGGTAGGGTCGCGGGAACTGCGGGGGAGACGCACCTCCAGCGGGCGTCTCCCCAGTCTTAACCTTACGGGCGCAGACCGGAAGGATTCGCCGGCGTACGCCATTGCCTGTAGGAGTTCGGCGCCGCCAGCGGAGCGGCCGCTTGCATCGGACCTAACATCGCCGCCGCTGCCGCGCAGCCTGTGCTGACCGTTCCGGTATTGGCGAAGTTGTTCGAACCAGTGAACCCCAACGGAACATCGCCGAGCCCAACCAACGCGTCGTTGATCGTGTTGTGCGACACGGTCGCCGGATTGCAACTGAACTCAATCGCAGCTTGCATCGACAAGGTGATGTGGTTGGACTGAACGACGGCGCCCGGACCGCCCAGGGCAACTCCAACTCCAGAGTTCGTGATGTCGTTGGCTTGCACTGTCCCGCCGCCGAGCAGCAACAGCCCAAACTCGTTGGTGGAAATGTTGTTGGCCACAACACGAACCGCGGGAGCCAAGTCAAAGACCCCGGCGATCCCATTGCTCAAATCGTTGTCGGTGATGTCGCCGTTGATGCTGGCGGCAGCAATGCCGATGGCCGCGGAGTTCGGAGAAACGAAATTGTCACGAGTGCTGGCGTTGAGAGTAGCAGGCGAGACACTGGCCAGGGAAATGCCGGTGCCATCCACGTCATGCACACTGTTGCCTACGATATTGACCGACGTATTGGCTGGGCCGGCGTTTTCGGCCCAGATCCCCACGCCGCAGCCGGCATCGATCTGGTTGCTGGTTCTGACCCGGCTTACGCTCCCCGAGGAGCCCGAGGCGTAGAAAATCCCGGCCAGCCATGTCGTGCAAGCCGTGTCTCCCCCCGTGCCATCCACGGTAAGGTTGCTGATGTTCACCGTGCCTGAAGCCTGGACAAGCACCTGGGCAGTCACCGATTCACCAAAGATGCTCGTCAAGGGGGAGGTCAGTCCACCACTGGGGATCGTGATCACGCTTTGGTCCGAATTGCTGTCGGCGACGCCTTGCAGATTCAAGGGCTGCGAAATGGTGACTTGCTCGGGATAAACGCCCGGGCACACCGAGACGGTCGAGTTCGGAGGGACAGTGCTGACGGCGGTCTGAATGGTGGGGAAGCTCTTGAGCTTGGGTTTGCAGGTTCCAACCGCGTAGTTGTTATCGTCCGCCAGCGCGAGTGGGGCGAGAAGGAGCGTCAGAGTAGCCAGCCAGAGCGAAGTGCGCATAGTTCACCTCATCAAAGAAAGTTCGATTTCAAGGGGGGAATGGATGTCGTTGGTGGAGGGGGAACTCAGCCCAGCAATGCCGTCTGCTAGCGATTGGACCTGCAAATCAGCCCCACCGTTTGGGATCGGCTTGATCTTAGTACGAGTGCTTGTCCAGTAAAGGCAAAGTTTTGGTAATTTCGCGGTGGGAATCATCAACATCAATACCGACCGTGCGGCGCGTCCCTCGTCGCGAAGAGCCCAAAGTGATGAATCCGACGATGCGATTTGTAGACTTCCCTTCTCGTCTCGAGCACGGGACAAGCTAAATGGATCTACGTTCCCTGGGTTCGGCCCGGAGGAGAGAATCCGAGAGAAAGGCAACTGGGCGCCCTATCGGCTCTCTGCCGCCACTGGTTTGCTCACGGGGGAAAACTGGCTGGGAATTCTAGTCAAAACAAAATCAAATCCCGACGCACCGTGGTGCAGTCGAGAGGAGGTACTTCGATATAGTCGGGTGAATGTAGTTCGGGACACGCCAGAAGTCCCGGCGAAAACCTTCATGGATTCGGCCGCCATCATGGCCGTCCTGCTTTCCGGCTGGAGGAGAGTTAGGTGTGAACAGTTGACCGTTGACGAATGACTAAGCTGTCAAAAATTGTTAGTCCTTGTCGCGGTGAGTGTCAAGAACAATGTGCGTCCATTACAGTGGCAGTTGCTCGCCAGTGTTTTTACAATCGTTGACGTCCCCCTGGGAATTTTCGCGAACGTTGGTGAGATCAGGGGGAATTCTTCCCGTTTCGGTACTGACCAACATCCACCGAAAGCAGAGAACTTGAGCGACTCTACTTCTGCGCAGAGGGTAGCGATTGAGCAGATTCGTTCAGGGCGCCGCCGCAGTATGGGCAATAAACGTTGCCAAGCGCCACGCTGCGCTGACAATGCGGACACACGGGCTGCAGGCGATAACGGCAGCTCGGGCAGAAACCGAATCCGGGTTGAACCGCCGCGCCACACTGTGGGCAGGCAGCGGGAAGAGGTTTACGCAGGATGAAGTACAGGATGATGCCGAAAGCGTTGGGAACGAAGAACGCGATCAGCGTCCACAGCACCCGGCTCATACCGCGCCGGCCGGCATCGCGGTTCACGTATCCGACCAGCAGGAAGTAGCCGGCCACGACCGTCCCGACAAGCAGACCGAGAAGGGCGCGCACAACGGCAGGTGGCGCATTGGGGTCACGCCCGAGGACGATAAGAAACCCGACCTGCGGTCCCAGAAAGCCGATGGCCGCTAGAATCCCGGCCCACAGGGGAATGGAACGCACTTCATCGGAAAGGCGCGCAGGTTGGTGGTTGCCTACTTGCATTTCGGTTTTCCTTCCTAGCCGAGCTAGCCTTGCCAGGCTCCGGTGTGTTCGCCACCGTGGGTGCCCTTCGCGAGCAACATCACGCTTGCGATCAACGTCGGTGCGATCCAGAACAAAACAAAAAACACTTGCCAGGTCAGGCTGGAAATCTGGAGTTGCCGGCCCAACCACTCCCAGCTTCGCCATGCCAGCAGCGTCGTGAATCCCGCCGACAACGTGACCAGCAGGCAGGAAATCGAGACCAGCCACAAGCGTTCCTGCCTGTGCTGGAGTTCCTGAGCCCGGAGTCGTACTCGGAGCTGGGTGTTCGCAACCAAGGACGAGCTGGCAGCGACCGGCCACGAGCGCAGTGCATGAATGACGTCTCTAGTGTCGCTGGCATACGCGCGGCACGCTGAACATTCCTCGAGATGGCGGTCGAGCCATGTGCGATCAGCAGTGCTGACCTGCTGCGCATCGGCTAGTGCGATCAGAGCCTGGGCGCGTTCATGCATGTTGTCCGTCAAGCCTGGGCTCCCTTCAAGTACGGTTGCAGCGCGCTGAGTCCGCGGTAGATTCTCGATTTCACCGTGCCCAGCGGCGCGCCGGTGATCACGGCAATTTCCTCCAGCGACAAGCCTTCCTGGAAGCGCAAGACCAGAGCCTCGCGATATTCGGCGACCAGGTGGGTCAGGCCGTCGGCTACGAGCTCGCTTAGTTCTCGTTCGACGGTCCGATCGAATGCACTGGGACGTCCGGTGTCGGGAATTTCGATCGGCCGGTTGTCGTCATCGAGCATGCCATCGAGGCTGGCATGATGCCGGCGGCGGGTGGAGTCGATGAAAAGGTTCCGTGCCACGGCAAACAGCCAGGTGCAAAATTCATGGCGACCGTCGTATTGGCCTCCGCGCTCGAGAACTCGGACCCAGGTTTCCTGGAACAGGTCCTCTGCCAAGGCTGGGTTGGCCGTGAGATGCAGGAGGTAGCGGAGCAGGCGATGCTGGTAGTGCTCGATCAGCCGGTCCAGCAGATCAGGGTCGCGGCGTCGAAGCCCACGCGCGATCTCACTGTTTTCCTCGGCCATCGCATGCACGAAGTAACAAACCGCCGCGTTCATACCAGACAATACGCAGCGGCCACTAAAAAAGACGCAGGGCGAACAAGGGACGAAGAAGAGGCCTCGTTTAACTTACTGATAACAGGCGGTATCTCTTCAAGCGAGGGGGTCGACACTCGCTACCCCCTCGCCGGTTTCAGGGTTTAGGGGTTCTGGGGCGGTTGCACGATGTGCGGCTTGGCCGTTCTTGGTTTGCCCTTATGGGGTTGGGGCAAGTCGATCTTCTCATAATCGCTCGGAACCACGAACAGGCTAGCCTCTTGCGGGCCTTCTTTAATGTGCTGAAACTCGACCGCGGTTTTTTCTCCCTCCCACTTGGTGACGAACTTCAGCTGGCGATCGACCCAGGCGAACCCGGTGTCGCCATTCGGAGCGGTGCCCTTGTATTTCACCGTGCTAAGGCCATTCACCGTCTCTTCACCAACTTTCGTACAACTTCCCGGCTTGTTGACCAATTTCTCCCAGGCTTCGCAGGCGTTGTCCGCATCCGCGGGACGGAAGAACGGTGTCGAAGACGGCGCCCGCGATGCCACATACGTTTTGCTGGCGGGAACCAGCATCAGGCTGGTGCGTTGCTCCAGGTCTATGATTGCTACGCCACTGTGTTCTTGTGAAGTGGTCTCGAGGCGCATCTTTTGTCCGCTCACATACACCTTGGTCACAACGTCGCTTTGCGGCTTCGAGTGCACCATGTCCGCCGTGAACTGTTGAGCAAAGGCGGCACACGACAGCGCCAGTAAGCCGGAAAGCCGAAACATGAGTCGATAGAACACTCGTATCTCCTTGAATGGATTGGACAAGAACCTCTAAAGCGGGGGTCGGGGCTGAGGGAAGAATAGCAAACCCTGCCTGAACCGCAAGAGCTTTCCCGCCGAGCCTGAACCGGGCTTACCACGGTTTCTGTTTTTTGGGTGGGGTCGCCGGCGTCTGCTCAGGCGGCATTCTCGAGGGCCAGCGCCATTCCCATGCCACCGCTGACGCACAGTGTCGCGACTCCGCGCCGGACCTTGCGCTTGAGCATTTCTTGAAGGAGCGTGACCGTGATCCGGGTCCCAGTGCACCCGATGGGATGACCGAGCGCGATCGCACCGCCGTTGACATTCAGCTTGTCCGGGTCGAAGCGCAGTTCACGATCGCAGGCCAGCACCTGCGCCGCAAAGGCCTCGTTCAGTTCGATGAGATCGAAATCGGCGAGTTTGAGTCCGCGCTTTTCCATTTTGCGGAGCGCGGGCACCGGACCAATGCCCATCAGTCGAGGATCGACCCCGGCCGAACTGACTCCGAGAATTCGAGCCAGCGGCTTCAAATTGTTCTTGCGGGCGAAAGATTCACTGGCGACCACGACGGCGGCCGCTCCGTCGGTGATGCCAGAAGAGTTTCCGGCCGTGATCGTTCCGGTTTTCGAGAAAACGGGTGGGAGCTTGCTCAACTTTTCGAGACTGGTGTCGGGAAACGGGTGTTCATCTCGGGCGAAGATTTGAGCGCCTTTCTTGCCGGCGAGGAGTACGGGAACCATTTCTTCTTTGAACCGGTCGGCGGCAAGTGCCGCTGCTGCCCTCATTTGCGACCTGAGGGCAAATTCGTCCTGTTCATCCCGTCTGATCCGGTACTTTTCGGCGAGGATCTCGGCGGTCTCGCCCATCACCATTTTCGCCATCGGACAGAAGAATCCGTCGCGATACATGCCGTCGACCAGTTCCTGGTCGCCGAGGCGGTATCCCCAGCGCGCCCCGTCGAGATAGTAGGGCAGGCGCGACATCGACTCGGTCCCTCCCGCCAGGACGCATTCGAGATTCCCGGTTGCGATCTCCTGGTAGGCCAGGGCAATCGCCTTCAGGCCCGACGCGCAGGCTTTGTTCACGGTATAGGCAGGCACTTCCTGGGGGACGCCGCTGCGAATGGAAATCTGGCGCGCAGGGTTAGGGCCCCCGCCGGCTTGGCGGGCATTCCCGAAGATCGTTTCCTCCACCTGCGGGGGCTCGATGCCGGCCCGCCGCAGCGCTGCCTCGGCAGCGACCACACCGAGATCAGGCGCGGACAGCGAAGCCAATGAACCTCCGAACTTGCCGATGGGCGTACGGGCCGCGGAGAGGATATAGACGTCGGTCACCCTGTTCCTCCAAACTTTTTAGTCTAGCATCGGGAGATTCCTGCGGCGCGGATGCTCCCCGCGCAACCGCTCAGGCGGTACACTGACCATTCCCATGAACTACATCTACGGTCTCAACGCGGTTAGCGAGGCGATCAAAGCGCGCGGGCGGGCTTTTCAGTGGGTTGGTCTGGCGAAAGAACGCCACGATCTGCGCCTGCAACGCATCATCGAAGAATGCCGCAAGCTGGGCATCCCAGTGCGCTTCCTTCAGCGTACCGAACTCGACCGCCTGGCCGGAAACGCGGCTCACCAGGGCGTGGTGGCCGTGACCTCGGCGAAGCAATATAGCGGGGTCGAGGATGTAATCGAAGCGAAGCGCGGAGTGCATTCGTTGATCGTGGTGCTCGACGGTGTCGAAGATCCGCATAACCTGGGCGCAATCCTGCGCACAGCCGACGCGGCTGGAGCCGATGGCGTGATTATTCCCGAGCGCCGAGCCGCGGCCGTGACCGGCGTGGTGACCAAGACGTCGGCGGGCGCGAGCGAGCACCTGCCGATCGCGAAGGTCACAAACATTGCCCGCACGGTGGAAGAATTGAAAGAGCGCAACATCTGGGTCGTCGCTCTCGACGAACGGGGCCCGCAGACCTACGACGCTCTCGACTACAACATGGACTGTGCCGTCGTACTGGGCGCGGAGGGCAAGGGTGTGCATGACCTGGTCCGCCGGAAGTGCGATTTCCTGGTGTCGATCCCCATGCTCGGGAAGGTGTCGTCGTTGAACGTGTCGGTCGCGGCGGGCGTGGTGCTCTACGAAATCGTTCGCCAGCGGCGCCAAAAGGCAACTCCGGATTCGGCATGAAGGGCTCGCTGATCGTTATCGTTGTTCTTGGGGCGATTGCGAGTTGCTTCTCTCTCGATCGCGAAGCCTTTACGTTTACCCAGTACGATCTCAAGGTCCAGGTGGAACCGGAGCAGCAGCGCCTGGCGGCGCGAGGCACAGTCACTTTGCGCAATGACTCGCCGGCGCCGCAGAAGAACGCGGTTATGCAGATCTCTTCCGGCTTGACCTGGCACTCCATTCAAGTTGACGGGAAACCGGTTCAGTTTGTTAGCCAGCCCTATACTTCCGACATCGACCACACCGGCGAACTCTCCGAAGCGATCGTCGCTCTACCCAAAGAAATAGCGCCCGGCGGTTCCGTTGAACTGACCATCGGGTATGAGGGCGTGATCGCGCTCGATGCGACCCGACTCACGCGGATCGGCTTGTCGCAGGCCGCGGCGATCCACAGCGACTGGGATCAGATCGGCAAGACATTCACCGCGGTACGCGGGGTGGGAAATGTGACCTGGTATCCAGTGGCGACCGAGGTGGGCAATCTGTCGGAGGGCAACAGCCTGTTCGAGACGCTTGCAAAGTGGAAGGCGAGAGAGAAGGATGCGCGCATCAGGATCCGACTCGAGTACTCGTCGCTACCGAACGATGCGGCGCCGCCTACGGTCCTCTGCATCGGAAGTCCGTTCCCGGGCGGAACTAGAGGCGAAAGCTCGAGCGGGCACGCGGCCGATTGTTCCCACGAATCCTTGGCTTTGCTGGCCCCAGGATTTGTCGCGGGCGAGTATGAACTTCTTGACCGGCCGAACGTCGAAATTGCCTACCGGGCGGAAAGCAAAATAAACGCTGAGAAGTTCGCGCAAGCTGCCGACAAGGCGGCGCCATTTGTCAAAGAGTGGTTCGGAGCCGTTCGGGAGAAGGCGCAAGTGGTCGAGCTGTTCGATGGGGAAGCATCTCCGTTCGAGACTGGCGCGACGTTGTTGACTCCGCTCCATGACACGGATCCGAAGCTGCTCGAGATCGCCCTGGTCCACGAACTTACGCACGCAGCACTGCCTTCCTCTCGTCAGTGGATCTTCGAAGGTGTGGCGCATTTCGCGCAGGCAGCGTACCGGGAGCAAAAAGAAAGTCGGGCTGCGGCGCTCGGTCTCCTCGAACGGCAGCGGCTCGCGATCCTCGAAGCCGAGAAGGCCGTTGCTGTGCGGCCCAAAGATGCGCCCGCGATGGATGATTCGCTGATCGCTACTGCAATCGACGAGTTCTATCGTAGCAAAGCGGCCTATGTGTGGTGGATGCTGCGGGACATGCTTGGCGAGGAGACACTGAAGAAAGTTCTGGCCGCCTATCGGCCTGGCCAGGACAAAGATCCGGCACACCTCCAGCATCTGCTCGAAGCCGAGTCCAAGCGCGACCTGCAGTGGTTCTTCGACGACTGGGTCTACCATGACCGGGGCCTGCCGGACTTCCGGGTCGAGTCCGCCTATCCACGGCAGGCATCCCAGGGCAATTACCTCGTGACTGTGACCATCGAAAACTTGGGGAATGCGGGCGCCGAGGTCCCGGTCACCGTGCGCTTTGAGGGGGGGGAGATGACCCAGCGTGTCGAAGTTCGCGGAAAGGCAAAAGGCGTTGTCCGAGTTACAACTCCGAAGTCGCCCACAGAGGTCACGGTCAATGACGGCAGCGTGCCCGAGAGCGATCTCGCGAACAACGTTTTTAAGGTGGAGAGCGCAGGCAAATAGAGACCGCACGGAGTCGCGGAGAACAGGGGCGCGTTCCGGCGAAAATACGGATACCGTGGTCGATGTTCCGCCTCTGGTCTTGCGAATGTTTCTCCCTGCCTCGATGCCTCCGTGGTAGCTTCTTGGGCGGAGTTCAGGGAGGAGCAATTTGGCCTACATCCAGTTTCTCGGCGCGGCCGGCACGGTCACCGGCTCCAAGCATTTGATCAATACCTCGTTCGACGGCGATGGGAATAAGGGCGTCCAAGTTCTCGTTGATTGCGGACTGTTTCAGGGCCAGAAGGAATGGCGAGAGCGCAACTGGCAGGAATTGCCGATTCCCGCGCGAGACATTGACGCGGTCATTCTCACCCATGCCCACCTTGACCATTGTGGCTGGATTCCGCGCCTGGTGAAAGAAGGATTCAGAGGTCCGATTTTTGCGACGGCCGCTACTATCGATTTGTGCGGCATCATCCTGCCCGACTCCGGCCACCTGCAGGAAGAAGACGCGGCCTTCTACAACAAGATAAGGAAGTCGAAACACGATCCTGCCCTGCCACTCTACACTTTCGAAGAAGCGCAGGATTGCCTGCAATACTTCCGGGTCGCGCATGTAGGCGAGACGAAACAACTCAGCCCCGAAATTTCTTTCCGCTTTGTTCGGGCGGCGCACATTCTCGGCTCCTGCATGGCCGAGGTTAGGCTCACCAGTGCCGGCCAGTCCCGGTGCCTGTTGTTTAGCGGTGACATCGGTCGCGTGCGCAACCATACGATCGCCCCCGGCAAGGTGGTGCATTCGGGGCCGACCGAAGGAGAGATTGCGGATCTGGTGGTGATGGAATCCACCTACGGCAACCGCCAGCATCCCGAGACTGATCCTCGCCCGGAACTGGCGGCCGTCATCCGGCAGACGGCCGAACGCGGCGGCGCCGTCGTGGTGCCCGCCTTCGCGGTTGAGCGCACACAGAAATTCGTCTTCATCCTGAAAGAGCTCATGGAGTCGGGCCAGATTCCAAGACTCCCCGTGTACTGCGACAGTCCGATGGCGATCAAGGCCGTGGAAATCTATTTAAAGTATGAGGACGAATACACCGATGACGCCCGCGCCCTCATCAAGAACTTTGGTTCACCGCTGGAGTGGCAAGGGTTCACCTTCGCGTCCACCTCTGATGAGTCGAAGAAGATCAACGACGTGCACTACCCCACGGTGATCATTTCATCGAGTGGCATGGTCACCGGTGGACGCATCCTGCATCATCTGGCGCAACGCCTGCCTGATCCCAAGAACACGGTGCTCTTCATCGGTTTTCAGGCGCCTGGCACGCGTGGATTCACCATCAAGAGCGGGGCGAAGGAAGTAAAGATCTTCGGCGATTTTGTCTCCATCCGCGCCCAAATCGCAGCATTCGAGCAGTTCAGCGATCATGCGGACCCACCGGAACTACTGCAGTGGCTGCACACCTTCCCCAAAAAGCCGGCTGCGACCTACCTTGTGCACGGCGAGCCGAGTGCCTCTTCGCAACTGCGCGACACGATGACGAAGGAACTGGGATGGAACGTGCAAGTGGCGGAGTGGATGCAGAAAGTAGCCGTGAAATGAAACTGGGACCGCGATTGGGAAGTTGGAGGCCTTATGACGGAAGCGGAACTTAAGAGGCACATCGAAGTAGCAGAAAAAAGCCCCAAGGAAATTGCCGCAGCTGTCTCGGGACTTTCGCCCGCTGGTCTGCGCTACAAGCCCAAGCCCGACAAGTGGTGCATCCTCGAAATACTGGGCCACCTAGCCGATATCGAAATTATCTACGCGCACCGTTTGCGCCAGATGCTGGCCGACAAGGAGCCAGTGATTGCGCCGATCGACCAGGATGAATGGGCCAGACATCTCGGCTATATGGAGAGTCCCGCGCCTGAACTGGTAGCTCTCTACGGGCTCAACCGCCACCACAATCTTCGCTTGCTGCGGAGACTGAAAGTGAGCGATCTGGACAAGTCCGCCTTTCACCCCGAGACCCAGGGACAGGTGACGGTGGCGGCGCTGGTGGAACAAATGTCTGGACACGGAGCGAATCACCTGGGGCAGATTGAGCGGCTGAAGAAGGATGCGGGCAAGAGATAGTTAGGCGTGCAGGTCAACCGGCTCAGGATGACAGATTATGGGAAGCGCTGTTAGCGTGACGCTGTGTGAATTCCACCAAAGCACGCAGTCTTGCGGCGGCTGCGCCCGAGTCGATCGACTGGGCCGCAAGGGGCAGAGCATCGTATAAGTGATCGGATTTTCCGGCCGCCACCAGGGCCGCCGCCGCGTTTAGCAGAACGACATCTCGGCATGCGGACCTCTGGCCGCCCAGCACTTCCCGGATGATTTCAGCATTCGCGGCTGCGTCTCCGCCAACGATCGCTTCAATTGGTGTCCGCGCCAGGCCAAATTCTTCCGGGGTCACCTCGTAAGTACGAACCTGCCCATCCCGAACCTCGGCCACGCGGGTGGAGCCGGTGATTGTGATTTCATCCAGGCCATCAGACCCGTGCACGACCAGGGCCCGGCGCAGGCCGAGCATGCTAAGCGCCTCCGCCAACTTTTCCACCAGATCGTCGGAGTAGACGCCCACCACCTGTGCCGATGCCCGGGCAGGGTTGGTGAGGGGTCCGAGCAGGTTGAACACCGTGCGCAACCGCAACTCCCTCCGGGCGGGTTGCACGTACTTCATCGCGGAATGCATTGCCGGGGCGAACAAAAACGCGATGCCAACATCCTTCAGGCATTCGGCGACGCGCGATGGCGGTAGGCTGATATTCACGCCCAGGGCTTCCATGACGTCAGCCGAGCCGCACTTCGAGGTCACACTCCGGTTGCCGTGCTTGGCCACGCGGACCCCAGCCCCGGCCGCCACCAGCGCCGTCGCCGTCGAAATATTGAAGGTGCCGCTGGCATCCCCTCCGGTTCCGCAAGTGTCGACGAGGGCGTCGCGTTCGGTCCCGCTCACATCGATGGTCGAATTGCCGGACACCGCCAGTGGCGTCGCTGCCGCCCGAATGGCCTCCGCAAAACCGACAATCTCTTCCACCGTTTCGCCCTTCATGTGCAGGGCCACCAGCAGGGCAGCAATTTGCGCGTCGCTGCATTGGCCGGTGAGCACTTCAGACATCGCCGATCTGGCCTCGTCGCGGGAGAGGGACTGACGGTGATTCGCGATCCGATGGAGAACGTCAGTGATCATTCCGGCTACAGGGTAGCAAAGTTTTCCCCGAAGAGCGTCGTCACAGCGCGACGGCTTCCGTTTGCCCTATGCAAAGCCCTTCTATAGAATCAAGGGTTTGCTGTCTCATGCGAAAGCCGCAAGCAGGACTCTGCCCGGAAATACGGTCGTGATCCTTGGGATCGGAAATCATTTATGAAAATTCATGAGTGCCAGGCGAAAGCCATTCTGAAGAAATATGGAGTCGCCGTCCCGCGTGGCGAGATGGCGGAGACGCCGGAACAGGCCGAGGCCGTCGCGAAAAGTCTGTTCGCTGCGGGTGCCTCCGGGGTGGTGGTGAAAGCGCAAATCCATGCCGGGGGCCGCGGCAAAGGCGGCGGAGTGAAGATCGCGAAGTCAGTGGAACAAGCACGCGAACTCGCCGGCAAAATCCTGGGGATGACGCTGATCACGCATCAGACTGGGCCCGAAGGCCGCGTGGTGCGCCGCCTGCTGATCGAAGAAACGCTGCCCATCGAGAAAGAACTTTATATCGGAATCCTGGTCGACCGCGGCGAGGGGAAGCCCGCGTTCATGGCCTCGGCGGCGGGCGGCATGGATATCGAGCAGGTCGCGGCCGAGAATCCCGACGCCATCCTGAAAGAGTACATCGATCCAGGCATGGGCCTCGAAGCCTTTCAGGCCCGCAAGCTCGCATTCCAGTTGGGCTTGAAACCGCAGCTGGTCAACCAGGCAGTGCAGTTCATGACCGGCCTGTTCAAAGCCTTCGAAGAAACCGACGGCTCGCTGGTGGAGATCAATCCGTTCATCACCACGACTGACGGTCGCCTGTTTGCACTCGACGCCAAGATCACCTTTGATGACAACGCGATGTTCCGTCACCCTGATTTGAAACAGCTGCGCGATGTCAGCGAAGAAGATCCGCTGGAAGTCGAAGCTTCAAAATACAGCCTCAATTACATCAAGCTCGATGGAAATGTGGGCTGCATGGTAAACGGTGCAGGCCTCGCCATGGCGACCATGGACATCATCAAATATGCTGGCGGCATGCCCGCGAACTTTCTCGACGTGGGCGGCGGAGCAAACGCCGAGCAGGTAACGCATGCATTTGAAATTCTGCTTAGCGACAAGAACGTGAAAGCTGTGCTGATCAACATTTTCGGCGGCATCTTGCGTGTGGACACGCTGGCCACCGGCGTGGTCGAGGCGGCCAACAAGACCCACTTTCAGTTGCCTATTGTCCTTCGTCTCGAAGGCACCAACGTGGAGGTGGGCCGGCAGATCCTGAAAGATTCAGGCCTGAACTTCATTGTCGCCGAGACGATGAAAGACGCAGCTGAGAAAGTAGTCGCCGCCGCGAAGGGCTAAGCAGCGCCGGCATCTTGCCCGCTGTCCCGAGGGTGTCTCGCCCTCGGCAATCCGTAAGACGGAGCACGAGCAATCCGGACCAAAGACTCGATTCGAAGAAGAGAGCAATCATGGCCATTCTGGTAGATAAAAATACGAAGCTGATCGTGCAGGGTCTTACCGGACGCGAGGGCACCTTCCACGCCAAGGCAAGCCAGGCCTACGGAACAAAGGTTGTCGGTGGCGTCACGCCGGGCAAGGGCGGAACCACCCACGAGGGTTGGCCGATTTTCAACACGGTGCAGGAAGCGGTCGATAAAACTGGCGCCAACGCCTCGGTGATCTTCGTCCCTCCGCCGTTCGCAGCCGACGCCATCATGGAAGCGGCCGACGCCGAAATCGAACTGATCGTGTGCATCACCGAGGGCATCCCGACCCTCGATATGGTGCGCGCCTGGGAATTCTTGCAGACCCGCCGTTCCCGGCTGATCGGCCCGAACTGCCCCGGCATCATTTCTCCGGGCAAATGCAAGATCGGAATCATGCCGGCCCATATTCACAAAGAAGGCGGCATCGGCATCGTCTCCCGCTCCGGCACGCTGACCTACGAAGCGGTGTATCAGCTGACCACCCGTGGCATCGGGCAGTCGACGGCTATCGGCATCGGCGGTGATCCGATTATCGGCACTAATTTCACCGACGCCCTGGAGCTCTTCCATAAAGACCCTCAGACCGAAGCCGTGATCATGATCGGAGAGATCGGCGGCAACGCCGAAGAAACTGCCGCCGAATATGTGAAAAAGCACATGAAAAAGCCGGTAGTTGGTTTCATCGCCGGGCAGACGGCGCCGCCCGGACGCCGCATGGGCCACGCGGGAGCGATCATTTCCGGCGGGAAAGGAACTGCCTCCGAGAAGATCAAGGCAATGGAGGCCGCCGGAATCAAGGTTGCGAAGTCGCCCGCTGACATCGCGGACACCCTGCTTTCCGTAATTGGCGCGAGCGCGGCGAAAGCATAAGAACGCAGACCTCAAGATTGCCAACGACCAACGACCAACGACCGAGGACCAACGACCAAATATGAAGACCCTTGAACGCACCCTGACCATCATCAAACCAGACGCCGTCAAGAAGAACGGCGTCGGCGACATCATCGAGCAGTTTGAGAAGAACAACTTCCGCATCCTCGCGATGAAGATGCTGGAAATCTCCAAGCACCAGGCCGAGCAGTTCTACGCCGTTCACGCCCACCGACCGTTCTACAACTCTCTGACCGATTTCATGTCGAGCGGCCCCATCGTGGTGCTGGCGCTCGAGAAAGAGAATGCGATCGCCGACTTGCGGAAGCTAATGGGAGCGACGAATCCCGCCAACGCCGGGGAAGGCACCATCCGCAAGAAGTGGGCAACCAGCATCGAGCACAACGCGATCCACGGTTCCGATGCCGACGAGACCGCACGCTTTGAGCTGAGTTACTTCTTTGCGGGGTTCGAATTGGCGAAGTGATGGCGTCCGCGTGTCGCGGCATTTCAAGCGAGGCGAGTTACCTGTACGCCTCAATCTAACCGCCAAGAGCTAGGAGCTTACTCATGCCCCTTGTCCAAGTCACCATGCTCCAGGGCCGCACGGCCGACCAGAAACGCAAGCTCGCCCAGCGCATCACCGATGTGATGGTGGAAGAAGCAGGCGCCCGCCGGGAAGCCATCGTCGTGACGTTCGTCGAAGTGTCGAAAGAAAGCTATGCGTCGGGCGGCGTGCTGATTGTTGACAAGACGTGATTCGCCAGTTGTTTACCCCAGCGGCTCAAACAAATGCCCCTCGACCCGGTCCGCAACCTTGGGGAGCTGTTTCCTGGCGAACTGCAGGAAGTGAGGCGCGGCGCGGTGAGCCTCAAGGGCCGCGTCGTCCTTGTACTGCTCGTAGATAAAGAAGCGTCTTGGCTCAGTCTTGTGCCGGTGTACCACGTACATGGCGCAGCCGGGTTCTTTGCGGGATTCCTCGGTCAACTTGGAAAAGAGTCCGGCAACTTCGTTTTCGTGCCCGACCTTCGCCATCCACGTCACCGCCAAGACGACCATTGCTTGCTCCGTTCGCTGTGTTTAAGCGGTTGCTTCCACTTGTAGTCTGCCCGCAGCCTTCATCGCTGCGGTGAATTCGTCCACAAACATCGTGTGATTCCGATCGGGGCCCGTAGAAACCATGCCCACCCGCGCCCCGCTTTCCCTTTCCAGGAAGGCCAGGTACTCGCGGGCCTGTTTGGGCAGCTTTTCCATCGCGGTGATGCCCTGGGTCGAGGTCTTCCATCCCGGCTTCGTCTCGTAGAGGCACTCGATCGTCTCGTACCCGCTGGCCTGAGCCGGAATCTCATCGGTCTTTCTACCGTTGATCTTATAGCCGACGCAAACTGGAATCTCCGCCAGTTCGTCGAGCACGTCCAACTTGGTCACCACCAGCCAGGAGATTCCGTTAATCATGCCAGCGTAGCGCAGAAGAGGCAAATCCAGCCAGCCGCAGCGCCGCGGACGGCCAGTGACCGCGCCGTACTCGTTACCCCGGGCCCGCAGCAGGTCTCCCTGTTCGTTCAGAGCTTCGGTGGGGAACGGACCGCCTCCTACCCGCGTGCAGTAGGCCTTGGTGACGCCGATGACCATATCAATCGCCGTCGGCGCAACGCCGGTGCCGATGACCGCGCCTCCCGAAGTCGCGCTGGAAGAGGTCACGAACGGGTACGTCCCGTGGTCGATATCGAGCATCGTTCCCTGTGCGCCTTCAAAGACGATCGACTTGCCTTCCCCGAGCGCGCGGTTGAGATAGGCTGCCGTATCACAGGCAAACGGTACGATCTTTTCCGCCGCCGCAGCGTACTCCTGGAACATCTTGTCTGAATCGAGCGGCTCGGTGTTGAACAGTGCGTGCGCGATCATGTTTTTCTCACGCACCGCATTTTCAATATGGGTCTTGAGCAGCTTGAGATCGAGCAGGTCGGCAACGCGGAGGCCGCGGCGTCCCATCTTGTCTTCGTACGCCGGACCGATCCCGCGCGAGGTGGTGCCGATCTTGACCCGTCCCGGTGCGTTCTCAGCGGCGAGCTCAATCATGCGATGGTAAGGCAGGATCACCTGCGCCCGGTTGCTGATGAAGAGGTTGCCGTCCACCTGCACACCGGCCTCGCGCAGACCGGCAACCTCCTTCAGGAAGGCGATCGGGTCGAGCACCACGCCGTTGCCGATCACGCTGCAGCAGCCCGCACGCAGTACTCCGCACGGTACCAACTGCAGAATGAATTTCTTGCCATTGATGATGACGGTGTGGCCCGCATTGTGCCCGCCGGCGTACCGTGCGACTACCGGGAAGCCCTCGGAGAGGACGTCGACGATTTTGCCTTTCCCCTCGTCGCCCCATTGTGCCCCAACGATGACCGCAGCCTTGCCCTTTTTCACAGCCTGCTCCGTACGGAAACGATTCAAGCCCCGGGTTCGCACACACGCTTCGCCACGGATCTTCGCCGCCTTGAAAAATTACTGGGATTGAGCGGAGCGGGGTTGTGTACGGATAAGAATACCTTGCCGGGGCCGGGATGAGCAATGGAAAGGCAGTCGCCAGTCGCCAGTCGCAAGCCGCCACTGGTCAGCGACAGGCTCTGCCCTCGGTGTTTGCTGATTTTGAAGGCAACCAGTCGGAAGGGCTCATCGGTCGGCAATTGGCCGGGGACCGACGACCGACGACTGACGACCGAAGACCGTTCCCTGTAGACTATCGCTCGTGCCCGAACTCCCTGAAGTCGAAACCATTGCGCGGGGATTACAGAAACGCGTATCGGGCGATACCATCGAATCGGTGTGGCTCGGCTCCAAGCCTCAGACGATGAAGTCTCCGCCCGCCGAGATCGCCGCCACGCTCGAACATACGCGCATCACCCAGGTAAGACGCATGGGCAAGCACATCGTTTTCGATCTTGAACGTAACCTTGTCGCGCCGGGACTCTGGCCCGCGAAACGACGAAAACGCCCGGTCCCGCTGGGTCCGAACTCTCAGTGGATCGTGCACCTGGGCATGACGGGCCGCATGGTGGTCTGCCAGCCCGAAGACGAGATAGGGAAGCATACCCACGCGATCATAAGGCTGGCTTCCGGCCGCGAACTCCGCTTCGTCGACCCCCGACGCTTCGGACGGCTGAGCGTGGCCAGTCAAGGAGACTTTGAGGCTGGCGGCGCCGAGCCGCTCGAAGTCGAGAAAGAACGCTTCGTCGAACTCTTTCACGGACGAAAGACCCCCATCAAGAGTGCACTTCTCAATCAGAAACTCCTGAGAGGCGTCGGTAACATCTACGCCGACGAATCCCTGTTCCGCGCCCGGCTGCGACCCCGCCGCCGCGCTTCCACAATTTCCCGCGCGCAACTGGAGAAGCTTTACCGCGCGCTGCAAGTGGTGCTGAAGGAAGCCATCGTGCTGGGAGGGTCCTCGATCTCCGACTACGTCGATGCCGATGGCGAAGCGGGTTTCTTCCAACTGCAACATCGCGTGTACGGACGTGAAGGCGAACCTTGCCCGGTTTGCAAGACGCCCGTGAAGCGCGTCGTCGTCGCAGGCCGCAGCAGCCACTACTGCCCAAATTGCCAGAAGTGAAGGCTCGTAGATTAGCCGCCTTCGGAACGCCCTCGCGTTGGAAATCGCCACTCGCCATTCGCAAATCGACAAGCCAATTTCCCCAGTGGTACCCTAATTCCCTTTGTGACGTATGCCTAACTTTTCGATCGGTGTAGATCTGGGCGGGACGAACCTGCGCATCGCGGCGGTTACCGAGCAAGGCAGCCTGATGGAGAAGGTGACCCTCGGCACGAAAACAATTTTGGGTCGCGATCAGGTGCTCAACGACATGTGCGACGCGGTTCGGCACATGTCGGAGAAATATAAAGATGCAGCGAACCTGCTGGGCGTCGGCATCGGCGTGCCGGGCATCATCGACATGCAGACGGGCATGATGCGCGAGTCCCCCAACTTGCCCGGGTGGGCCGACTATCCGGTGCGCGCGGAAATCGAAAAGCGGCTCGGCGCGCCCGTAATTCTTGAGAACGACGCAAACGTCGCCGCGCTCGGAGAAAAGTGGTTAGGAGCAGGGCGTCATGTCGGCGATATCGCGATGCTCACGCTGGGCACAGGGGTTGGCGGAGGCATTGTCCTAGAGGGTAAGATATGGCGCGGCATGACCGGCATGGCCGGCGAGTTCGGGCACATGACCGTCGAACCCGACGGCCAGCAGTGCGGCTGTGGCAACCGCGGGTGCCTTGAGCAGTACGCCTCGGCGACCGCGGTGATGCGCATGGCTCGCGAAGCGATCGCCAACGGCGACGCTCCCGGCCTCGCCAAGGCTGCCAATTCCGATATCGAGTTCAGCGCCAAGGAAATCTATAACCAGGCGATTCAGGGAGACGAGCAAGCCAAGCGTATCTTCCGACGGGTCGGGCGCGCGCTGGGCATTTCGCTGGCCACCATGATCAACGGGCTGAATCTCGAAATGTACGTGATTGGCGGTGGGGTTTCGAGCGCATGGGAAGCTTTCTCCCCCGCGATTTTTGAGGAGTTGCGTCAACGCTCCATGGTCTACGCTGCGACTGCGCCGGCCGATCCGCTCGCCATGCCTTCGGGAGCATCAGGGCAGGTCGAGCCCGGCCCGGGCCGAAGGACGATCATCACCCGAGCACTGCTCGGGAGCGATGCCGGACTGTATGGTGCTGCCCGCCTGCCGATCGCCCCCTAGCTGCTAACTAGTCACCCTCTGCAAAGCCCGCAGGAACCTCTGATTCTGCTCCGCGCTGCCGGTGGTCACGCGGATCGCGGTTGGCGCACCCCATGCATGGAGCGGGAGGATGAGAACCCCCTCGCGGCACAGGCGCCGCGCAAACTCGCGCGCGTCTTTCTTGACGTCGAAGAACACGAAATTTGCCCAAGTGGGAATCACAACATATCCCAGCGTTGAGATCTCACCGGCCAGCCATTCCGTCTGTCGGGCGTTGTTCTCGACCGCATGGCGGACGTGTCCTTCGTCGTCCAGCGCTGCCAGGGCTGCGGCCTGCGCGACCGACGACACTACAAACGTGTCCTGCATGCGCGCGACGTAGGTCATCAATTCCGCCGGACCAATCCCATATCCCACGCGAACTCCAGCTAGACCATGCGCCTTCGAAAACGTCCGGAGAACTACAACGTTCCGGTCGGAACGGACATGATCGAGGGCGTTGGAATATTCCACTCCACGCAGAGTCGCAAAGTGCTGCGCATAATCGTAGTAGGCCTCATCGAGTACCACGACGACATGCGGAGGCACGTCCTTCAGGAACTGGTTGACGCGCGCCGCCTCCAGTAGCGTTCCGGTGGGGTTATTGGGATTCGCGAGAAACACGAGACGGGTGTCGTCATCGACCGCGGCGAGGATCGCCGCCAGATCATATCCTCCGTCGCGCAGCGGAGTTTCCGCCAGCGTTGCCCCGGTAGCACGCACCGCCATCGGATAGACGACGAATGAGCACGCGCTGGTCACCGCCTTCAATCCCGGTCGGAGCAGGGCGCGGGCCATCGACGCGAGGAGTGCGGCGGTTCCGTTGGAAATCAGAAAATGCTCAGCCGGCAGGCCATGCACCTCGGCCAGCTTGCGGCGAAGCGCGAGGGCACGGTCATCCGGGTACAAATGGCTGCCTTCGAGGGCCGCGCGCATGGCGGCAACTGCCCTGGGGGAAGGACCGTAAGGACTTTCATTCGCATTGAGCTTTAGCAGTGCGGTATCGGATTGCGGTCGAGTTTCGCGAACGGCTGGTGCGTATGGGCCGAGGAGGCGTACCGGTTCGGTGACGAGATCGAAGAACCGGCCCATGGGCTCAGGACGCTGCTCTTGGCTGCTTCGGCGTGGTGGGAGCCGCCTGCCCCGACGCAGTCCGCAGCCGGTCGACTTCCTGCATGGTCAGTGGACGAAACTTGCCGGGAGGAACATCGAGCGCCAGCGGCCCGAACTTCACGCGCTTGATTTTCTCTACGTGATGCCCGACTTCCTCGAACATGCGCCGTATCTGGCGGTTCCGTCCCTCAATCAGCGTGATTTCATACCACGGGTTGGCCGACTCTTTCACGATCCGGATCTTCGCCGGTGATGTCCGAACGCGTTTGCCATCGTCGGTCGCGATCGACAGTCCACCGCGCAGTTTCGCAATCGCCTCTTCGCTCGGCTTGCCGCTGACCTTGACCACGTAGGTCTTGGGAACGTGCGACGCGGCTTTCATGAGGCGATGTGCGAGCCTCCCGTCATTCGTCATCAGGACCAGGCCCTCGCTGGCATAGTCAAGTCGTCCCACGGGGTAAACCCGGCTGCCCACGCCGCGGATCAGGCTCATTACCGTGGGCCGCTTCTCGGGATCGCTCACCGTGGTCACGAAGCCTTTCGGCTTGTGCAACAGTAAGTAGACGTGACGCTGCGCTCCCTGCAGCAGCTTGCCGTTCACGCGGATGTGATCTTTTTCCGGATCGGCTTTCGATCCCAGTTCAGTGACCGGCTGGCCATTGACGAGAACGTGCCCCGCCGAGATCAGCTGCTCCGCCTTCCGACGGGAGGCGATTCCAGCGGCGGCGATGATTTTCTGCAAACGCTCGGCGGGCAAGTTGGGCTCCATGAAATGCAAGTCTTTTCCGGTGAGACAATCTATTCGTGCGTTTCCCCGGCGTGAGTTTCTACCGCTGTTTCGTCCGCGGACTCTGCGGGGGTGACGCTTTCGGGACTTTGGCCCGCACTCAGCTCGGGTGAGTCAGGCGCTGTCTCTCCGCCACCCGGCGGCAACAGATCACTCTGGAACGATTCCGAGACCAGTTTCTCGAACTCCTCCATGCTGGGCAGCTCATTGACATCCTTTAGCCCGAATCGCATCAGGAATTCTTTCGTGGTCTTGTAGAGGATCGGTCGCCCGATCACGGCCTTGCGCCCGGCCGTCGTAATCAGCTTGCGGTCGAGCAGGGTCGCGATCACTCCCCCGGAGTCAACACCGCGAATCTCGCTGATCTCGGGAACAGTTGCAGGCTGCTTGTAGGCAATCACCGCGAGCGTCTCCAGGGCGGGCAGAGACAAGCGAATCGGCGGCTTCAGGCTTTTCGCGAACGCCCGGACCATGTCATGCTGCTCCGCCTTGGTCGACATTCGGTACCCGCCGGCCACCTGGCGGATTTCAATGCCATGCTCCGCCGTACCGTACTCCGCAACCACTTCTTCCAGCGCAGCCCGGACGCGTGACTTTATCTCCGCGTCGTCGATGGCGCCGTGCTCCGCTACCACGGACTCCTTCACCAACAGAACCATCTGCTCCAACGTGACCGGAGTCTCCGCGGCGTAAACAATTGCTTCGAGTTTGGCTTTAAGATTCATGCTGAGAAACGACCCCGAGGCGTAATTCGACCTTGGCATACACTAACCACGAACGGCTAAGAGCTAATGGCTGCCTCTCATTTCCAATCATCCCGCACCGCGGCCTGTTCGTTCATGATGGCGTCGAAGCCCACATGCCTGCGGACCAGAATTTCTCCAAACAGCCGCTCCTGGCGCAACTGGATGGCCTGCAACCGCACCAGCTCAAGCAGCGCGAGAAACATGCAGACCAAGGCGGCTCGTGACTCGATGTTGCGCAGCAACTGCTTCAGCCGCATTGGCCGGTCTTCGAGCGACAGCCGCCGTCGCAGGTAGTCGATCATCTGTCCCACAGTCACGGTCTCTTCGTCTACTTGCAGGATGGGCCGGGTCCGCGCGCGATCGAGAATCTGCTGGAAGGTTTTGACCAGGTCGATCACGTCGGCTGCGAGTTCTGGTTCGGTTCCTTCGGCGTCCTTGAAGTCCTTCAGAGCCGGGTTCGACCAGATGGCATCTTCGATCTGCTGCTTCTGCAGGAGCATCTGCGCCGCCGACTTGAACTTCTCATGCTCCAGCAGGCGATTGACCAGTTCGCCGCGCGGATCATCGATCGCCTCGGCCGGAGCCAGCGGGTCGCGCGGCAGCAGCATCTTCGACTTGATGTGGATGAGCACGGCCGCCATGTAAATGAACTCGGCCGCAACGTTGACATCAAGTTCTCGCATGCGCTCGACATAGGTCAGGTATTGCGCCGTGATGCGCGCAATCGGGATGTCGTAGATGTCGATGTCCTGTTTGCGGATCAGGTCGAGCAGTAGGTCAAGCGGGCCTTCGTAAACATCGGCAACCGCCACCGCGAAAGGGAAGTCATTCGCTTCTTTCTTCGTGCTGGTCTTGTCGCCCGCCGAAGGCGGGGGTACCGCAGAGGGAGCAGTCATCTCCGCCGGAAGCAGCACGCCCGAAATTGCCTTCACTTCTTCGCTCATCCGAAATTCGTTTCGCTACTTGGTTCCCTCGGACGTCCACGGGAGTTCATACTCAAGCGACATGCCCATCGAAGCGCGGACGTCTTTCATCGTGGCATCCGCTACCTTGCCCGCAGCCGCCGAGCCAGCCTCCAGAATATCCCAGGCGAGCTGTGGATTGTCCTCGTATTTTTTACGGCGTTGCTGCATGGGCTGCAGCACCTGAACCAGTGCATCGGCGACCCAGCCCTTGCACTCGATGCAGCCGATTCCGGCCGAACGGCAACCCTCGTTCACCTTCGCCATGGTTTCTTTGCTGCTGAAGATCTTGTGCAGGTCGCCCACCGGACATACGTCGGGGTTGCCAGGATCGCTGCGCCGGATCCGCGCCGGGTCAGTCACCATCGTCTTCAGCTTCTGCCGCAGCACTGGTTCCGGATCGGTCAGCATGATGGTGTTGCCGTATGACTTCGACATTTTGCGGCCGTCAGTCCCCGGCAGTTTGGCGGCGGGCGTCAGGAGCGGCTGCGGCTCGGGCAGGATCGGCGCTTTCTTGCCGTAAAACTGGTTGAAGCGCCGGGCAATCTCGCGCGTCAGTTCCACGTGCGGCACCTGGTCTTCGCCGACCGGGACGAAGTCGCCTTTGTAGATCAGGATATCGGCCGCCTGCAGCACCGGGTAGCCGAGAAATCCGTACGTGCCCAGGTCTTTTTCCGTGATGTTCTCGCGCTGCTCCTTGTAGGTCGGGACGCGCTCCAGCCAGCCCAGCGGCGTGATCATCGAAAACAACAGGTACAGTTCGGCGTGCTGGGGCACGTGCGACTGGATGAACATCGTGCAGCGCTCCGGATCGAGTCCAGCGGCGAGAAAGTCCAGCAGTACTTCGATGGAGTTCTCCCTCACCTTCGAAGTATCGGCATAGTCGGTGGTGAGAGCGTGCCAGTCAGCGATAAAGAAAAAGCACTCGTACTGGTCCTGCATCCGCACCCAGTTCTGCAGCGCGCCGACGTAGTTGCCCAGATGCAGTCTCCCGGTGGAGCGCATGCCGCTGAGCACGCGTTTGCGTTGCTTGGAAGATGGCATCAGAATCTCGTCAGGATCGAATTGAAAAATCGAATAGGCGGAAAAATCAGCGCGCTCAACAGGCCGCCACCCAGGTACACGAGGGCGATCAACCCGAAGATGCCGATGGCGTCGTACGCACGCCGCAAAGAGTCGGAAAGGAAATGGCGCAGGACGTGGCTGCCATCGAGCGGCGGCACCGGGATCAGGTTGAAAACTGCGAGCACAATATTGATCAACATCAATTCATATAGAAATAGGACGATCGGGACCAGGACCGACGAAGACCCCATTCCAACGATGCCCAGCCTGTAGGCGAAGGGCATCGTCTGAACCAGTCCGTGACCCTGCACGGACGTTTTGGCAACCATGAACATAGCCAGAAGAGCGCCCGTCGCTACCAGGAGATTACTGATCGGCCCGGCCACCGAGGTCAAGATATCGTCAGCCACCGGGTTCTTGAAATTTCGCGGATCCACCGGCGTGGGTTTTGCCCAACCGAGCACAGGAATATGGGTGAAAGCCGCGACCAGCGGCAGCAAAATCGTCCCCACGGGATCGATATGTTTGATGGGATTTAGAGAAATGCGCCCCAGCATCCGAGCCGTGGGGTCGCCGCAGCGATTTGCCATCCAAGCGTGCGCCGACTCATGAACGCTGATCGCAAACAGAAACGCGATCAGTTGAAAAGCAATGCCGACAATGTCTACGTGACTCAGATCCATCTGGATGTGTCATGCGATTCTAGCAGACCGCCGGGCCCAGCCTGCTTTCTCCGGCCGTGCCTCCCGAGCACCACCGCGAGCGAGTCCTGCGCTGCCAACACCAATGGAAGCAAGCAGTTACGCTCCCGTGCCCAGTTGGCAAACCTTCCACAGATTGGTTCGTCTAATATGAAGGCTCCGCAAGCAGAGTAACCCACTAACACCGTTTAGCCAGCCGCAAGAGGGAACCATGTCGTTGCACATCAAGAGCGAGCAATCGGGGGACGTGGCCGTGTTGCAATGCGCCGGAAGGATCGTGCGCGGTGAGGCGCTTCATTTTCTGAAGAACGCGGTGACCGGGCTGACCCAGCCCCGCGTGGTTGTTCTTGATCTGACTGAAGTCGAGATGATCGATGGCGGCGGTCTCGGCATGCTGGTCTTTTTGCACCGCTGGACCCGCGACAACGACATTCAGCTCAAGCTCGTGAACCCGTCGAGCTTCGTGCGCGAAATGCTCGGACGCACCCGCTTGACTTGCGTCTTCAACATCTCGTCGGTGGACGATGCAGTGGAAATTCTGTGCACGGGCGTGACGGCGGCCCCCGACGCGAACCGCGCCGTGGCGTAGTCGTCCTTCCCAAACGCAAGGAGCTGCCGCCCCATCTTTCTCACCCCTCCTTCATTCTGCGTGATGCGCGCCCCCTAGCGGGGCACCAGGGGCCCCGCGGCTGGCGCCACGTCGCGTCGACGGGCAGGTGCTTTATAATTCGCGCCACCGTTGCGGGTCGCGGAAGGAATCCCTCGCCGCGCGGAGCTGCCCCAAGAACTGACCCGCGTTTTAGCCAACCTATGGCCGAGCTCGCCCGCCAGCTTCGCCTCACCGACTACTTCACCCTGGGTTGGGGCACCATGGTCGGCGTGGGTTGGCTGGTGGTCATGGATGACTGGCTCGAGCGCGGCGGTCCGTTGGGTGGCATCCTCGGATTCGCGATCGGCGGTGCGCTGCTCGTGCCCATCGGCTACGTCTACGGGAAGTTAGTGGCGGCGATGCCCGACGCCTCCGGCGAAGTCGCCTACACCGCGCGCGTATTCCCACGTTCCATCAGTTTTGCCACCGGCTGGATAATGATTCTCTCCTACTTCATCGTCTGCCCTTGGGAGGCTGTGGCCGTAGGCCGAATCGCGGCCTACATCTTTCCGAGGCTCAATTCGCTGGAGCTATACAGCATCGCCGGCAAGCCGGTATTCCTGCCGCGCCTTATCATCGGCCTCGGCTTGACCGGCGTGCTGACCGCGCTGAACTATCGTGGCGTCCGTCTGAGCGCGACCTTCCAGAACTGGACGACGTTCGGAACCCTCGGACTCTTTCTCTTCTTCGTCGGGTTTGGAGTCAGTCGGGGTTCCGTCAGCAACTTGCCGCCCTTGTTCGCACACACGCCCTTCCTGTCCCTCGTGCTGATGTTGCAGATCGTTCCGTACTTCATGACGGGGTTCGAGTCTGTGGCGAAGGCAGCCGAAGAAGCCAGTCCCGAGTTCGGCTCCAGCAGATTTCTCACGGCGATTGGCCTGGCCATCTTTGTGGGTGTGCTTTTCTATGCCATCGTGATCGCTGCAGTCGGTTACGTTGCACCCTGGAAACAGCTCGTGGGCCGCCAGTTCCTGACCGCCGTTGCCTTCGAGCGCGCCGTCGGCGCCCATTGGATCGTCAGCAGCATCCTGGCGGCGGCGTTGCTGTCGCTGTTCAAGTGCTTCAACGGAAACTTCGTCGCCGCGAGCCGCCTGTTGTTTGCCATGGGAAGACGGGGCCTCGTGGATAGCCGCATCGGGGAAGTGCATCCCGCAAACCAGACCCCAGCCATTGCCGTTCTGTGCATCGGGATCGCCACCGCCCTCTGCATGTTCCTGGGCGATGCCATTCTTGTGCCCATCACCGAGGTAGGCTCTGTCGCCTCCGCAGCGGGCTGGCTCGCCACTTGCGCGGCCTATTACGCGATGGGCCCACCGCCGCGCGAACGAATCATCGCGGCTTTCGGGATAGCGGTCGGACTCGCCATGATTCTCATGAAGGTTGTCCCGCGGGTGCCGGGACATTTCAGCGGCTACGAATGGTTGTCGCTCGCGATCTGGGCAGCAATCGGCGTGTTGCTGGCATGGCGGCGTAGGCGGAGTTCGAGGTTAGCCTGAGGGCTGGAAGGGGTCGTCACGCGCCACATGCCAGCTTCCTCAGATCTCTGGATAAAAATCGAAGAATGCGGCCAGACTGGTCTTCAGTTGCTTCTCGATGTCTTCCTTGCTCCCCTCGAGCACATGCATGGTGACGTGCGCGTCGCGGCCGCTTTTCAGCTTTACCGTGGCATCCCCCACTTCCGTCACTTCTTCGGAGGGCAACAAGCGCAGGCCATAAACGAGTGTCAGGTTCGCCATGCCCGGATTCTAAACAAACCCGTTCGTTCTGTCCTGTAGCTGACCCCTTCCGCAAGCGGAACCGAAATTTCGGGCGGCCCTTCGCTCCCCTCATTTAAAATGTCGGCGTGCTCCGCAAAATCTTATTGGTGATTGCGGCCATGAGCCTGCTCCGTGCAGGACTCGTTTCCGCCCAACAGCAGCCTCAGGTCAAAGTCAACGTCTTGAACGTCTGTTCGCCTTCGCCCGACGAGCAAAAAGAGATCGCCTCGGCTCTCGCGCGGGTGCCCAAGCAGCCCCTGTTTTCGCAGGATTTCGAAGTGGCCCGCGGCCGCTCCAGCCTGGCCGAAGGCCCGGGATTCCTGCAGGCCGGCCAAAGTGCCCAGATGTCCGATGAGCCCTCGGTCGCCAGTTGGGTGCGCTTGCGCCGCGACTTCGCCGTGCCGGCCGTGTTCTCCACCGTCCAATATTCCTTCAGCAACGACGGCAAGAACATGGTGGAAACGCTCGTGCTCCACGTGCGCGATCCGAAGGAACTAGCGCAGTTGTCAATTGAAGACAGCGCTTCGGCGGTTACCACTCCCGCGGCGATGTTAGGGGCGGCTACGCCCGCGAGTCGCATCAAGCTTGAGCGCTTTGGAAAAGCGTCGGTCGTGCTGGCGCGTTGCACCGCGAGCGAGTCGGGCCCCGCTCCGGACCAGAGCGCGTATGAACTCCTGTTCGTCGGTGCCTCAGGCATTCTCAATGACTACCGAAACCTGTTGAGCGCGCAACGCACCGTGCCCGACGAATTGGCGCGGGTGGCTGCCGCCGCGAGCGCGAAAGCGCCGCCGCACCAATCGACGTCCGGCAAGTCTCGCAGGCCTGCGCCGAAATCGCAGAACCAAAGCGCGCAGAAAAAGTGACTCAGGCGGTCGGTTTGCTCTTCGCGCCCTTTGCGGCTATTCTTAGCGTCCTTTGCGGTTAGGTGCTTTTTCGTGGGGCGGATGCGGGGCCGAACCCACGCTTGCACCCAATTTCAGATTCTGCAATCTAATGACCTGACGCTATGGATATGCGCAACGTTGTCATCATCGGTTCCGGTTGTTCCGGACACACTGCGGCCCTTTACTCTGCGCGCGCCAACCTGAAGCCGCTCGTGATCGAAGGCCACGAACCCGGAGGCCAGCTCTCCATTACCACGCTGGTCGAAAACTTTCCTGGATTTCCGGAAGGCATTCAGGGTCCTGAGCTGATCGAGAACATGCGCAAGCAGGCGCAGCGCTTCGGCGCCGAGTACCAACTGGGCCACGTCACCAGCGCTGACCTGAGTCAACGCCCCTTCACCCTGCACGTGGGCAAACATCAGATTCACACGAAGAGCCTCATCATCGCCAGTGGAGCGTCCGCGCGCTGGCTCGGCCTGCCTCACGAGCAGCAACTCATCGGACACGGCGTCTCCTCCTGCGCTACTTGCGACGGCTTCTTCTTTTCCGGAAAAGACATTGTGGTGGTGGGTGGCGGCGATACGGCGATGGAAGAAGCCAACTTCCTGACGCGCTTCGCCACCAAGGTCACAATCATTCATCGGCGCGACAGTTTCCGCGCGTCAAAGATCATGCTCGACCGCGCCCGCAACAACCCCAAGATCGCCTTCCTCACCGACACCGTCGTCGAGGATGTTCACGACGTGAGTAAGAAGGAAGTGACTGCCCTGAAGCTGCGCAACGTGAAGACGAACAAGACCTACGATTTTCCCACCAGCGCGCTCTTCCTCGGGATTGGCCACGAACCGAATGCCAAGATCTTCGAGGGCCAGCTCGACCTGGACAAAGAGGGCTACCTGAAGGCCCTCGACTACGTGTTTACCCGCGTCTCCGGCGTGTTTGCCTGCGGCGATGTGGTTGACCGCCGTTACCGGCAAGCCATCACCGCCGCGGGCACGGGCTGCATGGCCGCCATCGAGTCGGAGCGGTTTCTGGAAGAACATCCCGAGTGAGAGGTGATTCATGGCCAAGACCTGCACGCATCAGAAGGAGATCAAGAAAGTTACCCCGAGCGGCAAGGGCTGCAAGGAATGTCTCGAGATGGGCGACACGTGGGTGCATCTTCGCCTGTGCCTCGAGTGCGGCCACGTCGGCTGCTGCGACTCCTCGAAAAACAGGCACGCGACCAAGCACTTTCACCAGGTCAAGCATCCCATCATACAGTCGTTCGAGCCGGGAGAAGACTGGCGCTGGTGTTACGTCGACGAAGTGTTCCTGTGATACGCGAAATAACCGTGCCAGGGCAGACCGGGAAAATTCGTATGCTCGACCAGTTACGAGCGGCGGTGCGCGGTGAACTCCCACGGCCCCCGGTGGCGCAACTCGTCGGTTTCACCTTGACCGCTGTCGCCGAAGGTCGCTCGACCGTTGTGTTGGAAGCTGGGCCGCAGCATGCCAACCCGATGGGCACGCTTCACGGTGGTATCTTGTGCGACGTCGCCGACGCGGCCATGGGGATCGCCTATGCCAGTACCCTTGCTGAGGACGAAAGCTTCACCACGCTCGAACTGAAGATCAACTTCCTGAAGCCGGTCTGGCAGGCCAGGCTCACCGCCGAAGGCAGAGTGGTCAAGCGCGGCCGCACCATCGGCCTGACCGAATGCGATATCACCGACGAGAATGGAAGCTTGGTCGCGCGCGCTTCGAGCACCTGCATGACCCTCCGGGGCGATGAAGCCGCCGGCCGCTGACGGGTGATCCTCGCCACCTCCTGCCCCGCCCGTTTGTGATACAAATTCGTGTGAGCCGCATGCACGTCCCAGGCGCAAATCACCTTACAAATATTGTTTCGGACGGAAACCCGTGCTGAGAGCCTTGTTCATCTCTCTTTCCGAGAGCCGGTCGCTGCGCGCCGCGGCGGAAAAATCCGCCATCGGCCAACGCCTCTCCAGCCGGTTCGTCGCCGGCACTCAGGTCGACGATGTTCTTGGAGTAGCCGGCCGTCTCAACCAGAAGGGCATCACCGTCAGCGTCGACAACCTGGGCGAGAACGTGACCAACATCGAGGAGGCTCGCGCCAGCGCGCAGCTCTACCACCAACTCCTCGACCGAATCGCCGTCCACAAACTCGAAGCCAACGTCAGTCTGAAACTTACCCACATGGGCCTGGACGTCGACGAGAACCTTGCCCGCGAGCTCGTGACCGGCCTGGTTCAGAAGGCTGCGAGTATGACCCCTCCCAACTTCGTTCGGGTCGACATGGAAGGCTCACCCTATACCCAGCGCACGCTCGATTTCGTTCACCAGCTGCATCGCATGCCCGGCCACGCCGGACGCGTGGGGACCGTGATTCAGTCGTACATGCTGCTTGCCGAAGCGGACGTCACCAACCTGCTTGCCGATGGGATCCGCATCCGCCTTTGCAAAGGGGCGTACAAGGAACCGCCCGAGATCGCCTTCCAGAAAAAGTCCGAGGTCGACGCCAACTACATCAAGCTCATGAAAACCCTGCTAAAAAGCGGGATCTATCACGGCCTGGCGACCCACGACGAGAACATCATCAACGCGACCAAAGCCTTCGCCACGCAGGAAAGGATTCCGCGCGACGCGTTCGAATTCCAGATGCTGCATGGTATCCGCCGCGACCTCCAGACCAGCCTGGTTCGCGACGGCTGGCGCATGCGGGTTTACATTCCCTTCGGAACTGAGTGGTATCCCTACTTCATGCGCCGTTTGGCGGAGCGCCCCGCGAACGTGTTCTTCATCGCGAAGAACATGCTGCGCAGCTAATCGCGTGAATTCTCATCGCGAAATCTACGGGTGTAGAAAAATTGAGGTGATGAGAACAGCGAGCGCACGGACCGAGTACCGACCGAAGACCAAACCTTGCGCCCTGACACCCGGCACCTAAGACCTTAAGACCCTTCTCTATTGTTGCGCTGGTGGCTGCGCCGGCGCTAAAGGCAGTTTCGTAGTATCCCGCAGCATGCCCCGCTCCTGCTCTGAGAACATGCTCTTAAACCGCGGAGAGTCCAGCACCCGCTCGCGCTGATTCGGAGGCATGGCCCGCAAGTCTCCAATCGCCGTCTTCATCATCTGCCGGCGCGGCGGAGTGAGTTGCTGCCACTGCGAGGCGAGCTGTCGTGCCTGTGACTTCTGCTGCGGCGTCAGGTGTTCCCAGGTTTCGATCCGGTTCAACCGGCGCTGCTGTTCTTGGGGTGGCAGGCTGTTGAAATTCTGCAGGCGATTTTCAAGCCGCTGCTGCTGTTGCGGCGGCAGCTTGCGAAACTGAGGATCGTTCTGCAACGCCTTCTGCTGTTCCTGAAAAGGCAGATCCCGATGGGTCCGCAGCCAGTCACCACCGTGGCGCTGCGTGCCCGCTCCCGGAGGACGCGGTACCTCGTGTGCCTGCTGACTTCCTAGCTGTGGCGGTCGCGGCACTTCACGCGGCTGTCCCTGGCCGTACCCCGATCCCTGACTCTGCGGATGCGACTGGGATTGCGAAGGCGGATGTGCAACCTCGCGCCGTTGCTCTTGCGCGAACCCCGAACCCTGCGGACTCGCCTGTTGCCGTGCCGGTGGCCGAGGTACTGGGCGCCCCTGTGCCTGCGAGTAAGTCGTTCCCGAAGCGAAGGAGCGCGGTGGAACCCGCGACGGTACCATGCCGCGAACTGGTTCGCGCATGTACCCCGACGGTCGTTCCTGCATTCTTGGCTGCGCATACGAGCGCGACGCGCGCTCCGCACGCTGCTGCCGGAATTGTTGCGCCGGACGAGCGCTCTCTCGCGCTGGACGTTCCTGCCGCTGCACTCGCGGGGGCGCCGGAGCCTGGTTGTGGTGCTGTCCCCAACTCGGCAAGGGCAGCGCCATTGCCAGCATCAAGCAGGTCACCACCCTCCTCCCCGTTTTGGATTTGCCCATCACGACCAGTTCCTGCCTTCCACCGTTCAACTACGGAGTCTCGTTCTGGTCCGCATCGACGTCCGGCTGCACCTGCAGATCGTCCAGCAGATCGAAATTCGCATACAGATCCGCATTCTTATCGAGAACTTGCAGGTCGCCCACCGCGGTTCCCAGCTGAGCCTGTGGACCAGGTGGAACCACGGGACTACGACCAAACCAGTTCACCCCGCCCGCCATCAACAAAGCCAGCGCCAACGCACCTGCCAGCGCCGGAGCACGGAACCACCACAACCACGCCGACCGCTCCGGCTTTGCCCGTTCCTCGCGCATGCGTGCCGCCAGCCGCGTATCGAAATACGGCGACGGCTCCGGAGCTTGCCACTCGTCGAGCAGGGCCATCGTCTGCCGCATCCCCGCCAGCTGGCCGGAACAATCCGCGCAGCCGCGCAGGTGTTCATTCATGGCAGGCGTCGCCTCGCCCGCCCCTGCGGCCACGTCCAGCATCATTTCCTTAATTTCATCGCACTTCATGGTTCCACTTCCTCTACACGAACTCTTTCAGCTGTTCCCGCAGCGTTTCATACGCGCGGAACAACAACGACTTGGTTGCCGACTCGCTCAGCTTCAGGACTTCCGCAATCTGCTTGTAGTCCATCTGCTGGTACTTGTGCATGAGCACGGCCAGCCTCTGTCGCTCCGGCAGGCCGT
Source organism: Terriglobales bacterium (assembly GCA_035567435.1). Lineage (GTDB taxonomy): Bacteria > Acidobacteriota > Terriglobia > Terriglobales > Acidobacteriaceae > Gp1-AA133. The sequence continues at coordinate 11,806 of DATMPS010000033.1, read as the reverse complement.
TCACTTTCGCGCGAATCGCCGCCATGCGTTCGCGCCTCAAGATCGCCTGTTCCACCGTCAGGGAACCGTCGGCCACATCCATCGTGGTCCCGGTTTCTTCGTCCGGTTCGTCCAGACTCACCATGTTCTCTGGCCGCTCGTGCCGGGTATCGCGGGCATGATTCACGGCCAGGTTGGTCGCAATGCGATACAACCAGGTCGTAAATTTCGCGCTCGCTTCGTATCCCGAGCGTGACCGGTACACCCGCAGGAACACTTCCTGGGCCAGATCTTCCGCCGCCGCCGCATTGTGCGACATGCGGTACATGAAGCCGACCATGGCCCGGCGGTACTTCTGCACCAGGTATTCGAAGGCCGGCTCATCGCCCGCCTTCACTCGCAACATGACTTCAGCATCGGTGAGCCCGACGGCAGATCCAGGCAGGGGGGTAGTGGTTTCAGCCGCAGGCTGGTGTCCGACGGAACCCATTGCGAGGAGTCCCCGGTCCATGGCCACGCTGCTCACATCGGTATCAACCCCGTCCGGAGCGGAAAGTTGCTCGTCGTGCTCGTCCGGCAGGTCGGCGGAAGTCCCCTTGGAGGAAGGGGTTACGGACGGACGCGGGGGATCGGACGGGAACGCCATCGGCCTCGAATACTTCGAACGCCAGCGGGGCACACCCGTCTTCTGGCCTGCCCCCCCCGGCCTGCTGTCGACAGGCTACCACGCTCGCCCGTCCACCGAGAACTGGTTCGTTTGCTACAATATGCGGACCGCATCCAGTGGGCGCTTAACTCAGCGGTAGAGTGCCATCTTCACACGGTGGAAGTCATAGGTTCGAATCCTATAGCGCCCACCATCTTTTCGACAGCTTACGAACCGCTATCGGATCACAGGACGGAGCTACGAAACTCTCTCCGCAACCTAGCTGCTGGCCGCTGTCAATCCCGAATCGAACGTCGTGCCGTAGGTGTCCATAGTCATCGCAAGACTCGAATGACGCATTAGCCTTTGCTGAGTCGCAATGGGTGCGCCAGTCTGATTCAGCCAGGTTCTGAAGCTATGGCGGAATGCGTGAGTCGTCAGCTTTCCGATGCCGGCAGCATCAGCAGCCCTCTGAAGTGTCTGCCGCACGCCAGCGTAGGAATACGGCAGTCGGCCGATCTTCATGGGACTTGCAAAGACCCAATCTGTCTCACCAGCAAATTGTGAGCTCTGCTTCCACAGACGTAAACGTTCCAGCAGTTCGCGCGAAATGCCGATCGTTTTCTTGGAGCCTCGGGTTTTGGTTGCATCAACATGCTGCGCGACGATTGCACGTTCGACGTTAATTTGTGATCCAAGCCAGTCAACGTCTCCCCATCGCAAACCCAATGCTTCTGAGATCCGCAGCCCCATAGTTGCGCAGCACAACGCCAGAGTATCGAAAGGTTCGGGAAGTTCCTTCAGAAGAGCTTGGAACTGCTCGACTGTCAGGTTTCGTGCCTGTCGCACTTTTTGTGTTGCTCCTATGCTTCGAACGAGCGAGATGGGGTTACGTCCGAGCTCCAACACACCAGCGAACATCGCGAACTCGAATAGCGAATGCATGATGCTCCGCACGTGAGTCTTGGATTTTGGCGCCAGAGCTAGCCCTCGCAGCCACAGCTCGACAGGCTGAGGCTGGATTGCTGACAGAAGCTGATCTCCCCACTTTGGCAAGATGTGATTCCTCAGCCACGACCGATACATCTGCGCCGTATCGTGCCTCACGGGGAATCGCTCTGCCTGGTATCTTGCAACCAGAGCTTTCATCGTATAACCGCCTGGGCCGCTTGCTTTCCGTGGCAGGAGCCCACTTGAGCCAACACTATCGAATGCTTGCGCAGCTTCCGGAGCCGAACGCGTCGACACCATCGCGTCATGAAGCCCTCGAGTCGGAACCATCAACTGGGTTGGTCTCGCTACCGAGCTAGCCAAGACCAAAACCCCTCCAGGTTTGAGGCGGGACTGGATGCAAGCGACAACATCCATGTCCCCACGGAGGGGGAGGGGAGAATTTTTTTCTTGACATCCCCTTTCATAGGATAACTTAAGGACGCGTGATCCGTTCTTTAATCCGATAACGAAGACTCTTTAAGCACTCTGCTTGCTCTTGACCGGGTGTAGCCGTTTTGGGTACGATTGACCCCTAAATGGGTACAGTCAGCGTGCTTTCCCGGACTCTTTTCGGACGTACCCGCGGTGCTGTGCTCGCCGTACTCTACGGACATGTAGGCGATTCATTCCACTTGCGCCAGCTTTCTCGACTAACAAGAATCACACTCGGGGCTGTCCAACGCGAACTGCGCCAGCTCGTCGATGCCGGATTGGTTACGCGCAAGACATTGGGGAACCATGTCCTCTATAGCGCCAATGAACGAAGCCCTGTCTTTACAGAGATGAAGGGCTTGGTGACGAAGACTGTGGGAATCCACGATGTTCTCCTGGCAGCGCTCAATCCTCTTAAAGAAAAGATCAGTCTGGCGTTTGTTTATGGTTCAACCGCACGCTTGAAGGAGAATACTCAAAGTGATGTCGATCTGATGATTGTGGGCAAGGTTCATTTTCCAGATGTCATCGAGCATCTGGTGGACGCTCAGAAAAGCTTGAATCGCGAGATCAATCCTACAGTGTATTCGACACGAGAATTTGGCAAGAAGTTTCGCGGCAATTTTCTGAAGACCGTTCTCTCAGAAAACAAGCTATTTCTGATTGGAGACGAGAGTGTCGTACGAGAGCTGGGTCAAAAATAGTTGGCTCGACAAGCAATCATCGGATCGCGAGGAGATCGGGCGTCTGCTTGCGATCGCAGACGCCCGTCTGGATGACTATCGCAAGGCCGTTAAAGGAAAATTGTCGACAGACGTGCAGCTGGGTCTGGCGTATGACGCGGCACGAGCTTCCGCCACAGCCGCGCTACGCGCAGCCGGCTACCGGGTGGTGCGGGGCAGCAATGAGCATTACCGGACCATTGAGGCGCTCGAGTTTTCCATCGATCCGGAGAAGAAGATCATTCGCACGCTAGACACCTTGCGGCGCAAACGCAACACAGGCGCCTATGATGACTATGGGCTTGTATCCCAGGGCGAGGCCGATCACGCGGGCAAGGTAGCGGCGCAGGTCCGTACACAGGTTGAAGACTGGATTCGAAAAAATTTTGCGGATAAAATCTGACTGGGCAAGGTTTTAAACTCTGCTCCTAATTCGTGGTTAGTCTCCCATCTGGGTATCGGGCATGAGCACCCGCGCGAACATTCAGATCAGATTTTCACACCAGCATGGCCTGCGACGGTGCTATGAAATAATCCAGAGGGCGTGTCAATCGCTGGCAATTGGAATGTGTAGTACATCGCTTAGCTACGCTTGCATTGTGATCCGTTTGTGATCCGTTAGCACTGCTCACCACTGTCTTCCACTGCTTTACGGTGCCCGCCGCACTCTCTATGTTGTTGAAACTACATCTACACCAAAATTCGAATCCTATAGCGCCCACCATCCTTTCAAGTGTCCGTTCAAGTGTCCGTTCCGAAGACATAGGTCTCCATTTTTGGCCCGAAGGGATTCTGCAGGGGCTGCAAAGTTTTTTCCTCCAGATCAATATAGCCGACCATTCCGAGAGCTTCGAGAGCTGAAACGGGCCATGAGGAGAGGCGAAAGGAACACCGTTGTCGGAGCGGATGGCCCGGGCAAGCCGCGTTCGTGGAACAGGCGCTCAAAGGCCGGAAACGGAAGTTCTTCCCGGCTGGATTCCAGGCTTCACACCGTAGCAGGTTGCGCGAGCAGTCGTCGGTGATCGTCAGCGGATAACAATACCGTTTATCGCTAAGCTGAAACTCGCCCTTGTAATCGATGCACCAGAGATCGTTGGGAGGCGGGCCATCGGACAAAGGCGTCCCTTCGGCTCGACTGCGGCGCCGACCCATGGGCTGGACCAGCCCATGACGATCCAGCACGGCGTGAATGGTAGAGGCGGCGGGAGTCTTGATGGCATGCGGCAAGCACCGCAGCAGACTCTCCCGGATTTTGCGTGCACCCCAGTGAGGTTTCTCCCGTTTGGTACTCAGGATGGCGGCTTCCCCACCAGCACGCGTAACTGGTTGGCATAGCGGAAGGGCCGAATCAGATGGTCCGCATCTTCCAGAACTGCGCTTGAGTTGCCACGGCTTCATCAACTAAGCGGTTTTCTTTTTCGAAGGTTCAGTTGACTTGCTTCGCTGGGCATATTTCGGATGCTCGCTCTGGTGAAATGACAGGCAGGAGGGGCAGAAGGTCTCGCTGCACAATCCGCAGCATTCGGTATGCACTGAACAGAGAGACGTGCCACAGTCGTAGCACAGGGTTTTTGCGGAGCGGCCACAAGCCGTGCCCAGCTGATCATGTACAGCCCGTGCTTCAACGACTCCACACAAAAAATAATTCATGTCAGCCGAAAAACTATATCACTCTGCGCTGGTCACCTGCGACCCCGTGATCCCTTATTTCGCAATTGAAGCGAACGCTTTGCTTGCTTCAACTTGATTCCAAACCAAATGTGAGCAATGCTGCACACCTCGGCAACTGCACAGCCCGGCATGTAAGGTGGGGCACGATGGCTAGAGCACTGGTCTGGCTTGAAAATTTCGCCTTCGCAGCTTGGGGATGTAGCGCACGCGCTTGGATTTCGCCAAATCCCGGTGCAACAGTTTCAGGAAAGCCCCCAGCGAAAGTTAAGGAAGCCTTCGACAACCACGAATGCAGAGTCCTCGTGCACCGCAATCGCGGCAACTGCCTAACGAAGCCACTCACTTGGTAGCGTCGAGCGCGGCCAATTGGGGCGGCGTAGGGAGCTTATACGGGCGTCGATCTTCCTACGTTTAGCCTCCCCTTCCGGAGTCCACCCGACGTAAATCGCGTTAATGTGAGCTTTCGAATGCTGTTTTACTTGAGATTTACCACGCAGGTACCTGTGTGCAATTGTGCATGACCTATATTGACCAGCCAAAGCAGATTCCTGAGCCATATGATTTATTTTTTCTAAACAGACGATGGTACCCCCGCAGGTGAGTTGATCGTGCCAAGGAGACAGATGGCTCAACGAACTCTCGGTTTCAGTGCCACAGTTTTTCGCAAAAAATTCCGTGATGGAATGAGTCTACGAAACTACCGGGACAACGAGATCGTTTTTTTGCAAGGGGACAAAGCCGATGCTGTGTTCTACATCCAGAGCGGCACGGTGAAGCTCACGATGGCCGCCACCCGCCGCAAGAAAGCGATAATCGCCGTCCTGCTGCGTGGTAGCTTTTTCGGGGAAGGCTGTCTAGGAGGGCAATCTCTGCGGATGTACACGGCGAGATCAATTGGGCCATCCAATATTACTCGCTTGCAGAAGGACAACACGCTTCGCATGCTCAAGCGCGACCCGCAGTTTGCAGCGTTGCTTAATGCATATCTGCTTTCCCGAGTTATTCGAGTCGAGGAAGACCTAGCAGATCAATTCTTCAATTTCAGCGAAAAACGACTGGCACGGGTTCTGATGCTGTTTGGGCAAATAACAAGGGAATCAAAGCCGGAGAACCCCCTGAAGGTGAGCCAAGCAACCCTCGCGGAGATGGTTGGTACCACTCGCGCAAGGGTAAGTAAATTCATGAATGCGTTCAAGAAGAAGGGCTTCGTATACTACAACGGCGGCTTGCAAATAAATAGCAGACTTCTCAGTGCCTTTCTGCAAAATCGGCCTATGTCCGTCGTCAGAAGGGCGTAGACCGTCCACATGGGAACTGGTCTATTTGACCACCCTTTGTACATTGAGGTTTGTGTGACAAAAGAACTCAGCCCGAAGCAGGTGCTAGCTGTTCGCTGTCCGACTTGCGGAGCCGCTCCGAGAGAGAAGTGTGAACTTAGCACCGGTCAGCCGCGCTCCAGTCCACATCGCGACCGCATGTGGATCCTGAAGGATAGACCCTAGCAACACTCCATTGTGAAACACGACTCCGCCAGCGACTTTTTTACAAAAAAGCCCTCCTCGACCGGATAGGCCAAAGTGGGGCTCCAAGCAGTGAGGACCTCAGCAAGACCGGCCCCCAACGGTATAGGCCTTTCGGCTCGCTTCTGTTTTCATCGCAGTCTAGCGCTGGCGGACCATGCCACGGCTCAGACGGATTTCCCCGGCTTCGAAGTCGCAGTGCCAGCTTAGAGCGAGCAATTCCGAGACCCGTAGCCCGGTCGCAACAGCCACGAACACCATGACGCGGTTAACTCCACTGAGCCCCGTCAGCAAAGACTTCAGCTCCTCGGCTGTCAAAACCTCTGGTTGCTTTTTCCGTTTGGCGCTCTGCCTCGCATGGGTTATTGGGTTCCGGTCAAAGACTCCCACCGTGCAGCAGGTGAGAACGATGGCGCTCGCGATGTTTCGCACCTTGGCTTTCGAACCGTCAGAAAGCTTCAGGGTCTTGAGCCGACGAGAACGACGCCACGAAAAGTGTGTGTAACAGCTTCTGCAACGGTGCAATGCATCCTCTCGTTCGAAAACTCGGTTGGTTCGATGTTCTTGGCAGGAAACGCTGGCGGGATTGAGATTTAGAATCGCGAATAGGCCCGGAGAGTGGAATGCGCCTCACCTGGGACGCAGACGGAGGGTCATCTAGAAATTATCCATGCCGTCACGGCTCATGGCAACAAAGAGAATTGGCGATGTAACCAGACCATTTCACCAAGTGAGAGTTTGTAGTTCAGAGCGGGCTAGTGCAGCAAAACGCTCTCCAGAGCCGTATACGTCGTCTTTCCATCGCCCCCCAAGGCCACAATTCTAATTGTCAAGCTACCTTTGGCAGCAGCTAGGAAGGGTTTTGAGGAGACCTCAATGGTTCCCGAAGTGAATGTGTACTGGTCCGCGCTCGCCACAAGTTCCGCAATATCGAAGCTTTCGTCCGCCTTCGGGTAAACACGTACAGTGCTGACTCTTGAGTTCACAACCTCCAAGCTGATCAGCCTACCGTCTGTCGTTGAGTGTTGGTAGTCCAGCATTACCCCATCTTGCTGAAGTACCTCTTCTCTAGGCGCACCAAGACCCTCCGTTACCTGTTCCTCACTCATCCCCACGAGGCGATCATACTTGTGCCAGCTCAAAATCTCTTGCAAAGTCAGGCGACGAACCGGAAGCTTGTGCTCTTGCTTCTTGTCACCTGTTGGGGGACTTGGAGTACGTGGGCTGGCTCGGTAGCCACAGCCTAACAGAACGATCAAACACACGCAGAAGCCATTCACACGGCGAATCATCTGCTGCCATCGGAGGTGTGCAGAAAGCATTTGGGCCTCACAAAGAAGGCTTGCGGCAGCCCTGTGGAAGCTCGGGGCTGAGTGCGGGCAACAGGTGGCATTGTACGCCGCTCGTACGGAAGCCGGTCCTTGGCTGGGAGCTGTGAACGCGTCCCATCGAGAGATCGGAGGTGGGTGTCTGGGGAAGCGGACTAAGAAATCCCTAGGCGGATTTTCTTTGCGAGTCCACAGGCCGCATGGAAGCGTCCCGATCTGCCCTGAACAAGGATGGTGAACCGCTGGTTTGGTTTGTGCGGAGAGAGGTGAGGCTCGGATCGATGCCGAGCCTCGTCTTCAAATCAGTTGCAGGTGATGCTTGGGTTATCTTTTGCCAAATCAAGGCAGGCTTTGTGCTGCTTCGCTTTCTTGGCAGCGTCCGCCAGAGAGTCGCTGGCGGTGGGAACGGGGGCTACGGCTGACACCGGAGTGGTTTGTACCTGTGCCGGGGTAGCGACTGCGGGTGTGACTTGGATTGCTGGCGTGGCTAGCACCGCAGGCTGCACCGTTGGTGCCTGCGAAACGGGAGTTGCCGGAGAGTTTTGGACGTTGAGACGCCCGTGAGCTTGCCAGTCCGCCACGATCAAGTTACAGGCATCCTTTGAGGCATTTCCGACGGTATGCGTGGCTTTGCTGCCTAGGATGTCACCGGCCTTGTTGGCGACTTGGATTTGGTTATTGGAGCGGAGCAGGCCCCGATTTTGCTTGGACTCGCGATTCAGCATCACGATGTAGTCGGCATTCGACTGATTGATGGTGACGGTCACGCCCCCGCAGTCTCTCTGAAAATCCTTCGTGACCTCCATGCTCTCGTCGTGTGCGTCAATCGTAGACTTCGAGCCCCATGCTCCCCAATGGTGTCCACCCCCACCACTTCCGTTGGAGCTGACGTTCTCCGAACCTTTCCCTTGAACGAAAACACGAGGTTTGTCCTGAGCGTTTGCGGACAACGTAACTGCGGCAAGCAGGAGTAGCCAAACTGATTTCATGGGTTGCTCTTCTTTCCTTCTCCGGACGACTAGTTGCAAGAATCGCAAAGGTACTCGTGGAGTATCGCGAGCACGGTGAGAGAGGGCAAGTAACCACGGTAACGGAGGGTGGAAGGCAATCCGGAAGGGTCGCACGGGAACGGGAAAACATGTGGCTTGCTTCCCCGCGCTGCTCCTACGGTCCCACTGAAAGAGGGGACCCCTTTTCCGTTTCCGGTCCTATGAGAAAAATGGGACGTTACGAAAGCTAGAATGTTGGGGTCGGATTTTGTACCCGAGAAGCCACGACCGGGAGAGGAAATGCAGATGCTAGAGCCCATCGCGGAGGGCCGTAACTCGTGGTGGGTAGCAGTACGCTAGGTGTCCTAGGTATCGGCAAATTCTGGCCATCTACATATTTTCCTGTATTTCAATACGGCGATAGTCGCGGTAACTTCTCGTTGGTACAAGAGTGTTTGTCCCCGTGTCGGAACCCTTCCACCGATACGGGGTTTTTTCTCTGCAGGTCCTCCGTGACCAAGCGAATCCTAATTGCAGATGACCACGAATCGATGCTGCGAGGTCTTCGGGTATTGCTGGGGGCCAATCCCGCCCGGAAGATCTGTGGGGACGCGCCCGTCGATGGGAAAGAAGCGGGTCGCAAGGGCCACCGAGCTGCGCCCTGATCTGATAATTCTGGACGTGGTCATGCCGCGCATGGACGGGCTAGGCGCAGCGCAGGCTATCAACAAGCTTCCAACGACGGTGCCTATTGTGCTGAACCCGTTCTGCGGGACCCCCGAAGTCAAGCTGGCAGCGAACAGGCTTGGAACCTGCAGAGTAGTGGACAAGACGAAACCCGGCTCTTTGATTTCGGTTGTCGAAAAATTGCTGAGCACTGCTTAGTCGTGCGATGAAGTCCCCGACGCGGTGAGGGATTCCGGTTGTTGGAGGAAGGCTGAAGCGCTAGTTCTCTCTTCGGATGTCGGAATTGATAGCGAGTGGTCAGTCGCCGGGGCGCTGTGAGGCGAACGATTTCCCCCGCCCGCTGCTGAAGTCTTTTGGAGGTCTTTCTCCCTCGCGGCTTGCTCGCACAGGTCCTGCAAGTGTTCCTTCCCTTGTGGACAACGATCCGCCTAGAACGTCCAGAGCTGCGGAAGCTGGCTGACCGCTGGAAAGAGAGTGGCGAAGAGCTGGATATACGCTCAGCGGAACCAGAGAAAACGATACGCTTATCAAGCACCGTTCCATTTTGAGATTAAGGCCCGCTAGTGGTGTCAGAGATTCACGCCGTGGCACCCTTCTCCGTTACCGTGACGAACACCCCAAGCACGTATTCGTTGAGCTGATCGGCAAGCTTCTTGGCCTGCTCCACCCGTGTTCCTCCTAGCAAGTCAAATCCCACCACGGAATTCCTTAGAGATGGAATGGTCTGATGAAGAACTTGAACCACCACCACCACTTTTCCGTCCGGGGTTTGCTGAACCACGAACTGACAGTTGCTGCGTTCAGTGTTTGGCTGTGACATGTCGCGGAGCATAGCTCAATCGGGACCGTGGCTGCAACTTGAAGTCTCGGGCTACTCGGGTTTGCGTGACGAGATTTGGGTCTGCTCCTGCCTAATTTAACGACGATCACTTCGCAAATCGCAGTCGCACACCCGCTCTGATGCAGCTGGCCGTCATGTCACCTTCGCTGTGAAATCCCCAGTCACTGCCGCTAGCGTCCTCCCGGAATTTCACTAAGTCTCATAAGGGCGTCGCGGTAATTGCGCCGAGCAGTGGACACCGCCTCGTATTGACGAGAGAAGGATTCAGGGCTCAAAGTGCGCTGTCATATGGGGCCAGGTGCGGCTCTGATAGGTGGCTGGTCCCGCAGCAGTTGACAAGACTGCCACCGAAAATTCTGGCCCAAAGTGAGTCGGTTATTTCTGCCAGGTCCAACCCGCGCGGTGGATTTCTACAGGGAAACTTCGGGGACACGAACAACTCTCGGGTCTCTGAACCGTTGACCCCGCATTCCTGAGCATTCCCCAACGTTCTCGCTAACTATCTGATTCTTATGGTGCTCTAGTTTCCCCACGGTGGAAGTCATCGATTCGAATCCCATAGCGCCCACCAATTCATAGCGAAATCTTCCAGCGTAATTCTGGCCGGAGTTCTTCCCAGACGCACCTGGCGAGCTTGCCCGCAGGTCCTTGCTTGCCAATGGAGGCGCCCCCCAATCCAATTTCGCCCCTGATGTACTCTTGATGGATGAGCCCGGGATCCCACCGTAAAGACACGAAGGAGACGGTGACGGCAATTCTCACCGACAGCCATTTTTGGATACCTGCAATCGTGTTGTCGCTCGGCGTCTGCGTGCTCATGTATCTCCGATAAGGAAAATCTCTTGCCCGTGGGTAAACCGCATGGCGGCAGCCGAAACTCGATGCACGGCTTGGGGGTCGCGTGTGGTCTGGCGGCCGGCGTGTGGCTGGGCGGTGCCGAGGCTCCCACCAAGCTGGTCAGCGTGGGTTTTTCTCCGTTCGCCATCTCTCTCTGCATGGTGATGGGCGTCTTCGTCGCTCGCTGGACGGTGCCAACGCTATTCAAAGGCACAGACTTCATCTTTGCGGACATCTTCGAAAAACGGCACTTGATTGTCTGGGCCATACTCGCCGGCGCATTGTGGGCGGTCGCCAACACCCTTACTGTTTTTGCCATCAGGAATGTAGGCCTGGCCATAGCTTTTCCTCTCTGGAATACGAATTCCCTGGTGGGGCTGTTCTGGGGCTGGCTGCTTTTTCATGAGCTGCGAGGCGGAGGAACTCGGAACTGGGCCAAGGTGCTGGGCGGCGCAATCGCCATCGTGGCAGCCGCCATCATGCTGGGCTTTGCGTCCATGCATGGATCAGCCGCGACCCACGAGCGCGCCGTCTCCGGCGTGGTTGCCGCCTTCGGCGCCAGCCTGATGTGGGGAACCATGTACGTGCCGTATCGCAAGGCGTACTTGAGCGGAATGAATCCACTTTCCTTCGTGACGGTTTTCACTTTCGGTGAATTGGGGACGATGGCGTTCCTGGCGGTCACGCTGCGCGGCGGGCTTCATCCTCTGGTGGCTGAGTTGCGGCTGGCGCGGCCTGCCATTTTCTGGTTGTTTCTGGGTGGATTCTGCTGGGTCTTAGGAGACCTGTTTCAGCAATATGCCGCCAAGTACATCGGCATCGGCCGCGGCATCCCTCTTTCCAACACCAACCAGTTCTGGGGCCTGGGATGGGGTGCGCTGGTCTTTGGAGAACTCGCGGGAATACAGGGGACCACTCGCCTGCTGGTGGTGGCGGGGTCTGCCATCATGATCCTGGGAGCGCTTGCCATCAGCAGCGCAATCGCACCCGAAGATGAGCAAGCCGCCTCGCGGCGGGTCATTGCGCGCGAGTGTGACCGCTACGGACTTGATATTCACGAGGCGCTGGCCGCACAGAATGGTGAGGCCACTTCTGCCGATCGCAACCGAAAACGAGCATGGTGGGACTATCTCATTGTCGCGGCCGCATTCGGAATCTTCG
>DATMPS010000032.1:0-3212 GCA_035567435.1 Terriglobales bacterium | reverse complement strand
CAACGAAAGTGACAGAAGTGACAGTCTGCCAGCTTATCACCGTCCCACGCGTGCGCGCGGAACGCCCATAAGCAGACGAAGTGTCACTTCTGTCACTTTCGGGTCTGCGGAGGATGGCGCGCCGCAAGCCGCCGGGTCCTTTCTACGGACCCACCCCAACAGCTGTTGCCGCCGGCGCGCTCTCGCGCGCCGACCCTCCTACACCAAAATGCTGTAGGCCCCGGCAGGCCTTTGATGCCTCATCCTGGTGGACGCTGGCGCGCCACCCAGCTACCCCTCTAACGCTGAGGGGGACCCACCCGCTGCACCCCTCGGGCTCGTGCGCGGTCGGCCATTGCCCGTTGCCTCGTCGTCGCTATTGGAGGAGAAGCGGACATCCGACCAAGGCGATGCGACTTCGCACTTTGACCCATAGCGGTCATGGAAAGGGATATCATTCGATCACGAGACTGCGGCGCGTTACCCTGAAATAATACGGACGTTCAGTATCGTGCGCTGAAGCACCCGATTCCAAGAGCGTGTGAGCTGAATCCGAGATCAAATTGGGAGGCAGACAATGAACAAGATTGTTCTCGCAGCACTCGCTCTCCTCTTCACGCCAGCATCGGCGCACGCGCAAACTTCACTGTCGCTCCCCAAACCCGATCCTGAGTTCAAGGGCAAGATCGGCGAAACGCTCAAGGATTCGGTCGCGAGCTACCCGCAGCCGCTCAAGGCGCCGCAGGGCGCTCCCAACGTACTGGTCATCCTGCTCGACGACGTAGGTTTCGGACACACGAGCACGTTCGGTGGACCGGTCCCAACGCCGACCCTCGACCGGCTGGCCAAGGACGGGCTGAGGTACAACGCATTCCACACTACGGCGCTCTGCTCGCCCACGCGCGCCGCCTTGCTGACCGGCCGCAACCACCACTCGGTGGCGACGGGCGTAATCATCGAGATGGGCACCGGTTTTCCCGGTTACACCGGAATCATTCCGCAGAGCGCCGCGATGCTGCCCGAGATCCTGCGGGACAACGGCTATGCCACAGCCATGTTCGGCAAGTGGCACAACACGCCCGAGTCGGAGATCAGTCCAGCAGGCCCGTTCACCCGGTGGCCCACAGGCGCGGGGTTCGACTACTTCTATGGCTTCAATCAAGGCGAGACTAACCAGTGGCACCCGGCCCTCTATCGCAATACTGCCGCGGTCTCGCAGCCCAAGTCGCCGGAGCAGGGCTATCATTTCATCGCCGATATGACCGACGAGACCATCGCGTGGATCGGGAACACGCGCGCTGCCAACAACGACAAACCTTGGTTCGTCTACTACTCCTCCCCAGCGGCCCACGCCCCGCACCATGCGCCGAAGGAGTGGATCGACAGATTCAAGGGCAAATTCGATCACGGCTGGGACAAGCAGCGCGAGATCACATTGGCCGAACAGAAGAAGCTTGGGGTCGTCCCGCAGAACACGAAGCTCACTCCGCGGCCGAAGGAAATCCCCGCGTGGGACGACCAGCCGGCTGACGCGAAACAGGTTTACACCCGCCTGATGGAGAACTACGCCGCCTACTTGGCCTATGCCGACGACCAGATCGGCCGGCTGATCGACAGCATCGAGCAGGCCGGAGAACTGAACAACACGCTCATCTTCTACATCGTCGGGGACAACGGCCCCAGCGCCGAGGGCGGCCTGGAGGGAACGTTCAACGAGATCGCCAGCCTGGTCGGGTTCAATCCCGGACTGCCCGCCATTGTCAGGCGGATCGACCAGATCGGTGGACCGGAGTCGGAGCCCCACGTTCCGGTGGGCTGGGCGTGGGCGATGTCCTCTCCGCTGCAATGGACCAAGCAGGTCGCCAGCCACTTCGGTGGCACGCGCAACCCGATGGTGGTTCACTGGCCAAGCGGCATCAAAGCGAGGGGCGAACTCCGCACCCAGTTCCACCACGTTATCGACATTGTCCCGACGGTGCTGGAAGCGGCTCATATCCCCGCGCCAAGCGTCGTCAATGGCATTGCGCAGAAGCCGATCGAAGGCGTCAGCATGATGTACTCTTTCGACGACGCGCGTGCGAAGAGCCGGAGGACCACGCAGTACTTCGAAATGTTCGCCAACCGTGCCATCTACAATGACGGTTGGGTGGCTTGCAGCCGCTTCGGCGTGCCGTGGAACTTGGTCGGACGGGAAGGCGATTTTCGCAATGCTCCCTGGGAGCTTTACGACATAGAAAACGACTTCAGCGAGGCCGACGACCTCGCCGCTAAACTTCCGGAGAAGCTCAAGCAGCTCCAGGAGCTTTTCGTGGAAGAGGCGAGGAAGTACGACGTGTTCCCGCTTGACTCCCGCTTCTCCGAGCGGGGCGATCCGCGGAATCGTACCGCTGGGGAGCCGCCGACGAGTTGGACATACTTCGGAAACAGCGTCCGCTTGCCGGAGCCCATCGGGCCGAACGTCTACCCGAACTCGCACGTCATCACTGCCGAGCTGAATATCCCCGCGAACGGCGTCGAGGGGGTGCTCGCTGTAGCGGGCGGTAGCAACGGCGGGTGGAGTCTGTATGTCCAGGACGGGAAGGTCACCTATCACTACAACTTGGCCGACTTCGAGCATTACACGGTGCAAACCAAGAACCCGCTTCCAAACGGAAAGGTGACGATCAAGTTGGAGTACACCTCCAAGGGGCTGAAACCGGGCGGCACGCTCAACAATGGAGCGACGGTGAAGCTCTTCGTGAACGGCACGCTCGCTGGGGAAGGAACCGTCGGCACGGCAATGCTACGCCACGGAATCGAGCCGTTCGAGATCGGCCGCGATTCGATTTCCCCGGTCAGCCCGGACTATAAGTCGAAAGGCTCATTCCCGTTCACCGGCACGATCGAGAAGATCCAATTCAACGCGACGCCACTCACTCCCGAGAAACGAGGCGAACTTGAGCAACTCAGAACGGATTTTGCATTACGCTTGCAGTGACGGGGATCGAATAACGTAGACAAGACGGAAAAGTCTTCGGCCCGCGCGGCAGTTGGCGCGAGGATTAGCACCCATGAGCGACAAGGCGGGCAACGGCCTTGCCCTCACGATGTCAGCTTGTGGCCTAGGCCGTGTGAAAACGAAATCTAATTTGGTTGTAGCGCTGAGCGGAGGAGGAATTTTTGCATTTTTTTGCTCTGAGCGTGACCACAAGCCTCAAAATTGCGGGTGCGGTTATACCGTGTAGAGTTTTCAC
>DATMPS010000031.1:0-2173 GCA_035567435.1 Terriglobales bacterium | reverse complement strand
TACATCGCGCGGCTGTTCGACAAGATATTGAACGATACGGAGTAATCACAAAGTAGGTTATGGGGAAATCAAACGGAAAATCAGAAGCGGAAGCAGCGCTTGACCTGGAGCGCGAGCTGCCCGCGGGCGATAGCGACGAGGATCCTATGGGAGCGGGTGTGCGCGCATCTGCGGCAGCGGAAGCTCCTCCGCTCGAAACAGAATTGCAGAAGCTGAAAGCCGAGCGCGACACGCTGCTCGACCGGCTGGCGCGCATGCAGGCCGAGTTCGAGAATGCTCGTCGCCGCGCCGGCAAGGAGCAGCAGGAGTTTCGCGACTACGCCACCATGGACGCGATCAGGTCACTGCTGCCCGTGATCGACAGCTTCGAGCGAGCTCTGCAGGCGAAGTCGGATGCTGGAGATTTCCGCGGCGGTGTAGAGCTTATCTATAAGCAGCTGCAGGATGCGTTGGCGAAGCTGGGGGTTCGTCCGGTCCCGGCGAAGGGCGAGCCGTTCGATCCGCATTACCACGAAGCCATCGAGATGGTCGAGACCACCGACGCTGCCGACCACGAGGTGCTCGACGAATTGCAGCGCGGATACAAATTCAAAGATCGGCTGTTGCGGCCCGCCATGGTGAAGGTTGCGAAGAATCCAGGCAAGTAGATCCAGCCGAGACTCAAAGACTCCAGGGAAAGGCGTATTCTGACGACGAACGCAAAACGCGACTACTACGAATTGCTGGGCGTAAGCCGCACCTGCACCGAACAGGAACTCAAAAGTGCCTACCGGAAGCTCGCGCTGCAACACCATCCCGACCGGAATCCAAATAATCCTGACGCCGAGGAGAAGTTCAAAGAAGTGAGCGAGGCCTACGCCGTTCTCGCCGACTCGGAAAAGCGCGCTGTGTATGACCGCTACGGCCACGCCGGATTGGGCGGTGGCGTTGGCCAAGGCGGTGGCTTTGATGCCAGCGTGTTCCAGGATGTCAGCGACATCTTCGGCGAGTTCTTCGGCTTCGGCGATATGTTCGGCGGAGGTGGCGGGCGCCGCGGCAGCCGCGTGCAGCGTGGCGCTGATCTTCGCGAAGATCTGACGCTGGAGTTCGAAGAAGCGTTCTTCGGTACGGAATCGCGGGTCATGGTTCGTCGCCATGAAGCTTGCGAGGACTGTCGCGGCTCCGGCGCCGCGCCAGGAAAGGGGCCAACCACATGCCGCTCATGCGCAGGGCGCGGCCAGGTGCGCTACCAGCAGGGATTCTTCAGCATTGCCCGGACCTGTCCAGCCTGTCAGGGCACGGGCAGCGTGATTACCGATCCCTGCGCGAAGTGCAAAGGCGAAGGACGAGTCCTGCGCCAACGCACAGTTGACGCGAAAGTTCCTGCTGGCGTCGAAGACGGCACGCGTATCCGCTTTGCGGGTGCGGGAGAAGTCGGACAGTTTGGCGGTCCCGCGGGTGATTTGTACGTGGTGCTGCACGTCAAAGAACATCCTTTTTTTGAGCGCGAGGGCAACGACCTGCACTGTGTGGTCCCGATTTCGGTGACGCAGGCGGCGATGGGCGCCGAGATCCGCGTTCCTACCATGGACGGCGAACATACCCTCAAGATTCCCGATGGCACGCAACCAGGTACTACGTTTCGCGTCCGGAACAAGGGCGTGCCGGTATTGAATGGGCATGGCAAAGGCGACTTGTACGTCCAGGTTCGAGTGCAGGTCCCGACTAAGCTCAACAAGCGCCAGCGCGAACTCTTGCAGGAACTCGAAGCTATGGCAAAAGTGGATAACCAGCCACTGGTCCGCTCACTGCTGGGCAAAGTAAAAGAAATTTTCGGGTAGTTCTGTACGAAGTCCTTGGGTGACGCAGCGCCTCCAGCACAGCCATAAAGCTCCTCTTCTCTAACCCATGGAGCCTTGCTAACATTCATGACCCGCCGCCGATGGATCGCTGATGAAGTCACCGGGAACCACGCCGCACTCGTCGGCTCACACGCCGAGCACCTGATCCGCGTCCTGCGCGTCCGCGTGGGCCAGGAATTCGACATCGCAACCGGAACCACCGTGCGGCGCGGTCGCGTCTCACGTGCGGCAGACGACCGGGTTGAGTTCGAGCTAGGCGAAGAAGTCCCCGTTGCCGCCCCGGCAGTGATCACCCTGCTGCTCGCCGTCTTCAAATTTGATCGCATGGAGTG
>DATMPS010000030.1:0-2862 GCA_035567435.1 Terriglobales bacterium | reverse complement strand
CGGATTTTCATGACCGAATGCTGCAGCTCGCTGAGCACGCGAGATTGAAAAGCCATGGCATCGCTGAAGCGGCCACGCAAGGCCTCCTTGGGAACGTGATGAGCGAATTCTGTGAATGCCTGCTGCAGCATGGACCGGCCGATAATCAATTCGCCGACCAGGTTGAGCACACCATCAATTCGCTCTGCGTCCACCCGCAAAATGTTTTCCGCGAGTACCGGGTGATTGGGCTTGCCGACGGTCGCCAGTTCTTCCCCGGATTCGGGCGACGATGCAGGCTGCGACGGCGACGGGGTTACTTTTGCCTTCGGCTCGGCAGCTTGTACAAGCTCCACCACCACGCTCGAGATCACGGTAGGGATCCGGCACAGGGTGGACAACTGGTCAGGAGATTTTTCGCTTGCCACCAGCAACTCCAGGCGCTGGGTGCTGGCCGGCGAACCGGCCTCGGGACGCGCCCCCAAAACTTCGGCCGACGGCGCCAGCCCGTTCAGCACTAGTTGCCGGGCTGCGATCGGCATCGCGCAGTGCGGATCGATTCCGGTCGTGATGTGGTACACCGTCTTGCCCCGGGAGACTGCAGTCCGGATCGCCAGCTTCTCGTATTCGGTCCACGCAGCCGGGACGACGGCGGCCCTGGACGCCTTCTTCGGGCGCTTCTTCCCTTTGGGCTGCTGCGCCAGCTCACGAATCATCTTTGCCAGTGGCGCGGACGAGGGCAGCTTCCCTTTGCGACGATAGGCGGCCAGCATGGCGCCGAAGGTGTCGGCGGCGGCAAACGCGATCTCCGCCAGGCTGCCGTGAGAGGATACGGATTCGAGCGCCAGGGCGTCTTCCAGTTCGTGCGCTGCATTGCTCAACTCGCGAAAGCCGCAAGCCGCAGCGTCGCCCTTGATGGTGTGGACGATGCGCCGGATACTGCGCACCAATTCCGGGTCGGCAGGGTTTCGCTCAAGCTTGAGAGCCTCCTCGTTCAGCGACTGCAGCTGTTCCTGCGCAGTCTCGAAGAAGAGCTCCCGCATTTCCGCGCCGCGTTCGTCGGAAAACTGGGTCATGCCGTCACCTCCACCTTCTGGTAGGCAGTCCCGCTGTTGCGATGGACCATGGCGAACTTGTCGGTCAGGGCCAGCAGGCTTTCAGCGTGGCCCACGAACAGGTAGCCCTGAAGATTGAGGCAGCGCGCGAACTTTTCCAGTAGGCGTTTCTGTTCGGGTTCGTCGAAATACATCATTACGTTGCGACAAAAAATTACGTCGTTGCGCTGCGGCAGGAATTCGGTCTTCAGGTTGTGGAAGTCGAAGTGGACGACTTCCTTCAGGGCCTTCTTGATGGCGTAACGGTCACCAGTCTTGTCGAAGTAGCGCAACCGGTAGCTGTAATCCACGGTCGTCATTTGAGTTTCGGAATAGATGCCCTCCTGGGCCGCCCGCAGGACGGAGTAGCTGATGTCGCTGGCAATGATCTCGACCTTCCAGGGTGGAGGAATCAGCGGTTTGGGCGAAGGCATGACCGCAGGCTGCGGATTGCGCAGGTAGTAGTAAGCCAGGCTGTCAGCGATCAGCATGGCCAGAGTGTAAGGCTCCTGGCCGGTGGAACAGCCCGCGCTCCAGATACGCAACGAGTAATCCCGCTGCGCCTGCTTGCGGCGAATCAGTTCGTCGAGGACGTGCTTGTGAAACAATTCCAACTGGGCCTTGTTGCGAAAGAAGCTGGTCTCGTTGACCGTCAGGTTTTCCAGCAGCCGGGCCAGTTCGTTCTTCCCCTCTTTGCTGATCAGCAGGCGGTAGTAACTATAGAAAGAATCCAGATGGCATTCCTTCAAACGGCGTTGCAGACGGTCTTGAAGGAAATGGGTGCGCCGCTCGTCGAAGTACATGCCGCACTCCTGGTAGACGAGCACCTGCAGAAGCTTCAATTCAGCTTCGGAAAACTGCGCAGGTATGCTGGATGTGCCCATGAGTTCCGGTTCGTCCTTACCCTTCATCGAAGGACCGCTACTTGGCTACAGCAGCGCTGCGCGCCTCAACGTTCGCCAGCTCTGCTTGTTCTTTTCGGGCGCCGCTCTCCAGCAGTTTGGCCATATCCAGCAAGACGATCAGGCGGCCACGATACTTGCCCAGTCCGGTTACGCAGTTGAGTCCGCCGTCCTGCAAGGTTGCCGGTGAGGGCTCGATCTCAGCCGCGGGAATCTTGATAACCTCCGACGCGGAATCGACGATCAACCCTGAAAGCCGTCCGCCGTGTTCCACCACCAGAATGCGGTTGCGACGATTCAGCGCCCTCCTGGGTTCGCCAAAGCGCTTGCGCAGATCAATCACCGAAACGATCTTGCCCCGGAGATTGATCACGCCTTCCATGTAGTCCGGAGCGTCAGGCACAGCCGTGATCTCGGGTACACGCACGATTTCGTGCAGTGAGGTGATAGGAACGCCGTAGGTCTCGCGCCCCACCTGGAATCCGACAATCTGCAATTCAGGGTTCATGCTTGCACTTTGACTTCAGGCCCGAGCGCCGGCAACAGCGCGCCGGGCGTTGGCAGCCGCCGCTTGTTCCTCGTAGCGCGAGGGAACCCGTTCCGTTTGCTCGAGAGCAAAGCGGTGCATGGCATCCAGCAACTCGCGGGACATCTTGGACATTTGTTCCGCCGAAGCCGCCAGCTCGGTTGAACCGGAAGTCGTCTGCTGCACCAGTTCGCGCATGCGCTCCATGGCCTTGACCACGGCCTGGGCGCCGGAAGCCTGTTCCTCAACCGCGGAGTTGATCTCGTGCGTGATCTCGTTCAAGCGCGTGGTGGCGCGTGCGATCTGCGACGAGCCGTGTGATTGCTCGTTGGTGGCGGCGCCGATCTCCTGGGCAAACTTG
>DATMPS010000029.1:0-13002 GCA_035567435.1 Terriglobales bacterium | reverse complement strand
AACCGGACGCATCGCCGAATTGGCTGGCGTTGGCGGCGCGGTTACAGTCGGATGTGCTGCAGGTCTTGCTTCCGTTGCCGCGGGTTTCGGTTCGGCCGGCACTCCAGGGAGGCTTGGTTTCGCGGGTTGAGCCGGCGGCTGTGGGGTTCGTGTGGCAGCGGGCGGCATCTGGCGCGTTACGTTGGCGCGCACCTGAGCCTCGGTCTGCGTATCGAGCGGCCGGCCCGGATTCTTGGCAAGGATTTCCTGCTTAGCCTCAAAGGGGACCGGCTTGGGCGGCGGAGCTGCGTGCGATACCACGGGACGAGCCATCGCCTGAGCGGGCGGCACAACCGTCGGTGCTCCGGCTTTCACGCCGAGTATGCTGTTTCTTTGTGGCGCAACCGGCGCAGCCGTGGCGAACGCGCCAGCCTTCACTTCACTGGCAGGAACGGTCACGGCCGCTTTAGCGACCGGTTCGGAGTTAGTCATCGTTCGCGTAGGAACCGCTGTGACCGCTCCGGCCACGGTTTGGTTCGCGTAGTGAATGTTCTGGATATTGTTGTTGACGACGGTCGTGTTGTTGTTCGTGACGTAGTAGTTGTTCGTCACGTTTGTGATGTTGGTGATGTGAGTATTCGAAACGTTGACCTGCTGGAAGTATGTCCGGCTCACCGCGTAAGACGGGACATAGGGCTCACCCCAACCGAGGGCGAACCAGCCCACTCCGCCGCCTCCGCCGAACGAGAGGCCCACGCCGAAATGCGGACCGCCCACCCACGCGACCAATGCGGGCGCATAGACAGGACGCACAACCACAACTGGCCCCGGTGCCCATGCCCAGAATCCTCCGTAGTGGACCCAGCGTCCGTAGTGGCAGGGAGCAAAGCCCCAGGGAGCGTCGTCTACCCAGGTCCATCCCCAGGGTTCGACCCAAACCCAGTGGCCATAGTGGTACGGCGCCCAGCCCGGTGCAACCGCTGGAACCCAAACTGCGCCATACTCTCCGGTCGTCCGCCAGCTCCCGTACTCATCGAGATCGTCGGCGCCGACTACGTCGGCGGAAACGTACTGGTACGACTTGGCATGGTCTTCGCGGTCGTCGCGGACGCGGCACCAGTCGTCGAAACCATCGAAGCCAGGTGCGTTGCCGATCTGGTGCTGCAGAGTAGTGCCGCCGGTGAAGCTGGCCTGTTCGCCGGAACGCAGTTTCACGCCCGGGCCCTGACCGTTGGCTTCGCCTTCGCCGTGCCATACGGCGACGGAGGTGGTGTCGGCGATGGGATCGACGTCAAAGCGGTAGTCGCCCGATTTCAAGATGGTGAATGCCTGGTTGGGCGTGTCGATTTCGTAAGTCTCACCTCCGAACAGGTGACGAATGTGAAGATTCAGCGTGCCCTGATCGAGTTCGATCTGAACCATATCGTCGCCGACGTTGGTCAAAGTCAGGCTGGTCTCCGCGTTCATGCGAAGTGCGGCGCTGCCGAGATGCAACTCGGCGCGAGCCTGCTTGTCGGTCCAGACGCGATCGGCGGTGGTCAGGGGGCGGTTCACAACCGCTTCGACCCAGTCGTTGACTCCACCGGGCTGAATGGACACGGCCCCGGAAATGTACTTCAGGCGAACCGCCCGTCCCGGGGGATCGGCAAAGGCGGAGAGCGCGGCCGACAACACAAACACCGCGAGCAATAAATTCATAAGGGCAAAACGGTGGAGAGTTTTCATAGCTGCGGCCCTCCCAAGGGGTCTGTCGATTTGACGAGCGATGAGGTCCGTGCGCCCGGACCCGATGACCGCGGCGAGCGCCGGACTGGCTCTGGTTTTGTAAACCCATCATCCGGAACACAGTTGCGGAATGCGCTCAGTATGGAAGATCAGGTAACGGTTGGATAGTGACGGTAGTAACCAGCCGTGGCGGGGGGGCGGGCTTTAAGGCGCTCAAAACACAGGTGGGAAACGGACTGGGGCGAAACCTTCGCGAGTCCTGCCAAAGTGCGGGCGCAGTGGAGAATTGCCACAACCCTTACACGATGCGACTCCGAGCTGCTTGGGGAGACAACTGAGATAGAATTCGCTCTGCTCTAAACCCATAGTCCGGTGCGCATTGCCTTTCACGAAGGGGAGGGCCTGTTGCGCGACGTTTGGAAACGCCCGATTTTCGAGACAAGCAGCGTTACGTGTGGACGTCCAGGATAGCGTCACGATGCGGCGAGCAGGCTCGCCGGGAAGATTCCGGCGGGTGATCGGGCGGCCTCCCGTTGAGGGGGTTGGGCCTACTTCCTCACCATTCCCAGGGTTTGACAGCAGCCGCAACTCCCCTCATGGACGCGAGCTGGTCCGCCTTGACTTTCTCTGATTAAATCGTTTCAATAGATTGATTTTTGATTCCTTGCTGGGCCGTGCCCGCGCTACCGCAGAGGCGTCGCGGGTGCATTCGAGATGCTATTTTGACTTCTCAACCAGAGCGGGTCAGCGCGGTACCGACCTACGGCGTGGCCGTCGACATGGGCGCCAGCCATCTTCGCTTCGTGCTGGCGGATGCGCGCGGGCAGATTCTCGAAGAAGCCCGGGAACGAGTGAAATCCGAAGCTGGAGCTCGCGGCGTGATCGTGCAGATCAGAGAGGGCATCGGGCGCTTGGTCCCGGAGGGCGAGTCGTTACGCGGGATCGCGATTGGTGTGCCTGGAGCCGTGCATCCGCAAACCGGCAAAGTCTTCGAGGCCAACAACGTTCCCGGCTGGCGCGAAGTGGATCTGGGCCAGGAATTGGAGGACGCGTTCCAGATCCCGGTATTCCTCGACAACGACGCCAACATGGCCGCGATCGGAGAGCACTGGCGCGGGGTGGCGCAGGGCGTCGACAACTTCGTCTTCATAGCTCTCGGTACGGGGATCGGCGCGGGCGTATTCGTGAACGGCAGAATCTGCCGCGGCCATAGCGGATCGGCGGGAGAGATTTTCAAGATGAACGTGGACTGGACCAAATGGAACGATGACTTTCCCGACACGGGGCAGTTCGAGACCTACGTGTCAGGCCTGGGCCTGGCCGCGGAGGGTCGCAAGGTTCTGCCGAGCGGAAACGGGATGAACGCTTCCACCCTGGCGGAAGAACGGGACGCGCGCTTCGTGTTTAACGCCATGCACCAGGGCAATGCGCAGGCCCGCGCCGTGATAGAGAACAGCTTCACGATGTTGGGTGTTGGAGTGGCCAACCTGATGAGCGTGCTGGACCCGGAACTGGTCGTGATGAACGGCGGCGTTGTTCAGGGCGCGCCCGAGCTGCTGCTGGAGACGGTGGAGACGGTGGTGCGGCGTATTCACCCGCGGCCACCTGCAATCCGATTAAGTTCCCTGGGCGACAAGGCGCAGATCTGGGGAGCGCTGTCCACATTGCTTGCGCCCGCCGCACAATCTGCTATCCGGCCGGCCACACTCCCGCTCAACAAGTGACGCTGGCGGCCGCTGCCGCTGGGTCTCCCATCGTTGGGGGCCGCCGCCCTTTCGTTCCAGTCTGCTGGTTGCAATGTTGTAGACTGAGGTCGAACCACCTTAGCCGCCGATCGTACGTGGAGGGATGTGTGAGTGGTTGAAACAGGCGGTCTTGAAAAAGGACAGGATCTTCTACGTCGTTGTACGTTGAGGCACTTACAATGCGTTCCGCAGCATCAAACCACACTAAATAACATCCATTCGGCGGTTAGTAGACTCGCTATCGGACCGTGTAGTCGATCAACTTCCAATCAGCGGTGACTTTTTCCTTGGCCAGCTGCGGATTTTCAAAAGGACCGCTAGCGTGGTGGAAGCCCGCTGGAAAAGTGTCCGGCGGAGAGAACGACTCCCGGTGCCAAAGAAGCCAGTAGGCTGTCCCGTCGAACACCATCTTCACATGCATTGCCATGCGCCCGATTGTACTCGCGTCCAGACGCCTTCGGCGCATAAGGCCCACCGACCATGCGGCAGACCTCGGAGTTGAACCGCGGAAGCCGCTAGGCAGACGGATCCGGCGATGAAAGACCATCTGGTAGTTTCACGATGCTGGTCTTGACCGAGTCCACCTGCCGCGCGAAGATTCCTGTCGTGGTGGGCGAGAGAGACCAATTGAGCCTCGATCCCAAAACCCAAGGCGACGCACGGACCAAGAAGCATGCGGACGTGTGCAATATCACTCAGCCCGAGGACCTGGCTCTCGAAGATCCACCCAACAGGGTTTGCCCCGAGTGCTGCGAGTGCTGGTGCCACTTTACCTTCACCAACCCGGATGGGAGTGAGCGCGATGATGCAGAGGCTTTACGGGCGGAGATTCGCAGGTTGAGCTTGGAGAGCAGAGTCACCCTGGAGATGAAGCGAACAGGGCAAGTCAACTGAGCCCCCACCGGCAAGGGTCACCTCCGATCAGCCTGCTTCACGCGATTGCCGCCCGCCCTCTTCGACACGTACATGGCGCCGTCAGCTTGCGAAACTAGCTCGGTATGGTCGCCGGCCGACTCGGGGAAGCACGCTACTCCGATGCTGGTGCTGAGACCATCCGGTAGTTCCGCTATCTTGACCGTTCGCACCTCGCGAAGGATGCGCTCGGCCACCGCCGCGGCCTCATCGAGCGAGTGGTTCGGAAGTAGGACACAGAACTCGTCACCACCGACTCGGTATATCGCGCCCTTCCGATCGCAAGCCCGAAGCAACCCATTAGCGAACTCTCTCAATGCCTGATCACCGACTAGGTGTCCAAGTGTGTCGTTGATCGACTTGAACTTGTCGAGATCCAGGAAGAGAAGAGCACACGGTGTGTCGCCCTTCGACGCGAGGCTGGCGAGGGCGATCTCGAACTCAGGCTTCTTGTGGGTGAGGATCGATACATCAGTCTGCTTCTCTGGCCCTTGAACCTTGGCCGGAGCCGGCTGGAGTTGAGTCTTTGCCTTCCATGTTTTCCACTTCTGCACGACGATGTCGTACCCGTGAGCCGAGCTCTTTTCTAATTGGGGTTGGGCATCCTGCGCTGGTACTCCAACGACGGCGCGCGGGCCAATGAACCCTTTGATCGCCCTCGCCGAGTGCCCTATTTCGCGGATGCGGACCGACTTGCAATCTTCCAGAATCTCAGCGAAGTCCTGCTCGGTGGGTGTTCGGCCTGCCTCGGCGTAGGCTGTTTCGTACGACTCCAACCTCGCAGCTACGCAGCGCCCAATGTGATTGTCGTAAACCTCGATCATGACCCTGATATCCGGTCAACTTAGGGGTAAGATGGAGGCGTGCAGACTTCTTGTCTCGATTGCGTCGGCCCGGCGCTGCCGCGCTTTCCGAGCCGACTCCATTTGAGCAGCATCGTAAAGTGCGTCCGCGTATTTCTTGAGATCGTCGTCCATCCTGAGGATGATCTTATATTCAGCGGCGGTTGACTAGCGGGTGACCCACGATGACCCGGCCGCGGACCTCTTCACCGCCACTCCCGCCGCTTGCGCCGGCGTCACAGTGAGGCGGGTTCATCTGGCCTCCTGCATCGACGTGAACGCTTCGCCGACCACGGATCTAGGGCCGCGACAGTCAGCCTCAAGGTAAGGTCAGTGAGTGTAAACGCGATGTTACAACAGTTGTGAGCGGATACTGATCTAGGCTACATTCCGGTTTGCTCGGTTAGAGAATTCCAAGGAATCGAGACTGATGTATGGCGCAAGATCAGCTCACTGAGATTCTGCAGGCGCTGCAAGGAATCCATCCTGCGTTAGAAGTAATTCCGTTCGGTTCACACCAGAAAGGGCTACGACTGGGCACCCGAGAGGCCCGCATCGGGTGGATTCCAAGTCGGGCAAGCTTTTTCGGTGAGTTCTGGTCCAAAGATGTTCTCTCGGGAAAACTGTTAACTCAAAGTTCTGAGGTTGCGGCGCAGACACTCCAAGCGTGGCTGCTATCAGAATCCAATCTTTCGGAGATGAATCGCTTGCACACCGAATTCATTCCGACGGAGGCGGGGATTGAATTTGAGCGGAATAGTCTGCAAGGGTTGCGGGAGTTGCGTTGGTCACGTTTGGCCGAAATCACTCCACCTACGATGAAGGATTTTGTCGCCCGGGCGCTCGCGCAGCCGCAGCTGCGTAGCACCTATCCGATCTTCAGCCTCGATGAGCTGGTACTGCTATGGACGCCGGGTTCGTCTGGCAAGATTGCATCCGTTCGGCGCACCGATAGCGATGGTTATGCGGTTCAGGACTTGAAGGGGAAGAAGTCTCTGGGTATTGGCGACGCCCAATGGGCAATCACGGAATTGTCGATTCTAGTTTCACAGAGTCGCCCTTCTGATTGATGTAACCAGGCGTGGGTGTTGAAAAAGTCCGTCAGCAGAGCATCTTTTCGGCTGCGAGCAAGCCCGGCCGAGTATCTTCTCTCTGAATTCGGCTAACTGGTGGCTGGCAGAACCGGTCTTGTCGGTTGGCTGAGGAACCGTACCAGTCGCTTGATGTTCTGGGCCGCTGCTGCCAGGAAAAACTGCTCCCGCACGAACTTCAATCTCCGCAGGCGCAAGCGCCGCAGCCCGATCTGATTCTTGAGTTCCGCGAACAGCGCTTCCACTTTCTTTCTTTGCCGCTGTGCCTGGGCGAACTCGGGCGTGTTGGCCAACTCTCGTGCGCGCTGCCGGGCTGGTTCATTCTGGTGGATGACAAGGCACCGGAAGGCAGCGCTGGTGCACTGCGGTCTTAGCGAGCACGCCCCACACCGCTTACGTGTCCCGATATAGGTCCAAGCGTGGTTCCGATGACTTCGGCCACCGTAGTTCAGGGGCTGGCCCGCGGGGCAGATATAGCGATTGTTTTCGGGTTCGTACGTGAAACGCTCGGGACCGAAGAACGGGCTGCTCTTTCTGTGGATACTGTCGCGGGTTCGCATATAGGGAGTGATGCTCCGATCCGCCAACCACTGCAGGAACTCCCCATTCCCATACGTCGTGTCGGCCGCCACCGATTCTGGCGTTCGTCCTTGCCACTGTACGAAACGGATGAGCATGTCTTGCGCGGCCACGGTTTCCTGACTCATGCGCGCCGCCGTGGCCTGCACTCCCACAATCACGCAGCTGTGGTTGTCCACCAGGTAGTTGTCGTAGTAACCGAGGCGTGCCGGCGTGCCACCTTTCGTGGCATAGGTGGAGTCCGGATCGGTGGTCGAAACCTGGTCTTGTTCATGCACCGGCTCCGCCACTGGGTTCTGCTCTCCCAGTTCCACTAAGTACTGGCGCACGGTCTGGTGGACCTGTGCCGCTTCCGCTAACTGCTCCCGTGGAATGCGGCTCTCCTTGGCCGCGTTGGCTTCCACGAAACTGCCATCGACCGACAGGTGCTTGCCCTGCACCAGTCCCACTTCCACACACTGGCACACGATCTGTTCGAACAGTTCCTCGAACAGCTTCGATTCCTGAAACCGTCCATGTCGGTTCTTGGAGAACGTGGAGTGATGCGGGATCTCTTGATCGAAACCCAGACCGGTGAACCAGCGCCACGCCAGATGCATGCGCAGTTCCTCCACCAGCTTGCGTTCGCTGCTGATGCCGTACAAGTAGCCGATCAACAGGATGCGCAGCAGAAGCTCGGGATCAATGGAAGGACGGCCGGTATCGCTGTAACTCCCTTTCAGCCTCTCCCGCACAAAGGTAAAGCTGATGTGCTTTTCGATCAGCCGCAGCAGATGTGTCTCAGGAACATGATCTTCCAGGCGGAAGTAGTAGAACAAGGTTTCAGAACGGGTGTGTTGCCCCATCATGATCAGCAGCCCTCCGACGATGAGAATCCACCAGAGCATGGGCAAGATCACTTTCTTCTAACATGTTTTGGCTGAATTCCACCCGCCAATCTCAGTGACTTTTTCAACACCCACAGGCGATTACACTCAAATGCGACCCAGAACCGGCAAAATCGAAGGCGAGGTACAACTTGCAAGTATCTCAGTCGAGTTGGGACTTGCCGGATTTGTTTGGCTTTTGGGGTGCCTGAACATGATCGTATAGAGTGCGTCAAAAAATGAGTCGGCAAAAGGCTGGCTCTTCCTTCAAATTTCAGGGAAGGTCGATACTGCGCTGAAACAAAATAGCCCGAGCGGCAGAACGAAAAATACCACTATCAGAATCCATCCTAGCCAGCCCATGAGAGCCTCGCAACTGCAAGTAAGTATGTCACAGGTTTGAAACTGAGCCACTACCGCTACCATAGCAAGAGCGAATCCATAACTGTTGAAATCAGGCGTGGGTGTTGAAAAAGTCACTTCGATTAGCAGGATGAGATTCAGCAGAAGCATGTTAGAAGAAAGTGATCCTGCCCATGCTCTGTTTGATTCTGATCGTCGGAGGCCTGTTGATCATGATGGGGCAACATGCCCGCTCAGAAGCGTTGTTCTACTACTTCCGGCTGGAAGATCAGGTTCCTGAAGACTTGTAGGTGCTGTCCAGTTCCGCCAAATACGACCTCTGTCACGTAATCCCATGCTCCGCCAGGACCGTTCAACCAAACGGGTCATGCAACGTCACTGGCGCTTCCTCATTTCCTCCATGCGCGTCTTTACCGCCGGCGTCATTTCACATGACAGAGGTTTTCCGCTTAGGAGCGTTCTCGCAGCACGATTGGCCTTCGCTTCACTGCTTTCATTACATAGCGCGTGCGCCAGCTCGTGTGTTACTGCAAGCTCCAGCAGATCGTCCTTGCTCATACCCCACCGCACCATGAGCTCCCCGGCGCGTTGGGGTACTCTGGCAACCAGGGCTTCTTCGATGAACGTCTCTCTCTTCGGAAGGTAGGTAAGCGCCGGGCTGTCAGGATCTATTCCTCGGGGCATCACAAAATACTTCCAGTCCACAGAACGGACCAGCACCCAGGTCCATTCACCAAGCTCGGCAGCCCGGTACTTCGCGAGAACCCTTCTCAAGACCGCCATATCGGCTCGGCACCTAGTTAAAGTGTAACCGCCGTCGCAGATGAAGTGCTGCGCGACCGCCCCAGCCGGCGGCGCAGCCTTCAATGTGGTCTGGGATTGGAAAACAGCTAGCAGAACTTGCGCAGCGATCCGCAAACCGGCGCTGAGTTTCACGAGGCACCCCCAAGGTGTCCCGCCAAACTCGCTTATGTTCCGACCTACTTCAATGCCCGC
Organism: Terriglobales bacterium; assembly: GCA_035567435.1. Lineage (GTDB taxonomy): Bacteria > Acidobacteriota > Terriglobia > Terriglobales > Acidobacteriaceae > Gp1-AA133. The sequence continues at coordinate 3,904 of DATMPS010000029.1, read as the reverse complement.
GCCCTCACGTAGAGCGCACATTTCCGTCGCATGCTAATGCATTGAAACAAATGAGTTTGCATTCGCCCTGCCCGCTCGGCTTGGAATCTGTTTTGTGCTACTCTCCACCCTCAGGAGTTCGTCGAGTGCCGGGAGATCAACACAACGGAAGGGTTATCCAGTTTGGCCAATTTGAGGCGGACTTACAAACCCAGGAACTGCGAAAGCAAGGGAGGCGGCTGCGCTTGCCGCGTCAGTCCTTCCAGATTCTGAAGACGCTTTTAGAGCGGCCCGGAGAATTGATCACCCGCGAGGAACTGCGCACTGCTCTGTGGCCCGCGCATACATTCGTTGACTTTGAGCACGGCCTCAATGCCAGCGTTAACCGCCTGCGTGAAGCTATTGGCGATTCCGCAGACAGGCCGCGTCTCGTAGAGACGCTCCCGCGGCGAGGATACCGTTTCATTGGCGCGATTACGCCGTCCAAGTCTGTTACTGCGTCCGAGGATGAAGCCCCCGAACAAAGTGCGCCCGCTATAGTCGAAGGCAATCGCGCCGAAGCCGCCCGCCCTGCATGGTTCAGGGTCGGGGCATGGGCCCTCGCCGCCCTGGCCTGTACACTCGCGGTGGCAGTAATCTACCCGAAATTTCGCCCACGGTTGGAACCGTTGACTTTGAGCGCCGTTCCTTTCACCGCCTATGAGGGGACGGAAACTATGCCCGCCCTTTCGCCGGACGGATCGCAGATCGCTTTCACCTGGGACGGTGATCCTCCGCCAGGTTCCAAGGGATTCGATCTGTATGTGAAAGTCATCGGCAGCGAGACCTTGTTACGCCTGACGCGCCGTCCTTCCACCGGATGGATCGGATCCGCGTGGTCCCCAGACCACACTCAGATTGCCTTTCATCGCATCACCGGTTCTGACACGGGCGTGTACGTTGTTCCAGCGCTGGGTGGACCCGAGAGAAAGCTGCGCTCCACCCGAATGAATCATGCCATTGGAACACCATTGGATTGGTCGCCGGACGGCAAATGGATTGCATTCCAGGATGCGTTACCTCCCGACAATCTCTCGAGACTCTACCTTCTCTCCCCGGAGACTTTGGAGAGTCGACAAATCCCTCATGCTCCTGAGTGCTTGGCAGAGGGATCCCCCGCGTTCTCGCATGATGGCAAACACCTGGCATACACCTGTGTGCAAAATATGGAGCATCGTGAGTCTCGCATCTATACCGTCGCCATATCGGATCGTCAGCCAAACCCAATCACAACGGTCGGCGGTACGATAACCGGCTCTTGGGGTCCGCTGATGGGTCTGGCCTGGACAGCCGACGACAAGAAATTGATTTTCCCCGGTGGATTGGTTTCAGGAGGAACGGGGGAAATTTACGAATTGACAGAACTGACGCTTGCGGATGGCTCGCTCCGTGGAATTCGGCTCGGACAGAGCGCGATCTGGCCGACGATGTCCAAGAGAGGAGACAAACTCGGCTATGCCACCTACTCTTTTCAAATCAACATCTGGCAGAAAGATCTGTTGAATCCTGAATCGCCTGCCACAAAGCTGATTTCCTCAATGCGGGAACAAGCGAGCCCAGCGTACTCTCCGGATGGGAAACACATCGCATTCGTATCTACCCGCGGGGGTATCGACGAAATATGGATAAGTGATCCCGACGGAACTCAGCCTGTGCAGGTTTCAAATTTCAAGGGTTCTGGCGTACAGGGCCCAAGTTGGTCGCCGGATGGAAAAAAGATTGCGTTTGATACCCCCCAGGCCGGCTCCATTGAGGTCTATGTTGTTGACATCTCCGAACGAGTTTCGCGAAAGCTCAGAACTAATATTTCCACTGCCATGATGCCCAGTTGGTCGCATGATGGGAAATGGATTTACTTCATGTCGCATGGAGGAAAGGAGGTTTATCGCTGCCCCGCGACCGGAGGTGACGCTGTTGTCATTGCGGGTCTGCCTCCTACTGAATGGGGTCTTTATCCCGTTGAGTCCTTTGATGGTGAGACGGTTTATTTCACGAGCGTGGCGGGCGACGGTAAGTCCACACTATACGCAGTCTCCCTGAGGAAGCTCGGCACGAAAGTTGCGCTGAAAGAGATACCTACGATTGATCATGCGGCATTCTGGACTATTGTTCCGGGAGGCATCTATTTCGTACCAGCGGATGCACCCAAGTCTATCCGCTATTTCGATTTCCGCGCCAAGCGTGTGCGCCAGATCTTTGAATCGGACAAACGATTTTGGTATGGCTTGTCAGTCTCACCGGATGGGCGCTATATCCTTTATCCAAAAGTGGACGAGGAAAACCAGGACATCATGCTGGCCGATAAATTTCGATAGCACGTGCTCGCCGACCAAGCGTTCAAGTCGCGTATACATTTCCGGAATAGGGCCACCGAAAGCGCCTGCGGGTCGTTCAACTGTACCGTAACTGGTGTAAACAGCGATTTCGCTCATTCACTCGTTGCGCTAGCCTCAGGGCCTTTGACCAGGTCTGTGCTCCGTGAGCCCAAAAGAGCCACAGATCAGCAACGATCGAGCCATCCGCCTCGAGTTCTGTGTTGCGAGGACGGCTCACGGTTGCACCTCGAGCAAGTCCAGCAGGGTGTCGACAATCTCAAACGCTTGTCGGAGTTGCAGGTTTACAGCGTCGGTCGCCATCCCGGTACAGTTGGCTGCGAGCAACAAGCCGTGGGCCTGCCGAAGCTGTTCGCGAAAGATGGGTGTGAAAATCTCGGTGGGGGTCATTGCGTCACCCGTCCTAGCTCCAGAAACTGATTGAGCAACTGCTGAGCCTTGAGAGCCTGTCTATGGGCGGCGCCGGGGGCGAGCGGGTGAAGCCCCGCACGTTGGCAAAGGTAATCGAATTCGTCGGTAGGACGGCCCGCGCGCGCGTCAAGGCGAAGGCGTCGTAAACGGGTCGTGCATATTTCATTAAATACAGGAGAACAAGATTCATGCCTTACAAAGACCCAGCACGTCAACGCCAGTGGGAACGCGAACACCGCGAACAACGAAACGCCTGACGCAGAACACGCGGTTTGGCTGTGGCCCCTCACCGGTCCCGCCTTGAGGCGCCAACGCCCGACCCGATTGCGGATAACGAATCGGGGACGAGTGTAAACATGGTCGCCGTTTTAGTCGTGGGGTTCACGTTCGTTCTGGTCCTACTATTCGCGGGATGGCGTTTTCGTGTCGGCCCCGAAGCCGTCCGGCATGCGTAGAGGTAGGGAATGTTACGCCCGGCCTGGAGGTCTTGCCCATGCTCCCCCCCGACCGACTCTCGTGTGGCTAGCAGGAGCGGGAAAGCAGCTGGAGCGGGAGGTCCATGTCTCACGGCCCGTAGGTAGCGGAAGCCCCAGTTCTATGCCGCTCTCACCTGTACGGGCCGGAAACGAGCCGCCTGGAGGAAGGGGGGATCGGCGGCTGTCGGAGGTGTGAAGGGCATGCGAGGGTCAGCCGAACAGTGTTCGATTCGCACCCTGCATGCGGCATGCCGAACAAGAACCGCTTAATCTACCCAGTTGTATTCGGTCATCGTCCTATCTTTATGAAGACGTTCCCCGAGTTGTGTGGCCAGCCGTCCCAGCAGTTTCACGGGTCGCTTCAATCCAAGTGCCTCCATCCCATAGAGTAGGTCGAGCCAGCGCGCACCCCTGCGTAGGTCGGCCGTGTACTGTTCCCGCGTCTTTCTCACCGCTTCACTTTCGGTGGCACTGAGTTCGACCGCTCCGCTTTCTAAAAGGAACGCCAGAATTTCCATGGCGTAGTCATGAAACTGCAGGTGAGCCGCAAGGAGACATAACTTGAAGAGTGCTGGTTTGTCACCTCGGTTTGCCAAGAACATGTAGTCCCGAAGAAATAGCGAATCGCCCCAAAGCAGTTGTCCGCGGGTCAGGGCGTGGGGCGGG
>DATMPS010000028.1:0-3470 GCA_035567435.1 Terriglobales bacterium | reverse complement strand
CAGTGCGAATGAGGATGTATGGATTGCGCCAGTTCCGCATGTCCCGAATGCGCAGGTACTTCGCAGAATCAGCGGGAGCGATGGCCTGCAGCTGAGTGGCAGCGCTTGGGGCAGGCACAGCTTTCTCCCGAGAAGAACACGCCGCAAAAGGCAGGCACAGAAACAGAAGGGAAAAGCAGTTTCGCGCAATGCAACCCCGACACCAGCGACAGCCGCCTCGATCATCTCCCCAAAACTTGCTTTTCTCCGTGACTCCGTGCCTCCGTGGTGGATTCTAGAGTTTGGATTTTAGAGTTTACCGCCGTATCGCCCGCTTCCGCTCCAGAACCGTATCAAGCCCGGCCTTCGTCTCCTTGGATAGATGATAAGACTCCTCATCCGAGGGATACGCATGCGACTTCACGTCTGCGCGGAATGCCTGCACTGCGTCCGTAATCAGGGCGGCGGCGTTGCCATAACGGCGCACAAATTTTGCCGGTGTCCCGAACGTCAGGTTCAGAATGTCGTGGAACACCAGCACCTGCCCATCGCACTCCGGACCAGCGCCAATCCCGATGGTCGGTGTACTCACCTCCGCCGTAATCATCGCGGCCACTTCGCGCGGAATGCCTTCGAGATACAAGCACGCCACGCCTGCCCGGTCCAACGCCACGGCGTCGCGCATGAGCTGCTCAATGGCGGCGAGGTCCTTTCCCTGCACCTTGTATCCGCCCATGATGTTCACCGACTGCGGCGTCAGCCCAACGTGCCCTGCCACCGGAATTTCAGCATCGATGATGCGCCGGATCAGATCAGCGCGCTTCTCGCCGCCTTCCAGCTTCACCACTTCGGCGCCACCTTCCTTCACGAAGCGCGTGGCGTTAGTTAAGGCGCTTTTGGGGTCAACCTGATAAGACCCGTATGGCATGTCCGCTACCAGCAGCGCGTTCTTCACGCCGCGGCGCACCGCCTTCACATGGTGCAGCATCTCGTCCACGGTGACCGAGAGCGTGTTTTCATATCCCAACATGGTTTGGGCGAGAGAATCGCCCACCAATACGATCTCGATCCCGGCCTCGTCGACCAGACGCGCGGCGGCGTAGTCGTAGGCAGTAAGGCAGGCGATGGGTTCGTGTCGGAGTTTTTGTTCCCGCAGAGACGCGGTCGTGATCTTCTGACGCAGGTCGTCGTGGTTAGGAAAACCGGGACGCCCGCCAATCGGGGTGAGACTCATCTTGTCCTCCAGTGCCCGTCCGGCATGCCGGATAGAGCCTGTACGCATCTTCCTCTCGCAACCTCTTGGATGATGCTGACCCAATTCTAGCCGCAAAGTAAAGTCGTGGCCAGCAGAGAAAGTTGCTACCCTGCATGGACTTGCGGCCAATCGCGAGCTCTCTTATCTCGCTGCCGCCTTCTCGGCCACCAGCTTGCTTCGCGCCGTCTTCAGCTCCGGCCGCTCATCGCCCACGGCAACTTCGGTGAGCTTCTGAAAGTAGTTTGTGGCCGCACTCGCATCCCCCGCGGCCTGAGCCGCATTCGCCGCTCCATACAACGCATCGAAGCGGTTCGGGGCAACTTTCAGCACCGCCTGATACTCAGCCAGCGACTCCTTCGCACGATGCTCCAGCAGCAGCAACTCCGCCAGCATCTCGCGCGCCGGAGTCACAGCTCCAGGGGTGACCGCAGACTTGTCCATGCTCTCTTCCAGTTCCGCCGCCGACCGCGCGAGCTGTAAGGCATCGGCAGACTTGCCGTTCTGTTCCGCGATCCACGACGCCACCTCGCGCCGTTCTACTTCCACCTGGTTTGACCAATAGGCATTGTTCTGCTTCGCGATGGCCTCGCGCAGTGCCGCGAGCTTCGCCTCCGCCTGACCAGCCCGCTTCAGGTTCTTCGACCGGGCGCTTCCCACGCCGATCGCCGCCCAGGTAATTGCCTCCGCCCAGGGCACGCCGCCTTCGTGCGGGCGAAGCCGACTCGCCTCCTCCCAATTCCCCAGTTCGATGGCGTAGCGTGCCGGGACGGCCGCTAGAGCATAGTCGCCCGTGAGCGTGAGGTCCGGCAAAGGTGGCAGCGTGTTCATTTCGTCGAGCACCGTCTTGGCCTGATTCACGCGCCCACTTTGCAGATATGCGTACTCCAGATAGTCCATAGCGTGCAGCCGCTGATCCCGAGCTTCGCCATTCTTCGAACTGGCTTCTGCCGCGGCCGCCAGTTCCTCGGACTTGATATTCGAACTGATGGACTCGTCCCACGAGCCCACTCGCGTAAACAGGTGCGACGGCATGTGATTGGCATGGGCCGAAGCGGGAGCAATCTTGGCATACATGCGGGCCGCGCCCAGACCTTTCTCGGCCAGCACCGGGTTGTCATAGCAGTGGATAATGTAGTGCGCGATCCCCGGGTGATGCGGTTGTTTGGCAAAGATGGGTTCGAGAATCTCCCCGCATTTTCTCTGGTTGGCAAACGTCTTATCCGTTTTCGGCGCTGTGATGGCGAGAGTCAAAGCGTGGAAGATCGCCGCTTCGTCGTCCTGTGGATAAGCCGCCTGCAGCGCGCCCATCTTTTGTTCGAAAGCCCGCGCGTGCACCACGAGGCCTTTGCCATCCTCACGGTAGATTTCCCCCAGAGCCTCGATGTAGGCGGTCTCGCGCGCAGTCGTCTGCGCGTTCCTCGCTGCGATCTGTTTTGCCTTGTCGAGCGCGGCGCGTCCTGCCGCCAAGTCACCGTTGTCCCACATCCCGTGGTAGTGAGACATGGCGATGCCCCATTGCGCCATCGCGCACTGCGCATCCTTTTCCGAGATCTCCGCGAACGCCTGCCGCGCCTGTTCATACTGGAACGAATGCAGCAGCGCGACCGCGCGGTTGAAGTTGCCGCCGAGGTCGGCCCGGCATGAAGTGGGGAAGTGGACCGAGCCGACTTCCTCTTCGGTCAGAGCATGATGATGCTCCTCTTGGCACACTGGAAAAGGAGCGAGGAAAAGGATCGAGGCGAGTACCGCAGTCAGGGAGCGCATAGGGACTCCTAGTGTAGGGAGTAAATTGTAGCGCGACTGTCCCCGTTCCAAAATGCAATTCTACGCGCCCACCGCGTCCTGCCCGCCCAGCGGCAGGAAATACTGAGTCCCCTTGATCGGCTCAGTGACCTTACGCAGCAATTCCTGCAGGTCTTCATTGCGGTCGACGAAGTCGATGTCCGAAGTGTTGACGATCAGCAGGTCCGACGAGGTGTAGTGAAAGAAAAAGTGCTCGTAGGCTTTGACCACTTCTTCCAGATACTCGTCGCTGACGGCGCGCTCACCGGGTGCGTTCTTTTTCTTGAGACGTTTCTTCAGCACCTCGGGCGTCGCCTGCAGATAGATGACGAGGTCAGGCGTGGGCACCTGCTCGCGGAAGTGATTGTAGTAGCGGTTGTAGGTGTCGAGTTCCTGATCGGTGAGGTTGAGACAGGCAAAGAGCTTGTCTTTTTCGAAAATGTAGTCGGCAACT
>DATMPS010000027.1:0-10301 GCA_035567435.1 Terriglobales bacterium | reverse complement strand
CCGCTCTTGCCCTTCGCGGCATAGTTGGTGGCCAGCGAGTTGTCGATCAAGCACGAAGGCGCGCCGGCAACGGTGGGTGTGCAAGGAGCCGCACCACCGAGGTTGGCCAGAGTTCCATACCCAACCGCCGGGTAGTTCGTGGCATAACTCACCTCAGCTGTGTTCAAGGTACGCAGCTGGCTGGCAGCAGCCGATTCGTTGGCCGCAATACGTGCACGCATCAGGTTTGGAATCGCGATCGCAGCGATGATCAGGATGATTGCGACTACGATCAGCAACTCAATCAATGAAAAGCCGTTCTCTTTCCGCATCTCGACTCTGCCCCTTTTGCTCGGTTCTCTCGCGGTTAGTTCTACCGACGACACTCATGCCGCAGTTGATGCGCCAAAGCTCCTTGCCGGGAGCCTATCTTTCGGCGGTCTGCACGAAGTCGATTCGGGTGAGCCAGTTGAAGATGATGCGGGGCTGCATCCCAATGTGTTTGGTGTTGCCTGCGCCGGGCGCGGGGATTTTGGTTGACACTTTTTGTCTCTCGACATTGACCGAAACGCGCAGACGGCCACACCGAGTCTTGCTCGGCTGCCCAGACGAGGGGTCCTGGACCTACACACAACGGTTCTGCCTGCAGTAAAAAACGGAGCGTTATCCCCGCGCCCAGACTCGCTCAAGAGGACCGTCAAAAAACATAGGGCGCGGTGCACACCACCGCGCCCTTACTAGCCAGGCCGTCGTAAGAACCCGAGGCGATCGTTGCTAATTGCCCAGTGCCGCGAGGGCTCCGCACGCGGCCTCGGTGGCGTCCAGCGCGCCTGCCGGATCTCTGCGCACCACGCCGTCTTCAATCGAGCAGAAGCTGTTTACGCCCGTGCTTCCCACCGCAATCGGGGTCGCGGTGGCAACGTACTGGCCTTGGTTGATCACGGCGATGGCGAAGTTGTAACCGCTCTTGCCTTTGCCGACGTAGTTGGTGGCCAGCGAGTTGTCGATCAAGCAGGCCGGAACGCCGTTAGCGTTGGGCGTGCACGGGGACGCACCACCCAAGTTGGCCAGAGTTCCATATCCAACGGACGGGTAGCTAGTCACATAGCTCACTTCCGCGGTGTTCAGGGTACGCACCTGGCTGGCGGCCGCCGACTCGTTGGCCGCGATACGCGCCCGCATCAGGTTCGGAATGGAAATCGCAGCGATGATCAGAATGATCGCAACCACAATCAGCAGCTCGATCAAGGAGAAGCCCTTCTGTTTCCTCATTTGAATTTCTCTCGTTCTGGGTGAACCTGTGGGAGTTCGAAACGTGGACCTAGGTAACCCGGGTTTGGCACTCTGACGGCCGCTTCAAGCGTTCCTGGGACATCGGCGGCGCGCACTCATGCCCTCTCTCTTCTGTACGTTGAAATAGCCCGCCAGTCAATGAGTAGAACGTGCTATGTGCAGGGAATTGCGTCCATTCTGCACGGTCTCTGCAACTTCGCCCTTTGCTGGACCGGCTTTGCACCTCCGCACCCCTAATTTTAAGGCAAAAAGGCGAAAGGCGCGGGGGCTGCGCCTTCCATCGTTCCCAAAATCTTGCTCTGGGGAAGTCTTCAGTTGGAAACTGAACCCAGGGCGCCGCAGGCCGCCTCCGTGGCGTTGAGTACGCCGGTGGGGTCCTGGCGGACCACGGCGTCCTCGATAGAGCAATAGCTGTTGACGCCCGTAATCCCGACGGTTAGGGGTGTGGTCGATGCCACGTACTGGGCCGCGTTCGGCAGCGCGACGGCAAAACTGTAGCCGTTCTTGCCCTTGCCGAGGTAGTTGGTGGCGAAGGACTGGTCGATCAGGCACGCCGTGATCGCGCTGGGAGTGCAGGGCGTCGCGCCACCCAAATGGTCCAGGGTTCCGTAGCCTGTGGTCGAGTACGCCGTGACGTAGCTGGCTTCGGCGGTATTCAAAGTTCGCAACTGGCTTACGCTCGCGGACTCGTTGGCCGCGATGCGCGCCCGCATCAGGTTCGGAATGGCGATAGCCGCGATGATCAGGATGATCGCGACGACGATCAGTAACTCAATCAGTGAAAAACCGGTGTCCTTCCGCATCGTCCGGTGCCCCATGTTGGCCAGCGAATCACCGCCCTCACTAGTGCCAGCCTAATCTTGATGTAATTGTTCGCATTCCACGGACCAAAGTGGCTGGCATAAACGCGAAGCAAATTTCGTCCCCAAAAAGAAAAGCAGCGAAAGTTGCCTCTCGCTGCTCTCCGGCTTGTACCCTCCCCCAGGTACTTCGCCAACTCAAATTGTCAAAAGATCTCGAACAACGCCCTTAGCTAAGGCACGTACTCTGCCAAGCACGCGAGGCCCACTGGCGCCTTGTCCGCTTTTTGCATTTCCTGAAGGGAATCACGAACTTAGGCTCGGCGCGCTGGGAAAGGCTGCCCGTCCCGCTCGATCCGCGATGAGACGAAACGGCGGAACTGACAATTTCTGGCAGCCAATTTGTGTCGGTAACACAGGTAAGCGGCATTCCCCAGCCGATTGCCGCTCAAGCGCTGTCGCGCAAGTCAGTGATCGCCATCACATTGTGCCGGCCACCGCCGGACCATAAAAACGCTACTCGACCTCGGGGGAGGCCACGGATGGGAGCCCCCTCGCACCGGACGCGCTGAAAGAGCAACTGTAAGTCGCCGGTTCGCCAATTCAGAAAGAGCGAGGTTCGTTCTTATTTCGGCGCGGGGACGAGTCTCCGGCATTTTCCTCGATCTGCCAAGGCGCGGTTTAACTCGGACTCGAACGCGATCTGCCTGGCTTTCCGCCCCGCCGACTTGGTCCGGGATCCCTTGGTAGGCCTTCCCGCCACTCTGTCGGATATGCCTTACAGCCTCACGGCGGAAGTTCTCGAGAACTCTGAACGCGTATACCTCCAACGTGAGCGTTTGCTCGATCTCCTCCGCGAAAAACGGGAACTCTCCTTTCACTCCTAGCCATCCTGGCTGTGGAACTGGCGCAAACCCGGACCGCGATCGCGCGTACGCGGAAATCCCACGTGTAGCCGGGCAAAGGTCCACCTAGTTAACGGGCGCCCCCTTCGAGCCTGCCCTGCACGCGGTCGAATGGTTCACGTCAAGCTGCAACTCGACGAAAATTTCTTCGCGCCGGGCCCGCCGATCTTCAGCTCGGCATCTCGTGTGGAATGATGGGGCGCACTTCGATCGCTCCCCAGCGTGCCGAAGGAATCCGCGTCGCGATCTCGACGGCCTCGTCCAAGTCCTTGGCCTCGACCAGGTAGTATCCGCCCAACTGCTCCTTGGTCTCGGCAAACGGGCCGTCGGTGACGGCCCGCTTCTTATCCCGCACGCGAATGGTGGTGGCCTTGGAGGTCGGATGCAGTTCGTTGCCCGCCCGCAGGTGCCCGCTCTTGGCGATGCTGTTGGTGAAGTCCGTGTATTCCATCATGATCCCGTCCCGCTCCGCGGCGCTCAGCGTGCCAAAGTGGCGCTCGTTACCGTAAATCAGCAGTACATATTGCATGGTTTGGGCCCCCCAGCCCGTTCACTCCCTAGTCGAACGAGGCTCCCGATGATCGACAATTCTGAAATAAGAATCTTCAAAAAGACGGCCTCCGCTTTGGAACCTGAGCTTTCGTTCCGCGACCGACATCCGCACTCGATTGTTACCGTCTTAACGCACCCTTCACCTGCTTCCTCTCATCCAACCAATCGCACTTCTTCATATGAAGAACACCCGCATCGTCATCACTGCTAACGGCGGTCCCGAAGTTCTCAAGCCGATCGAAGAAGATATTCCCGAGCCTGGTCCCGGCGAAGTCCGCGTCAAGATCCTCGCGACCGGCGTTGCCTTTGCCGACGTTCTGATGCGTTACGGCCTCTATCCGAACACACCAGCCGTGCCGTTCTCCCCGGGCTACGACATCGTAGGCACGATCGACCGGGTCGGGGCAGGCGTCGCCCGACCGGCGCCCGGTGAAACCGTAGCCGCTCTTACCATATTTGGCGGATACTCGCAATTCATCAACTGCGCGCGTCCGAATTGACCCGTGTTCCCGCCGGCCTCGATCCCTCCGAGGCCGTCAGTCTGGTTCGGGAACTACGTGACCGCCTGGCAAATGATTCACCGTATCGCCGAGCTCAAACCCGGGCAGAGCGTCCTCATTCACGGCGCCGGCGGTGGCGTCGGCACCGCCGCCCTGCAACTTGGCAAACTAGCCGGACTCGATATGTACGCCACCGCCTCCCGTGCCAAACACGATGTGGTGACGGCGCTCGGCGGTAAACCCATTGACTACAAGAACGAAGACTTCGTGAGCCGCATTCTCCAGATGACCAACCGCCAAGGCGTGGACGCCGTGTTCGATCCTGTTGGCGGCGGCAACTGGTGGCGTTCGTACAAACTGCTGCGCATGAACCGCGGCAAGCCCGCGGGCAAACTGATCGGCACGGCATCTCGGCCGCGATTGTGGACGGCAAGCCCAGCAAATTAACCGGCGCGGCCAGCTTCGCGCTGCTGGGGTTGCTGAACTTCCTGCCCGACGGCAAGTCTGCACGCTGGTACAACATCAGCTCGGAAAAGAAACGCCACCCCGAATTGTTCCGCGAAGACCTTGCACATCTGTTCCAGCTGCTAGGGGAAAAAGGAAATCCAGCCTCTTGTGTCTGAGCGGCTGCCTTTGCGGGACGCTCCGAAAGCGCACGAATTGATTGAGCATGCTCGGGTACCTGGGAAGATTGTGCTGCTGTGTCGGGAGTAAGGGACTTGGGTCACTTTGAGTGCGAGAGATTTTGTGCTGGCGGTCCGTGTGGTTGCAAACCAAGAACCTGCCGAGCTAGCGCTCGGCCTGGACGGCTGGGACGGCCGTCCCCACGTGGACTGTGCCGGGCCCGATGGTTCGTGCTCGTCTTTCCCGATAGCTTGCGAAAGCTGCGTTCAAACCACCTTGAGGAGCAGGCAGGTTACATCGTCGTGCTGCGGCGTGTTCCCCACAAATCCATCCAGATCGGTCATCAGCCGCCGCATCATTTCCCCGGGTGTTCCATTGGCTCCCCCCGCGATCGTAGACAGCAGCCGTGGCTCCCCGTACTCCTCGCCACGAGTATTCATGGCTTCCACCACGCCGTCGGTGAAGATGACCAGCCAGTCCCCGGACGCCAGGGCCACGCTGCCCGTCTGGTATGCCGCATTTACGGAGATCCCGATCGGCAGGCCGCCGGCGTCCAGCCGCTCCAGCGCGCCCGACTTGCGGCACAGCATGGGCGCGTTGTGTCCCGCGTTGATATAGGTCAATGTGCGAGTCGAGGGGTCGAGCTCAGACAGAAACGCCGTCGTGAACCGCAGTCCGCCCTGACTGTTCGTGCACGCGTAGCGGTTGATGTTGCCGATCAGCTCCGGCAAGGAAGATTGCGTCACCGATAGCGTTCGCAGGCTGGCCTGAAACGTCGCCATCAGCATGGCCGCGGGAATGCTTTTGCCGGCAACGTCGGCCACCGCGACCAGGAAGCGATTCTCCTCCGGGGTGCGGCCGGGTCGCCCGAAGACATCGTAATAGTCGCCCGCGACGGTGTTGGCGGGTCGCGTCTGGAATGCGATGGCGATTCCCGGGATCGTGGGCGGCTCACTCGGCAACAGCCAATTCTGAATCTCGCGCGCGATCTGCAGGTCACGCTTCATTACCACGCGGTCCGCGACCTCCAGGATCAACAGCAGGAACAGCAGCAGGCCGCCGTATAAACGAAAGTCCAAACTCACGATGTGGAGATCGCCCTGGCTGTGCCAGCTGAACTCGGGATTGAAGATCAATAAGATCAGCGCAAACAGGAGCAAGACCCGCCGCGCCGGCGTGAGTTTCTCCAAAACTGCCCAGAAGAACTGCTGGGCCACGTGAAAGAATTTGCGCCCTGGCCCGGCGTTCTCCGCTTGCGTGCTTTCCAGATCCTTGGCGTACAGGCGGTAGCTGGAGCGCGCGTCTTTTTCGAATTGTCCCCACAGCTGGTTCAGCTCGAGGCCTTCGCTCACGCGCAGCCAGAACCGGTTGACCTTCTGGCGGAAGGTGAGCGGCGGTCCCAGCATCGAAGCAGGGGAAGGTGGATAGGTAGGGGGCATGAAAGCTCGTGAGTCAATTATAAGTCTCGTACTGGAACGACATTCGAGCAAGGTTCAAGGCTTCAGGTTTCAAAGTTTCAAGGTTTCGAAGGTTTCAAAGTAGAGACCATGTGCAACTCGTGCCGGCCTTTACCTTGCAACCTTGAAACGCTGAGACTTGAAACGCCGAAACCTTAGTCCCCGCCTAATTGCGCCAGCACGACTCTCATTACCACCAGCGTCATGTCGTCGTGCTGCTTGGCGCCCGCGACGAACTGGTCCGCGGCGGTGAAGACACGCTCCAGAATGTCCTGGGCCGCCATTGCATCGCAGTCTTTCACCGTCTCCATCATTTGTTCTTCGCCCCACTCTTCATCGGCGCTATTCATGGCTTCGCTGATACCATCCGTGTAGGCGACAAGCAGATCTCCGGGAGCCAGTGAGACACAGCCTTGCTGGTAGGGGAAGGTTTCAAGCAGCCCCACCACCGTCCCGCCTATGTCCAGACGCGATACCGTCCAGCGCCCGTCGCTGCGGTGAAACAGCATGGGCGGGTTGTGCCCAGCGTTGACGTAATCGAACTTGCGGTTCACTGGATCGTACTGCCCATAAAAAAATGTGGCGTAGCGGTTTTCCGAAGAGGCTTCGTACACCAGCCGGTTAATATTCGCGACCGCTGCAGCCAGGTTTTCGGGAGCGCGTGTCGCTTCGCCGCGCAGCGACGCCTGCAGGGTGGCCATCGTCAGGGCAGCCGCGATGCCCTTGCCCGACACGTCTCCGATCGCGACTCCCAGATGCCCCTGCGGCAGTCCGAGAAAGTCATAGTAGTCGCCGCCCACTCCGAGGGCCGGGCGGCAGTGCCCCGCATAGTCGAGCCCCGCAATGGCGGGCAGCTTTTGGGGGAACAGCCGCTCCTGCACTTCGCGCGCAATCTCGACCTCACGATTCAAGCGCTCGCGGTGCGATACCTCGCTGGCGATCTCGCGCATCAGGTTGGCATTCTCGAGGGCCATGCCGGTTTGCGCGGCGACCGACTTCAGCAAGCGCACATCGGAACGCGTGTACGGTTCTTCAGACTTCTTGGGACCAAGCGAGATAAATCCAAGCAACTTGTCGCGCACGGCCAGGGGCAGCAGGAGTTCCGAGCCGAGCGTGGCCAGCTTCGCCCGCTCCTCTTCGCCGATATCTTCTTCCCGGTAGAGCCAGGAATCTCGATCATTGAGGAAGACGCGCGCCGGTTCCTTCTGCTGGCGGAGCACCTTCGCCGTTCCCGTGTTCTGCGAGAAGGACACCTCGGAAACGTTGGCGTATCCCATGGCAAAGGCGGGCCGGTACAACTCTCCTCCACCCAGCAGCACCGCGACCTGCGGCACATGCAGGGTCTGGGAGATGCGAGTCGCTACCGTCTCCAGCAGGGACTTAGGCTCGACCATGGTGCGGACCTGGTCGCTCAATTCGATCAGCATCTGTTCGGCGTCGTAGGCTTCGCGGAAGAAGCGGCGGTCGATCCAGGTGCGCGCCTGTCCTCCCAACCGGATGATGGTCACGGCGGCGGTGATGCCGAGCGCGATCACAGTGATCTTCTGCGGGCGATTCCGGCCGGGATCTTCGGCCATGAGGATGCCCGTGAAGGTTACCGTCGCGATCAGCAGGATCTGCAGCACGCGCACTCCGCCTCTTGCCAGCGCGTATTGCAGTCCTTGCCGCAGCGCGACCCCGACGCCCATCGCCTTCTGCACCACGATGACGTAGGCCAGCGTGAGCGGAAAAAGAGTCAGAGGGATCAGCGCCATCACGATGGCCCACTGCGGGAGGACCTCGGGCGCCGTTTTGCCGAGAACCTTAGGGTAAACGATCAGGAGAAGCAGGCCGGGAGTCCAGGCGACAGTGGCGCCCCAATACAAAATCAGCAGACGCCGCCGCGCGTCGGGTGAGCGGCTGATGCCATACTTGGTCCCCATCGCCGCGAAGAAACTGCCGACCAGCAGGTACCCGAAGATCTGCACGATGCGATCGACAGGATGAGTCGCATTTTCAAGCGGCACGGCGGAACGGTAACTGCTCAGGCCGATCACGGATTCGATCGTGCTGAGGATGGCAAAGATCGCGAAGGGAAGCGCGAGGACCCACTGCTGCAACTTCCATATCCGCTCGAGCCGCGTGCCCGCGGGAAAGGGCTCGGGGAAGAAGCGGCCGAACAGAAACATCATGACCGGCAGCATGCTTCCCAGGAAGACGTGGTAGAAGACCGCGGCCTCGCGCCAGCCGGGAGGCCAGGACTCGATCTTGTAGCTCTCAAAAATGTGCGGAAACGTCAACATCAGCCCGAGCAGCAGCCAGGCCATCGGATCGTGCGGTCGTTGCACCGCCACCCAGAAGCCGAGCAGGACGCAAACCCCCGGCAGCAGAAAGAAGAGCGAGACTTCTCCGATAACCCGCCAAGACTCGGAGGGCTTCGCTCGAACCGGAAGCGTCACGGTCCGCTCGGGGCTTGCCGGATCGGCTCGCACCACGACGGCGATGGTTCCTCCGGCGGGCGTACGGTCGTAGGGCTGAGCCCAGTCGCTTGATCCGCGGTAGGCATGCCCGTTGATGGAAAGCACCTCGTCCCCGTTGTGGATGCCGGCTTGCGACGCATCTTTGGATGCCACCGCCACCCGATCGCTAGCGAGTTCCATGAAGAAGAAGGGAACGACGGTCTTGTCGGTCACGATGTCGTGCAAATAGGGAATCTCGTAGGCGACCGTCATCACGAACAGCAGGGCGAGAATGCCGTAGCGGAGGATGGGACGCTTGCTGGGCACAGATTCAATGAGCTCGCGAGCCGCACCCAGGCTCCGAGAGGAATGATTCTACATTTTCGTTGTGACTTTCGGGACCGGCTCGAACGGAAACAAGGGCATCTGCTCGTCGTCATCCTCGGCTGGGACCGGCTGCATGCGGCGCGCATAGCGGTCGTAGTCGTTGCGGATACCGTGTTTTGCGCGCAATCGCGTCATGAGTTGCGAGAGCCTTTTGCCGTAGGCCGGCGGCAGGAAGGCACGCTGTTCGTAGCGCTCGCGATAACTCGCGGCCAGCTGCGGGAATTCTTTTTCGAGGAAAGGAAGAAAGACCGCTGCCGAGCAAGGCTTGAGGAAAAGCGGGTTGGCGAAGATGGACTTCGCGCCCGCGTTCGCCGATGCCTCGACCAGTGCCTCCAGGTCGCGCGGAGCATCAGTGATGCCGGGCAGCACCGGAGCACAGAGGACCCCGGCCGCAACTCCGGCAAGGTTGAGCTGGCGCACCGCCTCGAGCCTGAGGTCAGGCCGGGGCGCGCGCGGTTCGAGAATGCGGGCGAGATCCGTGTTCACGGTGGTGATGGTGAGGTTGACGAACAAGCGGTTCTGCTGGCCAATCTCGCGCAGCAGGGCCGCGTCGCGCACCACCAGGTTCGACTTGGTCACGATGCCAAGTTCCAGCCCGCGGTGGCGTGCGAATTCCTCGAGAATCGCCCGCGTGGTTTCATAGCGCCGTTCGGCGGGCTGATATGGGTCGGTCGCCGTGCCGATGGCGATCTCTTCGTGTTTCTTTACTTTTTTCAATTCCCGACGCAGCAGGTCCGCGGCATGCTGCTTGACAAAGATCTTGCGCTCGAAATCGACGTCTGACATCTCCATGAACTCGTGGGTATAGCGCGCGTAGCAATACTTGCAGGCAAACTCGCAGCCGCGATAGGGATTGATGGCCCAGGTGAAGGGAAGACTGCGGTTGCTGACGACGCGGTTCAGCAGGGAACGGCTGGGCAGGGTGAAGTATTCGACGTTATGCCCCTCGCGGATCGACTCCCCCTGCGCCGCCAGGCGGGCAATGCCAATGAGCTTGGGCTTGTTGGAGTCGGGAATGAGAGGCAGGGTGGACATATTCGTCTTTTGTTCGCCTATGGTAGTGGGGGAAGAGGAGGGGTGTCAAGGGGGTAGCGGGATAGGAGGTAGAGCGTTTTGAAACCGGTCTCGTAACCAGATGGTAAACATTGAGGCTGTCCGGGACTGCGCCAATGGGCGGATCGGGGGCGGAGCCGCTGGGCGCGGCGGCGCGGGCCGTGGGAGGCTGGGGGGGGCGGAGATGGGCGTACGGGAGACTCGGAATTCTGAGCGAGAACGTGTTTTCGACAGGAGCAGGGGGCACAGGCGCTCCGTCGCGCACCAGAACGCGCTTCTCGGAGTCCAGACGAAAAGGACCACACGCGTAGAA
>DATMPS010000026.1:0-4855 GCA_035567435.1 Terriglobales bacterium | reverse complement strand
ACGCCTCGCCTTGTTTAATATTCCAGTCGTTATAATCGAGCGAGCCATCCCAAGAGGTGGCCATGGCCAACCAGCTATACCTCGCCAACCCAGCTCGTTTTATCGCATCGCAAACAGCGCCGGAGCCGTAAACGCCGACTTTGTATTCTGCTCTTCCGCCGCTTGCTGCCGTTAAACCCGCCGCTATACCGCGAAAGTAGTCCTTCGCAGGTTCTAACTCATGCGCATTGAAGTCAATGGCAAAGTAAATCGCGCTGCCGGCTGGCTGACCGATTGCTTTAGCCTGCTTGTATGCGGAAAACGCGTCGCTATAACCGGAAGAGTAAGAAAAATTTTCGGGGTCTGGCGAATTCTGCTCCCAGACTGCGACAATCTTCAAACCAAGTGAGGCCAGCTTTCGGGCCTCTTGCGACGAAAGCGCTGGCAGGGAGGACGTCGGGTCGCGATAGTAACGAGCAACAAAGTCGATCCGGCTGCCCCGAAGTTCCTCGACCACATCGCTGGTATCCATTGCCGAGTCGATCCCGAGCGGGCCCTTATAGGCCGGTCGATCGAAGTTGGAGACTTGCTGGAAGTCCAGGACCTGCTGCAAGTGCGGGACCCGATCGAACTGTGCGAGGTCCTGAAAATTTCCAACTTCCTCCCGCACCACGGGTGGTGCGAGGTCCTGAAAATTTCCAACTTCCTCCCGCACCACGGGTCCCGGCAGCCTCGGCTCCACTCCACACGCTGTCAAGATTAGCGCCGGGAACATCCATAGTGGTTTGATATGCTTCAACAGGCTCTCCGTTGCAGCCGAAGCGTTCACCATGGGGACTCGTCTTCAAAACCCACTCGCCTTACGCGTTGGTTATAACGCGAAACTATCCGCGCCATCGGAATCGAAGGTTTGCAGCCTCGTTCGCCTGACAGCGTCGCTCTGACTGCTCGAATCGCGCTCAATTTCGGCGCACAAAACCAAGCTTGGGCGTGGGTCCTTGCCATTCCCCTGACTGGGCGCCACTTGGTGGTCCGATTTGAATGCTCATGCCGTCGGCAAGGGTCGGCTATGGGGCAAATCCCGTCAAACATCGACCATCAGTAAGAGCAGCATCGCGCTGATTCCGGCGCGCCGCCTGCCTCGGCCTAGCCGACGCGATGATCACCGGTATCCGCTCGAGCACCGGCACTAACGACGGGTCCGAGTACGGTGAAGAAGTAAGTTCCGCCTGGAACCCGATTGCGGCGATAATCCGACATCTAAGGAGTATGCATGGCCGCGGAGAACGGCGGAATGCGGTGCGCTGTTCCGCCCTACGCTTGCTGCTGTCGCAAAGCCCCGATAACGACCTGAACCCTGTCGAGATCGAGCCGCGTCCACGCCAACCCGGTACTGGCTACAAGCGCCCAAAGCTATGGGTCAGCGCTTTGTACCCGAGACCCTTCATCTATGATGCTCACGGTGAGGCCAAAGGCTTGACCGCTTCATCGCCGAGTGGAACCGGCAACAAGTTGCTCCCAACGCCGAGCGGGTGGCAAAGCGCCACACCCCGATGACGTCGCTACGCCACGCGCGGCAGTGCCGCGACTAATTCTGGCGTCCCTGCTGTTTGCAGTGGCGCTTGTCCGCGCCGACGGCTCCATTCGCGTGACGGCAGTTCTGCCGGGTGTCCCGGCGCTCCTGGCCGTTGGTTTGGGCGATGGTGAACGAGCCGTCAGTCGATGCCTGATCCATCACCTTGACAGTTTCTGCGTTCGTCGAGATGGACATGCCAACGACCATGCCGAAAATGAGCATGGACGATCTAATGATCATGAACGATCTAGAGGCAAATTCAGGTGTCACGTCTTGGTCCTCCTTTGGGGACGATTCTTGCGGCCTTCAGCCAGAACACATTCATCTGGAATTGTAGTTTCTTGGCCTAATCGGCTGCGGTTAGGCCCAGCTGATCCGGTATTCCCCAAATGAACAACCAATTTGGCGGCCACGAACGCATAATAGCCACCAATCCGAGCGTTCTGCAAGGGCTGGACGCCGGCGGGACCAGCTGGAAGCTGGGTGGGGAGTGGCAGGATCTCCCAAGACTCCCCGAAGTTTGTGGTGCGGAGCACGTGCCCCTTTTCACCCGTCGTGGTCTCTCCACACCCAGCGAACAGCACGCCAGGATCACCGGCCTTGACCATGATGCCACGGGCATAGGGCAGCGGCCATTTCTCCTTGATGCCCAGGGCTGCCAGCTCTCGCCCAGATTGCTGCTGGTAAACACTTGGCGTGCTGTGCGGGCATATAGGCGCTTGGGCTGCGTCGCCGCGAGCGCCACGGCGAGCGATTTACTTACCGGTTCAAGAGCCAGCCCTCGCGAAGGCGGGAGGCCTGCCCTCGCGAAGGCGGGGGGCCTGCCCTCGCGAAGGCGGGGGACGGCATGCTGCCGAGCGACTTCTTCCGCCGCAACGTCGTCTAAGCTTCCAGGAGGACGCCGTCGGCATTCGTCTGCGCGTCGTCATCGGCCCCGACACCATGATTTGGGGCTCGGACTATCCGCACAGCGAGTCGCCATTTCCGCAATCGCGGAAGATCCTGGCGGAGATCCTAGAGGGCGTGCCGGACGACGAACAGGCCGAGCCTGCCCCGGACCCCGATCCGGGGATGCCAGCGCCACCACTGCCCGCGTGTACAATTTCGACGTGACGCGGCTGACCGTCCCTGCTTGAAGAGCCAACCAACGCCTCCGTGGTGCGCATTGAGGTTTGGATTATACAAGACCTGTGATAACGGCTTTTTTGACGATCCTCGGCGGCGGTCAAGGCGGAAATGGAAAAATTCAGGACCGGGCGTCTTGTAGCGCGGTCATGGCAGATCGAGGATCTGCCCCTCGCGATGGAATTGTGGGGCGATCCCGCCGTCACGGCGCTAATTGATTCTCGCGGCAAACTCACCGAAGCCCAAGTCCATGAGAAACTCTGCGCCGAGATCGAGCGAGAGAGATCCAGTGGTGTTCAGTATTGGGTGCTGTTCGATCACCACAATGGCGATTTCGTCGGCTGCGGCGGACTTCGGCCCTGGGTCTATACACCCCGCGCGGCGGATTTCGAAGTTGGGTTCCATCTCGTGAAGCGCTGCTGGGGCAAAGGGTTCGGAACGGAAGCTGCCCTGGGCGCGCTCGAATGTGCGTGGGAAAAATTGCGGCTGACGAAAGTCTATGCCGGGCATCACCCAGACAATCGTGCTTCGGAGAAGATCCTTAAGAAGCTCGGATTCGAGTTCATCGAAAATGTTTTTTACAAGCCGACCGGCTTGATGCATCCGTGCTACGTCTGCATGGCGCCGATACCTAGACCAAACACTTCCGCATCGACGTAGACGGGTAGCCCTCCTGATGGTCGCGATAGCGCATCACCCCCACCCCGACCCCGCCCCATCGAGGGGGCGGGATACAAATAGGAGTGCTGGGTTTGGGAGGGGGTTAGCGCGGTGCAATTTGATGCGAAACCGGGCTAGTTTGGCACCCAGGCTGCGGCCCTGATCTCGCCGAATTCACGCGCTATCTTGCGCCAGGACGCGCCGGCATCCTCACTGACGTACACCTCACCGAACAGGCTAAACGCCACAATGCGGTTGGCGTCGGCGGGATGCGTCGCAAGGCCCCACACAGTCGCATTAGGCTGCGTGGGGAGCGGGAGGATCTCCCAACTCTCCCCGAAGTTTGTGGTGCGGAGCACGTACCCCTTTTCACCCGTCGTGGTCTCGCCACACCCGGCGAACAACACGCCGGGATCATCGGCCTTGACCACCATGCCGCGGGCATAGGGCAGCGGCCATTTCTCCTTGATGCCCAAGGGCTGCCAGGCTTCGCCCAAATTGTCACTGGTGAACACTTCGCGGGCTGTGCTGGCATATAGGCGCTTGGGCTGTGTCGCCGCGATCGTCACGGCGTGAATGTCAGGATCGTACAAACCCGTCTCGAGGTGCGTCCAAGTGTCCCCACCGTCGAGGCTGCGGAAGACGCCATCGATTTCTACCCCCGCCCACACAATTCGATGATCGTCGGGGTCGACGATGACGCTGGTCACGAAGGGTATGCCAATGGAGCACTCGCGGGCGATGTCTACGGCTAATTTCTCCCAGTGCCGTCCCCCATCTCGCGAGCGATAGACCGCAGCCGGGCGCGTGCCGGCAAAGAGAATATCGGGCTCAACCGGGTCGATGGTCAGCGACCAGATCGTCGGCGCAGACCCATTGGCCCCATTGGCCTCATTGGCGGTGATGCGCTCCCACCGCGCCCCGCCATCGTGGCTCACAAACAAGCCCGTATCGCCCCCTGCGAGAACGGTATGCGCCTCTTTGGGATGGGCGACTAGCGCCTGTATGCGGCTATTGAGCGGAAACGGGGCGCGATGCCGTATCCACGACTTTCCGGCATCCGGGCTGTGCCATACGCCCCAGCCAACCGTCCCAAGACATATACTATAGTCCGTTGCCATACGCTGCCCCCTTCGTCTCGGTCTCTGCGTCACCCCGCAAGCGGGAAACATCGTACTTTGCCTGACCCTCCCACAGCAAATGGATCTGGTACTAAACTTGATGGCTCTGGTGCAAATGGCGGTGCCCGATCGGCTACGTTGGCGTGCTGAGGTGGCTGAGGTCGTCGATGGGCACGGTAAGGCGGTGGCGGAGCTGTTCGAAGGTCGCCACTTCGACCGCGAAGTCATCATCCTGTGCGTGCGCTGGTATCTTCGGTTCGAGCTCACTCTGCGCGACTTGGTGGAGGTGATGGCCGAGCGCGGCCTGTCGATGGCGCACACGACGATCATGCGCTGGGTCCAGCGCTACGCCCCGGAGTTCGAGAAACGCTGGCGCCGGTTTGCCCGGGCGGCC
>DATMPS010000025.1:0-2353 GCA_035567435.1 Terriglobales bacterium | reverse complement strand
CATCGCCGCCGGCACGCTGAAGTCGATGCTGCAGGGGATGATCGCGCGCGGGGCCACGATTTTTCTAACGTCGCATGTGCTGGAGATTGTCGAGCGCCTGTGCAGTCACGTGGCCATCATTCATCAGGGACGGCTGGTGGCGCAGGGATCGCTGGAGGAACTGCGCGCGGGGGTGGAGGCTCAGACTCCGGCAGGATCGGCCGACGGTTCTCTACCCGCCGCGGGTGAAAAAATGACGCTCGAGCAGATTTTCCTGCACACCGTGGGCGGGGAGCGCCGCACTGAGCAGGAGCTTTCATGGCTCGGGTGACTAAGCACTAGGGAGTCTGCGGAATTTTGATCCATGGCATGGTCCGTTTACAAAGATCTCATTCGGATAGACGAAAGGAGTTGGGGCAATGACCGTAGCACCCCGACTGGTTCTACTTGCGACCGTTGTGGCCGTTTTCGCTCAAACGGGCGTGGCTCAGAAATCGAAAGACGTAATCGTCCGGGAACCAGGGGTTTACGAGCTGGCAAATTTATTCAAGCAGGCTGACTCAGTTGTGCTTGTAAAAATCGCTGCCGGAGACACAGAAGCCTACGATGTCGCTATTTACAAGGCAGAGGTGGTCAGAAGCTTCAAAGGCAGACAAGCTGGAGAGACCATCTATTTCGGGCCATACGTAGGGGAGAAACTCGGTTGGGAATACATTCTGTTCCTCCGCAATGTGTCGAACCCTATCACGCCGAAGGTCACATCGAGCACTGGCTATGGTCCCATCCACTACTCGGAAATATTCAACGAAGGCTACACTTCGATGGAGACCTCCTACGGATGCGTCTTTGATGGAAAGGACATCTCCCAGAAGTGTGACTACGGCGTGAGAATCTGCACGGATTACATCAGACTTCCTAAATCGATACCAACCTTTCCTTCTAAGGCCCAAGAGCCTCCGTTCGGCTGCCGATGGGTAAGAAAAGCGGTCTTTATTTCGCTACTCGATACTCTCGGCAATCCGAGAAAGTGAGAGCGTCGATGAGTGAACTCAATGTCACCTCGCACCGACGCGGCCAACTCGCAGCCATCGCCGAACTCCGCTGGCGGATGTTCGTCAATTCGCTGCGCACCACTCGCGGCAAGATGGAACTGGTCTCGCGCGTTCTTGTCTCGCTCGCTTTCGCGGCAGGCGGACTGGGCGGGGCCGTGGGCGTGGCTTTTGGGGCTTACTTCTTCGTCTCCCAAGGTAAGGCGGAGTTGCTGGCGGCTCTACTGTGGCCTGTGTTCTTCTTCTGGCAAGTGTTCCCGCTGATGGCGACGGCGTTCACCAACAATCCCGACTCGTCCGACCTGCTGCGCTTCCCGCTTAACTATCGCGCGTATTTTCTGATTCGTTTGGCCTACGGATCGTTCGATCCGGCAACCGCTCTGGGCAGCCTGTGGTTGTTAGGCATTCTTACCGGGATCGGAATTGCCAATGCGGCGTTGCTTCCCTGGGCGTTGCTGGTGCTGCTGCTGTTTGGCGCTTTCAATCTCCTGTTCATGCAGATGGTGTTTGCCTGGGTGGAGCGCTGGCTGGCCCAACGGCGCACACGCGAGATATTGGGCGTACTCTTCATTTTGCTGATGCTGAGCTTCCAGCTCATTGGCCCGCTCAGCGATCGCTTCGGAAGGAAACCACGCCCTGAGGTGCGGCGGTTCATGGAGATTCTGCAGCCGGTGCAAGGAGCTCTTCCTCCGGGACTGGCCGCAAATGCAATTGCTCAGGCTTCCCGCACGCAGTTTCTGAGCGGCATCGGTTCCTTTTTGCTGTTGGCAGCTTTCGTGGCAGTTGTGGCGTGCCTGTTGCATCTGCGGCTGCGGGCGCAATTTCGCGGGGAGAATCTCAGCGAAGGTGGAGCTCGCGCCGCCAAGGAAACAGCGCAAGGCCAGCGTCTGGGCTGGAGTCTTCCGGGATTGCCGCAAGCGGTGGCAGCAGTGTTCGAGAAGGAAGTGCACTATATCGCGCGCAGCGGCCCCATGCTGCTGACGCTGATCATGCCCATCTTCATGCTGGTAATCTTCCGCCTGGGACCGATGAATCCGGGGCGGCCGGCAGGAGGCTTTCTGGCGCACGCGCCCGACATGGCATTCCCCGCGGCCGGGGCTTATGCTCTGCTGGTGCTGACCAATCTGATCTATAACAATTTTGGCGGTGACGGTGGAGGCATCCAATTTTTCTACGCGTCTCCGGTACGCTTCCACCAGATCGTGCTGGCAAAAAATCTGACGCACGCTGGAATTCTGACGGTAAACACGGCGCTGGCCTGGCTGGCGGTGACTTACCTCTATGGCCGACCGGCACTCGACGTATCGGTCGCCACCGTGTCCGGA
>DATMPS010000024.1:0-3776 GCA_035567435.1 Terriglobales bacterium | reverse complement strand
GTATTCCTTGGTGGTCTATTCCTCCTCGCGCTGCTGGCGACGGCCTATGTCGCGAGCGAGATCGTGTTGCCGTTGGCCTTTGCGATCATTCTCAACCTCCTGCTACAGCCGGCCTTGCGCATGTTGGAGCGGTTGCACGTGCCGCGGATACTTGCGGCGCTGCTGCTGATCCTTGCGCTGTTCGGAACGATCGTCGGCTTGGGCACGGCTATTTCAGGCCCCGCCGGCGCCTGGGCGGGCAAGCTTCCGGAGGGCATTCCTCGGCTGCAGGAGCGGCTGATCTTCATGCGGGAACCCGTCAATGCTATGCAACGGTTTTTGCAGCAAGTGGAAGACTTTGGAGGAGCGGCGCCGCCAGCGAATGCGGCGGCCTCGGCGCGAGGCCCGACTCTTCTGACCAGGCTGTTCACCGGGACCCGGAACTTTGCCAGCGGTTTCTTCACGACCGTCCTGTTTCTTTTTTTCCTTCTCGTGTCCGGCGATATCTTCCTGCATCGCCTCGTCGAGATACTGCCGCGCTTTAGCGGCAAGCGTCAGGCAGTCGAAATCTCACAGCAAATCGAAAGCGACATCTCCGCGTATCTGGTCACGATCACGATCATGAACGCGGCAGTAGGCGTCGCCATGGCATTGGCGATGTGGCTCACGGGGGTGGGCGACCCGATCCTCTGGGGGACAGTGGCCTTTCTGCTGAACTATGTGCCGATCCTCGGCACTGGTGTGGGCGCATTGATCTTTCTTCTCGCTGGCCTGTTGACCATCGATACCCTCTGGCTGGCGCTGCTTCCCGCGGGGCTTTACCTTGGACTTCATTTGATCGAGGGCCAGACTGTAACGCCGATGCTTCTGGCCAGACGGTTCACCCTCAATCCCGTTCTCGTCATCATCTCTCTCGTCTTGTGGTTCTGGATGTGGGGTATTCCGGGCGTGATCCTCTCTGTGCCCATGCTCGCTGTTACTAAGATCGTCTGTGACCGCATTCGGCCGCTGGCCGCATTTGGTCACTTTCTTGAGGGGTGAAGCCGAGCAAGTGTGTTTTAGCTAGCAGGGTCTTGTCATGCACGATACTCCCGCCAGCGCTCCCACTCACGGGCTAAGAAGCGCTCTCAGCAGCATATACGCGTGCGGGCGCTCCGCCCATATTCCCAGGCGGTCCTAGCTTCGGGGCATGGCGATGGAACTTTCAAGTCAGAGTGCGAAACGCCTGTTCAAGCAGCCAGGTCCGTTCGCCATCGCAGTTGTCAAACAGTTCCGCGCGAACCAGGGCGTCCTGCTCGCCGGAGCAGTGGCCTATTACACCCTGCTCTCGCTGGTTCCATTACTCATTCTCATCCTACTGGCGTTGTCGCATGTCGTCGATGAAGAACGACTCCTGGTAACCCTTCGCGCGTCGCTCGAGTTTGTTGTGCCGGGCCAGGCGGATGCCCTGGTGGGAGAGCTGCGCAATTTTTTCACACACCGGGAAGTGGTGGGCAGCGTTCTGCTCCTGACAATGTTTTTCTTCAGTGCACTGGCGTTTACAGTTCTGGAGAACGCCATGTCGGTCATTTTCTTCCACCGTGTAAAGATTAAACGGCGGCATTTCCTCGTATCTGCGGTGATGCCTTACGTGTTCATCGTGTTTCTCGGTTTGGGCTTGCTCGTAACGACGGTGGTCTCCGGCATTTTCCAGTTTATCGGCACTCAAAACATAACATTCTTTGGCCAACCGCGCTCGCTCGGCCCGCTCGCCGGGCTCTTGATCTACCTCACGGGGGTAACGGGCGAGATTCTGCTGCTCTCTTCAATCTATCTGGTGATGCCGGTTGGGCGCTTGTCGCTGCGCCATGCACTGATCGGAGGTGCGACTGCCGCAGTACTATGGGAAATCACCCGACACATTCTCGTTTGGTACTACACGTCCATGTCGCAAATTCAGGTGGTTTACGGGTCGCTCACGACCTCGATCGCGGTGCTGCTCAGTGTAGAGATTGGCGCCCTAGTTTTTCTCCTCGGCGCTCAAGTGATCGCCGAGTACGAACGCATAGGCCACGAGCCCATTGTCGCGGTACCGCAGCAAATGCGGACGGAGGCCCCGCGACAATAGGATTACCTGCCATTGAGTCGCAAACGACGCTCGCTCACGTCAGCTATCGGAGGCCTTTTCGGGCAATATATGCTCAGCGTAAGGTTTTCTCATTTGGACCCTGTTGCCGGACAATGTGGTCAAATTTTGAACAGACGGCGTGCTTTAGACCGACCTAGCCTACACTCATCACCAAGGAGATGGCCATGGCACAGGCGGTCTCGACGTCTATCACAAGACGAAGCGCGGTCGCAGGGCTGGCGCTGACCGCCGCCCCGGCGGCTATATTGGCGGCTGCGGGTAACGCGTACGCGCAGGCCAAGCAAACCACGCCCGAGAAAAGTCTGTACGAACGGCTGGGGGGTGTCTTCGCCATCGCGGCGGTCGTGGACCACTTCAGCGACGCGGTCGTGAAGAATCCGGTCGTCGGCCAGAAGTCCAAGAACCCGCAGCTGCAGGAATGGCACACCAAGAACCTGGGAAGACTGCCCGGCCTCAAGTTCATGCGGACGCTGTGGGTCTGCAACGTTTCGGGTGGGCCCTTCCAGTTCACCGCCACCAAGCCCGGCACGACGCCGCTCGGCCTTGAGGAGGCCCATCGGGACCTCCGGATCTCCCCCGCAGAATTCGATGAGGTCGCAGCGGAACTCGGACGGACCCTGGACTTCGCCAAGGTCCCGAAGCGCGAGAAGGCCGAAGTCCTGGCAGCCTTCGCCGCCCACAAGGACGAGGTCACCGCCGGCTATGTCGCGGTCGCCAAGCCAGGCTGAAGCATCCTGGGTTTTCCGGTGTAGACCAGACGATCCCGCCCGGCTCCGGCTGGGCGGGGTCAAGTCCCCTCCCGTGGCCGAATTGACTTCATTGACTTCTAGTAAGTGATGCAACCTTTCCTTCCTGCGATCGTTGTATTTGCAGTCACCAGGATGAGCTTAGCGTCAGCGGCCCCATCCCGGAGATGAAGCCCCAGCCCGTCTCCCCAGTCTGGCCGGGGCTTCTTGTTTTGTCGGTGCTGTCCTAATTCCAAGCCCAGTGCCCTGATTTGCGGACTCGAGTCTCCTAAATCCACAGGACTCATTGTTTTGCCTGCATTATTTCTGCATCGGGTGTTCAATTTTGCACAGACTCGCATTCGATGATGGGCGCATCTATGATAAATCAAGAAGCGAGGTCCGGCCAGACGCAAAGTCCGGAATGTGTTTTTGATCCGCGCAGTTAGCGTAACGCGTCAAAGCCTCGGCGGACGGTCCCCTCTCTGCCCCCACGTCCCCTTCCGCTCGCCGAGGCCTCATTCTAGGCCGGAACCGCCGTCTCACAAGGCGACCGAGCTAATGGGAGCGGGTCATGAAAACTCAGGGCGCGTGTCCGCCGCACGGCGTGCTTTGGCATCATCGGCGTCATCCTGATCATGCTCGTAGTCTTGCTTCTCAAAGGGAGGCTTTGATCTGAAAGCGGAATGCCGAACGCGGAACGTTGGAAGGACCTGCGCAGAAATTCCATGATGCCCGCCTAGACAATCTCTGCCGCCTATCGCCGCTGTCGCGTCGGGAACAAAACATTGATGAAGTCGTTATCTTCAGTACCCAACAAGCAGGGAGCATACGACATGGATAAGGATCGAATCAAAGGTTCGGCACAGCAGGCCAAGGGAGCCGTGAAGGAAGCCGCCGGCAAGGTCCTCGGCGATAAGAAGCTGGAAGCTGAAGGCAAGACC
>DATMPS010000023.1:0-4929 GCA_035567435.1 Terriglobales bacterium | reverse complement strand
CCTTCGATTTCGCCTTGGAATTACTCCTGCAAAAGGGTGGCGCGACTCTGCTGTTACACACCTTCGAAAATTACTCCGCCGGCGATCTCGGCGTCGTCTACCAGATGCTCGTGAACCGCAACACGGTCTGCGGTATCGCGGACGGCGGTGCCCATGTCGGGTATATATGCGACTCCAGTTCACCGACCAGCCTGCTCAGCCTTTGGGCTCGTGATCGGACGCGCGGCCCGAGGCTGCCGCTCGAATTCCTGGTCCACAAGCAAACCTTGGCGACGGCCCGGAGTTACGGTCTCCACGACCGCGGAGTGATTGCCCCAGGCTATCGCGCGGACCTCAATGTCATCGACCTCGCGAACCTACATCTCGAGCCGCCTATCATCGTGCACGATCTCCCAGCAGGCGGCAAGCGGATCGTGCAGCGTGCCAGGGGCTACCGGCACACCTTCGTCTATGGAACGGAAGTCGCGCGCGACGGCGAAGACACCGGCGCCAGGCCCGGCCGCCTGCTTCGCGGGTTCCGTTCCGGCCCGAGCGGGCGAGCCCTAAGCCCGAACCGGCTCGCGCCGGGTGAGTTGCCCGCGTAGTCATGCTCGAACGCTCGATCTGCCTGTCGGGTGCGGCGGCCCGACAGAATAGCCTACCGATATTGAGACTTATATTGAGACTTAACACTTCCACGCTTTGAGTGTTTTTCGATGTGATATCGTTAGCTATCCTAGTGTATTAACGGCACGAGGCGATCTGTTGATTGGACGCGGGCATGAATTCTGGTCAGCGTTACACGGCCGCGCGCACAAGGGCGTGCCTGATCGCCGGGGAAGCGCCGAGGTGCCCCATCGCCAGCGCTCAGAAAGTGATGTGTCCGCTCCAGTACACTCTGCGAGGCGAACTCTGTTCCGTCCCAGATTGGCCAAAAGCGCCGCTGGTCGGTGACGTGTTGGGCGCGCCCAGCCACACGTGGTTGAATGCGTTCAGGAACTCCCACCGCATTTCCACGTTCACCCTCTCGCTGATCTTGAACTTCTTAATTCCCGAGAGATCCGCTACGCTCAATGGCATGCCTCGGATGTAGGAGAAGCGGGCGGGCAAAGTGATCAGGTTGTTGGCCAGTTGTTGGTTCGAGACGGTGTTGAAGCACGACGTGTTGAACCACTTCAAATAGCTGCGTTGATCCGCCGGCAGGGCGATCGACGCCAACGTGGGGCAACTGCCATTGAGAAGGGCGTCGCCGAAGCCCAGGGGCGGGCCCGATTGATACCGGTACACTCCTTCAATCTGCCACCCTCCCAGGAGGGCGTTGACGATCTTGGAGCTGTTGCCGAGCAGCATGCGCCCGCGACCGATAGGCAGGCTGTAAATGCCGCTGGCGGAAAAGTACACCGGGAAGTCCGTCGTGGCGGGCAGCTTTTCGGGGACCGGGTCGCCGGCGTTCAGGAAGCTCGTCGCTTCCATGTCGTTCTGCCAGGTGAAGACAAACGTCCCCGTGAACCCGTTCGCGAACCGTCGCTCGGCGTGCACCTGCAGCGAGTTGTACATGTTATAGCCTTGCTGAGTGTTGTACGTGACGCCCGTGAATAGCGGATAAGGGGTAAGCAGCGACGATCGGGCAATGGTCGAGTTCGTATTCAGGCTCGTTCCCGCCGGGACCAGACCCTTGAACGGATTGGGGACCTGGGCGCCCAGATAGTTGATGGTGGTGTTGTCCCGCGTCGGCAAGATGCTGAGGTATTGGTTCGGCAGAGCGTCCAGGTTCTTGCTGGTGGTCAGATGCACGCCCCGGTCTCCGGTATAGGAAATCGACAGCACGATCCGCGCCGGAAGCTCGCGCTGGATGCCGAGCGTCCATCTCTGGACGTACAAGTCTTTGGGATGGGGCAGCACCACGGTAAGGCTGTTGCCCACGTTGGTGTCGGCTCCAAGGCCTGCGCCAAGCGCCGGCAGCGGGGGAGCCGGGAACGGGTTGGCCAGGCTGTAGGGGTACCCGTCCAAGCCGTTGTTCAGCGTACCGTTGTAGGTTGTCGTCCGGCTGAAGCCGGTTTGATTCACCGCCTGGAACAAATCCCCCATGGCGCCGAAGAAGATTCCATAGCCGCTGTGCAGGACCGTCTTGGTGTCCAGGGCATAGGACAATCCGAACCGGGGCATGAAGTCGTGGTTGGCCTGCCACAGCCCGTGCGAGCCGCCGTTGGCGCTACCGGCGAAGGTGAGGCCTCCCACCAGATTCAGCGCGCTCACTTCGGGCGTGGGGTTCTGGAGATAGGCCGCCTCGACCGCCGCGGCGTACGAGTGCGTCGCAGTCGGGTTCCAGCCCTGGGTGCTGCGGTTGTAGCGCTCCGAGGTCGGACCCCAGTACTCATACCGCAGGCCCAGGTTCAGAGTCAGTTTGCGGCTCACGCGCCAGTCCTCCTGGAAGTAGAAGGCATGCGAAAGGGATTGGGACGCGGAACTCGGGACCACGTTAATCGATGTGCTAAAGGGCAGCCCGTATTCCATCTGCGCCAGCCCCTGCCCTGTCGGCGCGGTCGCCGCGGTATTCAGCGGCCCTACCATGTATGCGCCGTTGAAATTGAAAGACCCGGTCGCCCCCAACCCGGGGAGGTATGCGTTGTCCCTTCTGACCAGCAGGTCCCACCCGAAGTTCATCGTGTGCGGCCCGTGGGTCTTGGTGAAATGCACCGAGGGCTCGTAGGTGTAGCTCTGGTTCCACGTCAGGTTTGCTCCAGGAGGAGCCCCGGTGTACCCCGCGGGGCTGATGGACGGCATGCGCTCGATGGACGGATCGATATACCCGTCCAACTGGGCGAATCCGGCGACTCCTTGCGCGTAGGTCGCATACCTCCAGGTCAGGGGAATCGACCCCAGGCTCGTCACGAGCTTGTCGTAATCGTCAAACCCCAGGCGTACATCCATGACAAGACTCGGGCCGATCACCTCCACATCGTCGATCACGCCGCCGCGCGGGTGTATCTTCCACGAATCGCCGCTGACGGCGTTCTGGAAAATGTTGTAGTCCTGATTGTTCCGGTCGAAGCGATGCATCGACGCGTAGAACCGGTTCCTGTTGCTGAAGTTGTGATCGAGGCGCAGGTCCATACCCCAATACTGGTTGCTTTGCCCGCTCTGGTTGCAGTAGAAGTCATTCGTGCCGTTCGCGCTATAAGTGGGGCCGCCTACGTTGTTCGGCAGCGGCCAGAATTGGAGAAAGCCCATTCCGACCTTGGAGGCCGGTGTCTGATTCAAGATCGATGCCGGAATAATATTATTCGGAAGGGGGGTGGAAGTGTACGTGCCATTCCCGTTGGACTTCCACGAGTAAGGATCGTAGATCTGATAGCTGGAGCCCAAAGGCAGCAGCGCGGAAAAATCGCCCTTCCGCTGCGGAAGCGTGGGAACAGTGAAGTATTGAGTCAAGACCTGGGTTCGGTCGAGATTCGTGAAACCGAAAAACCAAAAGGTCTTGTTCCGGCCGTCGTAGACCTTGGGTATATACACCGGGCCGCCGACGCCGAGCTCCCTTCGCCGATACGGGCCGGAAGGCGCTTTGGGCCTGCCCCCGACGGCGGCCAGATACTGGTTGGCAATCAGGCTTCCGTTGCCCCCTCCGTAGTCGGCCAACCCGCCGTGCAGAGTATTGGTCCCGGACTTGAGGCTGACGCTTACTTGCGCCCCTTGCGTGAATCCCTGTTCGGCGCTGAAGCTGGATGTCAGCACGCGGAACTCGCCCACCGAATACTCCGGGGGGCTGAAGGACGGCCCATTGCCGCCCGAGACTTGTCCGGTGATCGCGCCATCGACGGTGATGAGGTTGGAGCTGGCGCTTTCGCCGCCTACCGAATACGAGATGATCGTCCCGTCGTATGGGTTCTCGTCCAGCATATTGGTCCCCGTCTTGACTACGCCCGGAGTCAGGGCGATCAGGTGATAGGGGACCCCCTGCTGGATCGGAAGCTCCACAACCCTCTTGGCGTCGACCGTCTCCCCCAGCGAGGCGCTGGCTACGTCCAGCAAAGGCGTCTCTGCCTGGACATTCACAGTTTCCGCGGCGCTCCCGAGTTGGAGCTGCGCGTCCACCGTCACGGCCTCTTCGATGCGGACTTCTATCGGGCTCCGCTCGAAAGCCTTGAAGCCCTGGTGTTCCGCACGTAGGCTATAGGTTCCAGGTTGCAGGAAGGGGACGGTGTAGTGTCCATCGGCATTTGTATCCGTCGTGAGGCGAACGTTGGTGGCTGTGTTGGTCAAAGTCACGTGCGCGCCTGGAACGGCGGCGGCGCTCGGGTCCAGCACACGACCCGACAAGGAGCCCCGGTACTCCTGCCCGAACAGCCCTTCCGTGAACAGGAAAAGGGCGAAGATCAAACAAATCCATGTGTGCAGTCTCATTGGCGCTCTCCATTTGGTGGCCGGAGGCCCGAGGCCCGGCCACCGTCTCGGCAAATCCCGCCGTTGCTTTCAGCAAGTCGTGCAACTCGACAACAACGGAAACGGCGTAGTTCTGGTTTTCGCCGTGCCCCCCACATCCTCCATGCCACGCGTGCCCTATGACTCTTGAATCAACTCTGTCGTTAGCGGCGAGGACGCCTCATCGATGCCGCCGTCGCAGCTGCGGAGGTTCGCAAGCAATGTCGCCCTGCTTCCAGTCCTCGTCCTGTTTACAGAGGATTCGGAGCCCGACTACTGACATAACAACTGGGATAATACGGCAGACATTTCTGGATGTCAATCAGTCGGAAAAACATCTGTCGGAAAAACATCGAAAAAAGAAAAAAGCACGCCGCCCGATGCCCCGCCGCCGATTTTATCTGGATGCGCTGCAGGTGCGCAGAGCTGGACGCCACGAGAAAACTTCCGATATCTGCGCTTAACGCTCGGTGCGAGATCCGGCGTCATCACGCCGCCAACGATCGCGTCGAGTTGAGCCCAGTAATATCC
>DATMPS010000022.1:0-7183 GCA_035567435.1 Terriglobales bacterium | reverse complement strand
CAGCAACCTTCCCGGACCCACCATTCCGGTGAATGCCGGCACCATCGGCCTGCTTTCAGGCAATACCCTCTACGTTGCCGGCACAAGACCGGGGGCCAACACCTGCGCGGGATCGACGACGCCAACCTCGGCCACTACCTGCGGTGAAGTTTCCACGGTCGATCTGGGCACCATGACAGTCTCGGCAACGGCGACGATCACAGACGGTTACCACAACCAGATACAGATGGGAGCAAACAACCAACTCTTCATCGGCGCCCGCACCTGCACCAACATCAACATTCCGGCCAACGGCAGCAACCCAGGTGAAGTTCGGGGCTGCTTGTCCATCCTGGACACCAGCAAGTCGAGCGTCGTGGTGCCGCCCGCCATCGGGGACGTCACGGGAATTCAACCTATCAGTCGCAGGGCCGTAGTGTATGTAGTCCAGAACGGTCAGCTAAACATCTACGACACCACGACCGACAAGCTCCAAAAAACACAGGTGGACATCATCGGCCAAGCCATCGATGTGCTGCAGGTAGACTGAAAGGCAGTTGCTGGCTACCAGCTTCCAGCTCTTGGCGATTGGCTCTTGGCTCTGAGGGGTCAGCCCTCAGCCAATTCCCGGACAGCGCGCATCGGCCAAAGCCCCAGAGGCGCCAAAGAGCCGTTCGCGCAAACACCGTCGTATCGGAGAATGAGACTTCGGGGTGGCCTTCAGCGGATGAAAAACTGAGGGCGGACAGCTGAGAGCTGAAAGCCAAAGCTAAACGCTATTTCCCCATCACCAACTCATGCTGCTTTGACGCCCCGACTGCCTTCTCAGAGTACGGCAGCCTGAACGTGCAGCCTTCATACCACGCCTTCCACTGATCCATGTAATAGGGACTGAGAAAATTTCCCGCTTCTCCCGTCACCAGGTTCAAGGTGGTCTGGTCCGGGTCGGACAGGTCCACGGTCAAGCGCTCCGAAGGTCCGTGGCTGCGCGATACCGCCTTCACGGTATAGCCACTGCCAGACTGCGGTTGCACCCCCGGTCCAGTCCACCGCTGCAGCACAGGAACTCTGCCCAGGATCGGGTGCTGGATCTCCAGCGGACGAAACGCTCCCCACTTCCAGGCGGCCAGGTTCTGAGGTGCCTGATCTCTGGATTCCTGGGGGCCGCTGACCGCCGCTTCGACGGATGCAGCCAGCAGCTCATCGTAGCTTCCATACGCCCCGGGGAGCCAGCTCTGGGGCTGGTGATGGACCACATTTTCCAGCCACACAGACCACATTCCCCAGGAATAAGTTTTCCAACTCAGCGTGGCCTCAATTTGCCTGGGATCCGTGGGTGCGGGGCCGAGCTTGGGCTCCAGCAGAAGGCGCGCGAGTTCGGAACGGGCCCGATACGCGATCGTCGGTGCGGCCGAATCCGCCGTCATCCGGCCATCCCACCCGCGCAAGATTTCGGCTGCCTGTTGGGCTCGCGGAGAAGCCTTCCTGGCATGGTCCACGCCGTATACAAACCTTTCCGCAAAGAAACGATCGGCGTCGGAGTAGATGTCCGTCTGCAGCGCCAGCATGTCTGCCGCAGAGAATTTCTTGCCCGACTCCAGCACCCGATATATTCTGGCGGTGCGCCACGGAGCTTCCCACCCGGTGCTGATCGAGTACGGGTAGCCGTCCGGCGCAATGCGTCCATTTGCGGTCGCGATGATGCCTGAAGGCGGATTGTAAACACTGGGCAACTTCTCGAACGGAATGTATCCCGTCCATTCATGTGAGTTGTCGCTGCCGTTTTCGGGAAGGCTCCCGTCGCCAGATGCTCGAACCGGAATCTTTCCCGTAGCCTGGTAGCCGATGTTGCCATCCACATCGGCGAACACAACGTTCTGTCCGGGCGCGTCAAACACCGAAAATGCGCTGCGGAACTGTTCCCAGTTCTGCGCCGAATCCACTTCAAAAAATGGATCGTGCGTGCCGTCGTAGAGCGTCCAACGCAGAGCCAGCTTGCGAGTTTCACCCGGGACCAGCTCGGTGATGATCGGCCCATGCCTCGTCAGCGCCACATCCACCGTCACATCCTCTTCTCCCTTCACGTGGATGATTTCGCTCCGGTGCTCAGGAGTTTTCCATCCCTCCGGAGTCTGATATTTACCCGTGGGATTGAAGGTCTCGACGTACACGTCTTCCACCGTGGGCCCGACATTGGTGAAACCCCAGGCGATTCGCTGATTGTGTCCCACGATTACGTAAGGCAGACCGGGCAAAGTGACGCCCGCGGCGTCGAAGTTGCCGCAATGTAGATGAGCTTCGTACCACAGATTCGGCATCTGGTGCCCCAGGTGCATATCGTTCGAGAGCAGCGGCTTGCTCGAAACCGTGTGCGCACCGGAAACCACCCAGTTGTTCGAACCGACCACCATGCGGTCATCTGATTCCGATTCCGATGTGCTGGCAAGATTCTGAAACCCCGTTCCCGTGCTCGCTACCGAGCTGGCCGGCGGACGCCGCGGAGGATTCTCCTCGTCTATGTCCCGATCGAGGTTCCGATCGAGACCCACACGCACAACCGTCGGCGGCCGGTCATGCCAGGAGGTGTTCACGTACAAATCGGCGGTGAGTTCCGGCCCGAGCTTGGCCAGTATCTTCTCGCGATCAAGCGCGTCGCGATAGGGATAATGGTTCAGGTCCTTTACCATCTGGGACGCGATCAAGGTCGAGTCCTCCGGCGCCCAGGGGCGCGGAGAATACCGCAGGATGCGAAACTCGATCGGCAGCCGCTCGCGATGAGTTTCGATATAAGCGTTCACACCCCGCGCATAAGCTTCGAAGTGATTAAGATTTTGCGCTGAGGCAACCTCAAGCGCCTTCCGGGCGGCCACTCTGATCCCCAGAATCCGCTGCTCCCGGTCGTGCGGAAGAAATTCATCGCCGAGAATCTCGGAAATTTCTCCGGCAGCGAATCGCCGCATCATGTCCATCTGCCACAAACGGTCTTGCGCGGTCACAAATCCCTGCGCAAAGAAGAGATCGTCCAGGGTGGTGGCATCGATCGTCGGTACGCCATGCCCGTCGCGGATCACCCTGACCCGGCCTGACAGACCAGAAACCTTCAAACTGCCGTCTAACTGCGGCAGAGCGGATCGTGCCACGGAGTAAACCCATGCCAGGGCTCCCAGGATCAGCACCAAGACAGCGATCAAAACGAACGCCAAGGCCCGCCCAGGGCCGGAACGCTGACGGGGAGGGGAAACGGAAGTCGTGGTCGTCGCCATGTTGAGCTTCTGATTCTATGACGCGCCATCCGCTAAAACAAATGCACGCAAATGTAGGCGCGAGCGCCACGCTCGTGCCACCACAAGCCGAGAAGTCGGACAGTGTGGAGCTGCCCAGACCCGAGCCAGGATCCACAAAGCGACGGTCGTTTCGCCCGTTTCCCCAGCACGAGCGAGGACGCTCGCGCCTGCACTAAAATCAGAGCTCTGGCAGCCCCGCGCAGGCGTCGTGATCGGGAATCGCAGCCCCGCTCGAATCGGCGCGTATCACTCCATCTTCGGTCGAACAGAATGTGCGCCTACCGCTTTGATTGGGCGTAACCGGGGACGCGGTTACAAAGTATTGGGTGCCGTCGTCAGAACGCGTCAAGGCGAAAATATACCCGTTCCTGCCCGGCAAGCTGCTCGCGACCGCCAACCGATTGTCAATCAGGCAGGCCGTGGCCGGAGTGCTGGAACACGGGAGAGAGCCACCCAGAGACTGCAGATCGGGAGCGTATCTGAGTTTTTCAAAGGTGGCTTGATAGGTCACTTGTGCCGTGTTGATGGTGCGAAGCGAATACACTGCGGAAGACTCGTTCGCCGCCATCCGCGCCCGCAGCAGGTTCGGGATCGCAATCGCCGCAATAATCAGTATGAGCGGAATCATGGCGATCCCAAGATACCCGAGCACCAGCCCGGCAATCGCCAAACCCTTGCCCCCCAAACGGCCTGCACTCTTCTTGATTTGTGAAAGAGAAACGTGTCCGAAGACGACAGCCACGATGGAAAAAGGGGGGAAAAGAACAGGGATCCCGAAGATCAGGCTGGCGATGGCCAGGCCGCTGGTTTTCTCCGCGACAACCGGTCCTGGCACGCCGGTGGACGTTTGCGGCGGAAGCCCGGCAAAGCCCACATTCGTGGCCGGGCTTGGCTGGCCGCAAGTAGCGCAAAACGTCGCCCCGTCCGGTGCCGTCTGACCGCATCGAGAACAGACCATGCCAGTCCCTCCTTGCCGTGGCGGCGCGCAGGATTCTTTAGTTCCGCCGAAAATCGCTCCACCGTACTCCGGCAAGACCTTTTCGTCAATGTTGCTGCAGCCGATATCGTATTGATAGCGAAGGCCCTGCCGGGCTCAATCGCAAGAACGTAGCGGGCGTAGCCAGGCGGTTTGTGATTCTGTTTGCCTTGCAAGGCCGATTCTGATAACTTTCGCGAGGTTCAGGCAGGGCCGGACAGACCGTGTCCGGGGGCTGAGTTGCACAATCACGGGAGGGAACGTCAATGGCTTTTTGTAGCGGGTGTGGAACGCAGATCGCGGACGGCACGACCATGTGTCCGGCCTGTAGTAGTCGCACCGCGGCACCGCCGGCGGCCGCTGCCCAGGGCACGACGGGCGGAATGCAGGACAATGTCGTCGGCATGTTGTGCTACATCACCATCATCCCAGCGATCATTTTTCTGGTGATGGAGCCCTATAACAAGAGCCGCTTTGTGCGGTTCCATGCTTTCCAGATGATTTTCTTCAGTGTCGCGATGATCGCGATCTGGATCGGCCTCACGATCATTGGTTTTGTTCCGGGGTTGATCTTTATCACTTTCCCTCTCCACATGCTGATATGGTTGGGATCGTTCATCATCTGGATCATCCTCTTGATCAAGGCCAACCAGGGGCTGATGTACAAGCTGCCGGTCATCGGTGACCTGGCCGAGAAGCAGGCCAACGCCTCCTAAAGTTTGTGCCTTCGGCGAAATATTTCGCCGCCGCCCTTCACGTATTACCGGTCTCCGCCGCCCCGTGCCGGAGACCGGTTCAGTTCTTCCCTTGACAGATCTCATTTGGGATGGCATTCCTATTAGCTTTTGGTTCGCGCCCTCGCATCGCCGCTGCAAGAGTGGAGGCAGGACCGTTGAAGGGAACGATTGAGAGTTCGGGTCTTCTATCACGACAAATGCTTTGACGGGGCATCGTCCGCCGCTCTCTTCGCGCGCTTTTACCGGGAGCGGATCACAAACGATGTCACCTTCGTTTTCTCCGGCCTGTTGCACCGCGCCGGATCCCTGTTCGATGAAAAACAATTTGACGGCGACGAAAACGCCATCGTGGACTTCAAGTACTCCAGTTCCCCCAAGATCACCTGGTGGTTCGATCATCATCAGAGTGCCTTCCTGACTCCCGAGGACGCGGCCCAGTTCGAACACGACGAGAGCAATCGCAAATTCTACGATCCCGATTTCAAGTCCTGTACCAGCTTCATCGCCACGGTAGCGGAGCAGCGCTTCGGTTTTGATCCCGCCCCGGTGGCCGACCTGGTGCACTGGACGGACATCGTCGACGGCGCGATGTACCCCGACGCCCAGACCGCGGTTGAAATGAAGGCGCCCGCCATGAAGCTCACTCTGGTCATAGAGTCCTCGCAGGACTACAGCTTTGTCCCCCGGCTCATCCCATTGCTGGCCACCCGTCCGCTGGCGGAAATCCTGGAGGAGCCTTTCGTAACCCCCCTGCTGCCACCGCTGCTCGAACGCCACCAGCGCTCCATTGCGGTGCTCAAAGAGCGAATCGAGTCGAAAGATCACACCCTGTTTTTCGATATCACGGACCATGATCTCGAGGGTTACAACAAATTCGTGCCGTACTATCTACATCCCGAATCGATTTATAGCGTAGGCCTCAGCAAGAGCAGCTTCCGGGTGAAAGTTTCTGTGGGCTCGAACCCCTGGGCGCCCTCCGAACCGACCGTGAACCTGGCCAAGGTGTGCGAGCGGTACGGCGGCGGCGGCCACGCCCGAGTGGGCGCGATCTCATTCGGTGTCACCGAGGAAGATGCCGCCCGAAAGGCAGCGCGCGAAATTGTCGAAGACCTTCGCGCCGATGTGCGGGGCGAAGCAAGGTAGCGCCCGCCAGACAGCCGCCGGAACAGCGGCGCTACGAGAATCCTGTCATGGGCGCTCCGTCAATCCCCGCTCTCGTCGTCCTGCGAACCGAACACCTGGGAC
The DNA here is from genome assembly GCA_035567435.1 of Terriglobales bacterium. GTDB lineage: Bacteria > Acidobacteriota > Terriglobia > Terriglobales > Acidobacteriaceae > Gp1-AA133. The sequence continues at coordinate 962 of DATMPS010000022.1, read as the reverse complement.
GGACTGTTCACGACAAAATTCTGGTTCAGGATGCGAACTTTGAATTGCAAAAAAGCGAGGTACTTGCCATCACCGGGCCCAGTGGCTCGGGCAAGACGTCGTTGCTGCGCTTGCTCAACCGTCTCGACGAGCCCACGTCGGGCACGGTGTTTGTCGAAGGCGTCGACTATCGCCATGTCGAGCCGCGGGAGCTACGTCGCAAACTTGGCATGGTAACGCAACGGCCATATCTGTTTCCTGGCACCGTGGCTGACAATCTCGGTTTCGGGCCGACGCAGCGTGGTGAGACGTTACCGCCCGACGCCATCGAGGAACTGTTGTCCCAGGTTGGTCTTAAAGATTATGCCGGACGCGACGTTGCCAATCTCTCCGGAGGCGAGGCCCAGCGCGTTTCCGTGGCTCGCACCCTGGCCAATTCGCCGCTGGTGCTTCTGCTCGACGAACCCACCGCGGCATTGGACGAGGTCGCCAAACTTGAAGTGGAGGCTGCTATTCAGAAGGTAGTACGCAATCAGGGACTGACCTGCGTGATGGTCACCCACGACGTAGCCCAGGCCGTGCGCTTGGCCAGTCGGGCGCTGGTGCTCGAGCGCGGTGGGATTGTCCGCGCCGGTCCGGTAGGGGAGGTCTTACGTGCTTAGACTCTTTTTCCACTCGCAACTACAATTGGGTTTCGCCCAAGCGTTGGTTGCTGCGTTGATGGCGTTGCTGGTGATCGTGCTGGCTCGCCGTCGGGGGATTCATCTGGAAGGTGAGACCTTGATCGCCATGGTCCGCGGATTAGCGCAAATCATCGCGGTGGGATCAATTCTCGTCATTCTCTTGCGGGCTCCGCGATGGACGAGTGGCATCCTGCTGGCCGGGATGATTGTGGCGGCGGGTGCGACTTCAGCGCGTCGCGCTAGGGGCATCCCCGACGCGTTTAGCATTTCCGCCTGGGCGATCGCGGCCGGCGCTGGTTC
>DATMPS010000021.1:0-5423 GCA_035567435.1 Terriglobales bacterium | reverse complement strand
CGACGATATCACTCTCATCGTCGGCAAGTGCATAGCCCGTCAGTAGAAACCCGAGGAAACGTGACCCAATCTTCTCCCACATCAACGCGCGAGTGGAACTCTTCTGAATACCATCGTCTTTCCGGACCGCAGGTTAGTTGGGGGAAGAAGGTCCTCTCACGCCTGCAACTGCGCGGCGACGAGGTGCTGCTCGACGCAGGCTGCGGCACCGGCCGATTAACCGCCGATTTGCTACAAGCCCTGCCGAACGGCCGCGTCGTCGCTCTTGATGTTTCGCAAAACATGCTGCGATCCGCCCGCGAATACCTGCAACCTCAATTCGGTAAACGAGCACAGGTTGTGGCGGCCGATCTCCCCGACCTCCCGTTTGAGAACGCTTTCGACGGGATCGTCAGCACCGCGGCCTTCCACTGGGTGCTGGATCACGACCGGTTGTTCCGCAACCTGTATCGTGCACTCCGCCCCGGAGGCTGGTTGCAGGCGCAATGTGGCGGCGGCCCGAATATCGCTCACTTGCGAGAACGGATGGCCACCCTCGCCGCCTCCCCTAGATACGCTCCGTATCTGGGAAGTTTCCCGTCGCCGTGGCTTTTTCAGAACGCCGAAGGCGCTGCCGACACGCTTCGGCGCGCAGGCTTCGTGGAGATCCGGACCAGTCTTGAACCGGCGCCTACGGTTATGGAAGGTCGGCTGCACTATGAGGAATTCGTGAGAACGGTGATCGTACGCGCTCACCTCGACCGCCTTCCCGACCCAGACCGGCGAGACCGATATGTTTCGGAACTCGCCGATGGTGCGGCGGCGGATGATCCGCCGTTTCTGCTGGATTATTGGCGGCTCAATCTGGCCGCGAGAAAGCCGGTTTAATGTGGGCGCGAACGCCTACATTTCTACTTCACTGATTCTCCCAGCCAGGCCAGGTAGGCTAAGCTTCCGCTCTCGATCGAAATGGCGATGCACTCCGGCACATCATAAGAATGAAGCTCGTTGATCGCATCCCGCACCCGTTCAAACGCGGCGCGCGTAGTCTTGACGATGAGCAGCCACTCCTCTGCCTCCTCCACCTCGCCTTCCCAGCGATAGATTGACCCCACCTGAGGAACGATATTTACGCAGGCAGCCAGCAGGCGCTCCACCAGGGCGCGCCCAATCTTGCGTGCTTCATCTTTCGAGCTCGCGGTCGTGAGGACGAGTATCTTGTCTGTCATATAGAATCAGCCTTCACCTTGCGGTTGACAGGGTAGCACCCGGTCGCGATCGGGAGATCAACATGGCTACAGAAATTCATTTTGGCACTTCAGGATGGCGCGCGGTTATGGCGGACGAGTTTACCTTCGCCAATGTTCGCCGGGCTGTGACCGGAATCGCGCGCTACGTGGTCTCGCAGAAAGCCTCCGGCGCCCGCGTGATCGTAGGACGCGACCCGCGATTCCTGGGCGAAACTTTCTGCTCCATGGCAGATGAAATTCTTACCGCCCACGGCATCACGCCACTTCTGATTGCGGAGCCGGCCCCGACACCGGCCATTTCTCATGCTGTGATTCGGGAAAAAGCGGACGGCGCCATCAATTTCACCGCCTCGCACAATCCCCCGGAGTACAACGGCATCAAGTTCTCCACTCCAGACGGCGCACCCGCGCTGCCTGAGGTCACGAAGCGAATCGAAGGGGAAATTGCGACCAGCGATGCCGGGAACGAGGGGCCGAAGGCGTCGAAAACGGTGACCGCCCAGGCTCTCGAACCTCGTGCCCCGTACCTGGCGCGACTCCGCGAGATCGTAGATTTCAAGGCCATTCAGAAGGCAAACCTTCGTGTTGTCTTCGATCCTTTCTGGGGCGCCGCGCGAGGGTATTCCGACTCGCTGTTGCGCGAGGCCGGGGTCGACGTATCTACCGTCCACGATTGTCGCGACGTTCTCTTCGGAGGCCACGCCCCCGAGCCCGACGACCACCTGCTCGAAGGCTGTCGCGCACAAATGCGCGGTACCCATGCGCACATCGGCATCGCCACTGATGGAGATGCTGACCGCTTCGGCATCGTGGACGCCGACGGCACCTTCTTCACCCCCAATTACATCGTCGCGCTGCTCTTCGACTACCTGGTGGACAGCCGGGGCTGGAAAAATGGCGTGGCGAAGTCGGTCGCTACCACCAACCTGATAAACGCTGTCGCCAACCATCACGGTATCGAGCTGCATGAGACGCCGGTAGGATTCAAATACATCGGTGAACTGATCAAACAGGACAAGATCGCGATTGGCGGCGAAGAGAGCGCGGGCCTTTCGATTCGCCACCACGTCCCTGAAAAAGACGGCGTGCTGGCCGGTCTGCTGTGCTGTGAGATGGTGGCGCGACGCGGCAAGTCTCTGGGTCAGCAGTTGCGGGAGCTATTTGCCGAAGTTGGTTCCTTTTACAGTCTGCGCGAGAACTTCCACTTGACGGCGGAGGTGAAGGAGAAGTTCACTGGAAAGCTACGAGGAGAGCCTTGCGATCTCATGGGCCGGAAGGTCGTCGAGGTCGTACGCACGGACGGCTTGAAACTGCTGTTCAGCGATGGCTCCTGGGTTTGCTACCGTTTGTCCGGGACCGAACCGGTAGTCCGGGTATATTCGGAAGCCCGCAGCATGGAAGATCTTGAGAAACTGAGCGCAGCCGCCAAACAATGGGTCTTCGAATAGAGCCGCTACCGAGAATCCGGGTCATGCCACGGGCCCAGCGCGGACTCAACGCTCTGGTCGACCGCGCCCCTCAGGCCGAGGCCTTCGGACAGCGCGTGCAGGAAAAGCTGCGGCCAGCTTCAACCTGGCTGTATAACTCCCGGCGCCGGCTGGCCACTGCGGGCGTCGCGGTGCTCACGGTTTGGCTGTTTCTGCACGTGATGTTCGGAGCCAACGGCATGGTCGTTTACCGGCAAAAGCGTACCGAGTACCAGAGCTTGCGCCACGAAATTGACGCCCTGCAGAAGGAAAACGACCATTACACCGGGCAGATCAATGCTCTCCAGACCGATCCCAAGACCATCGAAAAAGAAGCTCGCGAGCAGTTGCACTACGCCCGCCCGGGCGAAGTCGTATACATCGCTCCCGCGCCTCCTCCGATCCCGATACCCTCGACCAACGCGGCTCAGAAGTAGTTTTGATTCCAGCCGAATAGCAAAACGCTGACTACGAGGGAGTAGTGGGTCAGTCTGGAACAAGGTCCCATTCATCGTCCCCGGTACCACCAGCCTGATCCCGAGCGCAGTCTTTCGTCGCGCGCAGCGGGACGAAAGCAAGCGAAGGACCTGAGCATTCCGCGCACCCCTCCGTTGCCGCTCTGCATCGCAGAACATCCACCTTACTCATCCAAAGTGGAGGAGCAATGAGCATAGTCCGCTGCTATCGCCGGGGAATGCATGGGTCCTTCGTTGGGAGCCCTTCGCGGAGCGAAGGACTCCGCTTCCTCAGGATGACAGCGGTACGATTGGTCAAACTGACCCACTCCCGGTGAGGGCGGCCCCTGGCCGCACTCAAACCCGGGTTTTCCTTAGATTGCGATGCGGGACTGCCTTCACGCTTTTATGACTAGAGGGATGCCTTGTGGGCGGCAGCTCTTGGCCTGGGGCCTCGTTGCTTGCTTAGTTCGGTCTGGAATGCAGCGGGAGCGAGGTCGCCCTTTTTTCGGAAGAGGTCCAGCAAAGGGTCCTCTACGCCCGTCCCGGACTTGGGGGCGCTTACCGGGTCGCTGATGTCCAAACCTTCCGGCTCAACCAGAAGCTCCGGGAGAACGCCGTTGCTGTTAGACAGGGCCTGGATAAATCTCTCGAGGTCGTTGCGCTGCCGTTCGGCGGTTTGAGCGAACTCAATCCCCATGCCCAGGTCGGGATGCATCACCAGCACTACGCCTTCGGCTCGGAAGCTTACGCCCGCAACCTTCATGGAGAGGATGATGCGAGTGCGCACGGGGAAAGGTGAACCCGTCCCCAGATAACAACCCCCCAGGCTCAGGTCGGTCAGTTTGCATGGAGCCGGCGGATCATCCTGCTCAAATTCAGGGGCGCGGCTTTCCAACCATGCGTTCAACCGATCGAGCATGGCCGGAGCCAGGTTCAGGAAGCGAAGTCCGATCTGGCGTCCGGGGTTCTCCCAGGCCACCTCACTCGAACATTCGATGTTGTCCTGCGTCCCGGGCAAAGAGAACTGCACAGTGACAGATCCAAGATTTTTCGGGCGGTTGGCGAGTTGGACGGCAATGCCGCCTTCGCCGATGTCGCTGCTCACGGCGCGCATCTGGCCGGCGCCGTCATTCACCTGGATTGTGACCGGAGTCTCGACGGGGATGCGGGCATTGCGGCGGCGTTCACGTTTCATTAAAGCTCGTACGGCGCGAAAACTGGCTTTGGCACGTTCCGGAGAAAGCGGCTGGTGCAGAACGAAATGGGCTTCCAGGTCTCTGCTGCCTCCCAATCCGGTCTGGGCGCCGACGATCGCAACCGACACAGCACGCTTGTTGCAGGGAGCCGAACGGGCGCTGCGCAGCACACGCGAGGCGGTGCCGGTGTCTGCGCAGTCCACAATGACTGCTTCAAACCTTCGGCGGGTCAGTTTGTGAATCGCAGATTCGGCATCGGCACAAAGCTCCATGCCGATCTCCAACTCACTCAGTACTCTCCGCAGGACGCGAACGACCTTCTCGTCGGCACAGAAAACCAGCGCTTGTAAACTCATAAGACGCCTTCAACTTTGGCAACTCTCGCGGCCTGCGTCAGCCCCGACCGGCGGCTCCGTCGGCTTCTTCGCGCTCGTCGTCGAGCAAATGAGCCACGCCGCGAAGCTGTTCCGCAGCTGTCTGCAGAGCTTCGATCTGCTTGCCCAGTTGAGCCTGTTCCGCCTGTTTCTTACGCAGCACCTCGTAGATATCCCTCACGGTTTTGACCTCCTTATCGCACTCTAGGTAGGTCGATGGCAACCGTCAATAACGCGCGTCGACAACGCATTACTGGGGTAACCCGGCACTGGACACGGGCAGTACAGCGGCATCTTGCCAGGGTTGGGCAACAAGTTTGTTCCCAGTTCTTAGGTTATATGTGGTGGCGAACCAAAACAGACTCGCGGCAGAGCTAGAGATCTGCCGAAGCCTCCCGATCCGGGACTTCCGGTGCGCTAAGCCATTAATTTTCTGCAATATAGCTTGCGAAGGGGGCCAAGTGAGGATCATATTTCCATTGACTTATCGACTCAAACGTCCTAGAATCATTAGCTTCCAGTCATGAAAAGCAGGTACTGTGGCAAATAGAGGTTTCTGCTGTGTTGGGTGATTTGGCGTGAATCCTCAGGGCCGCCAATGGAATCTAAGTTCCAAGTTCATTGTTTGCAGTTTCATCCCAGGTACGAGGCATAGTCTTCATGGCCAAGCGACGTGGAAATCCCAATTGGGGCAAGCCCG
>DATMPS010000020.1:0-64533 GCA_035567435.1 Terriglobales bacterium | reverse complement strand
ATAACCGTAATCGTCGGATTGCAAGCCGGTAAAGATCAGGTCGAATTGTTCGTCTTTAATCGCGGCGGCGAAAGCGCGTCCGGTGTTGAGCGCGTCCAGGCCGACGAACGCGTTGTCTTCGAGGTGAATGGCACGATCCGCGCCCTTGGCCAGCGCTTCGCGCAGAACCTGCTGGGCGCGCGCGGGGCCAGAAGTAATGACCACGACTTCCCCCCCGTGCTTCTCTTTCTGCCGCAATGCTTCTTCAAGCGCATAGGCGTCGGGCTCGTTGACTTCGTAGGAAACGTCTTCACGAATCCAGGCGCCGGACTCATTGAGCTTGAGCGGCGCATCTTTCTGCGGCACCTGTTTCATGCAGACTAGAATTTTCACGTGAAAACTCCTTGTGCCTGGCTGAGTATGGTCGTGGGCTGAGACGTTGCCAGCAAGGTCTCTACGGAAAGCCTCAACTCGCCATAGGAAACCTGTCAGTATAAATGAGCGCTGCGGAAAGGGGAAACGCGGGCGCGAAAAAAGCTACTCGGTAAACACGACCGACTGCACTCCGGAAATTTCGAAGCGCTTGCGGCAGCGCATGTTCTTGCAGGCCATCATGTCATCTCTTCGGATCATGTAGGTACGCGCTTTAGCGAAGCGGGCGCGGTCCCGTTCATCGGCGCGGCCGGGCAGTTGGTTTTTCTTGGTGCGCACCAGCCAGTTGATTTCGTACTCGGCGGCCTGCTGGCAATGAGGACAGTTCAGCGTCGCTATCTTCTTCTCCGGCCGTTCGTCGAAAAACTCGCGCTCTTCCATAATCGGGTGCCAAGCGTCTGCGCTCAGGAGTTAAGATCAAGCGTTCAGCCTATGGGGATTATTGCACATTCCGACCGCATTCCTCGATAGGGGCCACACCTTCAACTCGGGTTACACTCTAGGCCGGGATGCGATGGGGAGAAAGAGAAAGAAACCGAAGCGGTTTACGGCGGTCGAAGCCGTGAAGACGATGGCACGCACGCACATTGGTGAGCCTCCCGCGTCGCGTGTAGTTCCTGACCGGAAACGTAAGAAAAGCGAGAAGCACAAACCCACACTAGGAAAGCTCTTGGACGACGCTTAGCCGCCAGGTGCGATTTTTCAGCGGGAGCCCACTAAGCGGGTTTGGCTCGCGAGGCCGAAAGCATACGATCAAAGCGTCCGCATCAGTTGACGCGAGGGTAGCTGCGTGCCCGGATCACTGCCCTGTAGGGCTAGGGCACACAACATTTGCGGTCATACTCCCAGTCACGATGGCGCCGGCCGAGGATATGCCGCCATCGCTGCTATTCTTCGTTATTGTGGCGGAAATAATCGTACCGCCGCACGCATCGCCAGTGGCGGTAATCAGGCCAGTAGAATTAACGGTCACCATTTGTGGAGTGTTCGACGACCAGGTAACCTGGCTCGTTATGTCTTTAGTGACCGGAGGGTGAATATATGAGCCGTATGCTACCAATTGAACGTTCAAGCCCGCGTCAGCACTAACGGGAATGTTTGCCGCCCCGAAAGTTTCGGTCGCGGGTTGAATCGTGATACCCGTCAGTTGCTGGTCGTGGCCGCAACTGGGTATTAGAAAAGCCACCGCGCAAACGAGCGTCAAGTGGAGCCACTTCCGAATCATGCTTTCTCCCGGAACCGGATATCTCTGCATCCTCTGGGGATTTGAGCGTAAATCTAGTGCAAGATCCTTCGAAAATCAATAGCAGGCCGTGCGCTCCCGCGTTGTCCGCAGCCGTTAGTCTCTCACAGTAAGAGCCAAGAATCTTGCGAATTGCCGCACATCCCGTTCGGTGGTGTCGAACGAGCACATCCAGCGCACCACCGACCGATGCTCATCCCACACGTAGAAAAAGTAGCGTTTTTGCAGCTTAGCGATGGCTTGCCGGGGAATTTGCGCGAACACTCCGTTGGCTTCTACCTTGTAAACAAGCTTCACTTGAGGAATTTTCCTGACCTCTTTCTGCAGCAGTTCGGCCATCCGGTTGGCATGCTGGGCATTCTTCCGCCACAAATCGTTTGAGAGCAAGGCCTCGAGTTGAGCCGAGATGAATCGCATCTTTGAAGGCAACTGCATGCCCTGCTTGCGAATATAAAGGAAGTCGCGGCCGAATTTCTTATTAAAGAAGACCACAGCTTCCGCGCCCATGGCCCCGTTCTTCGTTCCTCCGAACGACAGGACATCGACGCCCAGGTCACGCGTCGCTTCTCGTAAGGTCAGGCCGAGGCTAACGGCCGCATTGGCAATTCTGGCTCCGTCCATGTGGAGAAACATGTTGTGCTCATGGGCAAAGCGGCCCAGATCGCTAACCTCGTGTGGCGTGTAAACCGTGCCCATTTCGGTGACTTGCGTGATCGAGATCACCCGCGGCTGAACGTGATGCTGATCGCCTGTGCCGTGGTACGCACGGCGGACAGACTCGACAGTGAGCTTCCCGTCTGAGGTGGGAATAGGAATCAGTTTACAGCCGGTGAACTTCTCTGGCGCGCCACATTCGTCGGTATAGATATGCGCGGCTTCGGCGCAGATCACGGCATGATAGGACTCCATCAAAGACTTCAGGCTCAAGCAGTTCGCAGCCGTGCCGTTGAAAACGATGAAGACCCTTGCGTCCGAACCGAAGTGCTGCTTAAATTTGCGGACGGCGGCCTCGGTATAACGATCCTCCCCGTACCCCACGACATGGCCGCGGTTCGCGGCGGCGATTGCCTGCATGACCTTCGGATGAACGCCGGCATTATTGTCGCTGGCGAAGCTGCGAACAGGTTTCATGGCCACAACAATGTAGCAGAGGTGGAGTGTCGGTTTCACATCGCTCGGGCAACCACGCTAAGCTCTAAACCCCAACATTCTCGCGATAACTTTTCCTTCCTTTTCGAGTCTAACGGTGACGGTATGGAATTTCCTGTTTTTTGAATGGTCAACGAGTGGGTAAGTCTTGACTGCTCTGGAGTTTGCGTGCCAGATCACCCAAAATAGAGTAGGCTAAGCACGATACGGGGAACCATGAGAAGGGCTTTCAGTTTGGATGACCTGATTGGTCTGACCGAGCGCGTGGCCCCGAGAGCCGCGCTACCGATGGCTTTGTTCCTTGCCGCGCTCGGAACAGCTTGTACCGGAACCTCCGTGAAAGGGGCCCAGCCCCAGGCAGACCCTGCGATTCCAGTCAAGATTCAGCTGGCGCAGTCGATGGCAATCAGCGACACCACGGAATACGTCGCCACTCTCAAGTCTCGCGACTCGGCCGTCATTATGCCGCAGGTTGAGGGGCAGATCACAGATATCTATGTGCACTCCGGTGATCACGTTTCACCCGGTATTGTGCTGATGCAGATTGATCCCAAAAAACAGCAGGCCACGGTCAACAGTCAGGAACACAGCCGCGCCGCCCAGGAAGCCAACTTAGCGTATGCCCAGGAACAGTACAACCGGATCAGCGCCCTGGCCGCAGCCGGAGTAGTTGCCAAGCAGGATCTCGACCAGGCGAAGTCAGCGCTGGATACGGCTCAAGCACAACTGAAGTCGCTGGACGCGCAGGTGCAGGAACAGCAGGTGCAACTCCACTACTATCGCGTGACGGCTCCGTCGAACGGAATCGTCGGTGACATTCCCGTGCGCGTCGGCGACCGTGTCATCACGACAACGACCCTCACCACCGTCGACAAGCCGGGCAGCCTCGAGGCCTACGTATACATTCCGGTGGAACGCTCTGCTCAGCTGAAGATGAATATGCCGGTGCAAATCGTGGACGGAAGCGGCCAGGTGATGGCGGACAGCCGTATCAGTTTCATATCGCCGCAGGTGGACAACACTACCCAAACGGTCCTGATCAAATCGCGCATTGCCAACAATGAGGACCGGCTTCGCAATTTGCAGTTCATCCGCGCCCGCGTTATCTGGGGCATGCATCAGGGACCGGTCGTTCCAGTGGTGGCTGTGTCGCGTGTCGGCGGCCAGTACTTCGCTTTCGTCGCGGAAGACCAGAACGGCAAACTGGTGGCGCATCAGAAGCCGCTTCGTCTCGGCGAAATGACCGGGAACGACTATGTGGTGCTGGACGGCATTAAACCTGGAGACAAAATCATCGTGTCCGGAGTCCAGTTCCTGGTGGATGGCGCGACAGTAGCGCCCCAAGGGTAAGCTGCTGGCTTCTGGCTTCTAACCTGTCGGCACGCTGACGGGCTCGCTAGAAGCTAGAAGGCCAGAAGCTAGAAGCTGTTTCTCATGTTCGTCGACTTCTTCATACGCCGCCCAGTGTTCGCTACCGTCTGCGCACTGCTGATCATTCTCGCAGGCGCAGTCGTAATTCCTACCCTGCCGATAGCCCAATTCCCCAACCTTGCCCCCCCGCAGGTCAACGTCAGCAGTGGATACGTGGGCGCAAGTGCGCAGACCGTCGAGTCCGCAGTCACTATCCCCCTGGAGCAGCAAATCAACGGAGCGCAGGGCATGAAGTACATGACCTCCGACAGCGGTAACGACGGTTCCAGTTCCATTACAGCAACCTTCGAACTAGACCGCGATCCCGACCTCGCCGCGGTGGACATTCAAAATCGAGTGAACACCGCCCAGGGACGTCTCCCGAACGCGGTCAAAGCCACCGGAATCACCATCACCAAATCGTCCAACAACTTTGTATTTGGCGCTGCGGTTTACTCGCCGGACGACCGTTACGACCCTCTGTTCATGAGCAACTACCTGGACGTTTACGTGAAAGATACGTTGAAGCGAGTCCCAGGAGTTGCCGAGGTCTTCATCTTCGGCGAACGCAAATACTCAATGCGTTTGTGGCTGGATCCGGTGCGCATGGCCAGCCGCGGACTCACCGCCAGCGATATGGTGAACGCGCTGCAAGAACAAAATGTGGAAGTCGCTGCCGGCCAGGTTGGACAGCCTCCCATCAAGGTCGGACAACAGTTCCAAATCAGCGTCCGGGCGATTGGACGGCTCAGTGAACCCCCGCAATTTGAAAATATCATTCTCAAAGCCAACGCCGATGGAACTCTGGTGCGGCTCAAGGATGTCGGACGAGCGGAACTAGGGGCGGAGGATTACAGCTCGGACCTGATCTACAACGGGCATCCCGCCGTGGGTGTCGCGGTCACGCAACTGTCGAGTGCGAATGCCCTTGAGGTTGATCGCCGGGCGCTGGCCGAGTTGGACCGGCTGTCGAAACACTTTCCGCCAGGGATGAAGTACGAAAACGCTTTTGACTCGACCGAAGAAGTGAGTCAGTCGATCCGAGACGTTCTGGTCACCCTGGTCGAAGCCATCATCCTGGTCATTCTGGTCATCTTCGTATTCCTGGAAGACTGGCGCAGCACAATCATTCCAGCGGTCACGATTCCAGTCTCGCTGATCGGAACCTTCGCCTTCGTCAAGCTGCTGGGCTTCTCGATCAACACGCTCACCTTGTTCGGTATCACGCTGGCCACCGGGTTGGTGGTGGACGATGCCATCGTGGTTATCGAAAACATCGAACGCCACCTCCAGGAAGGTGCGCGGGACGCGCACACCGCAGCCTCAGCCGCCATGGGAGAAGTGGCCGGCGCGGTCATCGCTACTTCTTTAGTGCTGGTTGCGGTATTTGTCCCGGTCGCTTTTTTCCCAGGAACCACCGGCATTCTCTTCCGCCAATTTGCGTTAACCATCGCGTTCTCGATTTCCATTTCCGCGTTCAATGCGCTCACTCTCACGCCGTCGCTCTCCGCAATTCTTCTCGGCCGCCAGCACGGGGAAAAAGGTTGGTTCTTCCGCCGGGTGGATAAAGTCATTGGCGGCATAACCGAGGGATATCGGCGAGCCCTGCACTCTTTCCTTCGTTTCCGCTTGGCCGCGGTCGTCCTGTTTCTCGCCGGATTAGGGCTCACGTACGTGATTTTCCAGCGCGTACCCAAGGGCTTCGTTCCCGATGAGGATCAAGGCTACTTCCCAGTCATTATCCAGGCGCCGCCGGGCGCGTCGGCTGACTACGTCAGGCAGATTGAAGATCAGGTCAGTGCGATCATGCGTGCGATGCCGGAAGTCGAAAACATTTTTGCCATCACCGGCAACGGCGCGCCCAACCGCGGAATTATTTACATCGGATTGAGGGACTATTCGAAGCGCCAAGGCAGCGAGCATTCTGCCGACGCGGTCGTAAATCGGTTGCGGGAGGCGGTTTCCGGAATTACCGGTGCGCAGGTACTTCCCTTTTTGCCGGCCGCAATCAGTGGCCTGGGCCAGTTCGGCGGCTTCCAGTATGAAGTGCAGGACCAGGGTTCGCATTCGCTGGAAGAGTTGGCGAATGTGACGCAGGAGATGGTTCGACAAGGCAACTCGCGCAAAGACCTGACTGGCCTGTTCAGCAGTTACACTGCCAGCGACCCCCAGTTCCTGGTCACGATTGATCGCGAAAAAGCGAAGAGTCTGCACGTCCCTTTGCAGCAGATCACGGACACGCTGGGCGTTTACATGGGTTCCGCGTACGTCAACGATTTCGATTTCAATAATCGTTCGTATCGCGTTTATGTTCAGGCCGATAAGCAGTTCCGCTCGCAGGCGAAAGACATGAAGCAGTACTACGTACGCTCGGACAACGGTGCCATGATTCCACTGGAGAACCTGGCCAGCATCACGCAAACTACGACGCCGCAGGTGATCAGCCACTACAACCTGTTTCGCTCGGTGGAGATCGATGGGTCGGCCGCGCCGGGATTCAGTTCCGGACAGGCGATCACTGCCATGGAGGAGTTGAGCGCGAAGTTGCTGCCCCAGGGCTATTCCTACCAGTGGACGGGATTGTCGCTGGAAGAATTGGAGTCCGGCGGCACGGCGGTGATCCTGTTCGGACTAGGGACGCTGGTGGTGTACCTCACGCTCTCGGCCCAGTATGAAAGCTTCGTGTTGCCGTTCATTGTGCTGCTCGCGGTCCCGATGGCGTTGCTGGGCGCGCTGGCGGCGCAGTGGGGGCGGGGCCTGCAGAACGACGTGTACTGCCAGATCGGGCTGGTGATGCTGGTGGGGCTGGCCAGCAAGAACGCCATCCTAATCGTGGAATTCGCGGAACAGTTGCGTCATCGCGGCATGCCGCTGATCGAAGCCGCGGTGGAAGCGGCGCGCATCCGCCTGCGCCCCATCCTGATGACGTCGCTCGCCTTCATTCTGGGAGTCGTACCCCTGGTGGTCGCCACCGGAGCCGGAGAAAAAGGCCGGCACTCCGTCGGCACCACGGTCTTCGGCGGGATGATCATGTCCACGGTGTTGAACCTGTTCTTTATCCCGGTGCTGTATTTGATGATTGAGGGGTGGCGCGAGCGCGGGAAGCAGGAAGCACCGGCCGCCGAAGCCTAAGCCAACCTTTATTTCGCCAGCTTCTGGAGGGTTGCGCCCAGGATGCGACCTGGACCGGGTTCCTGAACGAAGGCGATCACGCGCAAGCTGGCGGGGTCGACGCCGGGGTCGAGTTTCAGCGAGACATCTTGGGAGAAAGGTTGGCCGGCTTCGGTTTTGCCGACCTTTGACAGGCTACGCACAACCGCTACATGCGCCAGGCGACGTCCAGCGTTTTCTCCTCTGGCGACTTGCGATTCGGCGTGATTGAGAGCCACGGCGAACACTACATCCGCTTTGCCCGAGTGAAGCGGGAGGGGACCAACCTCCACGTGGGCGTGGAGTTGGTTGTTTTCCAGGGACGCGCGGGAGATAGTTACGGCGATTTTTCCCGTCCGAATTGCTTTCCCGAAAACCTTACTAGCCTCGCCGGCACTGCTCCCGACGAACTCTTCGGAACCATCGACGATCATCTGCGGGGTGTACGGGCCATCCAGATGGAAATGGCTCGCATAGGCGCTCTGGCGTTCGCTGGAGGCGTGCGACGAGTAGGGATCGGTCCAGCCGATGTGATTCCAGTAATCGACGTGCTCGCTCAGGACGATGAGCTCTGCGCCGGGGTAGGGTTGGGTGTCGAATGTCTCGAGCAGAGCATCGGCCGGCGGACAGCTCGAGCAGCCCTCCGAAGTGAAAAGTTCGATCAGTACCGGAGTAGCCGAGGGCATCTGCGCCGCAGGGGGTTGGTCCCCCGCAAACAGCTTGAGCACAAAGGCAACTCCCACGACCCCCAGGAGTGCAATGGCGATTCTGTTCACGTGATCACCCCCGTTGTTCAAGCAGAGCTTCGACTGGGTATACAGATGTTCGCGACCGAGGAAAAGTTACATGCGAGCGGTCAAAGGCTATTCTGCGGCGACGGGTTTCGGGGCGGCGGTGTGGGCCAGTCGCTCGGTTGGCGACGGAAGCGGGTCGGCCGCAGTGATCTTGTAGTCCTTGTATTCGATCGACAAGTCGGCACGGCCACCAACGCGCATGGAACTCTGCGAGTGATTTTCGGCGGGCAGCCAGAAGTCGCCCACTTTCTTATAGGCGTGCCGGATATCGGTCTTCTTGATCCAGAATGAAGGATTCTGGGCCGGGGCAGCTTCGATCCGGGTCACGGCGAAGTCGGAGGCGTCCACCCAGATTTTGCCGCGATACAGAAACTTGTTCTTGGAACGGGGAGATACGGAGAGAACGTAGTTCGCGCCCCCGGGTGTCTCTTCGTAGCCCGCCATGGTGAATTCGTAGTTTTGCTCGTTGAGCTCGGTGCGGCTCTGCTGTTGAACGGCTTCCTTCTCGCTCTCGATCATTTTCTTCAGGACGTGATCGATGAGGAGTTTGGATCCAGACTGCGACACGACAGTAAAGTCCTTGCTGGCAGGGGACTGGTAGGTTACGGTCACCACCATTTCGGCGTCGTAGTTGTGTGGGAAGCCGCGATAGTGAAGACTGTAAATGCGAGAGCCTTCAAAACGATGCAGGGCCTGGGCGCGCGTCCGGTTTCGCTCTTCCAGATTCCTGACTATTTCATTTGCGGCGAGGGGACCGTGCGCGGACGGACGGGTGTTCTCTTGGGCGCTGAGTGAGGCGTGCCCTAAAAGGGCAAACAAGACCGACGATGACATCCCGATAGCCCGGACTGGACGGCTGATGTTTCGCATCTCGAATTTCCCCGCGATATTGCTTACCTTACAAGAAGCTGCGAGTTGGAGACAGTATCAAAAGGGACAGGTCGCGAAGAAACTTCCTCACAGACTTGCCGCGTCGGGGGCACACCCCGGAAGGGCGTCTTGCACGATCTTCTTGCCAGAAAGGCTGCCGTTTCTGCCATTTCTGAGTCCAGGTGGCCCGCCTACACCGACTGAAAGACGGGGTTCCACCAAGCCGCCAATGCCTGGGCTCAGACCGCACAGAAGGCGCTTGCCTTCGGTAGCAGCATGGGTCTTCGGGGGGCGGGGCTCGCGAGAGCAGACGCAACCCGAACCAACTCCAGGAGCCCGTCCGCATTGGCAACTCCGGCGCCCCCGGTGAGCCGAGAGGTGTCATATCCGCGGGAGCCTCGGCGAATCGGCTGACTTACTCTCGTCCCGACTGACGAAAACTGTCAACCTCGTTGCCCTTTAGCAGGAATGTCTGCCTGCCCCCCTTACTTCCGGCTTAGGGCGCATCTGGCGTATCTCATTGATAGGATTCGCCTTAGGAATGACTCGCAAGAATCCCTTCCGGTCGAGGCAGTATGGCGCTCAAGCTGCGGGGATCTTACGTGGTTTTGGTTCAACACGAGGCAAGACAGATATGAGCCACAGCTCTCAATTTCTGAAAACCCCAAAGACTTCGGGCTCGATGCCCGACATGTCGCCTCTCGAGCATCTTGTGGATCAGGACGTTACGCCGCGCCAGGTGTGCGGAGTCCTGGCCAAGATGTTCCAGGTACAACAGACAGAAGTTGCCATTCTGCGGTTGAACCGCGGGCTGTTGAACTTCATCTATCCCGATGAACTGCGGACGGCCGGATCGATTCCGGTTTCGAGCACGTCGATTGCGGCGCACACGGCGATCAGCAAGAAGCCGGAGATCTTCAACAATTTCGCGCGGGTGAAACACGCCAGCATTTTCGAATCGGTGAAACTGGGCACGTCGGAAGGCGTGGACACGAGCGAACCGCTACCGATCCAGAAGCTGA
The DNA here is from genome assembly GCA_035567435.1 of Terriglobales bacterium. Classification (GTDB taxonomy): domain Bacteria; phylum Acidobacteriota; class Terriglobia; order Terriglobales; family Acidobacteriaceae; genus Gp1-AA133. The sequence goes on along the minus strand of DATMPS010000020.1, from coordinate 54,484 downwards.
TGTCGGCACCGGTGATTGACGAGAACTCCCGCGTGCTGGGAGTGATCCAGATTTCGCGCAAAGGCTCCGAGGCAACGTATGCGGGAGCGGATTTCAGCCGCGAAGACCTGCACGAACTGGAGATGGCAGCTGGAATTCTGGCCGGGTCGACAGTGATGCGGGAAAGCTGAGCGGAGCGAAGTCCAGCTGAGGTATGATCCGAGAAAGAGAACCAAGCCGGCCCGAACGGGTGGGCTTGGTTCTGACGTCTGAAAATCCTTCCCTTTCCGGGCTTACGGGGGAATAATGCAGACGTCTAAAGCGAAGGCGCCGATTCCTTGGACCCGAACCTGCAAGTCACGATGTTTCACCCTCACGCCAACCTAGGCGATGAGGTGAACCACAACATCGTGCAATCGGAGATTGAGGGCGGAGTCTTTCTGGCCGACCTGCAGCCGCAAACGGTTCTCAAGATTCACACTCAACATCACTGCTACACCGCGGTGTTTTTGGGGGACAACCAGGCGTTGATCTGGGGACATCCTGAGTTCTGCCCGCGGCCGGTGCCAGTGGCGATCGCAGGTTCGACCTGGGGCGGCACGATGCTGAAGGTTCGCTTTCTCGGCCGTGGGATGCGGCTGGAGTTTCATCATCCCGCGTACCGGACGCCGATCATCACGTCGCCGATCCGGGAAATCAAGGAACGGCGGCCGCGTCCGCTGCAAGCCTCCAAACGATCCTTCGTGAGCCACTAGCCTAGGTCTACGGCGAGCGCCAGGCTTGGCGCTTCGATCATCCGCGTTATATTCTCGGGGCGTGCAGCGCTCCACGGTGCGGTCTCCAACGGCGGGTCTGTTTCTTGGCCTGATCATCACGATTGCCGCCGTGGTCGCGTATTCCTGGTATACCACCCAGCAGATCGCAGGCTTGCGGGCGCTGCAGAACAACATTGCCGACCGCAACCGGAAGGACTCGCTGCAGCTGCTACGCATCCAGAACGATCTGAACTCGCTCGCGCTGGCCATGCGCGACATGCTGGACAACGATGAGCCCTACCCACTGACGGCGTGGTCGGCGCAGTTCCAGCGCATCCGATCCGATCTGGATACGGCGCTGCGCGTGGAGGAGGGGCTGGCCCCGATCCATCGCACGCCCGAGCAGAGACAGTACATGGCCCAATCGCTCGCGCAGTTCTGGGATGCTGTGGACCGCACCTTCGCCCTAGCGCACGATGGGAAGCCGGACGAAGCGCGCACGCAGATCCGGCTAACATTGCAGGCGCGGCAGGCGGGGTTGAGTACGGCCGTGGCCCGGCTGCTGGTGCAAAACAACGAGAGCGAAGAGCAGGCGGACCTGCAGATCGGGCAGATTTACGACCGGGTGCAGCGCCAGGTGTATGTTTTTCTCGGGGCGACGCTCGCCGCGATTCTGCTGACCAGTCTTTACCTGATCCATTCCAACCGACAGCTGTTCGCGCAGTTGGCGACGCTCTCGGAACAGCGGAGCGATCTGGCACAGAAGCTGATTGCGACCCAGGAATCGACGCTGCGGCACATTTCGCGGGAGTTACACGACGAGTTTGGGCAGATCCTGACCGCGGTGGGATCGATGCTGGGACGGGCGGAAAAACATACGCCGGAGGATTCTCCGGTCCGCACCGAGCTGCAGGAGGTCCGAGGAATTGCGCAGACCACGCTGGACAACGTGCGCAGCCTGTCGCAAGCCCTGCATCCGGTGATGCTCGAGGAATCGGGGCTGGAAACCACGGTGGACTGGTATCTGGCAACCATGGAAAAGCAGACCGGCATTGGCATATCCTACGAGAAGTCCGGGAATTCTTTTCCCCTCAGCGGCAGCGCGAGCATTCATATCTACCGGGTGTTGCAAGAAGCGCTGAACAACGCGGCGCGACACTCGGGAGCCCAGAAAGCATGGGTGCGATTGCGGTTTCTTGCAGACCGTTTGGAGCTCGCCGTCGAAGACCACGGCAAGGGTTTCAGCCGAGACGCGGCGAGTCCGGGCATCGGGCTGGTTGCGATGCGCGAGCGCGCGGAGTTGCTGGGAGGCCGGATCGAATTCTCGCAGCCGGCCGGTGGCGGGACGTTGGTCCGCTTAACCGTTTCGAAGGAAAGAGTGGAGGCGCATGCCGAATAAGATTACCGTCCTGCTGGTCGACGACCACAGCCTGGTGCGGCGCGGGTTCCGCCGCATGCTCGAGGACGAGGCGGATATCACAGTGGTAGGCGAAGCGGGAAATGGGGATGAGGCCATTCAGTTGGCCCAGGAACTGAAGCCGAGGGTCATCGTCATGGACTGCGCCATGCCTGGAACCAGCGGGTTGATTGCGACTCGCCGGATTCTTGAAACGTCTCCGCAGCAGGCCATTCTGATGCTCAGCATGCATTCGGAAGACACGCTGGTGCGGCAGGCACTGGATGCGGGAGCGCGGGGATACGTTTTGAAAAACGCGGTCGACCTGGAGTTGCCCGCGGCGATTCGAAAGGTAGCCGGTGGCGAGGTGGTGCTTGATCCCCAGGTGGCCAAGCGTTCCGCGCTGAAGGGTGAGCGCAATGGCGGCCTCACCACGCGCGAACTTGAGATCCTGCAGTTGATTGTGGACGGCAAGTCGAACAAGGAAATCGCGGACCAGCTTGGGCTCAGCGTGAACACGGTTGCCGTGCACCGGGCGAACATCATGGACGCGCTCGGCATTCATAAGACGGCGGAACTGGTGGTGTATGCAATTCGCCACGGGCTGGTGGACGTCCCGTGAACCGTAGATCGTTCCTGCGGGGTATGGCGGGAGTGGTATCGGCTGCCCGGCTCACGGGGAATGGCATCTGGGCCGTGCCGGCGCCTGCGGTTTCTCCCCTTGGCTTCAAACTCACTGACGTAACCGCCGACGCCGGAATTCAGTTCCATCACAACAGTGGCGCGTTTGGAGGCAAACTGCTGCCTGAAACGCTGGGCTCCGGTTGCGCCTTCCTCGACTACGACGCGGACGGATGGCAGGACATCCTGCTGATCAACGCCATGGATTGGTTGGGGCATAAACGGCAGCGAAGCACGCTCAAGCTTTATCGCAATAACCGCAATGGAACGTTCACGGACGTTACCCGGGTGGCGGGCCTGGACGTGGAGCTGTACGGCATGGGAGTGGCGGTCGGGGATTACAACAACGACGGGTTCCCCGACATTCTGGTCACCTGCGTCGGACAGAATCGACTGTTCAAGAACACGGGCAAGGGAAGGTTCGTGGACGTGACACAGAAGAGCAGCCTCGGGGGCAGACAGGCCATGAGTACGTCGGCGCTGTGGTTTGATTTCGACCGCGACGGGCTGCTCGATCTGTTCGTGTGCAATTACGTGAGGTGGTCGCCGGAGCACGACGTCTTCTGCAGCCTGGATGGAAAGCACAAGTCGTACTGCACGCCGGAAGCCTATCGCGGCGAGACCTGCTGGCTGTTTCACAACAAAGGCGACGGGACGTTCGAAGATGTCACCGCCAGGAGCGGGGTGTTCGACAGCAGTTCGAAGTCGCTCGGGGTTGCCATGCTCGACTACGACCAGGACGGCTGGCCCGACCTGCTGGTGGCCAATGACACGCAGCCCAACAAGCTCTATCGCAACCTGCACAATGGTAGCTTCAAAGATGTCGGCATGGAGGCCGGCCTCGCCTTGAGCACCGAAGGCAAGGCGCGGGCTGGCATGGGCGTGGACACCGGCGACTTCACGAACGCCGGCACAACAGGAATCGCAATCACGAACTTCGACAACGAAATGATCGGGCTGTACCGCGCGGACGGAAAGGGCACGTACGAAGATGTGGCGACGACAGCGGGAATCGGCCTGGCGTCGAAAAACAGCTTGGGATTTGGCTGCTCTTTTTTCGATGTGGATCTTGATGGGTCTCTCGACCTGGCGATTGCGAACGGGCATATCGACGATACGGTTCGAAATATTCGAGGAAACCTAGGGTACGCGCAACCGCCGCAGCTATTTCTGAATAACGGCCAGGGCGGTTTTCGGGATGTGGCGGCCGAAGCCGGCCCCGTGTTTAACCAGCCGAAAGTGGGTCGGGGGCTGGCTTACGGAGACTTTGACCGTGACGGCGACCTGGATCTGCTCATCACCACCAACAACGGACCTGCATTCCTTTACCGCAACGACGTGAGTTCGGGGAATCGCAGCATCCGCTTTCGCCTGGTGGGCACCAAGTCGAACCGCGACGCGATCGGGGCTACGGTCCGGATCGAGCATGGAGGCGCCAGCCAGACGCGGCTGGTGAAGAGCGGATCGAGTTATCTCTCGCAGTCAGAGCTCCCGGTGACATTCGGGATCGGCCAACGCGACCGGATCGAGCGGGTCGTCATTCAATGGCCCAGCGGCGAGACCGAGGAGTACAAGTCTCTGTCACCGGGGAAAGCCTATGAGTGTGTGGAAACCAAGGGGATTCGGGGCCTGGACCACCTCTAGTATTTTTTCAGTATTGTGCCGAAATCGCGTTCCGCTTAGAGTGCGTGCAATTCATAAGTCCTCCTTTGCGCCCCCACGCGCGACTCGAGGCACCCCTAGAGAAACCGGCAGAGACTGCCGGGCAATAATTGGTCCCCGGCTAGTCCCAAAGCTAGCCGGGGTTTTTTGAGTAGGGTAGTCGAAGTGGGGTCAAGTGGTTGGCAGTCAACCTGGTTTGGGGGCATCTATGAGAATCAGTCGAACGGCTGCGAAGGTAGCGGTCCCGCTGTTGCTAGCGGCAGCTGTGTGGGCAGGCTCGGGAAAAGCGAAAACCGAGACGGTGCAGGGCTACGTCCTCGACTCTGCCTGCGCCTTTACCAAGGGCCTGGAGAAGCCGATCAGTCACGATTGCGCCGTAGCCTGTGCGAAGGCCGGATCCCCGCTGGTGATTCTCACTGCCAACGGGACCATCTACTGGCCGATCGCCGACACCACACCGTCGAGCGGCCAGAATGAAAAGCTGCTGCCCTTTGCCGGGCAGAAAGTGACGGCCACCGGCAAAGTGTTCGAGCGTGGAGGCTCGCACGCGTTTGTGATCGAAAAGGTCGAGCCGCTGGCCGACGCCAAGTAGCACCAAACGTCGACAAATCAATTCGCAGGGGAGAGTGGGGACTATGCGCTGCCTCAGATACTCGAAGTGTGTCCTGTTGACAATGTTGCTGACCTTAAACGTCGCGGCCCAGCAGATCACGGGCAGCATCCGGGGGACGGTCTCCGATTCGAGCGGCGCGGTTGTACAAGGCGCGACGGTGAGCGCCCGGCAAACGGAGACGGGGCTGATGCGCACGGTTAAATCGGGCCACGACGGAAGCTATCTGCTGCTGGAGTTGCCGGTGGGTCACTATGCGTTGGAGGTAACCGCGCAAGGCTTCCAGAAATACCTGCGCGAAGGAATATCGCTGAATGTGAACGAGGCGCCCACAGTTCCGGTGCGCCTGGCGGTAGGAACGGGCACCGAGCAGGTTGAGGTGATGTCGGATGCGCAGCTGATTCAGGGCACGACCAGCAGCCTGGGTATGCCGGTTCTGGAGCGCGAACTGCTGGACCTCCCGTTGGATGGACGGAACTTCTCCCAGCTGGGGTTGTTGCAACCTGGGGTTGTTCCTCTGACGGCGGGTCTGCAGGAAGCGGGCGGCTCGCTTCGCAACGGGCAAGCCTATGCAGTCAATGGGCAAAGGCCGGAATCAAACAACTTTCTGATCGACGGGGCAAATAACGTCAACAGCGTGGATGCCGGCTTTGTTCTCAAGCCGCCGATAGATGCCATCGCCGAATTCCGCATTCTCACCCACAACGCGAACGCGGAGTTCGGCCAGAACACGGGCTCGACGACCAACATCGTCACCCGCTCGGGCACGAATTCTTTTCACGGCGCGGCTTGGGAATTTCTGCGCAACGACGCCATGGACGCGTCGGATTTCTCGACCCACTCCGTGCAGCAACTCAAGCAGAATCAGTTCGGTGGCACCTTCGGCGGGCCGATTGTCAAAGACCGTACATTCTTTTTCGCGTATTACGAGGGGTTCCGGAATCGGCAGGGGAAAACCGTCAATCCGACGGTGCCTTCGCTGTTGCAGCGGCAGGGAGATTTTTCCGACGCGTGCCCTATGTCCATCGGTGGTTTTGATCCCAACAGCGGGATCTGCGCCGATCCCAATCCGAATGACGGACATCAGCTCTATCAATTTGATTTTTCTTCGGGGCCTCCGCATCCGGCGCCCGTTCCTTTCAACAAGCTGACCACGATCGATCCCATCGCCGGCAATGTCCTGAACTTCTATCCTTTGCCCAACGAAGGGCTCCATACGTTTCTGGCGACCCAGTCGCTAAGTTTGAGCAACGATCAATTCGGGCTGCGTCTCGACCAGTATCTTTCACCGGCTGACAGCCTCAATCTCCGCTACATGTATAGCGGAGGACCGACGACGGATCCGCTCTCAACTTCGGGCGCGAACGTGCCGGGTTTCCCGGTCGGAGAAGAGGATCGTGCGCAGAACTTCGTGGCGCAGGAGACGCACGTTTTCTCGCCCTCGCTGGTAAGCGTGCTTCGCATGTCGTACTTGAGGAATAAGTTCCTCTTCGACCAGCACATCAATCACCAGTTGCCTTCGAGCCTCGGCTTTCAATACGAACCACAACTTCCCGAAGCGGCCGGCCCGCCGTTTATTCAAATTGCAGGCTTTGCGTCGGTCGGGGATCCGATCACCGGCCCGCGCAACACTTTTCAGAACACGTACGACGTCTCCGGTTCGCTCAGCTGGATTCGCAACCGGCACGAGTTGAAGTTTGGCGGAGGGTTTCGCCGCGACCAGATCAACGCCTTGCAAGGCATCGCGAGCAATGGCTTTTTCGTCTTCGCACCCTTCCCGTCATTCGTCAATGGCTTCGCCAGTTTCCTCGAAGGCATGCCAGTTGTCTTCCTGCAAGGCGGAGGAAATTTCGATCGGCACATTCGCGGCCAGGCTTTGAACTTCTATGGGCAAGACACATTCAAAGTGAATTCGCGCGTGACCGTGAACCTGGGGCTGCGCTACGAGCTGCCCTTCCCGTACACGGAGTTGCACAATCTGCAGAACCTGTTTGTTCCTGGGGCGCACTCGAAGGTGATTCCGAGCGCTCCCAGAGGATTGCTCTATCCGGGGGATCCGGGCGTGCCGTCGGGCCTGATTCCGACGCAGAAAACGGCTTTGGCTCCGCGCGTTGGCATTGCGTGGGACCCCACTGGAGAAACGAAGTGGCTGGTCAGCGCGGCTTATGGAATTTTCTACGAGCCCTTCTACAACGGGCAGGGCGGACCTTTGCAGGACCCGATCAGCGCTCCGCCGTATCTGGCGACACCCCAGGCCAGTTTCCCGGTGAATTGGGCGAAGCCGTTCGGGAATTCGAATCCGTTTGATGGTTCGTTCTCGAAGCCGATGACGTTGCTGGTGGTTGCGCCGAAGCTCAATCTGCCCTACGCGCAGGATTGGAACCTGAATGTTCAGCGATCCTTCGGCAACGACTGGTTGTTTCAGATCGGTTACGTCGGGACCACGGGCACGCACTTGCCCCGTCTGATCGAAGGCAATCCGGCGATTTACGATCCGGGGCAATCGACCGAGGACAATGTCATCCAGCGGCGCTTGTACTCCGGTTGCACGCTGACGCAACCGACGGGCTGCAATTATGCGTCGATTGGCGAGATCGCCAGCATCTCCGGTTCGAACTACCATGCTCTGGAGACCAGCTTGCGCAAGCGTTTCGGCCAGGGGATTTCCTTTTTGGCTTCGTATACATATTCGAAGTCGATTGATGACGTCTCCTCGTTCAACATCACGGGATCGGCTTCGCAGCCGGTGGCTGGGGAGAACGACCTCGCGCAGAACCCGGCTGATCTGGGCGCCGAGCGGGGACGATCGATGTTCGACGCGCGACACCGGCTGGTGCTCAGCTACCAGTGGAGCGTTCCCTTCTGGAGGCAGGCACATACCTGGTATCAGCACGCGCTGGGCAACTGGCAATTCAACGGGATTGTGACGGCAATGAGTGGCACGCCGTTTACGGTGTTCGACTCTACGGACGTTTCCCTGCAAGGGAGTGCGCCGGAAATCTCGGGCTTCTCGAGTAACCGGCCCAACCTGGTTGGCAATCCAAACTCGGGTCCTCATACGGCGCAGGAATGGATGAACAAAGCTGCATTCCAGCGCGTCACTCCCGACCCGAACTCGCCGGTGCAGCAATTCGGCAACGAAGGCCGCAACGTGGTACAGGGGCCCGGGTACGCGAATTGGGACTTCTCCGCGGTCAAGAACATTCGTGTGATGGAAGGAAAGGAACTGCAATTTCGGGGTGAACTGTTCAACTTCCTCAATCATACGAATTTGCGGCTACCGAACAGCGACATCAGTTCGCCGACCTTCGGCGAGATTCACTCGGACCTGGGACCGAGGGTGATCCAGGTGGCACTTAAATTTCTGTTCTAGGCGCGCGGGGGCGTCGGGTTACGATCAGTCGGTATGGAGCAAGATAAGAAGCCAGTGAGTTCCGGCAAGGGCGGCGATCGTCAGACGACGAAGATCCGCATTACCGAAGACCACGAGGCCACCGGAGAGACCGCGGCAGCGTACGACTTCTGGCGGGCGGGTTCCGGCCGCACGCAGGTGCCAGGCATCATCAAATGCTTTGGGGCGCGGCCCGACTTCCTGCGGCAGGTGATCGAGTTTTCCAACACCGTGCACTTCTCCGAAGGGCACCTGACGCGGCGGCACAAGGAGATGATCGCCAGCCACGTCTCCTATCTCAACCGGTGCCCGTATTGACTGGACAGTCACGCCTACTTCCTGCGGGTTCAGGGAGCCAATGATCAATGCGTGGAGGCGATTCTCGAAGGCAAGCTGGATGAAGCTGGGTTGACGGCGGCAGAGCGGACGCTTCTCGAATACGTAGAGTTGGTCACCAAGGCCGCCGACCGGACGACGGCCGAGGATGTACAAACGCTGCGCGACGTCGGATGGAGCGAAGATCAGATCGCCGAGGCGGTGTATGTCACGGCCATGTTTGCGTTCTTCAACCGGGTGGCGGACGCCTTCGGCGTGCCGTCGCAGGAGTATCTGAAGACAGGGAAGCTGACACCGTAGGGACTTGCGAGAGAAGTTGCGATTGGCCACGCCCGCGACTGAGGGGGCTCTACTTCCACTTCCCTTCACCTTCCACAATTGTGATGTAACGATCAACGGGGAGATCCGTGAAGCGCTCCACCCGGCCACTCGGCTGCGGCCACTTCACTTCCAGCCAATCGAATTTGGCTCGCTGACCGATTCCCAGCACCAGGCGCGGGTCGTGGTAGGAGAGATAGCTGCCGCCACCGACTTTTAGGCAGCCGCGCTTTAAGTCGCCAGACTGCCAGGTTACGCGCGCGCCAATTGCGTCGGGATTTGCCTTTTTCCCTCTGAGATTTAGTCCCAGCCAATGGTTCTTGCCGCCGATATCGTTTCGCAGCAGAACCGGCGCGGCATCGTTGTTCGAGATCAGGACATCGATCGCGCCGTCATTGTTGAAATCACCGACGGCCAGGCCGCGCGCGGCCATCGGTTTCGCAAAAACCGGACCGCTCGTCGAGCTCACATTTTGCAGCCTGCTGCCGGCATTCTGAAAAAGCAGGAGCGGCTCGCGGTACGTCACGTTGTCGTAAATCTTGTCGATTAAGTCATCGGGATGGCCGTTCGCGATCAGCAGGTCCAGATTTCCATCGTTGTCGTAGTCGAAGAACTTGAGGCCCCATCCGCTCATGAGCTTACTGGCGACCGCGACCCCCGTAGGTCCGGCGGTGTCTTCAAAGGTCTCGTCGTGCTTGTTCTGGTAAAAACCATACAGCTCGTGGTCCAGGTTGGTGACGAACAGGTCCATCCAGCCGTCCTGGTTGAAGTCGGCGGAGTCGACTCCCATGCCGGACCGTGCTTTCCCCTGCTCGCTGAAAGCAACTCCGGCAGTGAAGCCGACCTCCTCGAAGCGCCGCCCCTGGCGGTTTACAAACAGAAAGTTGGCTACTGTGTCGTTGGCGACGAACAGATCCATCCAGCCGTCGTTGTTGATGTCGGTAGCGACGACTCCCCACGATTTGCCGGGGTTGTCGGCGATGCCCATCTTCTGGCTGACGTCGGTGAAAGTACCGTCACCGTTGTTATGAAACAGCCAGCTCGGCATGGCCACGTACACTCGGGGGTAGCAATATTCATTCATGCCGGCCAGCGCGGGAATGTTGGGCGCGCCGCAGCGATGGTGTTTTGTCTTGTCGAAGTCGACGAAGCGAGAAACAAAGAGGTCGAGCCGCCCGTCATTGTCGTAATCGAACCAGACCGCGCTGGAGGCCCATCCCAGAGCCGCTATGCCCGCTTTCTGGGTCACATCAGTGAACGAGCCATCACCATTGTTACGGTACAAAATACTGCGACCGTACTGGGTCAGGTAGAGGTCGGGGAGTCCATCTCCGTTGTAGTCGCCGACGGCGACGCCCATCCCGTAGCCTCCGCCCGCTAGACCAGCTTTGTCGGTCACGTCAGTAAACGTGCCGTCGCGATTATTGTGGTAGAGGGCATTCCGTAACGGGTGTGGGGGTGTGAAGAAGTCGCAAGCCCCACTATTGACCAGATAGATGTCCATCCAGCCGTCGTTGTCGTAGTCGAAAAACGCGCAGCCCGCTCCGGTCGACTCCGGCAAATATTTTTCCGCCGAACTGCCAGCTGTGTGGGTCCAGGTTATGCCGCTGGCGGAGGGTGGAATCTCGGAAAACGGGAAAGCCGGTTGGTCCAATCCAAGGGCGACACGAGAGAGTAGCTTCGCCCCCGCGGACGCAGCCAGAACTCGCAGGAAGTCTCGGCGTCGCCAGGAGTTAGGACGCCAACAGCGTGTCCAGCCTTTTTCGCTTGGCATAGGTCAAAGATGGGGCTGGCTAGTTTTGTGGCTCCGGTGGTTTTGCTTTCGGCTCCGATTGCTCCTGCAGAAGCCCCTCGGCCACTCTCCGCTTCACTTTCTCCAGGCTCTCAGCTGTCTCTCGCTGCAGAGCGGCCTCGCGGTTGGCATCATCTCTCCGGCCGACTCCGGCATATGCGAGCGCCAACTGGTAGTGCCCCGTGGGACTGTCGGGCGCAAGCTTCTCGTAAGTCTCCAGCGGGGGGATTGCTTCCGTAAAACGCTTGGCGCTGATTAAGGACATTCCCAATCCCAGATAGGCCTCGGCGAATCCATTATCGATTTTGCTCGCCCGCGTGTAATGGCGGATCGCCGCGGAGAGATCGTTCGCGTTCTGAGCCAACTGTCCAAGTACGTATTCTGCGGTGGCATTCCTTGGATCAATATCGAGTTCCTGCTCGAAATTCTTTTTTGCCTGATCGACATTCTCAGCCGAGGGTTGTGGGCGAGAAAGCAGCGTGCGTCCCAGACGCGCATGAATGCCTGGCAAAAGCGGGTTCAATTCCAGAATCTTGCGATACTCGGCCGCGGCCTCGTCCCATTTTCCCTGTAACTCCAGGGCTTCTGCGTTGAGCTCATGAACTTGATACGAAAACGGCGCTTGGCGCGCCAAATCCTCCGATGCGCGCAAAGACAAGTCCGAGTATGCGTGGGATGCCGCATAGAGTGCCTCCGGGTCGCCCGGGAAGTCGCGAGCCAGCAGCGCGAGAAAATCGAGGGAGTCGAAGGGATTGTCATGGGTCATCGCGCAATGCACGCCGTCCAGGGCAATCCGCTTCTTCATGTCCTTGGCGGTGGTTTGACGGAGGGCCTTCTTCAGCAGCGGCATAGCCTCCGTGCAGTGCCCCTCCTCGGCGAGACTTGTGGCTTGCTCAGCGAGACTCGCTCCCCCGATCGCGCTTTTCGACTTGGGTGTTTGTGCGTTGGAAATCGGGCCGGCCAGAACGAAAACTACGCCCGCAAGGAACAAAACTGATGCTCTACGCATCCGGAAATTATAGACTGAAAACGTTGCCAGAATTGCCTTCAACGAGCCCCAGAAAGGAATTGGGACTGGAAATTACTGGCAGCGGTAAGTAATTTGATATCATCATCTTAGGGCGAGTCTGCTGCCTGCCAAAATTGCGCGGTGGGGAGTCAGGCCGAGCACCTTGCGACTGCACTTTTCCGCGCGGGGAATCTTGCACATTGGGACCGGACAATGCCGAAACAAGACGGAAGAAAGGTGCAAGCTTCCGAACCCTAGGCCCCTGCGCTTCCGACATCTCCGCGACTCGTGTCCAGGATTCTCTCGCCAGCTTCTGTTCGCTTGTCTGATCTTGGCTGCGCATCTTACCTGTTCGGCACAGAGCGCTTCGCCCTCTCCCATTCAGTTCACCAACATCACTACCCAGGCTGGCATCAAGTTCGTTCACTACCGGGGGAGCCAGGGCATCGCGATCATCCGCGAAGTTTTTGGCCCCGGTCTCTGCGTTGGCGACTTCGATGGCGACGGTTTCCAGGATATCTACTTCGTCAACGGACGCGATCTTTACAACCGCGGCATCGCGGCGCGCAATGCGCTCTACCACAACAACGGAGACGGCACTTTCACCGACGTTACCGAGAAAGCAGGCGTTCCCGGCACGGGATACGGCCTAGGTTGCGTTTGGGGGGACTACGACAACGATGGATTCCCCGATCTCTATGTCACCCAGTTCGGCCGCAACGTCCTCTACCACAACAACGGAGACGGCACTTTCACCGACGTCACCGCGAAGGCGGGGGTTGGGGGTGGAGATCTCTTTCACGGCGGAGCGACATTCTTCGACTACGATCGCGACGGCCGCCTCGATCTATACGTCGGAGGCTACGTCGCTCTGGGACCAAACAGCCCACGCTACTGTGATTTTGTAGATGTGAGGACGAACTGCCCTCCCAGCGTTTACCCGGGCACAGCTGACGTGCTGTACCACAATAACGGGGATGGCACCTTTACCGACGTCACTTCGAAGGCTGGAATCTATCAGCCCGAAGGCAAGAATCTCTCTGTGGGCGCCGCCGATTACGACAATGACGGCTGGCCAGACCTGTTTGTGGCCAACGACGGGCTTAACGCCTACCTCTACCACAATGAACACAACGGCACTTTCACGGAGATCGGTTTGCTCGCGGGCATGGCACTCACGGGGCGAGGCAAGACGATGGCCGCCATGTGCATCTCTCTGGGGGATTACGACAATGATGGCTGGCTCGATCTTTACATCTCCGATTTCCAGAAGGCCTCGGACCATCTCTGGCACAACGACGGCAAAGGTACCTTCGAGGAAGTCAGCGAAACGGCTGGGATCACGGTTCCAACCATGAATGTGCTCAGCTTTGGCGGCGGCTTCTTTGATTACGACAACGACGGCTGGCTGGATCTGTTCATCGCCAACGGCCACGTCTATCCGGAAGTCGAGCAATCCTCCCAGTCAGCCCCCTTCAAGCAGTTCAACTCCCTATTCCACAACCTGGGTAACGGCAAATTCGCGGAGGTTAGCAAGGAATCGGGAAGCGGATTCCAGACTGCTTACGTGGGGCGCGGCGTAGGGTTCGCCGACTTTGACAATGACGGCTTCGTCGACCTGGTCGTCGGTAACAACGATGATCCGCCTTTGCTGCTGCACAACTCAGGCGGCAATGGGAAGCATTTCCTGAACTTCAAGCTGGTGGGCACCAAGAGTAATCGTGACGCGATGGGGAGCCGCATTCGTGTAGTTGCCGGCGGCATGTCGCAGATTCGCGAGATTGCGGGGGGCGGCAGCTATCTTTCGCAGAGCGATCTCCGGGCTCATTTTGGGCTGGGCCAGGCATCTCGAGCCGACACGGTCGAAGTGAAGTGGCCGAGCGGCCTTGTGCAAGTCTTCCATAATGTTGACGCAGACAACTTCTACCTGATCGAGGAAGGCCGCGACCAACTGGCCAGGCAAAAGTTCACCCTGAAGGCGCCCCCTGGTCCTTCAGCACCGCGCTCGGCACCGGTTCTTGGTCCCGAGCCACCCGGCAAGGCGACGAGCAAGGAGCAACCTCATTAGTGTCGATTGACGGGCTCGGGAGAAACTAGTTGGGATAGGGCTTACCGGGCCGAACGATACGAATCCAATGATCGGTGAAGGAGGAGTGCAGATTTGGCGGTTCATATTTTGGCATATGACAGGTCACGCAGTTCTTGGTGGCGACGGGGCAGGCGGCAAGCTTCGCGGTCCCCAGGCTGCTCTTGGCGGCCCCTCGCAGCTGGTGACATTGAAGACAGCGTGCGTCATAGGAACGGGCGTCTTGCACCAGCGGCTTGTGCGGGTCGTGACACGCGAGGCAGGTGATTCGTGCATCCTGCTGTTTCCAGCATTTGCTGTTCTCCAGTCTGTAGGGCGCAAAGCGGATATTCAGGACTCCAACTCCCGTGAGGCCGGTCCCCACCACATCTTGCCAGCTACGATGACAGGCGCCGCAGAAATCCACCGAACCAACGGGATCGAGTCGACCGGGATTCAGAATCAGTTCTGTGGAATTTTCCGTTCCCGCCTTGATCGCAGCGACGTGCCGGGCGCCGGGCCCATGACACGCCTCGCAAGTGACCCCGGGAAATGCATGACTCGGATCAAACTGATCGTTCGTCGTCGACGCGGTGGTGTGACAAGCGAAACAGCGGCGGATCTCTGACGGCTCCTGCTCGCGGCCGAGCGCGTCTTCGAGGCTGCCGGGGACCTCGCGAGCGTGCCCCGGAGTGATGTCGAGAGCACCTGGACTGGAGTAGTAGCTCACTCGGCTCTCGTAGAACGCGTCATGCCGCCGGTAGAGGGGGGTTTGGCCCATACGTCCCAGGCCGAACGCCCACGACAGGTCCGCAGAAATAGACGCTGTTCCGTTCGTGACCTTCAGCGTGCTGCTCTCAGCCGTGGTTATCCATTCATAGCCATAAGGCCCCTGCTGGAAGGGCAGTTGGTCATGCTGGCGGAGGCTCTGCGATTGCAGCGGGAGCATGGATGCCTGGGACATGGCCGTGTCCTTGTAGGTTAGGGCTTTGGCAGCGTGGCATTTGGCGCATTCTGGAGTCCCGACATAGTCCTCTCGCGGTCGGTCCCCTTTTGTCGGCCACCATCCCCCATCCTGTACGCGCATCTGCGTGGAAAGGGAGATCCCGCTGAAGGGCGTGGTTTGAACTTGAGCGCGACAGAAAAAGGAGCATAGCAAGAGGGTCGCTGAGGAACCGGCGACCGGGAGAAAGGAAACGATGCTGGGACATCGGTACATGCTCACTATTTTGGAAGGCGCCAAGCGGGCAATGACGAACTGGAGGTCGAAGAACGGGTGGAGCTATGTCGCACCCGGGCGGCCAAAGCTACTTGCCCATCCGCTTTTCCAGGTCCGCAAGAGCCTGTTGGACCATGGCGACTTCCTGGGGAGTGCTGGCGTACTTGAGGTATTCGCGCAGCTGCGAAGCTTCATTCGCGGGATCTTTCTTTGCCTCATAAATCTGAGCCAGCAAGAAATGGACGCGCGGATCGCTGTTCGTGCGATCGATCTCGAGCGCCCGTAGCGCGTTTTTCTCCGCTTCCGGCAAGTGGTGAAGATTCAGGTTCGCCATCGCGCTGTAAGCGTATCCAGGCGCGTCGTTGGTGGGGTCGAGTTCGAGGGCACGGCCGGAGTATTTCAGCACGTCTTCCCACTGTTGTGCCAGGACCGCGACATCGGCCATACAAAGATGCGAAGGCACATAGTTGGGGTCGGCCTCGAGCGCGTGCGAACATGCCTGGCGAGCCTCGTCGGTTTTTCGCTGCGCGGCCAGCAGCTGGCTCAAAGTGACCCAAGCGGCTGGATATTTCGACTCCTTCTGAACGGCCTTGCGCAGATGGTCTTCGGCCGCGTCAAATTTCTTATCGTTCACGGCCGCACATGCCGCCGCGTACTCCTTTTTCGCTTTCGCGGCAACCTGCAGGTTGGCGACTGCCACCAGCGAGCTGTGCAATCCGTTTAACGGGGGAAAGAAACAGGTATCTTTCTCGCCCGAATTTGTCAGAGCAGCGGGGTTCTTGCCATAGCGCAACTGGTTCTCATCAAAGGTGTCGGTTGGAGCGCGCGGTGGAGGAGCAGGCCTGGGTTGCAGCGCGGGGATACTCTTCTGTGCGAAGCCAGGCGCGCAGCATGCGCTGACGGTGACGACGCATAGCAGACCGAGCATGACCCGTGTCCACCCGCGCCGCCAGCAAAGCGCTGGAATCTCGTTCAGATCACGGTTCGTCCCCATCCGGAATCGCATAACCAGCCCCACTCACTTGAATGGTAGCGCGGCCTGAGGCTTTTTGGGAAACTTCATGAACTGTATCTAAAGACAAGGGCAGGCGCGCGGAGGCGCCTGCCATTTATGCGAGCCGGTTAGCTCATCAAAACACAAACTTCAGGCCCAACTGCAAACTTCTAGCGCTTTGCGAGCCGGTGACCTGTCCAAAGGTCGGACTACCTGGATCAAACGACCCGTTTGCGGGCCCACCGGAAAACGTCCAGACCGGATGATTGAACGCGTTCAAGGCCTCAAAGCGGAACTCCAGTCGCTTGCTCTCGGTAACCAGGAAGTTCTTGTGGAGGTTGAGGTCCAGGTTAGCATAGGCGGGCCCCGTGACGTTTCCGACCGAGCAGTTGCCGAACGTGTTTGGAGTCGGATTTGAAATGTTGCTCGGATCGATCCACTGGATGTAGGCGGTCGTCGTGGAGGTTGCACCGACCCGATGGTTCGCCACGTGGACAGCGCCCGCGCAGCTCGGCCGCTCGGCGAGAGTGGCAGGACCGATGCCGTTCGTGTTCGACGGATCGCCCTGGAAGGCGCCCCAGCCTCCGAACGAATTCAAGGTCAGAGCGTTCCCGGTGTGGGCGGAGATAATTCCACCAATCTCCCAATTGCCGAGCACGGCATTCAGCGCCGAACTCATGTCCTTTCCAAACTGCTTACCTCTGCCAAAGGGCAATTGGTAGGTCACGTAGCTGGTGAGGACATGCCTCTGATCGAAGAAGCACGGCCCCCAATCGGAACGCATGTCGTAAATGTTCTGCGGCCCCGGCTGGCCACCGGAACTCGTGGCCCCCGTGCTGCCCCAACCAGTTCCGAAATAGCCTGGCGAGTTACTCAGGCACTTCGAATAGGTGTAGGAGACCTGTCCGACCAACCCACTGCCCATACGCTTTTGCAAAACGGCTTGCAGAGCGTCGTAGCGCTGGCTGGAATTCGACATGTTGGCACCGATGAGCGCACCAGCGCTGGCGTACGAACCCTTCGAGTAAACCGTGCCTTGGTCGACTTGGTAGAGCGAACCAGGGGTACCGCAAATTGGCGTGGCAGCCGTAATGTCACAAGGGACGCTGCCCCCGCCCAGATACGGCCCTGAGTTCTGACTGACAATGAGCTGCCCAGGCTTCGCGATTTGCCCCGCCGAATTCAAGCCCACGCGTTGACCCAGATCTTCAAAATTTAACAAGTGAGTTCCGTGCTGGCCGACATAACCAATTTGCATGGTTACGCTGTTGGTCAGTTGATGCTGCACTGTCAAGTTCCACTGCTGGCTGATCGCCGGCATGAAGTTTTGATCGGTCACCCTGACTCTCACTCCCGAGTAGCAGGCGAAGTCGACTGCGGAGCAGACCTTCAGATTTCCGTAGCCCGCGGCCAGAGTGCCGCCCGCATTCCCTTGCGCGTAAATTCCCAGCGGGGGATTCATGGTGAGTTGTTCGTTGGTGCCGCCGCCCTCGAAGAAATTCGAGATTGCATAGCCGGCACGGATCACGGTCTTTCCGCCCAGTGCCGCTGGGGACCAGGCAAAACCAATGCGCGGCTCCCAATCGCCTTTGCCTAAATAGTTGTTAAACAGTCCCCGGTTGCCAAACTTGGTGGTCCCATCAATTCCGGTTGGGGTGTAGATGGTTCCGGTGTAGAGACCGAAGTTCACCTCGCGATCCTTGGTTTCATACAAGGGCGTGTGATCCTCAAAGCGCAAGCCCAGGTTCAAAGTGAGGGTGTTGGTGAGGCGCCAGGTGTCCTGCGCGTAGCCGGCGATGATATTGCCGCGGTGCTTAAACAGCGCTTGCTGGGCATAGGTATCTCTGAGTCCGCCCGTCGCCGCGAGTCCGAGATAGAGGTCCGCTAAACCGGAACCGCTCTGCGTGCTCACAGGGATGCTGCCCAGGCCGCCGTTGTTGCCGTTGTACTGGAAATCCTGGCGCAGGCGCACAAACTGGAAACCGGTACGGAGCGAGTGCCGTCCATGTGTGATCGAAACGTTGTCGTTGAATTGTCCCTGAGTGGTGTGGAATATCTGGACCAGGTTTCCCTGGCCAAGATTCGCGTCTCCGTTGCCATAGCCCGTGACGTTGATGTTGAGCAGTCCGGGAAGCTCGAAGTTGGCGTTCGCGATCCCGAGTTGCTGGCCCACGTTCCCGAGCGAAGAGGTTTGTACCAGGCTTTGATTGAACTGCACGGCGTTGAAGCCAAACCGTGCTTCGTTTAGCAGATTGGGGCTGAAGGTGTGCACCCAATTGACGACGGCGTTCTTCATCGGCTGGTCTGCACCTTGCGCCGAGCCCGAATTGCAGAATAGACAGCCGCTGAAGGCGGGATTGCCCAGATGTCCTTGTGACCAGCGTCCAAAAACCGAATCGGAATCCGAAGCTTTGTAATCGATCTTCACATCGCCCTGATCGGTGTTGATGCTGGTCCCGGTGTTGTAGAAGTAGTTGTTTCCCTGAGTGACAGCATCAATCTGGGGAAGGGGATAGTATTTCTGGAAATTACTGAACAGATTACTCGCGACGTTGCTAATCGCTAATCCCGCGCCCGGCAGGTTGTTGTTGAGTACTGCAGTTGGCTGCGTTCCAGCCGGGATTTGGGCTGGGTTCAAGTAATAAAGGTTATTGGCCCCGCCCGAGCCAGGCACCACCAGCTGATTCCCGGCGACTGGTGCGGTGTTCTTGGGATTTCCTTGCGCGTCGAGATCGAGCTTGTTGGGGCCAAAAGCCTGATCGCCACAAATGCCCCCGCTGAATCCGGCCACACACAGCTGCGAGAAGTCTCCGCCTCGCATCTTCGATGTCAGCAATTGCGCGCCCGTTGCTCCCGCATTCAAGTCACGCAGCCCTTGATAGTCGAGGAAGAAGAACAGCTTATTCTTGATAATCGGGCCGCCGAAGGTGGCTCCGAACTGGTTGTAGCGGAACTCCGGCTTGAGAATGGTTCCGTCTGCGCCGTGTCCCGGGACGATCTGACCAGGGATATTTTCCTCGGCGAGCACACCCTTGGTCCACCCATTGCTGGGCAAATTCGCGTCGAGCTTGTCGTTGCGGAAGAACTCGAAAACGCTGCCGTGGAAGTTATTTGTTCCCGACTTGGTTGAGACGCTGACCACTCCACCTTCGTAGTCGCCGAATTCGGCGGACGCGTTCTGGGTGATGATGTTGAATTCCTGAATCGCGTCTACGTTCGGCTGGAAGCTGGTTTCATTGTTCTTATCCTCGCTGTTGAGGATTCCGTCGAGAAAATACTGATTCGCCTGTTCGCGGTTGCCGTTGATAAACGGGCGGCTGCCGTTGTCCAAATTTTGTGGCTCGTTAATTCCCCGCGGATTGTTGGTGGTCGTGCCCGGCGCCAGAAGCCCCAACTGGAGATAGTTGCGCCCGGCCAGGGGCAGCGTCGTGACGGCCGCGGCATCGATGATGGTGCTGACCTCGGTGCTCTCCGTTTGCAGAACAGGCGCCGCGCCCGACACTTCCACCGTTTCGCTGACCTTACCAATCCTCATCGGAACGTCCACGCGCGCGGTCTGGTTCAACTGCAGCACGAACGGAGGGTAGCTGGTCGTCTGGAAACCGGTCGCGGAGGCTCTGACCTGGTAGGTGCCAACGGGAAGGCGCAGAATGCTGTACGAACCCGTCTCGTTCGTTGTGACTTTCCACGTCGTGCCGCGCTCGGTGTCGGTCGCGGTAACCTCGGCACCGGCGAGCGGCGCCCCGGTGGGATCGGTGATCGTGCCCACGATGTTAGCCGTTACTTCCTGGCCCCACGCCGGCAGCGTGAGCACAAAGAACACGGCCATAACGGCCAGAATACATCCACTCAGCAATACTCGCCTCATCACAGAACCTCCCACGCGCTGAAAGTTGCGGTGCATCCCCACCGACCACAACTGCGAATGGACATATGCTATATAGCAGTGACACACAAGAGGTCAAGAAAAAAATTTGGATTTTCTTCCGCGCCGTACTCCATCGACTCGAGCTAGCACTGCATAGCACTTGAATGACGATAGGAAAGCACTTGGTTTTCGGCAAGCCTCCCCTGGCGGAAGATCGGACGCCTATGGAAAACTGAAGTCTCCGTGACTCTGCCTACGGTTTCTGGTATTAGACCCGTTTTGTGCCTGTTTTCTTGATTTCCTCAACCAGTTCGCCCGCCCTAGGAATTGGGTTAACTAGGGTAGAATCAGTCCTATAGCACTCAGCCGCTATATAGCAAAGCAGTTGGAGCGGTCAGCTCTGCTGAAATATCCGTACAAACTCTGCTTTACCTGATTCCATACATGTGCTATATAGCTCACACAGTCTTCTATGAGGCCGCACCAAACGATTGGGATCGGGCAACCGAGCGGAGTGCTAGATTGACCGCGGGGAAGATGATGGTACAGAACCGAAACGGAAGCCGGAACGGAACGCCCGCCTATAAGAAGATCCAGAACGTCATCCGTAAGCGGATCGAAGGCGGGCAGTTAAAGATCGGCGACGCCGTGGATTCGGAGCGGGAACTCGCGAAGATTCATAGCGTCAGCCTGATGACGGCCCGTCACGCCCTGGCTGGCCTGGAGCGGGAAGGCATCGTCGAGAGACGTCGCGGTTCCGGCACGTTTGTCGCGCCCCCGAAAATTCATTTCAACAAGCTGATGAGCTACACCGAGCACATGTCCAGCCGCGGGCTGGCTCCCCGGACGCGCGTGCTCTCTTCTAAGATCATCGAACACCAGTTGGAGATTGCGGCGCGCCTGGGGCTCCCGGCCAGCAGTCACCTGGTGAAAATCGACCGGCTTCGGCTGACGGGAGATGACCCGTTCGCGTTGGAGACCTGCTACCTGCCAGCTCCGGAGTTTGCCGGCCTGACGACGGCGCCGCTCGGGAAGGCGTCTTTGTTTGGCACCTTGCAGCATGACTACGGAGTGGAACTGGCCTATGCCGACGAAGAGGTCGACGCCACTCCGGCCGACGCGCATAATGCCGAGTTGCTGGCTGTGCCGCGGGGCGCGCCCCTGCTCCGGATTCGGCAAGTGATCTACTCGACCAAGGGAAAAGCGGTCATTTACGGGGTTGGGTTTTATCGGTCCGAGCGTCACACCTTATTCATTCGCCGCTTCCGGTAACTCCGGCCCGGAACAGACTGGAGAGCGGCAGGGATGGTGCGGCCCCCCTTGGGACTTGGGTTGACTCGAGCAACTTCCGCGGATTGAAAATCTCTCAGGACACGGAGACCTATGCCCCTCACTGCGACCGACTGGATCGTGATCGTCGGCTACCTGCTGGCCAATCTCCTGATCGGCGTGTACTACCGACGGCGCGCAAGCGGGAACACAGAAGAATTCTTTATTTCCGGCCGCGACGTCTCCTGGTGGCTGGCGGGAACATCGATGGTGGCAACCACCTTCGCGGCCGACACGCCGCTTCTGGTATGCGGACTCGTGGCGCGGCAGGGGATTGCGGGGAATTGGATCTGGTGGGGCTCGTGCGTGGGCGGCATGCTGACCGTGTTTTTCTTTGCGCGGTACTGGCGGCGTGCCGAGATTCTGACCGATGTGCAACTGGTCGAGATCCGTTACGGAGGTAAACCGGCGGCCTTCCTGCGTGGGTTCAAAGCGGTTTACCTCGGTCTGTTCATGAATTGCTTCATTCTGGGCTGGGTCACGCAGGCAATGGTGAACATCATCATGGTGCTGCTGGGGCCGGCCATCGCCGAGGGACGCGGGTTGCAAGTGACGCTTGGCGGCCACCTGTTTCAGTACGCGCTCGGAGATCCGCGCTCGACGGCGCTGGCGATTTGCGTACTTGTCCTGATCCCATTCACTGGGCTGTACACGTTCATTGGTGGACTCTGGGGCGTGCTGGTGACGGACCTGTTCCAGTTCGCGCTGAAGATGACGATGATCATCGTGCTGGCCTGGGTCGCGGTGGCAAAGATCGGCGGCATGCAGGCTTTGCAGATGCACCTGCAGATCATCGGGAACAATGCCCGGCAAAACGGGATGCAGGTGTCGGACCCGACCGCGTTTCTGCCCGACTTTCACCTGGGGCTGAGCACGAGCGCGCTGTGGACACTGCCGGTTCTGACTTTCATAGTTTATTTGGGCATGCAGTGGTGGCTGGCCTGGTATCCGGGCGCGGAACCGGGCGGTGGCGGATACGTGGCGCAGAGGATGTTCAGCGCCAAAGATGAGAAGAATTCTCTGGGCGCAACCCTCTGGTTCAACATTGCGCACTATGCGCTGCGACCCTGGCCGTGGGTGGTGACGGGCCTAGTGGCGATCGTCGTGTACTCGCCCTACGGAGGCCTGCATCCGAGCGCGGCCTTCGCGCAGAATCCTGAGCAGGGATACGTGATGGTGCTGCGCGACTATCTTCCGCCCGCGCTGCGTGGGCTGATGGTGGCGGCGTTCCTGGCGGCGTTCATGTCGACGATCGGCACCCAGCTGAATTGGGGCAGTTCGTACCTGGTGAACGATCTGTACAAGCGGTTTTTCGTGCGCCACTCGAGCGAGAAACACTACGTACTGATCAGCAAGATCTTCACCGTTTTTCTGGTGCTGGGCAGCGGGTACACGGCAACGAAGCTGGCGTCCATCAACCAGGGCTGGCAACTGGTGCTGAATATCGGATTCGGCACGGGCGCGGTGTACATTCTGCGCTGGTACTGGTCGCGCATCAACGCATGGAGTGAGATTGTGGCGATGCTGGTCGCCGCGGCCATGACGATCGGACTGAACCGCGTAACATTCACAGGGAACGATGCCCTCGTCTACGCGAAGACTGCGCTGATCACCGGCCTGGTGACGACGATCGCATGGTTGATCGCAACCTTTGTGACCGCTCCCGAGTCGGACGAAACGCTGCTCGGGTTTTACCGGCGGGTGCGCCCAACAGTTTACGGATGGCGGCGCATTGCGGGTCTCGCGCCCGAAGTGCCTGAGGTACGCGATATCGCCAGCAATGCCTTCAATTGGGTGATGGGCGTGATTCTGGTCTACGGATGCTTGTTCGGCATCGGCAAGCTGGTCTTCGGTGAGTGGGGCTGGGGATTGCTGTTGCTCACACTCGCCGGAGTGGCGGGGTACCTGATTTTCTGGGATCTCTCGCGGCGCGGTTGGGCGACGCTTTCTGGGACGGCAGTTCCAGCCGCGGCGAGGCCGGCAGAGGGCGACTAGGTGGGTTTTCGGATTGTGCGACTCGCGCGCCTGGAACTCCTCTCACGAACCAACTGATTGAGGTTAGCTGACGATCTCTGCCTTTCGTGCGCATTACGTCTAGCGACGCAGAGATTTTCTTTGCAGAGATTGCTCCCGCAACAGCTGCGCGATGAGACTATAATGCTCGCGCTCCGAACATCTGTGTCGCCTCCGGAGGTAATCTCGTGCGGGCTGCCACGCTGATTCTGCTTGTTTCCCTTTCGGCAATTCCCGCTTCCGCGCAATCCGGTGAATGGAAACAACTGTTTGACGGCAAAGATCTGGCCGGGTGGAAGCACGTCGGTCCCGGCGAGATGACCGTCGAGGGCGGGCTCATCCGAACCCACGGCGGCATGGGACTGCTCTACTGGACCGGGGGAAAGCTGGGGAATTGCGTGATCCGCGTGGTGTACAAGATGCGCGATCCGAACGATAACTCCGGCGTGTTCATCCGGATCCCCATTGAGCCGCGCGAGGAGTGGATGCCGGTGCACTACGGGTACGAGGTTCAAATCGACAATGAACCGGAGAAATCGGGTGAAGACGATTATCACGTCACGGGCACGCTCTATTCGCTGACCAAACCGCTGGCGCGTCCCGGCAAGGCAGGTCCCGAGTGGAACACGATGGAGATCACGCTGGACGGTCCGCAAACAACTGTTGTGCTGAACGGCGTGAAAGTAACCGACTACACCGAGGGCGGACCGGTGCCGGAGAAGAAATTCAATTTCGAACCGCAACGTGGGACGCGCCCCCTCGAAGGGTACATGGGCTTGCAGAACCACAGCGACAACGACATCGTGTTTTTTAAGGAAGTCGCGGTGCGGTCACTGAAGAAGTAGCCGAGTCGACAGAATGGAGCTGGTCTCATCGATGCTCGCACGGAGTAGAGCTCCCTTCCGGGGCTAAAGCCCCATTGCTAAGGACACGTAAGGGGCATGGCTTAAGCCGTTCCCTTCCCAAACCCCATTTGCCGGATCCGCTACAGTTTTCGGAGGACTCATGAAAAAGCCTGTTTCTCGCCGGGAGTTCCTGCAGACCACCAGTGGCGTCGCCGGAGCGGTGGTGGCCGCGCAGACGGTTTTGCTGGATCCTGAGCCGATCTTCGCCTCACCGCGGCCAACGCCGCCGAGCGACCGCCTCCATTTGGGCATCGTCGGAGTCGGCATGCAGGGATCCGGACTGCTAGCGACGGCAATCACCCTACCCGGTGTCGAGTGCGTGGCGGCCTGCGATCTCTATGACGGCCGCCACGCGCTCGCGCGCGAGATCGTGAACAAGCCGAGCCTGCCGACCACCCGGCGTTACCAGGAACTGCTCGATAACAAGGACATCGACTGCATCATCGCGGCGGTTCCCGATCATTGGCACCGGCAGATTGTGGTCGACGCCGTGAGCGCGGGAAAAGACATTTACTGCGAGAAGCCTATGTCGCATACGGCGGCGGAGGGTTTTGCCATGGCGGGGGCCCAGCAGAAAACCGGCCGCATTGTGCAGATTGGCTCGCAGCGGGTCAGTTCGGTGATCTACGCCAAGGCGAAAGAGCTGATTGCGAAGGGAACGATCGGCGATTTGTGTCTGGTGGAAGGTTCGCTCGGGCGCAATGATCCAACCGGTGCGTGGGAGTATCCACCGCCGCCGGATCTCTCCCCCCGAACGCTGGACTGGGATAGTTGGCAAGGCGCGGTACCCAAGCGCGACTTCGATCCGCTGATTTTCGCGCGCTGGCGCTGCTGGAAAGAATACGGCACTGGCGTCGCGGGCGACCTGCTGGTCCACCTGATGAGTGGGATATTGTTCGCCTTGGGCCGGAACGAACCGCCGAAACGGGCAATGGCGATGGGCGGAATCCTGCGCTGGAAGGATGGCCGTAACATGCCCGACGTGCATGCGGCTCTGTTCGAATACGGGGATGTGCCGGTCTACGCGCGGCTCAATCTGGGGACGGAGAGCCCGGAGATCGTCCGGTTCCAGGGGTCCAAGGGAATTATCGAAGTGTCCGAAGCGTCGTTGACCTACACGCCGCAGACGGGCAAAGACACCTCCCCAAGTTACTACACGAACAGTTTTCCGAAGACCCTTCGCGAGCCGTACATCCAGCAATGGCATGCGGAGCATGATCCAACGCCGGGCCAGGAGGAGCTCGCGGAGGGAACGACCTATCGCGGACCGTCGTATGACGAGGTGAAACCGCACCTGTGGAAGTTCTTTGAGGCCGTGCGGACCCGAAAACCGGTCACCGAAGACGCGGTGTTCGGGAACCATGCGGCACTAGCCTGCCACATGGCGAACGAGTCGTACTTCAGCAAGAGCGCGGTCTCCTTCGATCCGGCGACGAACAGCGTCAAGTCCTGACCGTAGCAGAACCGCGACACCCCACCGCACTACTTTGGCTCGGTCGCCGGATAGTCGGAGCCGGGGGCGTCATAGTCGCGGCCGTATTTGTTCTTGTGGGGAACGGGTGGGGCGTCTTCTACCACTCGAATCACTCCCAGGGAATGCTCCACGCCCGATACCGCGACCTCCCGATTCATCGCCTTGAGATTCTCCGCGCTCACTCCCTCGGCCCACACCTGCATCAGGTACCGGCCAGGCGGAACGCGCTGGATGGCGACTTTCCCCGCGGCATCGGAACTGGCGTAGTACGGAGTCTTCAGGGCCACCACGACTGCGCTCATTTCGGGATGGATGTTGCAGAAAATGTAGCTCACCCCAGGTCGATCGAAATGCACCAGGCGCGTCGTCCCAGCCTCGTAAAGGCCCAGGTCGAAGCGCTTCCCTTCAAACAGCGAAAAGACGTTGTGGAAGAACGGGTCATGGTTTGGAAACTCAACCGCTGCGCCCACCGGAACCACGAGGACGTGGGGCTCGAATCGTTTGTCTTTTTGCAGCAGACGCAAGCGCTGCCCCGGCTGCACATCAGAAGCAGGTCGCACCGGAGGAGTATCCGGCAACGCAGTGAGCCAGACCACAACGTTCGCCCGCTCCTTGGGGTGATGCGCCGAGCTCTCTTTGCTCAATTCGACCTGGGCGGTGACGGTCGAGTCCTGCGCGCGTGTTGC
Source organism: Terriglobales bacterium (assembly GCA_035567435.1). Lineage (GTDB taxonomy): Bacteria > Acidobacteriota > Terriglobia > Terriglobales > Acidobacteriaceae > Gp1-AA133. The sequence continues at coordinate 28,002 of DATMPS010000020.1, read as the reverse complement.
CGTGGAAGCAAAGAGCGTGGATGCGCCCAGGCACGCGGCAAGGGCCCGCAGTCGTTTTGGTCGCGACATGAAGGAGGCGCAGGTCAGAACAATATCCCCATGACCAGGTTGACATGGTCGCCGGTGTAGCGTGTGTTGTCGGTTTCGTAGGTTGAGATGTGGCGGTACTCAGCCGAGAACACCAGGTCCGAGCGCGGGCGGTAAATGACATTGAACAGTTCGCTCTGATTCCGCATCAGAGGGGAACTCAAGAGGCCCACCCCGTAGGCGGAATAGGGGAACGCTCGGATCTCACTGGCGAACGGATTGTCCTGGCCGGCGGCGAGGTTGAATTCGATTCTTGACGACGCTCGGAACTTCAGTTGCGACCAACCCCCGATGGCGTCGAGCCCCCGCGCCCGTGTGGCGGGGTCACTGGGATAGCCGGTGAACACCGCGCTGTGATACAAGCCGCCGCCCAGCCCGCCCAGAGCACGGCCGCGATAGAACTCTCCGCTCAAGCTGAGACGCGGGCCGAGCGGCGCGGTCCAGTCAAGGGTGCCGGCCCAGCCGTCGATATTTCGTCCGAAGCCCCAATTCTGGCGGCTGTAGTAGCCTCCGGCGCCGAAAGTCATGGCCTGCCCGAACAGGTTATGCGACCAAGCGGCGCGTCCCGCATATCCGGGCTGGCGCGAAAACTCGCCTGCTTGCGGGGTGCGTGCGTAGGAAGGAGGCGGAGCCTCGCCGGTGAGCCCATCCAGAATGCCAGCCTGAAGCGTAACCGCGGAGTCTTCGGACAAGGTCAGGCGATGTTCCACTCGCACCTGAGGGATCCAGGTCCACAAGTTGCCGGCGTAGGCGAAGGCAGGCTCGGCGACCGTAGCGAACGATGTGGGCGACAAGGCGGAGAAAAATGGAGCGTCCTGCCCGGCAACCACCGAAGTATGGGCCCAGTCCAGATGAATGGTACCGGTTCGCAGGCGCATCAGGCCGAAGGCCACGCCGTTGGCCGTGAGCGGCGAGCCGCCCGCAAAATCGATTTGTACGTCCCCGCGGGTCCTGGCTCCCGCAACTTCTGGACCGAAGACTTCGAGCCCGATCTGAGACTGTCGCAAAGAGAGGCCGGTGCTGTTGGCCCGCCCCAGGACGTCCGGGCCGTCCACCAGACCTGGGAGATCTGCGCTGTCCACGGCGCCGCGGTTGGTAAAGAGATTCATCAACACCAGCCCGGAAAGCCGCACACGATATTTTGATCCGCTCTCCACCTTGGTCTGGTACTGGTCGTCAACCTTGCCGGTCAGCAAGTCGAATTGTTCTTCGAGTTTGGCCACTCGGCCAGCGGTGTCAGACTCGCGGTTAGCACTCGAAGCCGTTTCGGCAACTGCCGGGCTCGGCGCACTCGGCGGCATTTGCACTGAAGAACTGGCTGCTTCCTGGGTGCCCGGCGGTGGCAGCTCGGCAACCACGGTGCGGAGTTCCTGGCGAAGCGCTTCGGTCTCGGAGCGATAGCGCTCGGATTGCGACCGCAGATCCGACACAATCGACCGAAGCTCGCTGACCTGTTGCTGCAGTTGCTTCACGGAGTCGGCGAGCGACGGGTCTGGCTCAGCCGTCGCAGACGTGGATTCCTGCGCCAGAACGCCAGGAACAAAAGTCGCCGCCACCACAAACACCCAACTGAATCGAACGTAAAGCGGACGCGTGAGTCGCATACATCCCCCCAAAGAACGCAAGGACTGCTGCAGGTGCATTAGCGAGAGTTTGCTCAATGTACGAACCGCCCGCCCGACAGGCTTCCCAGCTCTCACCCGGCTGGTTCAGCCTCGTGCTTCGGCGCGCACCACTCCATTCCCGGCCGCGGAGGCGACCGGCGTTCCGCGAGTATCGGGGAGCACGATCAGAAACACGGTGCCTTTGGAAGACGTACTCTCGACCGTCACGTCTCCGCCGTGGTCCTGAACAATTTTCTGCACTACGGTCAGGCCAAGCCCTGTCCCGTTCTCTTTCCCGTGACTGACGAAAGGCTCGAACAAGCGGTCACGGACCAAGTCCGGAATGCCGCGGCCGTTATCAGCGACGCGAATCTCAATATTATTCTTGGTCGTGTGCATGGTGACCTCAACCTTGCCGCCTTCCGGAGGAACGGCCTCGCAAGCATTGACGAGCAGGTTCTGAAAAACGCGCTCCAGTTTTCTGGAGTCAAACCAACCGTCGCTTGGCCCGTCTTTGCGGGTGACAATGTGCACCGAGTGAAACTCAGGATGGGCATGAACGCTCTGAACGGAGCGCTCCACCACGTCCTCCAGGTCTCCGTAAGTCGGCCGCAAGGATTCGCGGGTGCGCGAAAACTCAAGCAACGAATCGATCAGGTCGGTCATCTGGTTCACGGCCACCAGAACTTCATGATAGAGCTCGTCACGCTCCGCCTTGCCACGGTTACTCTCGCTCAGAAATTCGGCGTTGGCCATCACGGTGGCCAGACTGTGCCGCAAGTCGTGCGAGATGGAACTGGCCATTCGACCAATCGTGGCCAGCCTCTCGGTTTCGAGCAAGCGGCGCTGTGTTTCCTGCAGACCTTTCCTCATCCGCAAGAAAGCGGCGGTGACCTCGGCCACCTCATCGCTGCCTCGCACCGCGACCGGGTACTCGTAGTCGCCCCTGCCCAGAGCGCGGACGCCTTCGACCAACGTTCCCAGCGGCCGCGTCAAAGTGTGGGAGAAAATAAACACCAGGACGCTCCCCACCACAACCGCCACCAGGCCCAGGGAAAGGAACAACCGGTTGAGGCGGCCGAGGAACGCGGTCGCTTGATCCAGAGACTTCAAAACGCTCAACTGAACGGGGGCGCCGCCCGGCGCCAGATCGACTGACGTGGCCAGAAAACTCTCCTGTCCCAGCTGAATTTCTTTTGGCTCCATCCGACTATCAGTCAGCGAACGTGACTGCTGGATCAAGTCGGTCTCCTGCAAGGGGGACAAAGTGCTGCGCACTAGAGTATCTCGGTACACGAAGGCAACCTGGCTAGCAGCAACCTCGCTCAATTCTCTGGCAACGCCATCGTCAATCTCGTAGCCCATCACCAGGTACCCCAGAACCCGGCTATCGGAAGGCGGACCGGCAAAGATAGGTTGTATGGATACCTGGAACAAATGTTTGTTGCCGAACCACCAATGTTCCGCCTTCTCCTGGCTCAGTGAGTTGGTCAGGGACTCCTGCGCTGCCTCGAGACGGAAATCAGCCGGCTTCGAATGCAGTGCTACGACCTTACCGCTTCGATCCCCGAGCACCAGTAGGTCGCTGCCAGCCAGATTCCACAATCTGCGAGAGCTGTCCTGGATGGTCGCAGCGTGTTCGGTCGTCATCAGGGCTTTAAGAATGGGCAGGTCGGCCATCAAGGCCGCGGAGTGGGTGAGGGATTCTTCGCGCTGGCGCTGTACGTTGCGAAAGGTGTAAACGGAGTTCCGAAGGTCCTTAAAGATCTGCAGACGAACCTGATGCTCAGCCGTCTGGCGCGCGACGAACAGGGCAGCTGCCGTCAAGCCAACGCCGACCAGGATCAGGGAGAACAAAAACTTGGTCCGCAGTCGAAACTTGGCCATTCTCGCCTACTCCTCCACAACCTGCCTGCTCTAAGGGGACTACGGCACGAACTTGTAGCCTACGCCATGCACAGTTCGGAAGTGGACGGGATTGGCGGGATCCGCTTCCAGTTTCTGCCTGAGCTTCAAAATGTGATTGTCCACCGTACGGGTGGTCGGATAGTTCTGATAACCCCACACATCGTTAAGAAGCTCCTCCCTCGAGATCACTCGATTGGGATTTTGGGCCATGAACTTGACGATTTTGAACTCCTGGGGAGTGAGGGTCACTTCCTGGCCGTCGCGGTTCACCTGCATCTTGGTGAAATCCACCACGACTCCGTCGAAAGCAAAAGTGTCGCCTACTGCGGGGCGGATCGAGCGCCGCACGGCGGCTCGTACCCGGGCCAGAAGTTCCTTCGGGCTGAAGGGTTTGGTGACGTAGTCGTCAGCGCCCAGTTCCAACAGCAAGACCTTGTCCATAACATCGGAGGCCGCGCTCAGCACGATCACGGGCACGGCCGGCGCCGCTTGCTTGATCTCCCGGCAAACGTCCCGTCCCGGCATGCCGGGCAGCCGCAGGTCGAGCACGACAGCGGAAGGCTGGGCGGCGCGAAACGTGTCCAGCCCAGATTGTCCGTCGAAAGCAGCATCCACCGCGTACCCCTCCGGCTCGAACAACCTTTTTAGGGCTCGGTGGACCGCGCGATCATCTTCGACAACCAGAATTCTTTCCATTGTGCGAAATTCCTACTGAAAAACGTATAGTCCAAGGACTCGAGGTCGTCTCAGCTCCGTATCCCCTACCTTGATTCTGGGCTGATGTTTCATCCTTGTCAAAAATATGGTACTTAGGCACGCGACTTGGATTTGTCAAGAAATTGTCACGGGCTTGCAATTTATCGATAACAAACTCGAGCGGTCCCTTCAGGGACAAGAAATGCTTGCCCGGGAGGAAATCCCACCCGGGCAGGATCTGCGCAAGGTGAGAGTAGCGAACGCATCCGAGATCGTAACGGTGGGCGTCGCGGAGTAGGCGCTGCCTCTATCCACGATAGTGAAGCCGGTCGATGAGGAATCGACCGGGCCGGCTGGGAGCGGGCTATTCGCGTAGTTCGCCTTCGCCAAGTCATCGGTGCAAAGAGTCGTGCCAACCGCATCCGGAGGCACGTTGGCGCTGAGGCTCGGAGTGCCATGTGCGTCGAAGGAATTGCAGGTGGGCACACTCTTAAGCGAAGGCCCAGGTTCCGATCCTTGCTCAAGTACCGTTTCAATCTCGCAGGCGTTTGTCTGAGAGTCGGTGTCTGACATCACGCTATCGATGGACACTCGTCACATATCGTTGGGATGAGGGCCCACAAACAACTTGCAAAGAGCACCAGGGCCCGATGAGCACTGGAGTAAAACTTGCGTGGGCTCGTTACGCCCCTCACTCGAAGTGAGAGTCCAAGCTGAGAGACGAGGTGAGTCTCCAAGCTCGAAGGGCGGTCGGTCGGCGTGGGAGCAATCAGACAGGCGATTTGTCCGAATATTCGAGCGCACTTCGGTCAGCTTTCTTTACGTCGCCGGGGTTCTCATCCACCGCCGCTGAGTAAGAGGGCGAAAAGCAGGCATCGAGTTTCATTCCGGGACAGCGCCAGGCAGCGGAGGTGGTGGCGGCCAGGCTAGCCGCCGGCGATAGCGCCGACAATGAAGAACGGCTCCTTGCCCGAAGCTACCGCCGCAGGAACTAGCGCGTCGGGCGATTCGTGCGACCAGTCTTCTTCACACGCGAAAAAGCGCAAGAAGGGGCGACGCTCTTGCGTGACGTGGTCGCGGATGGTGCCGCGCAGCATGGGGTAGCGGAGTTCGAGGGCGTCGAGAATCGAGCGCTGCGTGACGGGCGGCTCGACCTCGAGGGTAACCTCGCTGTCTGCGTGCGCCAGCGTGCGGAGATGGGGAGGGAGAATGACACGGACCATGTCGGTCTCTCAGGTACTCATGGGAGGGTCTGCACCTCGACGGAGAGCACAGCCGGAAGATCGCGAACAATCGGTGCCCAGGTGTCTCCGGCGTCGGCGGAGGCGTACACCTGCCCGCCCGACGTGCCGAAATACACGCCGCACTTGTCCAGTTTGTCGACGGCCATGGCATCGCGCAACACGTTGACGTAGCAGTCGCTCTGCGGCAGACCTTTTGTGAGCGGCTCCCACTCATTTCCTCCGGTGCGGCTGCGGTACACGCGCAGCTTTCCCTCGGGCACAAAGTGCTCGGAGTCGCTCTTGATGGGCACAACGTAGATGGTCTCGGGCTCGTGCGTGTGAACGTCGATCACGAAGCCGAAGTCCGTCGGTAAGTTTCCGCTTACCTCGTGCCAGGAGTCGCCGGCGTCGTCGCTGCGCATGACATCCCAGTGCTTTTGCATAAAGAGGACGCCCGGCCGCGAGGGGTGCATCGCAACATGGTGCACGCAGTGGCCGACCTCAGCGTTTGGATCTGGAATGTATTGTGACTTCAGTCCCCGATTGATCGGCCGCCACGTCTTTCCGCCGTCGTCGGTGCGAAACGCTCCTGCGGCGGAGATGGCGATGAAGATCCGCTGCGGATTGCTGGGATCAAGAATAATCGTGTGCAGGCACATACCGCCCGCCCCCGGTTGCCACTGGGGGCCGGTGCCGTGGCCGCGCAGGCCGGAGAGTTCTTCCCAATTCTTTCCTCCGTCGGTCGAACAAAACAGGGCGGCGTCTTCTACTCCGGCGTAAACCGCGTCGGGATCGGTGAGCGATGGCTCCAGGTGCCACACTCGCTTGAACTCCCAGGGATGCTGCGTGCCGTCGTACCACTGGTGCGTGGTGAGCGGCTTGCCGGTTTCGGGCGACGCGTTGTAGGCGAACTTATTGCTCTCACTCTTGGGAGGACCCGGAACGACCGGTTCGCCGGGCGGCGTTCCCGGCTGGTGCCAGGTTTTGCCGCCGTCGTCGGAGCGCTGAATGACCTGACCAAACCAACCGCTGGTCTGGGAAGCATAGATGCGATTCGGATCGGTGGGCGACCCCTTCAGGTGATACATCTCCCAACCTGCGAAATGCGGTCCACTGACATCCCACTTGTCACGCTTGCCGTCTGACGTCAGGATAAATGCGCCCTTGCGCGTGCCCACCAGCACCCTCACTTTGCTCATGCGTCACTCCTTCCCTCGTTACCTGTACAGGTCATTTTTCTCCCAAATTCCTTTGACTCCAAATGAGCCGGCCGGTCACCGCGCGCAGACTTGGTAGCGCACTCTAGCCCGGCAGGTTCGGGATCTCCAGTAAGGGCCGAATCTCGACCGTGCCCTTGCGTGCGCCGGGAATCCGCCCCGCGATGTCGATCGCCTCATCCAGATCTTTGGCATCTACCAGGAAATAGCCGCCGAGTTGTTCGCGCGTCTCGGCAAAAGGACCGTCGGTCACGAGTCGTTTCCCGTTGCGCATCTGAACGCTGGTGGCCGTCGACACCGGTTGCAATGGAGAGGTGGCCAGGAATTGGCCTTTCGTCTGGAGCTGGTGCGCGAGCTGTGTCGATTCCCCGTAACAGAGCTCGCGTTCGGCCTGCGTCCACGCCTTCTCGTCGGTGTAAACCAGCAACATGTACTTCATCGTTTTATGCGTCTCCTGTCTGTAAAGTCGAACGGGTGGCGCCTGGATCGACACAACTCCCGACAAAAAATTACAATCCAAGGATGCCCCCAGACGCGACCGCGGCTATTGAAGCAGTTTACCGCTCCGACTGGGGCCGGATTGTCGCGACCCTGATTCGGCTGGTCGGAGACTTCGACCTGGCCGAAGAGGTTGCGCAAGAAGCATTTGCAGCCGCCGTGGATCAATGGCCGGGCGCCGGCGTCCCCGAATTCCCCCGCGCCTGGATTATCCAGACCGCCCGCCATAAAGCCATCGACCGGATCCGCCGCCGGGCAAGCTTTGAGGAAAAGCTGGATTCCTACGTCAACTCGGGCATGTTCCGTACCATGGAGGAGCCGGACTACGACTCCAACGAAATTCCTGACGATCGGCTTCGCCTGATTTTCACCTGCTGCCACCCGGCGCTCGCTCCCGAGGCACAGGTCGGGCTGACCCTGCGAACGCTGTGCGGACTGGAAACCGACGAGATCGCCCGCGCCTTTCTGGTGCCTCCAACCACGATGGCCCAGAGGCTGGTGCGGGCGAAACGCAAAATTCGCGATGCTGGCATTCCCTACGTCGTGCCGGAGGCGACTGATTTGTCGGCGCGCCTTGAGGCAGTTCTCACCGTCATTTACCTCGTGTTCAATGAAGGCTATGCCGCAACTCGCGGCGGACCGCTGCTGCGAACCGATCTCTGCGCCGAGGCGATCCGGCTGGGACGCCTGGTCAGGGGCCTGATGGGACCGCAACCTCCAGCGGAAGCAACCGCTCTGCTCGCCCTCATGCTCCTGCAAGACGCGCGACGCGATGCCCGTATTGACCAGGCCGGCGACCTGGTGGTTCTGGAAGACCAGGATCGCAGCCGCTGGCATAAGGAGCAGATCGCCGAGGCCCTGCCCTTGGTCGACGAGAGTCTTCGTGGCGAACCGGCCCCTTTCGCCCTACAAGCGGCCATCGCAGCCCTGCACTGCCAGGCGGAGCGGGCAGACGATACGGACTGGCCGCAGATCGTGCGGCTCTACGATGAACTCGAGCGCTTGCAGCCTTCGCCCGTGGTCGCGCTGAACCGCGCCGTTGCTGTGGCGATGGCGGAAGGTCCTGGTCGAGCGCTCGAGATCATCGATCGACTGGCTGCCGCTGGCGACCTCGACCACTACCACCTATTGCATGCGGCACGTGCGGACCTGCTGCGCCGGGCCGGGTCTGCCAGTGAAGCCGCGAAAAGCTACTCGCGCGCCCTTGGCTTGGTCACCAACGATAGCGAGCGACGGTATCTCGAGCGACGCCTGCGCGAGGTTTCCGTGACCGCCTGAGTCGCAGCTCTCGGACCTCTAAAGTTTCACGGTCCTGCCCGTGTTCGCCGCCTCGTAGAGCGCGTGCATGATGGTCAAGTCGCGCAACCCCTCTTCGCCCGGGGTGAGCGGTTCTTTATTCCCGATGACACATTCGGACATGTGTTCCATCTCCGCAGCGAAATGATCCACCACGGGCAGGTCCTTCTCTTCGATAATATCTCCGCGGTGTACCCGCATACGCAAACCGCTGTAGGCGGTCGCAGGATCCATCTCGAGCCAGCCTTCGGTGGTCACTACCCGGTAATGAGTTTGCCAGGCATAGCCGTAACTTGAGGTGCAATTCGCCAGGATGCCGCTCGGAAAACGCAGCTGGAAGTTGATTGCCTCTTCCACCTCCTTAAATCGTTCGTCGCCCGGGGTGCTATACATCATGGCGTTGACCTCGCTGGGCTCTTCGCCCGTGAGGTAACGCGCGGCCTGAAGCGCGTAGATGCCAATGTCCATCAGCGACCCGCCGCCGGCAAGGGACTTCTTGAGCCGCCACTGGTTGGGGTCCTTCATGTTGAAGCCGGCATCGGCCAGGATCACTTTGACAGTTCCAAGTTCCTTGGAACGGGCGACGCGAATCGCCTCCCGGTTGTAGGGCTCGTACTGGCAGCGATACGCCACCATCAGCTTCCGGTTGGCCTTGTGGCCAGCGTCGACCATCTGTTGACATTCCGCCGGCGTGTTGGCCATCGGCTTTTCCGTCAACACGTGCTTGCCCGCCTGCAAGCCGCGCACTGTGTATTCTGCGTGCATCCCGTTGGGCAGAACGATATAGATGATGTCGACCTCTGGGTTGTCCCGGATCGAATCGTAGTTCTGATAGTTGTAGATGTTCTTCGGACTGACTCCATAGCGCAGAGCGAGCTTGTTCGCTTTGTCGGGATGGCCGCTCACCAGAGCGACAACCTTCGACTTCTCGCACAGGGCGAAGGCGGGCAGAATCTGGTTGATGGCAAGACCACCGAGCCCAACGATCGCCCATCCTAGTTTCTTGCCCGGCGGATCGGGCACGACGAGTTGCGCGCCGGCTGTTTTCAGGAGCGCGCCGGCGGCGTTTGCCAACACGAAGCCCTTGCCAACCTTCGCCATGAATCCACGGCGTGTCATTTCTTTTCCCGGCAAATCAGACATGATGTTCACCCCGTTATTTCGAACTTCGCTGTTTACGAATTTCCTCAAGCCGGCGTTTCAAGTAGTCCTTGTATTCCTCTTGCAGTTTCGGGTCGCTGGGCGAGCCGTAGATCTCGCTTGACTTGTATTTCCCCTCATCGAATTTTTTCTTCGTCCACTCGTCATGAACATGGATCTCATCCGCTCGGTCGAGGACGTCCTTCACCAGTTGCGGCGGCACGAAGTAGATCCCTTCGCGGTCCCCAACCACGAGATCGCCCGGCATGACGGTAACGCCGCCGATGCGTACCGGAATATTGATTCCGCTCAGCATCACGTTCCCGATGGGGGTCGGATCGACAGCCCGGAAGTAAGCCGGCATATCGATCTCTGAGATTCCGTCGAGGTCGCGCACGCTGCCGTCGACCACCAGGCCCCCGCTCCGCGTAGCTTTCATCACGTAATAGAAAAGATTGTCGCCGACGATGGTTCCGTTCACCTTCTTACCGAAAAGGTCGACCACCAGGACATCTCCAGGCTGGAGCAGGTCGATGGCGGTCTGATTGGTCAGTTTCGAGAGGCCGTTTGCCTTTGCTTTTGCCTTAGCGACGTCGTCGACGTCCGAGCGCGCCGGCATGAATTGCACCGTGAAGGCGCGGCCCACCATGGTCTTGCCCGGATACAGCACGTGAAATCCGTCGGCGTACTGGTTGCGATAACCCTTTTCTTCGAGAACCGCCCACACTTCCTCTGACGAGAGGCCGCGTGCCCTCTCGATCAATTCATCCGGCACCTTGGGACGACCATCCGGGAGACGGTCAAACGGGTTCGGCGACGTGTAGTCGATCAAGTCCTGCTTGGGGAAAGAAATGAGCTGCGCTCGGGTTGGAGGAACCGCGAGCCAGGGCCCCGCGCACAGACAGATGACGGTTACGACACTACGCAGGGTGGAACGGTTGCGCGCGGTCTGAGTCATCGATGGCCTCCGCCCACCCGCACGATGGCTCATGCGGGAGTCCACAGCGGTCGTGGGGAACGAATTGTGCCGCGATTGCGTCCCTGAAACTCTCAAATCGGAAATGATTTGTCAAACGTGATTGGGGCGTGAGGGTACAATCTTTTTTCTTTGCCAATCGGATCATCCCCCGGACGAATACGATTCCGCGAGAGGAAGTGCGATGAAGAAGTCATCCTACGCTTGGATCTTTGACGTCAGGCTCACCTCAGCGTTGGTCATTCTCGTTCTGGTTCTCTCCCTGGGGACAGCGATCACCTCTGCTCCGCGCGCATTCTCCAAGCCGGCGGAACCCGCAGGAGAAGCAGCGCTGCTGGACGGCTACCGCCATGTCGAAGTCGCATCCGTGTCGGATGCCATGGAAAAAATATCGGGCCAGCGTATTTTCATGTCTCACCGCATGCGTCCAATCTTTCCCGCCAAGTTCGCCGGCTTCGCGGTGACCGTGAAATTGAAGAAAGAGGAGAATCACGATCCCGACGCGTTACAGGGTATGCTGGCCGCGATTGACGGCGGCGGGGCGAACTCCGTCTATGTGATGGTCGTCGATGATGGCATCGACATTGCCGGCATGGGTGGCTTGATGGGGACCGCGATGGCGGCGCGGAATTTTTCTGGAGCGGTGATCGACGGCGGAGTGCGCGACACCGCCTATCTGCAGAAGATCGGATTTCCCGTCTACGCGCTGGGGGTTGTCCCTTCCACGTCAGTTAGCCACTATCGCTTTGCCGGAGCGAACATCCCGGTTGTCTGCGACGGCGTTCCTGTAACCGCCGGCGACATCGTGGTCGCCGATGCAGACGGCGTCGTGGTCGTGCCGCGCGCCAAAGCCGCAGATGTCCTGGCGCTGGCCGAGGAAATGGATTTCAAGGAGCATTCGATGTATGCCTACATCGAGAAGCTCAAATCGATAGAGGAAGCCGTGAAGAAATTCGGACGGCTCTGACGCAGCGAAACCGCCTGACCGCACCATCGCAGGACCGCGAAAGGACACAGCATATGAGCAAAAAGGGCAAGAGCATGTTCGATCGCCGCGAACTGCTGAAGACTTCCGCAATGGCGCTGGGAGGCACGTTTTTGGCGGGGGAGATGACGGAAGCCTATGCCAAGGGTGTCAACACGAACTCGAGCCCTTCGACGCTGAAGATCACCGACCTCCGCGTGGCCAACGTGGTCAAGCCGGGCCCGAGTCCGTGTCCTATCATTCGGATCGACACCAATCAAGGTGTGTACGGGCTCGGCGAAGTCCGCGACGGGGCCAGCCCTACGTACGCTCTTTTCTTGAAAAGCCGGATCCTGGGCGAAAACCCTCTGCAACTGGATCGCATTTTTCGCAAGCTCAAGCAATTTGGCGGGCATGCGCGGCAGGGAGGCGGGGTTTGCGCCACCGAGATGGCGTTGTGGGACATCGCCGGCAAGGTGTACGACGTTCCGGTCTACGCCATGGTGGGCGGCGGAAAATTTCGCGACAAGATTCGCATTTATGCCGATACGACCGAGTCGAAAGACCCCAAGGTATACGGGCAACGAATGAAAGAGCGCAAGGAGGGCATGGGGGTGACGTGGCTCAAGATGGATCTCGGGATCGAGATGGTGTCCGATACGCCGGGCACGGTGACCATGCGGTCAGACCTCACGGATTGGGAAATGAACCAACTCCCCCATCCCTTGCTAGCCATGGAGGTCACCGACAAAGGGATTGCGATGCTCGAGCAATACGTCGCCGCGGTGCGTGATGCCGTCGGTATGGAAATCCCCCTGTCCATGGACCATCTTGGGCACCTGGGTGTGAAATCGATCATCCGCCTGGGGAAAGCTTACGAGAAATACAACCTGTCGTGGATGGAAGACGTGATTCCCTGGACCTACACCGACCTGTTGAAGGAAATATCCGAAGAAAGCCCAACCCCGATTCTCACGGGAGAGGATATCTATCTTAAGGAGCCCTTCCAGGTCCTGTGCGAGAAGCATGCTGTGAGCAAAATTCATCCCGACCTCGCCACCTCGGGCGGCATTCTCGAGACCCACAAGATCGGCGACATGGCGGAAGAGTACGGCGTGCCGATGGCCATGCATTTTGCCGGCACGCCCGTGAGTTGCATGGCCAACGTTCATTGTGCCGCCGCCACGCAAAACTTCCTGGCGCTTGAAAATCATTCCCTCGATGTGCCCTGGTGGTCGTCATTGGTACAGGAAGGAGCCAAGACCCCGATCGTCAAGCACGGCTGGATCGACGTGCCCGACCGGCCGGGCCTTGGCGTCACGCTAAATGAAGACGTGGTACGGCAACACCTGGCGCCGGGCAGCGGTTATTTCGAGCCGACTCCACAGTGGGATCAGGAGCGTTCCTGGGATCGGCTCTGGAGTTAGAGGCTGCGAAGGCGGTCCCTAGTGCGGCCATTGAGCACGTATCTCAACGTAATCCAGCGGAGCTCTTTCGCCCTTGTCGGGAACGCCTTCGATCTGGATTTCGTCGCCGGGCTTTAACGCCAGGTGGAGCACCCTCCTAGTCGAGGAATCGGCGTTCGGCTTGGCCGAAGGCAAGTGATCGTCCGCCAGCCACTCCTCGACCACGTGATCCCCTAAGGAAACGCGAAACCTGGAAGTCCCATTGTTCTGATCGAAGTACTGGACGTCGACTTCGTACTCGCCCGCGGCCCCGATAAACCTGAGCGCTGCCGTGCAACGCCGTGTGGATTCTGGACATTCCACGGCCTTGCCACCAGACGCGCTCTCCCACGCCCCTACGCTGAAAGGCACGTAACCTTGAAGTTGCATCTCTTCAGCTTCAATCCGCTCCGGGTGATGTCCCACTCGACCACGCTGATCTGAGATACCCGACATGCGATCGAACCAATCGTTAATCGCGTCGCGCCAGACGATGGCGTGCCCGGCCTGGTATTGCAATCGCGCCAGCACCTCGGCGTAGCGCTCGTCATCGATGTGTCCTTTGAGGAGCCTCCACTGGGACACATAGGCCTCGGCGCGGTCGGCGCCTTCGTAGTGCGAGTCATAGATGTGCTGAATCACCGTCTTTCCTGAATGCAGCAGATGGGTGTAAGGCACATGGTGAAAAAACAGGAGTAGCTCATCCGGACAGTTCGCAAGGGTCTCATATTGTCGTTGGACAGCAGGCGAGTACTGGCCGACGAATCCCGTCCCTGTGGCTACGGTGCGATCCATCCCGATCCCTTCGCGATCGGCGCGATGCCACTGCCCCCATCCGTTGTCCTCCGACGACTCCGGTCCCGGCCCGAAGTGACTGCCCAGGATGTCAGTGAGCGTTCCCGCGCCTAACGGCCCGGTGTAGCCCTCATAGACGTGCCATGAAGCCAGTTGCATTTCGGCGATGGTCCCAACCACTAGGGAATCGTTGCCGAATGTCAGGCGCGTCCATTCGTCGATGATCGTCTGCGAGCTGAGACCGGGATCCCACGCGAGACGTCCGAAACCGTAAAGATTCGCCATCGCAAGCGGACTCCCCAGCCAGTTCGTATTCAGGCCAACGTTGGCCACACCTACGAGGCCTCCGGCGGGGCGTTGGAATGTTCGGCCTGCGACCAGTTCCTTCACGGGAGTGCCGTCCCGGCCGGCGTCCAAATCGAAGTCCAGCACCTCCTTCCACATGGGCACGAGAAAACAGAGATGGCGCTGCTGGCCGGTGTACTCCTGAGTGATCTGCAACTCGATCGCTTCATTTGTGTGCTGAAGACCTCCCAACAGGGGCGCGACGGGTTCTCGGACCTGAAAGTCAATCGGGCCGTGCTTGATCTGAATGACGACGTTGTCTTCGAACTTGCCGTCGAGCGCGTGAAAATTATCGTAGGCGGCTTTCGCTCGATCGTTTTTCAGGTTGTGCCAATCGAGATGATGGTCGTACACGAACGCTCGGTAAAACAACTCGCCCTGGTGCGACTTCAGGGCTCGCGCAATCACGTTCGCCGCATCGGCCGGCGTACGTTCGTAGGTGGCCGGGCCCAACCGACCTTCTGCGTCTGCTTTCACCACGAATCCCCCGAAGTCCGGGATCTTCCGGTAGATTTCGTCAACCTTCGCGCGCCACCACTCCGCCACGCCAGGTTCGAGTGGGTCAAAGCTGTCCAGTTCGCCCGAGGCCTTGGGAGTGCTCAAATCGACCGAAAGCGAAAGCCGAACGCCCCAGGGACGAAACACATCCGCCACACGCGCAACCTGGGAGATAAAGCCACTCTCCAGCACCCGCGGATCTGCATTCACATTGTTGATGGCGCAGCCATTGATCCCGACCGAAGCCAGCAGGCGCGCGTATTGCCCCGCCCGGGTTAAATCGTCTCGAACCCTTCCTCCTTCGAAGAATATGGAGGAACCCGCGTATCCCCGCTCGATTCGGCCATCCAAGTTGTCCCACTGGTTGATCCAGCGTAAGGGTGCGTAGGGCTCTTGCACTTCATCAACAGCCGTCAGATCCTGATGGCGCGCAAGCTTGCTGAGCAGCCCGAATACGCCGTACAGAACACCTGGCTCGGAGTTCGCGGTGACCACGAGACATTCGAACCCATGCACGCGTCGATGAGTCAGCCAATAGCCGCCCTCGCGAATCGCAGGCGGCGAAAGCGTTTCTCCGGTGGCGTTCAACTGGTTTACGGTTGCGAGAACGATTGCCTTTCCCATCGGCAGCCCGTGCGCAATCTCCAAGCTGCGTCCGAGCATGCCCTTTACGCCCTGGGTCAATTCTTGCTGGGCAGTTCTCAGAACGATCGATTCACCGAGCACCACTGTCGTCACGGGCAGCCGCTGATATTTTCCCGCCGATTGCGAATCCAGCGGGGCGTAGCGCAACCAAGCCCCCGCCCCAGTTTCCGCATGCAGAGACGTGGAGTGGAGGCCACCGCTCGTCACCACGCCCGCCATCGCCAGGAGGACGAAGCATCTCATTGGCTGTCTTTTCACCTTGAAGCAGGCATTCACTTGCGAAAGGCTACCAGTTGTGGACGGTCCCATCGAGCTTGCGGTTGATAGGCAGGTAAGCCCGCTGGTACGGATACTCGGCCGCGGCGGCCTCGTCAAGATCGACACCCAGGCCCGGCTTGTCCCCAGGGTGCATGGAACCGCTATCGAACGAGTACGCGTGCGGAAACACGCGGTCGGTTTCGGCAGTGTGGGGCATGTACTCCTGAATGCCGAAGTTGTGGACGCTCAAATCAAAATGCAGCGCCGCTGCCATGCAAACGGGGCTCAGATCTGTAGCCCCATGCGAACCCGTTCTCACCTGATGCAGCTCGGCCAGAGCAGCGATCTTTCGCAGGTGGGAGATGCCGCCCGCATGAACGACTGTCGTGCGAAGGTAATCGATCAGCTGTTCCTGGATGAGCTGCTGGCAATCGTAAACGCTATTGAACACCTCGCCGACCGCAAGCGGCGTGGTCGTGTGCTTGCGAATCAGCCGAAAGCTCTCTTGTAACTCCGCCGGCGTGGGGTCTTCCAACCAAAACAGGTGAAACGGTTCCAGTTCCTTTCCCAGACGCGCCGCTTCAATGGGAGTGAGGCGATGATGCGCGTCGTGCAGCAGGTGCACGTCGGGTGGGAACTCCTGGCGCAGTCTCGCGAACAGAGTCGGGACAAAGTCGAGATAGCGCTCCGAAGACCACTCGTTTTCACTCGGTGCGTCTGTGGTGGCCGGCTCGTAGAAGAGCCCGCCGCGGCCTACCCCGTACGTGCTCGCCAGCCCCGGAATTCCCGACTGCGCGCGGATCGCCTGGTACCCCAGTTCGAGGTAGCGCGCCACGGCCTGTACCGTCTGTTCAATATCAGCGCCGCTGGCATGGCCGTACACGAGAACCGCGTCTCTCGAAGCTCCGCCCAACAACTGGTACAGCGGGACGTTGAGGGCTTTCGCTTTGATGTCCCACAACGCCGTATCCACGGCGGCGATTGCCGACATGGTGACCGGTCCGCGCCGCCAGTAAGCTCCCTTGTAGAGGTATTGCCAGATGTCCTCGATGCGCCGTGCATCGCGGCCGATCAAAAGCGGGAGAACATGGTCGGTCAAGTAACTCGCGACGGCGAGTTCGCGCCCGTTCAGCGTCGCATCTCCCAAGCCACTGATCCCATTCTCGGTGGTGAGCTTCAGGGTGACAAAATTCCTACCCGGGCAACAGATGTTCACCTTTCCGTCGATGATTTTCATCGTGCCGATCCTTCTGTCGGTCCCCGGGACCGCGCATATTACCACTCACGCGAAGCCCAAACCACAGAAGGGCTCAAGCTGCGCTGTGAAAAACAGTAGCCAACGACGTTGACGACAACCGACGATCGAGGGGAAGCGCCAGTGATGCATGGTGTTATATCGTAGTAAACGCTTGCCCAGACACCCCCACCCGAGACTTCCAATTTCGGGAGTCTACCAATCGTCATATCCATTGCATCCCTGCGTCCATATCGAAGAAACTGTTTAGAATAACGATTTTTTGCTTGACAACCTCCATCGACATAGCGCCTAATCAGCGGCGGTCAAGACTAATAGAAAAGTACTATCCGCCCTCATAAAAGAGACGGACGTTGTTCCCGGGGGAGGGTCTGCTGGGAGCTGTGGGTTGGGTCGCGAGTGGCGGCCTAGGGCGTGGGACGGTTGGCAAGCATCTCGAAGGGAGCTATACCAATGTTGAAGATTGCAAAGTTGGCGACGGTGTTGTGTCTGCTCACGCTGCTCGGCGTGAATGCTTGGGGGCAAGCGATTTTTGGCACTCTGGCGGGTGTCGTTGCGGACCCTTCGGGGTCGGTGATAGCCAACGCAAAGGTTGTCTTGACGGACACCCAGTCTGGCTCCGCGCGCGATAGTGTAACCAACGACGAGGGATTCTTCACGTTCGCGTCGGTACCGGTCGGGACCTATGCGCTGAAGGTCGAGGCCGCGGGCTTCCAAACGTACAAGGCCGACGGCATCGTGTTGGGCGGCGGTGAGCGACGCAACGTCAACGTCTCGCTAGCGGTTGGAACAACCAGCCAGACCGTCGAGGTCAATGCCGAGGAGCTTTCGGTCGCGACCACGGACTCCGGTGAGAAGTCCTTCACGCTGGCCAGCAAGGAACTGCAGAACTTTGTCCAGGTCGGCAGCAACGCGGCGGAGTACATCAAGATTACTCCCGGCTTTAGCATCAACGCCGGCACGGGGAACAAGGCTAGCTACTCGGGCCAGACGATTGGCATCAATGCCAACGGCGATTCCGGCAGCCAGAGCCCGCTCAACAACAACTTCTCGTATAACGGCCTCAAGAATAACTCGCTCGACATCGTTGCCGATGGCGCCCATGTTTCCGATCCGGGCTGCAATTGCGATACGCCGGTAAATCCGAACTCCGACTTTTTGCAGGAGTTCCGGGTCCTGACCTCGAATTTCAGCGCTGAGAATCAGAAGGGCCCTGCGGTTATCACTTCCGTGACCAAATCCGGCGGCTCTTCATTCCATGGCAGCGGGTTCTTCTCTGCCCGGAATGCCTCTCTGAACGCCAACGATTGGTTGAACGGACACCAGGGCCTATCCAAGCCGCAGAACAAGTACTACTTCCCCGGCGGCAGCCTCGGTGGTCCGGTGATCATCCCCGGAACCGGCTTCAACAAGAGCCGCAACAAGCTGTTCTTCTTCGCCGGATACGAGTATTTCTACCAGGTGCTCGACACGGGCCTTCTTCAGGCCACTGTGCCGACGGACGGCATGCGAACAGGGGATTTCTCACCGGCAGAGCTTGCAAAAGAGGGCGGCACGAACAACAAGACCGCGTCAGGCAATCCACCGGGGACGCCGAGTCCAACTATCCTCGACGCGCAGGGACATGTTCTGCCAAATCTGATTGATGCCAACATGCAGGCGTTGATGAATCTGTACCCCCACGCTAACGCCAACCCAGACGCGACGGGTGGCTACAACTACGTGCAGGCAGAAATCTTCAACCAGAACAACAGACAATTCACGACCCGGGTGGACTGGAACATCAGCGACAACACCAAGGTTTTCGTGCGCTACAACTATCAGCGCGAAGTCCAGTTGTTCCCGATAGGCCTTTGGTGGCGCCAAACCGACCAGGTTCCCTACCCGAGCTCGGTGCAAGGAAGAAACAAATCGGACTCCATCACCGGAACCATTACCCACGTGTTCAGCCCCACCATGACCAATGAAACCGTCATGGCGTACACCTACATAGGGTTTCCGAATGTCTTCGCCAACCCCTCAAAGGTTGACCGTACCGCCGCCGGCTTTGGCTATGCTGGCGTGTCATTCCCTGGGTCCAAGGCCGTTTCACAGATTCCATCCTTTGGAGGCAGCGGGGGCAGCGGAGAAGCAGCGCTGGTATTTAACCCGGGCGGATTTGAAGCCGGCGGCAAATCGTCGGGGCTGTACGCTGACAAGTGGATGCCCAGCGTCAGCAACACTTTGACCAAGGTCATAAAGACCCACACATTGAAGGCTGGCTTCTTCTACGAGTGGATCCGCAATGCCCAGCCGGCCAATAACAATACCAATGGGTACATGCAGTTCCTCCCCTCAAATACAAAGAGCTATGGGAATGTCTACGCGGATATGATCACGGGCAACATGGCCAGCTACGGCCAGCAGAATTTCAACCGGATCAACGACATCTCATACAACACAGTAGAATTCTTTGGTCAAGACTCATGGAAGGCAACGAAGAAGTTGACCGTCGAATTCGGCTTACGCTTGACCCATTTCACGCCGTGGACCGACGACGAAGGCTTCGGGTATTCAATTTTCAACCAGTCGCTCTACAACCCAAGCTGCGCGTCAGGTTCGTCGTCGACTCCGTTTTGCGGATTTGTCTGGCACGCCAGGGACAAGTCGGTTCCCCTTACTGGGTTTCCGACCAGGGCGCTTTACTATCAACCACGGTTCGGAGCGGCTTATGACCTCTTTGGGACCGGTAAGACTATTCTTCGAGGTGGCTGGGGGCGCTTCTATTACCACTCCGGCCAATTTACCAATGGCTTAGACCTTTCGGCTGGCTCGGCTGGGGTCAGCCTAGACCCAACCAACTGGATTGCAGCCGGTGCTGCCTGCCCCGCACAACCGGGCGGTGCTACACGATTGCTCGCCTCCAATCTTTCTTGCATAAACGCGAGTGCTTCGCCCGCGTCGCCCTATGCGGTGGATTCCAAGGACAACAAGCAGCCTTACACGGATAGTTGGAGCTTCACCGTTGCGCAGCAAACACCTTGGCAGAGTTTGCTGGAAGTCGCATACGTTGGAAACAGGAGCAGAGATCAGCTTAGCGTCGGCGGCGCGGGAAGCAATATAAACCTGGTTCCTCTAGGCGCGATATTGAAAGACGCTACCGTTACTGATCCGTCGGGAGCGAACGCTGACAATTATCGGCCCCTGAAGGGGTACGGCGACCTGAACACCGCCGTGAACAACATCTACACCAACTATAACGGCCTGCAAATGACGTGGGGACGTCATGTCGGCCGCTACGTAGTCCAGGCGAACTACTCGTACCAGAAGTCGCTGGGAATTGTACAACCCGGCAATCCCGCCAACGGTCCGTCGGTAACGCTGAATCCGTTCAATCTCGCCGCGAACTACGGCGTGCAGCCGGGAGATCGGCGTCAGCTCTTCAACATCGCGTACTCGATCGACATTGGGAATCCGCTGCACGCGCACGGCTTCCTTGGGGCTGCGACAGCCGGCTGGCAGATCTCTGGCATAACGCAGTTGCAGAGTGGAGCCAACCTGACTGGCCTTAGCAACAATGTCAACTTCAACATGTCGATCAGTTGCGTAAACCCCGCAAACGACAACACACTCTGCAAGAACAATCAGAACAACAACGCGATCATTCCGGGATCGAGGACCGTGACCAACCCCCAAGGGATTGCGCTCAACAACAAGTCGATCCTGGGCACAAATGCTGTTCAACTTCAGCCCCTCGTGACCTGCAATCCGTTGTCAGGTTTAGGGTCACATCAATACGTTAACGGGGCTTGCTTTGCGGCGCCTAGCGCTGTCGGTCAGACCGGTCCGGCTTTACTTCCCGTCGCTTACGGTCCCGGCTACTTCAATTCTGACCTGGGGGTCTTTAAGAACTTCTCCCTCACAGAAACGAAGAAGCTGCAGTTCCGGATTCAGGCCTACAACTTCCTGAATCATCCCCTGTGGTCCTATAACGGCACAGGTAACCTAAACCTGAATTTCACGCAGGATCCAACCACGCAGGCAATCACCCTGAACAACCCGAACTTCGGGAAGACAACCACCAAGGAAGGCAATCGCATCCTTGAGTTCGCCGTCAAGTTCTTCTTCTAGGAAGAACGCCGCGGTTCGCGGTTTAAAATGGGATGGCTTCGGCCATCCCATTTTTAGTGTTTCTTGCTTCCAACTTGAAGGCCATGGTTCGACGGTTCGCAGCCACGTTGTTTCTCGCCGGCGCACTGCTCGCGCAGGAATCTTCGCCTGAGACCGCCTTGCGGCATGCAATGGAACTGCAGCAGGCGGGGGATCTCGAAGGCGCGGTTGAGGGATATCGCGAGTTTCTCGCGGCCCACCCCAAAGAAGCGGCGGTACAGGCGAACCTGGGGGTCCTGCTGGCGCATCTCGGGCGCTATGACCAGGCAGTTGCGGAATACAAGAAGGCTTTGGCGCTCGACCCGAATAACGCGGGGACCGTCCGGAATCTCGGACTGGCCTACTACAAATCGGGCCGCATCGAGGAAGCCGCCCGCGAGTTTTCCCGGACGCGCGACTTGGAGCCCGACAACCTCCAGACGACTCTTCTTCTTGGCGATTGCTGGCTGCGCATGGGTCAGAATAAAGAGGTGATCTCGCTCCTCAAGCCCGTCGAGCCCCAGAACCCCGACGATTCTGCCATCGCTTACCTGTTGGGCACGGCGCTGATTCGCGACGGACAGGTGCAAGGAGGACAAGAGCGCGTCGACAAGATTCTTCGCAAGGGAGACTCGGCCGAGGCGCGCCTAATGCTGGGCACACAAATGTTCGCGGCGGGAGACTTCCCGTCAGCGGTGAAACAGTTGGCTGGCGCCGCGGAGTTGAACCCGAGCCTGCCCGGACTCCAGGGACTCTACGGGCAAGCGCTACTGAATAGCGGCGATCCCGACGCCGCCGTCGAGGCGTTTCAGAAGGAACTGGCCGCCGATCCGAATCACTTTGAGGCCAACTTTTATCTCGCTGAAATCCTGATGGCCCGGTCGAAATGGAGTGCAGCCGATCCCCTGGTCCGGCGCGCACTGCTGGTGCGTCCGGAGTCGCTCGAGGCCCGTCTGGAACTTGCGGACCTCGAGATGGGTGAAGGCAAACTGAGGGAGGCTCAGCGCGAGTTGGAAGACACCGAGAAGAAGGCGCCAAAATCCGCTGCGGTTCACCGACGGCTGGCCGAGGTGTACGAAAAACTGCAGTTGAGTGCGGAGGCTGAGCGAGAAAAGAAGCTGGCTAATCGTGTCGAACCCAGGCAAGCCGCGGCTGAGTCCGGACCACGCGCTGGCCAGGTTGCCCCCAACTTCAGCGCGACGAAGATGGGCTCAGAAGATCACGTCACCCTGGCCCGGTTGCGCCACGACGGCCCGATCCTGCTGATCTTCGGGAGCTACACCTGCCCGAATTTTCGCAGCGCGGCGGACACTCTCAACCGGCTCTATCCCGAGTACAAAGACCGAATTCCGTTCTACCTTATATACATCCGTGAAGCCCACTCCACCATGGACTGGCAAAGCACACGTAACCAAAGAGAGGGAATCAGTTTACAACCGGCGGCGAATATGGACGAGCGTCAGGATCACGCCACCATGTGCGTCCGCAAGTTGCACATCGAATTTCCGACACTGCTTGATAGCATGAGCGGCGCTGCGGAAAAGGCATACACGGCTTGGCCCAGCAAAGCGTACCTGGTGGACAACCGAGGCAAAATCCTTTTCAGCACAGGATTGGGCGAGCAGGATTTCCATCCCGCGGAATTCGAGGCGGAACTCCGAAAGGTGACCTCAGCTGTGAAAGAATCGCGCCTGCCGCGCGGGGCCCAGTAATCGATATGTGGAGAGCCATCCTCCTCCTTATCCTGACCCTCGACGCGATCGCCCAATCGCCGCAGGAACTGGTCAACAACGCGATTGCGAAGCAGCGAGCCGGCGATCTGGAGGGCGCGGTCAAGGAATACCGGGGGTTCCTGAAGGACCACCCGGAAGCAACTCCGATTCGCTCGAATCTTGGAGCCGCACTGGCCGGCCTGGGACAATTCCAGGAGGCGATTACCGAATACAGGATCGCCCTCAAACAATCTCCTTCGGCTCCTGGAGTCCGGCTTAACTTGGCCTTGGCATACTACAAAACGGGACGCATCGGCGATGCGACCGATGAATTGGTCAAGGTACACAAAGAGTCCCCCAGCAACAGCCAGGCCACGCTCCTGCTGGCCGACTGCTACCTCCGTATGGGGCAGAACAAAGACGTGATTCGCGTCTTGCGGCCCGAACAGCAGCAGCATCCGGACGACATGGCGATTGTCTACCTGCTGGGCACGGCGCTCATTCGGGACCACCAGGTTGCGGAGGGGCAAGTGCTAGTGGATCAGATCTTGCGCAACGGCGAATCGGCCGAAGCTCACTTGATGCTGGGCACCTGCAAGATGGAGGCCGCCGATTTCGCGGGTGCGCGCGACGAACTTGCTAAGGCTGTCGCTCTGAATCCCCATCTCCCTGGGGTTCATGTTCTCTACGGGCAGGCTTTGCAGGTCACCTCCGGCCCCGAAGAAGCTACGAAGGAGTTCAAGTCCGAGCTGGCTATCGATCCGTACAACTACATGGCGAACCTGCAGATAGGGGCCACGCTCCGCCAGGGACAGAACTTTGACGAGGCCAAGCCGTACCTGGAGCGGGCCCTGGCGACGCGTCCCGGCGACCTCGCCGTGCGCTACCAACTGGCGGCCATTGCGCTGTCGGAGGGAAAGGCGGAGGACGCACGCCGAGAACTCGAATCCATCGTGAAAGAGTCTCCCAATTTCACGGAGGCACACGTATCCTTGTCCCTTGCCTACTTCCGTCTTAAGCGGCCGGTGGACGGAAAGCGCGAAAAGAATATCGTCGACAAGCTGACTGCCGAAGCCCAAGCCAAGCAGCCTGGGGCGAAGGCACGGTGACAGGCTTCGTCCGCGTGCATCCCCGGGCAATCAATCCATGAAGATCTCGAGAAGAGAATGGCTTCGCCTCGCCGTCGCTTTTGGCGCCACGCGTTGGTGGGGACAGCCAGCCGGGGATGTCCCACCCGCCCCATTGTTCGTCGAGGTGCCGGCCTCGCAGAGCGGAATCAATTGGGTGCACGACAACGCCATGTCGCCGGAGCACTATCTGCCCGAAACTCTGGGCCCGGGCTGCGCGTTCCTGGACTTCGACAACGACGGCTGGATGGACATTTTCCTGGTCAACAGCGGCCCCTGCGATTTCTGGAAACCGGCCAAGCCAGTCCGAAACGCACTGTACAAGAACAACCGCGACGGCACATTCACCGACGTGACGGAAAAAGCCGGGGTATCCGGACGAGCGTTCGGAATGGGCGTTGCCGTCGGAGACTACGACAACGATGGCTGGCCCGACATATTTGTCACCGCCTACGGCAAGTGCACCCTGTATCGGAACAACCATGACGGAACATTCACGGACGTGACCGAGAAGGCCGGCGTCGCTACGCCGGGCTGGACCACGAGCGCGGTTTGGTTCGACTACGATAACGATGGCCGATTGGACTTGTTCGTCTGCAGCTTCGTTGACTATTCCGGCGAGCACAAATTCGAATGCGGCGACAACAAGGTCGGTAAGAAGTACTATTGCATCCCGCGCGTATTCCGTCCCACCGCGGGTTTTCTCTATCACAACAACGGTGACGGGACCTTCGCCGAAGTAAGCAAAGGAACCGACATCGCGAAAGCCCTGGGCAAAGGGCTCGGCGTGGTCGCCACCGACATCAACAACGACGGCCGGATGGACCTGTTTGTCGCCAACGACACAGTACAGAACTTCTTGTTTGTAAACCGCGGTCCGGGAGCGAATGGGAAATGGAAGTGGGAGGAGATCGCCCTGCAGGCCGGCGTCGGCTTCAGCGAGAGCGGCCAGGCCCGCTCCGGTATGGGGGTGGATGCGACGGACTTGAACGGCAGTGGCTGGCAGGATTTATTTGTCGCCAACGTAGATCATGAAATGTTCTCCGTCTACCAGAACAACCAGGACGAAACATTCCGGGATGTGGCCCAGGCCAATGACGTCGCACAAGCTACGCGATTGCTGAGCGGGTGGGGGCTCAAGTACTTCGACTATGACAACGATGGTTCGGTCGACCTGATCCTGGCAAACGGGCATCCCGACGACATGATCGATGGATACTCGATGCAGGTGAAGTACCAAGAGCCACTGCTCTTGTTTCATCAGGGCAACGATCGCAAACTGCACAACGTGAGTGGGCTGGCGGGTCCGGCGTTCCAGAAGTTCTTCCCTGCCCGTGGGTTGGCCGTGGGGGACTTCGATAACGACGGCGCTGTGGATGTGCTGATTGGCAACAATGGCCGGCCCCCTGTTCTGTTGAAGAACGAAGCTGCAAAGGGGGGGAACTGGCTGGGGCTAAAACTGGAGGGCGTCCGGAGTAATCGCGACGGGGTAGGTGCGAGGATCGTCTGGACGGCGGGCGGAAAGAAGCGGCAGCGACTGAAGAATAATGGCGGGAGCTACCTGTCTTCGCACGATCCCCGTGAAGTACTGGGTATCGGGAGCACCCCAAAAATCGACGAAGTCGAGATCCACTGGCCCGCGCCCAGCAAGCAGGTCGATAGAATCACAACCCTGCTCATCAACCGGTATGTCCGCGTGGTCGAGGGCAAGGGTATTCTCAGCTAACCGAAGGCGACTGCGAGTCGCTGCCCGCGGTGTGGCCGCTGTGGATGGATGATCCAGGCAACGAGATGAATTTACTGTCCCCCCATCGTGCCGAATCTCATTTGCGACCCAGGAAGCGGATGCGACCGGTGAAAGCTCGGCCGTTGTATACGCTGTAGGTGAGGAAGTCGGCGGAGTTACGGTCATTGTTGACGTTGATCCAGTTCTTGCGGCCGGTGACATTGTTGAAACCTCCACGCAGTGCCCAGTAGTAACCGAGAGCGTGAAATCGTTTTTCGACGTGTGTGTTCAACGTAAACCACGTGGGGAAGCGGCGTGAACCGGGAGGTTCGAGGAGTTGCTGTTGATCGTTTACTACGTTGAAGGGGACACCAGTGCGGACCTCGGTGGAGTAGGCAAGATCGAACCCCCTCACGAGCGGGAGCAGGCCATAGGAGAGGAAACGGTTCGGGGTGTCCCACGAGTAAGGACCAGGTTGCTGGGCACTGAATTGCGGGTTGTCGATGTTGAAGTCGAGAACCTGGTTACTGCGAGTGTATGAGCGCATGTAGGAGGCGGCGACCATGTGGCCGTTCCTAAAGGCGCGGCGGCCACTGATCAGAAACCCGTCGTAGTGATCTTGTCGGGTGTCGAAGAGGGCGAAGTTTCCGTTCAGGCTGGAGGGGTCGGTGAGATCGTAGACGAAGCCGTGAATGCCGCGCTTCCGGATGTATTCCATTTTCAGATAAATGTCGGCGGGGAGTCTGCGCTCGAGAGCGAGGCTCTGGTTCAAGACGCGTGACGCCTGCAAGGAATGCAGATCGGCGGCAAAGGAAGACTCAACCGGGCCGCCGATCGGTGAACCGTTCTGGTCGAAGAACTGATCGACGCGCGTGCCCGCGCGGGGACGGGCGATGAGAAAGATCGCGGTCGCGTCGTAAAAGACTCCGAATCCAGCGGAGAGTTTTGTATCGCCGTTGCTGTCAAGCACCCAGGTAGCGGCGCAGCGAGGTGACAAACGCGACCGACGGTCGAGCTGATCCCAGTCGTAGCGAAGTCCGGCTTCGAGCAAGAGACGATGGGTGAGGAGCCAGCGATCCTGAGCGTATCCACTGAGTTCGGCGTTGTGCTGGGTAAGTGCGGGGGCACCTGGAAAGACCGAGTAGCGCGAGCAAGGTGACGGCAGGACGCCAATGCAGTCGCCCGGAGTCTGGCCCTCACGCAGGTAAGAGATAGGAGTTCGGAAGTAGTTGGCGTCGTAGCGAAGGCGGTCGAGATCGATGCCGACTTTAAAGTCGTGGCGACCGTGCCATTCGCGTGGTTGGAGGTAGAGGTTGGAGACGACCTGCCAGCGATCGGCCCGAGTATGCGCGGTCAGGTAGTAGTTGCCCCCGGCAGTTTCAGGCGAGACAAAGTAGGGCTCGAGACCGCGTGAGATCTGGTTGAGGTCGTAGCGATTGAACCCGAAGGCGGCATCAAGCAGCGCTCCTCCAGGGAAGTAGTGCTGGTCTTTGACCCCGCCCTGGTAGGCGGGTTGACCGACAGCGGGCGTGGAAGCCTGCGGGTTTTGCGGAGACAGCCCAGCGTGCTGATCGTGAAACTCATTTAGGTTGAAGCTAGTAGTCAGGATGTTACGGGAGGCGAGGTTGGCCTGAACCTTGGCGAGATTGCCGAGGCGAGTAACGACGTCTTCATTTTGATCGACGGGAAGCTCTGTGACGATTTCATTCTGGTACGCGCCATCGAGGGCATCGAAGAACCAGATCTTCCCTTTCACTACAGGGCCCGACAACGTGAGGCGCGGGTTGACTTGGTCGAATGTCCATCCCTTCTTGTTCTGCCAGGAGGGAATAAAGTCGGTAGCGATGAAGCGGTAGTGATCGTCGCCGATACCGGTTTCGAGGAGAATTACGCCACCAGACCCTTTGCCAAATTCCGCGGAATAGCGACTGGGTTCGACGCGAATGGAGCGGAAGCCGTCGGTGGAGACGTGCAGCAGAAGTTGACCGTTGGAGGGCTGGGTGACGTTGAGCCCATCGAGCATGGTAACGGTCTGGTAGGTTTGCGAGCCTGCGACGTGCACCTGTGCGTAGGGATCGAGGAGCACCGTGGGAATGTAGTTGAGGACGTTGCGGTAGTCGTGGGTAGACGGGTACGGGAGGTTGATGATGTCGATGCCGGTGAGCCGCTCCTGGGACTCAGTTTGCGAGCTCTCGATCATGGGTGGTGATTCGCGGACGTCGACCGTTTCCTTGATTTCCTTCACATGGTTGAGCGTAATTTCTAGTTCGGAGGCACCGGAGGGCTCGACTGAAGAGTTTGCAGTATAGTAACCCTCCTTCTCGATGCGGAGCTGGCAGGGTCCGTCGGGAATGTGTGGGAGCTCGCACCGGCCGGAAATTTCAGTCTCGCACCTGAGAGCCTGGGCCGGCGACGGAGGCTGCAGCGTGACGCGGGCGGCTGGGACGGCGACTCCGTTT
>DATMPS010000019.1:0-3221 GCA_035567435.1 Terriglobales bacterium | reverse complement strand
ACCAAGCCAATCTGGCCCACAGCTGCGCGGACGACGGATAAAAAGCGCGGATCGCTTAACATCACAACTCTCAATTGAAAGCTCGTTCTGGGCCGCGGAACTGTTTCTGACACCGTTACCCCTCCGTTGGCTTTCGCTTTGCGACTGGCATCCTTCATGCCGCTGTAGGCGAGTTCGCTATTCACCGCTGGAACATTCACTGCTATGGCAGCATTGGCGAAACGTCGCTGGGCGTATTTCGGACCCTGCTCCGTCCTTTGATGTTAGGGGTTTAGCTAGAGAAATAAACTGGCAGAACTAACAGCTGGGTGCCCAAAGAATGGTCGAAATCGTTATCGTAAAGAGTGGGGGACTGTCCAGCAACCCGGACGCGGTTGAATGCCAGAATCCAGACCCACTCGGCCGAACCACCCGCAGAGGTGGACCGTCTCGGGAAAGGACAGACCGAGACCACGGCCAGAACTCAGGAGCAACTCGATTGGCAGGTCATGCACCGTGTGCGCGACCGACTCCAGACTGCTGCGGACACCTACGCTGGCTGAGCCTAGTGTAATTCGGCGACGTTTCGTATTGAAACTGACTCGACCAGCTCTGGCGAGGGCCGGGAGAGTGTAGCGGTTGCACTCATGTACCCATACTTTTCACCAGACCTCTTGTGGCGTTAATCAGCTCGGTCCGTGCTGCCACCAACGCCTCCCGCGCTCGCAGCACCACCAAGTCCTGCCGCACCTCTCGACTGCGGTGCCGGATCGGGTGCAACGACTGTGGATCCACGCGCCCCAGCCGGGCCAACTTCTTCGCATCGATCCGATCATTCTTGCGCTTACGCCGTTTCGACCCCTCCATCAGACGCGGGTTGGCCACCACCACCTCGTGTCCCTCACCCGCGATGGTTTCCTGCATCCAGGGAGAGTGCGTCCCCACTTCCATCACCACCCGCGCCGACGGTAAGGCCTGGAAGAACTCGGCGACTTCCGCCTCGCTCGTCCGTAGCTGTCCTTCGCTTAGCGTCTCCCCTTCAAAACCCAAAATGCAGAAGTGACTCCATTGGTCGCCCAAATCCACTCCCACCGTCAACCGATCCACATTGGGGCTCAGCTCGCCTCGCGGACCCGCTTCTCCTTGGCTCCCCGAAGTTGCCTTCAGCTCCAGCTTCCCTCTCAGTTTCTCCATCAGCTCGGCCAGTACTTCCTTGGCTTCTCGCTGCACTGGGCGCTGAGCTTTCGCCCGCTTCGCTCTCTGTTCCTTCTGCATGGCAGACTTGCTATTCTTCTTCAAGGGTCGATCTCCTTATCCTTCGGGATTGCACTACGAGTGCTTTGATCACCGGTAGCTTAACGCCATCCGTGATCGGGGATCGACCTTCTCATCCCATCTCATCGACCGGGCGAGTTGTCGGCAACCCTTCCCCTGCAAGGTCAGGTAAGAGTTCCTCGTGATTCGGGAGCAGCGCCAGGAATCAAGTTCTTAAGGACCGAAAAGAAGACGTAAGCTTGGTCACTTCCACTCAGCTTGGAGTAACCCTTAGCAGGCGCCCGAGGCCCATCTCGGTCGGTGGCGCTTTTGAGCCCAACACGGCATCAGCAAGCATTTCACCCATTACGGGTCCGTGTTTAAAGCCGTGGCCCGAGCCTCCGCCGACAATCCAAACGTTGTCCACTTCCGGGTGGCGATCCAAAATGAAATTGTGGTCTGTGGAGTTTTCATATTGGCAAACTCTGCTTTCCAGCAGCGGTGCATCGGACAGCGTTGGGAAGCGCAATTTCATATATGCTCGGGCAGCCAACAGCTTCTCCTGCGAAATCTCGCGTTCCAATGTGCTGGGATCGATTACTGGCCCGCGCGTGTCATCAGCGATTTTGAAACCGCGCCAATGGTTTCCAGGTACACCAAAAAACGGATGCTTGCCCCCGTCGATCCATGTAGGAAGTTGTTCTTCAGAGTACCGAGCGTCGCCAGCAGGAGTACCGAAGAAGAAAACCTCCTGACGCGTAGGTGTGATGCTCAACCTTAAGAAGGGAAAGACACTGCCGAGCCACGGACCTGGGGCGAAAACATAGAAATCGGCCTTTAGGAGTTCGCCGGTATCAATGCTGATCCCGTCCATCCGCAGCCCCTTGATTCGTCCGGGCATCGCCTGAGCTTGGCGGTATTGGCCTCCTTCTTTGAGGAATGCAGCCAGAACGGCCTCGCATCCGCGGCGCGCGGCGAGGAAGCCAGAATCGGGCTCGAAAACACTCCAGGACACACCGTCAAAGTTGACCTGCGGCCAACGCCGAGAGCATTCTGCCGCCGAGAGTTTCTCAAAACGAATGCCGGCCTCCTTCAGTACCGGCAGCGCAGCAGTTTCGTAGGAATCATCGGCCCCTGCCATGCGGAGTGCGCCACTCCGAAAGAAAAGTTTCAGATTCCATCGTTGCTGGTACGCCTGCCACAACTGCAGGGCCCGGGCTACCATCTGGACGTAAAGAGTGTGTGTAGGACCGTAGGTCGCACGGATTGTCCGAGTCTCACCGCCTGAGCTCGCGCGAGAATTACCCGGCCCCCAAGCATCAACGAGCGTAACGCGCATGCCTCTCTGCGCGAGCTGGAGAGCTGACCACCCACCGAACGCACCCGCACCGACGACGATCACAGAAGATCCAGCTGAAGACGCAGGCGCCGGTGAACGAAGCATGCAGGCCGCACCCACTAGGGCAGAACCTTTCAGGAAGTTCCGCCGCGAGCTATTTGCTGACATGGTGATCTCGCATGTTGCCCTGTTTCGTACGCGCATTCTAGCTTGTGTGTAGCAGTCTAGTCGACGGGAGAGAAGACAGCTGGAGCATCCATGCTGGTTCCGATGTCTGCCATGACGATCAGCAAGTCGTTCGGAGCGGTTCCGGGTGAATGGTCGGCAGCCCTTACTTTGGGATTACTTCCGCTTGCCCGTCATACGTCCGGCTGAGGCTGAAGTAACAGACGAAGTCCACCGAAGGTATAATCGCGGTCATTATGGGGTTGGCTCCCGGTACCCGACTCGGGCCCTACGAAATCCTTGCACCGCTCGGCGCGGGCGGCATGGGGGAAGTCTACCGCGCCCGTGACACGCGGCTGGAACGAACCGTCGCCATCAAAATTCTGCCTGCACAATTCTCCTGTGACCCTGTCCGGAAGCAGCGGTTCGAGCGGGAAGCCAAAACGATTTCCAGCCTGAATCATCCGCACATTTGCGTTTTGTA
>DATMPS010000018.1:0-2953 GCA_035567435.1 Terriglobales bacterium | reverse complement strand
TCCTCTTCGAGCCGAGTGACGAGAGAGCGTGCCCTTTGAAGCGCCAGGTCGAAATCATCGACACGGAAGAACAACAGGAGCCCGTTGCCGGGTGTCCCGTGATCGGGGCTCATCAATGAGGGATGCTCGTGGGCGCTCCACTCGTGGAGGCAGAGCAAAACAGTTCCATCTGAATCAAGGATTTGCCCAAAGTAATCATGGGCAGGAAGGGTAGCCGGCTGACCGAACAGCGCCTGGTACCATTTGAAGCTGCCCGGCACGTCGCCTACCCCCACGATCGTCCACGTGCGCTTCATCGGGTCCCCTCTGCGGACTAATTCTTGTTTAGACTGACCTGGATACAACCGGTCATCCCAGAACTTGCCGTACTGTTTTATTGCCGACAGGCGGGTCAGGCTAACCTGCCATCGCCTAGAGATAGATCGTCTCAGACTGGCGAATCGTTGGCAAACCGGAGGTTGATCCGCCGCACCCACGGCGATGTGGGATTGCACGGACCCATCAGCAGCAGAACCACGCCCAACAGGGTGCGATCTGTAGGTAAAGCGGCTTGCTGGCGACGAACCTGCCGTTCTTTCCGGGCCGCATCCAACTTCCGGTCGCGCTCCGCGTGGATCTCCTGCTGCCGCCCCGCCAACATGTCCTTCGGCGTGATATAGCCCGTGGCGCTGTTCAGGCGGACGTTGTTGTAGTGGTCCACGTATCCGCTTACCAGACGCCGTGCATCATCGAGCGACAACGGCGTTCCTGGCCGGATGCACTCCCCTTTGAGCGATTGGTGCCAGCGCTCGATCTTCCCGTTCGATTGCGGGTAAAACGGCGAGGTTCGGACGTGTGTCATTCCGGAGATCCATAGGAACTCTTTGAAGTCCCTGGCGATGAACTGCGGACCATTGTCCGAGATGATCCGGGGCCGCGCGCCCCTGCAAGATGATCTCGATGGCTGCCTCGGTCATCGACTCCCGGATGTCCCAGTTCACGACGTACCGGCTGAAACCGTCCAGGATGCTGCACAGGTAGTAGAAGGTACCGCCGATGTTGACGTAGGAAACATCGATGTGCCAGTGCTGATGTGCTGCCAGCGGCTGCGTGAAGCCCGTGCCCTTCTTCGACGGCTTCCCGTTCTACTTTGACAAGAGCCCGACCTGGCTGAGCACTCGCCACACGCTGGACGGGCTGACCGCCACGGTTCGGCATCCAGCATCATGAACGTCAGCTGCCGGTAGCCTTCCAGAGGGTTCTTCAGGTGGAACCCGATGATGGCCTGTTTCTCCCAATCCTCCAGCCAGAAATCGCGGGGAACCCAGCCGTTGTGCTCGTTCACCTTGCCGTAGCGTTCCCGCCAGTCGTAAAACTTGCTGGCGGTGATGTCGAGCCACACAATGAAACGCCCGGCGCCGATCTCGGTCTTCTCCGACCAGCGCCAGACGAAATCCACGATCTGGTCCCGCGTATTGTGCGGAACCCAGACCCCGGTCAGAGTTCCCCAAGCGTTTTTTTAGGGCCACATGCTCGGCCAGAACCTCGTCCTTGGTATGGATCTTCTTCTCCAGGTAGGCGATCCGCTCCTGGTCGGCCGAATGGTTCGGTCGCGCTTTCTGCTCGAAGGCGGCCGCGCCGTTCTCGAAGAACTCCTTCTGCCAGCGGTAGAAAACGGTGGGCTTCAAGCGGAGTTCATCGCAGAGCTTCGGGATCGGCTCATTCTCCAGCAGATGCCTCCTCAGGATGGCGACCTTTTCTTCCGGCGTGTAGTGCTTGTTGCTTCTTCATGCGTTCTCTCCTTTACCTCACTGGGAGAACGCCTTCTCCATTTCCATCTGAACCGGGACAAGGCGAGAAATCGAGTCCCTTTATTTTGTGGTGCTATTTTCCGGCGGCCGCCACCGCCCAAGGCTTCCCATCAAGGTAAGAAGGCAGCTCCAAACCAAAGAGCTTCATCACCGTAGGTGCTACATCCACAATCGCGGGCTTCTCAATCGCAATCTTGCGATTTGAAAACAGCACTCCCGGGACGAGCCGCGGGTCGACGCAATGATCGCCGCTCCAGGCTTTGAGATTGTCCTCGAAAATTGCCGTGGTTACTTTGCCCATGACCGAATCCCAGGAGGCGCGGAAACCTTCACCGTAGCCGACAATCAGGTCGGGAGCGTTGTCGACATACGGACCGGCGTAAACCGCATCGCAGTCGAACATTCCAGTAATGCCGACTTTTCCCGAGGCCGGATCCACCAGCCCGTCGAGCTTGCTGCGCAGTTCTTCTTTTAGAGCTTCGGATTCAGCGCCGGCTTCGACGATACCTTCTCGCTCGCGGCCTTTTAGATTCATATAAAGCCCGTTCAGGCCCATGGTGTAGGCGCGAGTGCGCGACCAGTCGACGTCTTCGAACCAGTCTCCACTTTCGCTCTTCCCCTCTTTCAACACCAGGTAGCCGTTCTGATGCAGCCACGCATTCAGGTTCATGCAGCGGTTGAATGATTTGAAGCCGTGGTCGGATATGACCAGTAACAAAGTTTGATCGTCGATCTGCTGCAAGACCCGCCCGATCAGGCTGTCCATGCGATCGTAGAGTTCCTGAATCACGCGCGGCTTCTGGCCTTGAGGCACATCTCGAACTGCTGGATGATCTTTGTCCAGATAGCGCCAAAACATGTGCTGCACCCGGTCGGTGGTGTCGAAGACGCAAGCGCACAGGCCCTGCGGAGTTTTTTCCAGCGCGTCGAAGAACATGCGCTCACGGTCTTCATGATTGCTGTAGCACTGCGCCAGAAATGCCTGATCGTCGAGCACCTCTTCGTTGAGCGCCCAGGTATCCTCCGCCAGGCCCAACGTGGCATAGGGGCCGAAGAGCTTTGCCAGATAAATGGAATAGGTCACGGGATGAGAGATGGGCAGATCGGGACGTCCGGGATCAATGTTCACCGGCGTTACGTACACTTCGACCTCGGGCGAGATT
>DATMPS010000017.1:0-2810 GCA_035567435.1 Terriglobales bacterium | reverse complement strand
ACGCATGCAGACCGGATCAATGCCGATCTCCTCGAATTCGTAACCGCCTCTCGGGTCACAGACGCAACAGCCGCGTGAAGGCCTGAATGGTGAGGATGTCTGGATAACCCATCCTGGCTCGATTCTCTTGGCGAGCCAGGGTGGGCTCACTTGCCAAACAGATGGGAAGGTCGATCCCCGATCACGGATGGCGTTAAGCTAGCGGTGATCAACGCACTCAACGTGCAATCACATGAAGCGGACGAAAGCGCGAGGTCCGGTGCAGCGAGATGCGAAAGAGGTACTCGCGGAAGTCCTGGGGAAGTTGACGGGAAAACTGGATGCGCCGGCGTGTCGACGAGCGCAAAAGAAAATCGCAGGGGAAACACAGTTGGCCCCAAATCGAGCGGTTCAACCTGCCTGTCTTCATTGACTTGCCTCTCTTCCCAACGTAAGATTCGGGGGACTTGATCGGGCAGACCATTTCTCATTACCGCATTCTCGAAAAACTCGGCGGCGGCGGCATGGGTGTGGTTTACAAGGCCGAGGACACGCGCCTGCACCGCTTCGTGGCGCTGAAATTCCTGCCCGACGAAGTCGCCCGCGATCCGCAGGCGCTGAGCCGCTTCGAGCGTGAAGCGCAAGCCGCTTCCGCGCTCAACCATCCCAACATCTGCACCATTCACGACATCGGCGAGGAAAACGGCAAAGCGTTCATCGCGATGGAATATCTCGAGGGGGCCACACTAAAGCACCAGATCGGGGTGCGGCCCATGGAACTCGACGTCCTGCTTCTGCTCGCCATCGAGATCGCCGACGCCCTCGACGCCGCACACGCCAAGGGAATCATCCACCGAGATATCAAACCCGCAAACATTTTCGTGACCGACCGCGGCCACGCGAAGATTCTCGACTTCGGCCTAGCCAAGGTGTCGCCGCGAGACAGCCACATCGACCAGACCGGGGCGACCGCCGCGGCAACGCTGGTGGACGAGGCGTTCCTGACCAGCCCGGGCTCCACGGTTGGGACGGTCGCGTATATGTCTCCCGAGCAGGCCAAGGGAAAAGAGCTGGACCGCCGCACTGACCTGTTCTCCTTCGGCGCCGTCCTTTACGAAATGACGACCGGCGTGGGGGCCTTCCGTGGCGACACCTCGGCGGTCATTTTTCATGCGATCATCGAGCGCGCTCCGACTCCCCCGACCCGGTTCAATCCTGACATCCCGCCGAAGCTGGAAGAGATCATCAACAAAGCTCTCGATAAGGACCGCGAGTTACGCTACCAGAATGCAGCCGACATGCGTGCCGACCTGAAGCGGGTGGTGCGCGAACTGCAATCGGGCCGGACCCCGGCATTAGAAGTGGGCGAGCCGGCTCCGGCAGCGCCATCCGCCAGCGGATCCGCGCTAAGCAGTGCGCCTGCAGTTTCCGCGGCAAGCAGCGGAACGGGTCGTGCGATTTCCAGTGGCGCGCAGCCGGCTGCAGCCAGTTCCGCACCCGTTGCGGTCCCAGTTCCGCGCCCGAAGTGGCCGTTGTATGCGGGGCTCGGAGCGCTGGCCTGCATCGTGGGCGTGACTTCCTTCTTCTTCTACCACCAGCGTACCCACGCGATTGGTGAGAAGGATTCCATCCTGGTCACGGATTTCGTCAACACCACCGGCGACCCGGTCTTCGATGGAACTTTGAAGAAGGCCCTTACGATCGATTTACAACAATCTCCGTTTCTCAACGTAGTGTCCGATCAGCAGGTGCAGAAGACCTTGAAGTTCATGGGACGCTCGCCGGACGACGCGATTACGAAAAGCATTGGGCGTGAGATCTGCCAGCGCGATGGCATCAAGGCGATGCTGACGGGATCGATTGCGCTGGTGGGCAGCCAGTATCTGATCACGCTCGAGGCGCTGAACGGCTCGACCGGCGACTCGCTGGAGCAGGCGCAGGTGCAGGCGTCGGGGAAAGATGCGGTTCTGGGATCGCTTGGAACGGCAGCGACAAAGCTGCGCGAAAAGCTGGGTGAGTCACTGGCGTCGGTGCAGCAGTTCGACAAGCCACTGGACCAGGCCACGACGTCTTCGGTCGAAGCGCTGAAAGCCTTCACGCTTGGCGATCAGCTGCACAACAAGCTGGAAGACGTTCAGTCGGTACCGTTTTACCAGCGCGCGATCGAGCTGGACCCAAACTTTGCGCTCGCATATTTGCGGCTGGGAGTGGTAGCCGGGAATACGTCGCAATTCACGCTGCAGGCGCAGCAGGTAGCGAAGGCGTTCGAATTGCGCGACCGCACCAGCGAGTATGAGCGGCTCTACATCAATGCCTACTACTACCTGCAAACCGGGGACGTCGAGAAATCGATTCAGGGCTGGGAATTGATGAAGCAGACCTATCCGCGCGACTCCGTTTCGCGGATCAATGTGGCCGTGGACTATGGGTTCCTTGGGCAGTATGAAAAAGCGGTCGAGAACTGCCTGGAGTCGATCCGGATTGAGCCCGACACGTTGAACTGCTATGTCGGTGGAGCGGGCTACTACCGGGCGCTTGGCAAGATGGACAACGCCGATGCACTCCTCACGCAGGCGCTGCAGCGAAACATAAAAAGCTCATCCCTGTACCTGGCTCTGGCAGCTTCGGCCCTGTTCAAGGGCGACAGTGCGACTGCTGCGCGCATGCAGGAACAGGCGAAGACCAGTCCGGAAGGCGAGCTCAGGGTGCTGGGGCAGCAGGCGGCCCAAGCGGGGGCACTGGGCAAGGTCGGGCAAATGCGCGAATTGAGAACACAAGCAGTGGAGAAGGCCAAAGGCTTGGGCATGGCGGATTCCGCGGCCAACCAACTG
>DATMPS010000016.1:0-239964 GCA_035567435.1 Terriglobales bacterium | reverse complement strand
CGCAAAAAGATTCTCATTGCCGGCCTTTGGACAGAAGTCTGTGTTGCGTTTCCGACGGTACAGGCGATTCATGACGGCTACGAGATCTACGTGGTGGAAGATTGCTGCGGTGACGTGAGTCAGCTTGCTCACGACAACGCGATGAAGCGTGTCATTCAAGCTGGCGCAAAGCCGGTCACGTCCATGTCCGTCATGCTCGAATGGCAGCGCGACTGGGCCCACAAGGGCACCTACGATGCGGTGATGGACATCGTGAAGAACCACTACGGAGCCTACGGGATCGGCGTCGAGTACGCGTACACGATGGTGCACGGCGCGCCAGCCACGAAATTCCCGGAGTACGCGGTTCCCACACCTGCGTTAGCTCACAAATAGAGAGGAGGGCGGGAGCTTGCTTCCGCCCTCTCTCACTGCGATAGAAAACGGAGAAGGAGACTCGTGTGTCTGCTGACATCATCTTGCATAACGCGAAGATTGCCACGAATGGAGTGCCCTCGTTTGTCGAGGCGATCGCTATTTCTGATGGAAGAGTAATTGCCACCGGTGGAAATGAAGAGATTCTGCGTTTACGCGGGCCGGCGACTCGCGTTATCGACGGCCGGCGGCGAACCGTCATTCCGGGACTAAATGATTCGCATATGCATCCGATCCGCGGCGGGCTCAACTACAACCTTGAGTTGCGCTGGGACGGTGTACCTTCGCTCGCCGACGCTCTCCGCATGCTGAAAGAGCAGGCGGCACGGACGCCCGCTCCGCAGTGGGTCCGAGTGATCGGAGGGTGGACAGAGTTCCAGTTCGCCGAGGACCGGATGCCAACGCTCGATGAGATCAATGCAGCAGCGCCGGACACACCGGTCTTCGTGATGCATTTATACGACAGAGCGCTGTTGAATGGAGCGGCACTTCGCGCTCTAGGCTATGACAAGAATGCCCCGGATTTTCCCGCCGGTGAAGTTCAACGCGATCGTCACGGGAACCCCACAGGCCTTCTTCTCGCGAAGCCGAACGCAAATATTCTCTACTCCACCCTGGCCAAGGGACCGAAACTTTCGCGCCAGGATCAACTTAATTCTTCCAGGCAGTTCTTCCGAGAACTGAACCGTTTTGGACTCACCAGTGTCATTGATGCGGGCGGCGGCTTTCAAAACTATCCCGACGACTACGCCGTTGTGAACGAACTGCACCAAAATGGAGAACTGTCTCTTCGTCTTGCCTACAACCTCTTTACCCAGAAACCGAAACAGGAACTGAGCGACTTTGATAGCTGGACCAAAATGACAAAGCCCGGGGCGGGCGATGATTTCTATCGCGTCAACGGCGCCGGGGAAATGCTGGTGTTTTCCGCGGCGGATTTCGAAGACTTTCTTGTTCCGCGGCCGGACATGCTTCCCGTGATGGAAAGCGAACTGAAAGCCGTCATCCGACATCTGGTAGAGAATCGCTGGCCGTTTCGCCTGCATGCGACGTACAACGAGACGATCGAGCGAGCATTGAACGTTTACGAAGACGTGAATCGGGAGATTCCGTTTGACGGTCTGCACTGGTTCTTCGATCACTGCGAGACCATCAGCGATCGCAATATCGAGCGGGTGAAGGCGCTGGGCGGCGGAATCGCGGTGCAGAACCGCATGGCCTTCCAGGGTGAGTATTTTGTCGAGCGCTACGGGGCGCAGCTGGCCAAACGTACACCGCCCATTCGCAGAATGCTCGAGATCGGCGTTCCGGTTGGGGCTGGCACAGACGCAACGCGCGTCTCAAGCTACAACCCTTACCTTTCCCTGTATTGGCTTATCACTGGCAAGACCATCGGCGGACTTGGGCTGTATCCGGAAGAGAATCGGCTCGAACGGGCGGCGGCACTCAAGCTCTACACGATGGGCAGCAGTTGGTTTTCGACGGAAGATGGTAAGAAGGGAGCACTTGCTCCTGGGCAGCTGGCAGACTTGGCCGTTCTTTCCGCGGATTATTTCTCGATTCCGGATGAGGAGATCAAGCAGCTCGAATCCGTGCTCACCATTCTAGGTGGGAAGATCGTTTATGCCACCGAAGAATTCTCAAAACTCTCGCCGCCGGCACTACCGGTGAGTCCGAGCTGGTCTCCTGTCAAAGAGTATGGTGGCTATGCAGGGGGGCAGCGCGAGGCTGTTGGCGCCTCCCACTCGGCTACCTGTTCGCATATCGAAAGCTCCGGAACTCGCCCGGCAAAATCCCATTTGCAAGTGCTGGACGACCTCGGCCTTTGGGGATTGGGTTGCGACTGCTTTGCGTTCTGATTCGCACGATGGAGGAGGGATGCCCATGAAGGTTTTGTTCCTGTCGTTTGTAGTTGGTCTCGGAGTGGGGGTTCTGTATGGGCTCATCCGAGTCAAGAGTCCGGCACCGCCCATTGTAGCGTTACTGGGCCTGTTAGGAATGGTGCTTGGTGAACCACTGGGAATATGGATGCAAACCAAGAAGCTCGACGTTCCGCGTGCTGCGGCCGTCTGCCTGGTCGGCGAGTCCTACAATTCCACGGCTTCCTCTCGCAACGCTTTAGCAGTTGAATCGCCCGAGGCTGTCGAGCAAATTAAGTGATGGCCAAGTGAGGAGAAGACGAATGCGCTTCAACAAAATTATCGTTGGAACGTGCGCTGCGCTAATTCTGACGCTCGGTCTCGCGGTTGGATCTTTCCACGTCAGCGCTTTCGCCCAAAGTGGGCAGACAGCCGAATCCGTAAGCGTGGCTGTAGGGCCGCAGTACGACACGACGCATGTCTATGTGGCTCCGGAAGATTTCGATCGCTTCGTGGCGAGTTTGATTGCGACATTTGGCGGCACAACGACCAAGCAGGGAGTCTTCACCGTAACTCCGACCCAGAGCAGCACGATGTCGCAACTGGTCCTCACGCCGGTGGGTTCGGTATCCGTTTTCGGCTTCAAGACGCCGATCCCGTATCCGTTTGGTTTGGAACGTACAGGCTATCTGGTCACGGACATGGACGAGGCGGTTCGCGCCGCCACCCGCACTGGGGCTGACGTCTTCGTCGCTCCCTTCAACGATCCGATCGGGCGAGACGCGGTTATTCAATGGCCCGGTGGTGTGAACACACAATTGTATTGGCACACTACCGCACCATCCTATCCGCCGCTCCGGACGGTCCCCGAAAATCGGGTCTATGTGTCTCCGGACAGAGTGGATGCCTTCGTGCGCGGTTTTCTCGCCTTCTCCCACGGAAGCCTTGTCTCGGATGAAGCTCGAGCCCCAGGTGTCGAAATCGGAAGACCCGCGGAGACCTACCGGCGAGTGAGGATTGAATCAAAATTCGGGAAGTTGACTGCGCTCGTTACTGACGGTCACCTTCCATATCCCTACGGCCGGGAGATGACGGGATATGAGGTGTCGAATTTCGCGGAGACGGTGGCCAAGGCCAAGGCCGCTGGTGCAGATGTCCTTGCCCCGCCGTACAAGACCGGGGAAAGAGATGCGGTTGTTGTCAGGTTCCCGGGAGGATACATCGCGGAGATCCACTCAGTCACGAAGAAATAGGACACACAACGGATGATGCGATGGAACAAGCAGTGCCGCGCACGATACGACAAGGAAGACACAGATGCGAACCGTCGTCATATTAATTGTGCTGTCTTCTGTGGGTTCGCTGCTCTCGCAGGGCCAATCGCTTCCGCCTAACGAATCCTCACATCCGGCACCTACCTATCACTTGCTTCGCGAGGACGACGACTGGAGTTTCCTTGCCGATTCAGCGGAACGACAGGATTTTTGGGATCCCATCAAGTACATTCGTCTGCGATCAGAGCGGAGTGACTGGTTCCTATCCATGGGCGGTGAAGCTCGCGAGATTTGGGAACAGATTGGAAACGATAACTGGGGCCAACAGCCGTTCATGAACGGCTATTTCAACCAACGGTACATGTTTTATTTTGACATTCACTACGGCAAGCACGTTCGATCGTTCGTCGAGCTGAAAAGCGGGTTGAATTCTTACCGCATCGGCGGCCCGAGGCCGATCGATGAAAAGAAACTGGATTTCCAGACCGCATTCCTCGAAATCGGAACGGGAGATGATCGGAACTGGATCAAGGTCAGAGCGGGCAGACACGAGATGGAGTATGGCTCTGGTCGCCTGATCGATGTGCGGGAGGGTCCAAATGTCCGTTTGAGCTTTGACGGATTCAAGGTAAAGGCAAGCATCGGCCCTTGGCAGATTGACGGTTTCGCCGTGCGACCGGACTTGGACAAACCAGGATTCTTTGACAATGCGCCCGACCACTCAGTCGGATTTTGGGGCGCGTACGGCGTCCGACCTCTCAAAAAGAGCCTCACCTTGGATACTTACTACCTTGGCCTCGATCGAAAGAACGCCGCTTTCAATCGAGGCGTCGGCCAGGAGGTGCGGCACAGCATCGGTGCGCGTCTCTCTCGTCCCGTAGCTCAAACGAAACCCGGTTGGGATTTCGATTATGAAGCGCTCTGGCAATTTGGCAGTTTCGGTTCCGCAAATATCCGGGCATGGACTGTGGCATCGGAAACCGGCTACCGGCTACCGAACCTTCCGCTGAAACCACGATTCAGTGCCAAGGCAGACATCTCCAGTGGCGACGATCCCAGGACGAACACTCTCGGTACGTTCAATCCCTTGTTTCCGAAGGGCAATTATTTTGGCGTCCTCGCCACGGCCGGTCCGGGGCCCATCAACTTTATCGATCTACACCCTCACGTCGAAGCGGCATTGCCGCACGGCGTGACTGCGTCGGTTGATTGGATATTTCAGTGGCGGGAGAGTTTACGTGACGGTGTATATTCCGTTCCGGGATTTCTGATTATTCCCGCAGGCAAGAGCGATGCGCGTTTCGTCGGGCATCGTCCGGGCGCGGAGGTACGCTGGCAGGCGAGTCGTCACCTGTGGTTTCAAGGCGACTACGGAATTTTTTACGCGGGGAAATTTGTTAAGGAGAGTCAGCCAGACCGCAACCTCAATTACTGGGCATTGTGGGCCGGCTATAAGTTCTAGGGTGCGATCGTGGAATGGCACAACCGCTTCGAGAGGGAGGGCCGGCAATGAGCAACAGCAACGTACCCGGTCGGCGAGTGGTTCATGGCGAACAGTCCAGCCACTGAAAAAGTCATACCGTACGCCCTGCTGGGAATGACGGTGGTCACTGGGGTAGTGGACGCCGTCAGTTTTCTGTCGCTCGGGCACGTCTTCACTGCGAACATGACGGGGAATATCGTCTTTCTCGCGTTTGCAACGGCGCACGTACCCGGACTGTCCATCGCACGCTCGTTAACGGCGCTCTTGGCCTTTCTGGTGGGGGCGATACTCGGCGGACGGGTCACGGCCCGGGCGGGTGCCGATTCACAGATTCGATTTGCGGCACAGGCGTTCCTCCTGGAGGTCGCCTTTCTGTTTGCGGCGTCGTTTTGCGGCATCGGATACCGAGGCAATTTGCCGGAACATTCTTTTCAACCATTCGCTCTGATCGCGTTGACGGCGCTTGCGATGGGCACACGCAATGCCGCGGTCCGGAAACTCGCAATCCCGGATCTGACGACAACAGTCCTGACACTTACGATCACGGGCATCGGCGCGGACTCTTCGCTTGCCAACGGCAACAACCCGAGATTGGCGAGAAGGGTTGCGTCGGTCGCCGCAATGTTTTTGGGCGCGGCGTTGGGCGCAGTCGTCATACATTACTCGATCTCAGCGGCCCTGGGGCTTGCGACCGCAATCTCCGCCGTGTGCTCTGCAGCGTTGTTTCGGTCTGTGCGCACATCCGATACGCTGTGACTGCGTGACTCGACTCTGCGTGTCTACCAGAGGCATACGGCGAGGTGATGCGCTCTAAAATTGGTGGGCACATTTCGATGACTCTTTTGATGATCGTGCTCCTTGCCCCAAGAACGTAGTCGAATCCAACCTCGGTAGCAACCCGTCCCACATCGGAGTAAGATTCACAGGATTGGTAGACGAGTCTGAAGGCCCTTTCGACGTGTTTTCACTCTTGGTCATGTGGCGGTTATTGCACGAAAGCCAGCGTCATGGCCAGGGTTGACTAATCGGCTCCTGGGGGAACGGGGTTGGCTGCTGCAAACAAAAACCGAACGCAACGTTCGATCGTTGAACTGCCTCACGTCGATTGCATCGACCTCGTAGTCCGCAGAGGCACGCCGGTCCCTGGGGTCGAGGAAATGGCTACCTCCTGGCGGCGCTGTCTAGCGGCACATCACCTCG
Organism: Terriglobales bacterium; assembly: GCA_035567435.1. Classification (GTDB taxonomy): domain Bacteria; phylum Acidobacteriota; class Terriglobia; order Terriglobales; family Acidobacteriaceae; genus Gp1-AA133. The sequence continues at coordinate 233,734 of DATMPS010000016.1, read as the reverse complement.
ATCCGGAGGTTCAAACCGCACCGCACATCATCACAGAGAAGGAAATAAAAGAGTCCCGGGAGCCCTTGCGCAATCTCATTTTGCACGCCGAGGAGGACCTCGATCGTCTATATGCCATTGTCGGACTACAACAGTATGTGGTTCTGTTATGCAACCGGGACGGGGTCGCCATTCACCACCGCGGGAATGAGTCGATGGCGGATGCTTATAAAGATCGCGGGATCTGGCTGGGTGCAGTCGTCTCAGAGCAAATCGAAGGCACCAATGGAATCGGGACCTGCATCACTGACCAACGAGCCACGATGGTACATCGAGATCAGCACTTTCGCACGCGCCACATCGACTTAAGCTGTGCAGGCGCCCCGATTTTTGACCCGCTTGGTCGATTGGCTGCGGTGCTCGATACCTCATCAATGAACCCGCAGACCACAGAGCAGTCCCTCTCTTTGGCCATGGCTGCAACAAAAGTATCGGCCCGGGGTGTCGAGGAGCGTATATTTCGCGAGCATTTCCGATATGCGTGGAACATTGCCGCCGCTCACTGCGGGGGCAGTGATGTAGCGGTTCTGCTCGCGGTGGACAATGATCAACGAATTCTGGGCGCAGACCACGTCGCTCGCCGGCTCTTCAGTCTCAACGACGAAGTGCTGAACCGGGGCATGGCTCTGGCGACGATTTTCGAGTGTGATTCCTCGATCTTTCGTTGCAAGCGGATGCAAGATCTAGCGGCTCGTCTGCTTCGGACAGGAACTGATGAGCCATGGAATGCCTTGGTCACTCCCCCGGCTTGTGGGCTGAATGGCTGGTGTTCTCCCACGGACGTCCTACTTCACTCACGACCGCGATTCGGCATGCTCGCCCATCTGCCACTCTCAGTCGATCCGCCCACGAATCGCGGGGGCCTGGCACCAGCACGCGCCAATCGCATATGCGAATACATAGATTCGCATCTGCAGGAAAATATCGCTCTGGAAGTTCTCGCCCAAATTGCACAATTGTCGGTTCATCATTTTGCCCGCGCGTTCCGCCAAACGCTTGGGATACCGCCGCACAGCTATATAGTGCAACGACGAGTCGAGCATGCACAGCAACTGTTACGAAACACTGACCTTCCGCTTTCGGAAATTGCGATTGTGGCGGGTTTCACGGACCAAAGTCACCTTTCCCGACACTTCCGGACAATTACCGGCGTTTCTCCTAGCCTAGCTCGCCATCGATTCAGGACTGGGGCCGATATCCTTCCTCACAGCCCCGCGCACGTCGGAAGCTAACCATTCAGCAAGAACGTACCGATCACGGCCCCTTCATCCAAGACACCTAGTCCTATCTCTGCGATCATCGCTTCACTGTGGGAAATGAAGCAGCGCTCTGGTCGAGATGCTGCAGTACCCTTGGCGCTACTCGAAACCGAATGGAGCCCGAACTCAGAAACTGCTCGGCCTACGTCTGTGGACGGATCACGAGAGAGAGGGCGGACACGAATGCGTCAGAGACAAAGTAACCAACTGCCAGATGAGCGAGCTCGCGAAATGTCCAAGTTGATAGCGATCATTGATGACGACGAGGGCATGCAAGATTCACTGCGCGACCTGATGGAAGCGGCTGGGCTGGTCGCCCGGTGCTTTGGATCCGCGGAAGAGTTCCTCGAATCCGGTTTGCACCGTCAAGCAGCGTGCCTGATCACTGACATCCTTATGCCGAAGATGTCGGGTCTGCAGTTGCAGACCAGGCTGAAAGATGAGGAATGCGATATCCCGATCATCTTCATCACTGCTTACGGAGATGCCAGGATGCGGATTCAAGCGATGAGAGAGGGCGCGGTCGAGTTCCTGGCGAAACCGTTTGATCATCAATTGCTGCTCAAAACGGTCCGAACTGCACTCGATATGTGAGCAACGGGTTCATAGCAATCATATGTGGTGCCTGGAAGGAGCACATTGTGGCAGATTATGCAACCGTTACGTACCCTGCGGGGGATCAGGCCGAACCTAGATTCGATCGGATCATCGGCAATAGCGCCGCTCTGGAATCTGTTCTCGACCAGGTGGAGCAGGTGGCTTCCACCGACTCGACTGTCTTCATCGAGGGAGAAACCGGTACAGGCAAGGAGCTCATCGCTCATGCCATTCACAACGCCAGTCAGCGCTTCGGACGCCCATTTGTAAAGCTTAATTGCGCGGCCATTCCTTTGGACCTTCTGGAGAGCGAGTTGTTCGGTCATGAGAAGGGCGCCTTTACCGGAGCCATCGCGCAGAAGATCGGGCGCTTCGAAATGGCCGATAAAGGCACCCTGTTTTTGGACGAAGTAGGCGACATCCCTCCTGCGTTGCAGCCGAAGTTGTTACGTGTTCTGCAAGAGCAGGAGTTCGAGCGCTTAGGGAGCGGTCGAACACACAAAGTGGATGTCCGGCTGGTGGCGGCAACCAATCAGGATCTGGTGAAGATGGTATCTCGCGGCCAATTTCGGAGTGATCTGTACTATCGTCTGAATGTCTTCCCCATCCTGCTGCCGGCGCTTCGAGAACGCCGGGAAGACATTCCTGCTCTTGTCACGCATTTCGTGAAGCTGTTTAGCCAGCGCATGGGGAAGGCAGTCGACAGCGTTACTCCGGAAACCATGGCTGCTTTCCAGTGGTATTCGTGGCCTGGGAACATTCGCGAGTTGCAGAACTTAGTCGAACGCGCGGTCATCCTTTCGCGGGACGGTGTGCTCCAAAACCCACTTCGCAAAAACCCAACAGAGGTCATGATCCCCACTCTGCATCCCACTCGAACTTTTTACACATCGAGGACCTTGGAAGACTCCGATCGCGCTCTGATTATGGAAACACTTGAGCAGGCTGGTTGGATCATCGGTGGACCGCGCGGCGCAGCGGGGAAACTGGGCCTGAAACGAACCACGCTGCTGGCTAAGATGAGAAGGATGGGGATCTCGAGGCCAATCCCTGAGGCAGGAACCAGCGTTCCCGGAGTCGCGCCAGGGGATGGCCAGATTTGAAAGTAGAACTGACAGCCGCATATGGAATAAAGTTAAGAGTCAGCAAGCTCGAACGAGCGACAAACCGTAATTGACCCGATTCCGGCGTTGTTCGTCTGTGTGCTGCCGGATGGCCCCTTGAATTTGGCAGCGGCTCATGCCTGACGTCACGAAAATCGATACATTCATTCAAAGTTCTCCACACCCCGCATGGTTGGCGACTGCTCAGGGTCATTGCGTGTATGCCAACCCAGCCCTGGAACGCCTCACCGGGTTCAATTCAAATCAGATCAACCAAGCGGACTGGCGGAGTTTCCTTCTGGAAGAGGACCGAGCCGTCGCCTCAGCTTCTTGGCAAAGGTCCCTGGCAACTGGAACTCCGTATCGCGTGCAGGTCCGCATGCGAGGGGGCAATGGCGCCTCCGAATGGGTCGAACTCATCGCCTTCGGCCACAAAGCAGGCGACGGCCCGGAACTATGGTTGTTTACCGGGCTAGACGTCAATGGCGTTGCTGCTCCGAAGCACCCACAGTTCGAAGCGCAACTACAAGCTACTCTCAATGTGCTTCCGGCGTATACCTGGTACGCACTTCCGTCCGGCGCTCTCACATTCGTGAATGAACGAAGTGCGGATTATCTTGGTCTTCCGAAAGACCACCCTCTCCGTTTCGGTATCGATATGGGTGCGGGGTGGGATTCCCATATCTCCCTTCTGCATCCGGATGATCAGGAACTAGCACGTAGAGCTTGGGCAACCCGTTTGCGCACGGGCTGTGCCGGTGAGGTCAGTTTTCGAGTTCGTAACGCTGAAGGCGGATACCACTGGTTCCTCAGTCGTGCCGAACCCCTTCGGACAAGCGATGGAAGTCTACTTTATTGGATAGGGGACAATCTCGATATCGACGACGGGAAGCGAGCAGAGGATGCCCTTCGTAAGAGTGAAAAAGAGCTTCGCGATGTGATCGATACGATTCCGGCGTTAGTGTGGAGTGCTCTGCCCGATGGCTCCAATACTTACGTTAACAAGCGATTTGTGGAGTACACGGGGTCCTCGGCGGAACAGACGGCGGGATCAGGGTGGCAAGCACTAATTCACCCTGATGATCTTGAGCGACATGCAGCTAAATGGAGGAATGCCTTTGCTACCGGCAAGCCTCACGAAAATGAGGTGCGTTCCCGCCGCTCGGATGGGCAATATCGCTGGCAGTTGGACCGCGGAGTGCCGCTCCGAGATGAAGATGGAAACATCGTCAAGTGGTATGGGGTCACGACCGACATCGAAGATCGCAAACGCGCCGAGGAGGCGCTTCAGCAAAGCCAATTTTATCTTGTTGAGGGGCAGCGCCTTGGCCACATGGGGAGTTGGGCACTTAACACCGCTGGTTTTTTCGAGTACTGGTCTCAGGAGTTGTTCAAGATTTATGGCCTAGATCCGCAAAAGGGAGCTCCGACAGTTGAAGAGTATCTAGCCACGGTTCACCCACAAGACCGCGACTTTATGGCTAACACCATAAAGAGAATGCATGCGGAACGCAGCGGCTGCGATGTGAAAAAGAGAATTGTTCGCCCCGACGGCAAGCTACGCTACGTTCGCTGCGTCGGAATTCCGGTTGTTGAAGGCGAGGTCCTTAAGAGGTTTCTCGGCAACGCGATCGATATCACCGAGCAAGAACTGCTGAACCAGGAGTTGGAAGTTCGGCAAGCGCACTTGGCCGAGGCGCAAAAGCTGACCCACACGGGTAGCTGGGCATACCGCATAACGGATCGGACTGTGGGGCACGCCTCCGCCGGGAGCATCTCCGATGAGATTTACCGGATTTACGGCTTCGATCCAGCCGAGGGAGCACCGACTTGGAAAAAATATCTCGAACGCGTTCACCCGGAGGATCGCCTTAAGTGGAAGGCCATTACCGAACGCGTAATCGTGGAAAAAGCCGATTACGATCAGGAGTACCGCATCCTTTTACCAAATGGAATGGTGAAGTGGATCCACAGTGTTGGCCATCCCGTCCTTTCCGACACCGGAGATTTGGAGCAATTCGTGGGCAGCTCGACCGACATCACGGAGCTCAAATCTGCCGAGCAAGAGCGTGAAAGGCTGCGGCAACTAGAAGCCGATCTGGCACATACCAATCGTGTGAGCACGTTGGGGGAAATGGCCGCGTCGCTGGCACACGAAATCAAGCAGCCCATCGCTGCCGCCATCACCAGCGCCAACAGCTGCATTGAATGGCTGGCACATGAGCCGCCCAATCTTGATCGGGCCCGTGCGGCTGTAGCCAGAATAGATAAGTATGGGAATCGTGCCGCTGAAATCATCGACCGTATACGTTCTCTCTACAGGAAGTCTCCTCCACAACGTGAATGGGTTGACGTGAACGGAATTATCGAGGAAATGCTCACGCTGCTGAAAGGTGAGGCAACGCGATACCCGATTGCAATGCGCGCCGAGCTGACCACCGGCTTGCCCAAAGTTATGGCGGATCGTGTGCAGCTGCAGCAGGTGTTCATGAACCTCGTGCTCAACGCCATCGAAGCCATGCAGGACTCCGGCGGAGCGCTTACGGTGAAGTCGGAACTACAGGATGGTCAACTCCAGTTCTCTGTCAGTGACACGGGCGTGGGGTTGCCAATTGAGAAGATGGATCAGATCTTTTCCGCGTTCTTTACCACCAAGACGCAGGGCAGCGGAATGGGGTTAGCGATTAGTCGCTCCATCGTGGAATCGCATGGCGGCCGATTGTGGGCGACCACCAATGACGGACGAGGCGCAACGTTTTATTTCACCTTGCCGACCCAGACGACGGAGACATCAACGCAAGTCAATTCAAGCTCGTGACTCTTGCATGAGGCCTCTGATGGCCGCGTCAAATCCACGAGCCTTGACGTCTCGCCTTCAGGTGCGCAGGCTGGGCAATCTCAACGCAACCCTTAGAAGGGCAAAACAATTCAATCGGAGCGTTCACCCCCGGATGCTATGCCGGCTTGCGCTTCGCGAAAAACGCTCTGAATGCTTCCTTCGCCTCGTCGGACCTTACTCGTTCGGCGAACACCTGGTTCTCGAATTTCACAGCCCGCTCCAGTTCGTCACGGAATGTCTCCTTCATGAGCCGCTTGGAAGCCTGCACTGCCCCGGTGGGCTTCTTAGCGAGGGTCTGTGCGGTATCCGTTGCTATGGCTAATAGTTTCTGATCAGGGACAACGCTTGTGACTAGTCCAAGCTCGGCTGCTCGCAAGGCGCCAAACGGCTGTCCCAGCAGGATCAGCTCTGCGGCGCGCAGGTATCCGAAACGCAGCGGAAGCAAGCAGCTGCTTCCAAATTCCGGCACCAGCGCCAAGTTCACAAAAGGCAGTTGGAACCTCGCGCTCTCCCCCGCGTACACAAAGTCGCAATGCGCCAACATGGTTGTTCCGCCCCCAATCGCCGCGCCTTGTACGGCGGCAACCAGCGGCTTCTCGAAATTGATCAGGGCGTGCATCAACCGCGACTGCGGACTCTCCCCTGATGCTGGCGGATTCTTCATGAAGTCCTCGAGATCGTTGCCCGCACAAAACGAATCTCCCGCTGCATGCCACAGCACGACGCGTATTTGATCGTCTTTTGTCGCGCCATCGAGCAATTCCGCCATCTCGATGTACATGCTCGAAGTCATTGCATTCTTTTTTGCTGGACGATTCAGCTGAATGCTCAGGATATTTCCAGATCGTTCCGCAACAATGTCACTCATTTCGTTTCTCCAGCACGCAAGTTTGCCTGCATCTACCGTCCTCTAATGATTTCTCCCAGTCTGCGCCTTGCCTATATGCCCCAATTGGATGCAGCTCGGGAGGTTGGTCGAATTCTGTTTCGCGCCTGTAGCGAACGAGTTGAGCTACAGTCACCATCGTCAAGCCATAACCTGAGCAGAACCTTGCTAGATCGGATCCGCGCGCCATACTGCCATCGCGGTTCATGATTTCGCAGATCACTGCGGCGTGATGCAGCCCTGCCAATCGTGCGAGGTCAACAGACGCTTCTGTTTGGCCGCGTCTTTCGAGAACCCCATCGGGCCGGGAGCGTAGAGGAAACACGTGACCAGGGCGCGCGAGGTCTTCCGGGCACGTTCGGGGGTCGACTGCAGCCAAGATGGTTTGCGCACGATCGTAGGACGAGATTCCGGTTGTTACACCCCTTCCTCGTGCATCGATCGAGACGGTGAACGCTGTGCCAAGGTTCGCGGTGTTGTGGAGCACCATGGGTCCTAATTCCAACTGGTCAAGCCGCTCGCCGGTCATGGCGAGACAGATCAAACCCCGCGCGTAGGTAGCCATAAAATTGATCACTTCGGGAGTGACCATCTCCGCCGCGATAACGAGGTCACCTTCATTCTCACGATCCTCATCATCGGCAACGACGATCATTCGCCCTGATCGCAACTCCCTAAGCGCCTTCTCGATCTCGGCAAACTTCACTGCTTGGGCAACAAAGCAGTGCTCATCACCACCGGGCACACCCAAAACTTCGGACGAAACAAGTAGATCCACTGCGCTAGGCCGCTGACTAAACATAGGTGCTCCGATTAGGGCCAATTCCTCCAATCGTTCACATGATCGTGAGCGAATGCCCCATCTTTTTCTTCTTGGTCTTCAAGTAGGACATTGCATAAGGGCTTGGCGGTGCTTCACAGGCAATCCGTTCGATGACTTCGATCCCACCCTTCGTCACTGCTGCAACTTTTTGCGGGTTGTTTGACAACAGACGGACCTGCCGGACCTCAAGTTCATGCAAGACTGCTACGGCCAGACTAAAATCGCGGTAGTCGGCATCAAAACCGAGGGCGTGGTTCGCTTCGACCGTATCGAGCCCCTTATCCTGCAAGGCATAGGCTCTCAGTTTTGCCATGAGCCCGATGCCACGGCCCTCCTGATACTCGTAGATCACTAGGCCCGATCCCTCGTCGGCAATGGCCGACATTGCGTGTTCCAACTGACCTCTGCAATCACAGCGCAGAGATCCGAGTACCTCTCCAGTGAGGCATTGGGAATGAATGCGTAGCAAAGGCGCCCGATTCCGCAGATCGCCAAGCGTCAGAAGGAGGGCACTCTCAGTCTCTCCTTTATCCACGTTCACGCGCTCAAAGCCGATCAGGTCGAACACGCCGAACATGGTAGGCAGGCGAGTGGAGGCCACCCGAACGAGGCTGCTTTGTTCGCTCCTCTGGACCGGTCTGATCCGGACGCCGCAGTTCCTCTTCGTAGGTCCTTCGGGCAACTTGGAATTCATTCGACTGTGCCGCCCATCGCATGGACAATCTCATCATGGGCCTCGAGGTAGTCGAGCTGTGACTGGAGGAGGAGTGCCTTGGCGTCGTATTCCTGAGCTGTTGCGTTGTCTGCCTGCGAGTTCAGCGCCGCTCCTCGTATCAGTTCCTGCTGACGCACCCGATTCGACTCCGTACGCAGAGAGAGAATTTCTTCGGACACCTTCATCATCTGTTGCGTCCTTTCCAGCTTGTTGTACGCTGTTTGGACCGAGACCTCGACCGCATCCGTCAGCTTCGCGAGGTTCTCTTTCGCTTGAGACAACTGCGCCTGACGTTCTTTGACTAGGGCCTTCTTGCGGCCCGAGTCGAACACGTCATAGCCGAAGTGAACACCAAAGGTACCGAAGTTGCGCGCCAAGAACGGGACATTTTGCTGGTAGCTGTATCGGGCAAAGGCCTCAACATCGGGGACCCATGTATCTGTCTTCGCGAAACGGACCATGGCCTCACCTTTCTGTACCTCAGCACGAGCCGCAAGGATTTCCGGATGGGAGGCCATCGCGGCGCTAACACATTCCTCACGCGGACAAGTCTCGGGAAATTCAGGAACCGCAGGATCCAGATCCACAATCGTGGTTAGCGGCATGCCCGTCAAGTCGTTGAGCTTCAGTCTTAGATCTGACAGCTGAAGCTCGGTAGTCAATATTTCTTGCTTGGCCTGCAGCAGTTGCGCGCGGCTGTCGATCAAGTCCTGTTCGAGCCTGCTGCCGAACTTTACCTGCTCTAAGCGCTCGCTCCGAAGGTCCTCAGAGGCTTTTATGCGTGCCTCGGTTGCGCTTCGGTGCGCCTGGGCGATCAGAATGTTGTAGTAGACCTGATGGACGGCGAGCGCTACATCGCTTTCCGTGAGCTGCGCCTTCTCACGCGAGACTTTTACCTCGGCTCGGGCCACATCGTTTTCGCGTTTGATCTTGAGCAGCGTCGTCAACGGCTGGGTGATCTGGGTTCCGCTGGTCGTAAAGTCCTTGCCGCCCTGGTTGATGATCGCATTTCCAGATGGAATCGGCGTTCCCCCGGCGATGCCAAGGCTACCCGACCTGATCTGAATCAACTGCGAGTCGGTCACATGCATGAAGCTGCTGTCATTCCGTATCGATGGAAAATACGAACTCTTCGCGGCCTCCTTCGCGTGCTCTTTCTCATCCACCGTGTAGCCGGCGATTCGGACATCGTGGTTGTGCTGGAGCGCCAGTTGAACTGCTTCCTGAAGTGTGATGTGGCGTGGAGGCCCGGTATTGCCCGCTTCCTCGGCCGCCGCAGTGCGGGTGAAGAAGGTCATCGCTACTAGCAGGAATAGTGCGGCATTTCGTTTCATTGATTCGACTCCTTATGGGCGGCGGGAATCTGCTGCATGTTGCTGAGTTCGCCGTAGTTCAAAGGCGACTTGCGCAGCAAAGCGACGAAGATCAAAGCGCATGCACAACTCCACGCGATCAGTAGAAATCCGTCGACCAGGCTCAAGCTGTACGCTTGGAGCCGCAGTCGGGCCGCAATCAGATCGATGGCACGCGCCCCCGCGGCAGCCATGCTGGACGATTTGCCGTAGAGACCCGCCGTCATGGCATGAATGTTCCGATCGCTGATCCAGTTCCCGCTGCTGACATGGAGTCCCAACAGGTTCGAGTGAAGCTTCTCCCTCTGAGCTATGAAATGGCCCATGTAAATGGCGCCTGCGGTGCCACCGAACAAACGAATCGTGTGAAAGAAAGCCGAAAAGCTCAGGACCCACTCCGGTTTCGCTAAGCCGCCGGTGAAAATCGCTTGCAGCACGATGCAGCCGACCAGCCCGATGAAAGCAAAAGCTTGCCCGACACCGGTCAGCAATTCGGTGCGGTAGAGGTTCTCGGCCGCCCACGCACTGGTGTACTGTGAGTTCAACCAGGCAGCGAATGCGGTACAAGCCAGGCCGATTGCGAAGAGCAACCTCGGGTCTTGTTTGCGTAACAGCAGAAGCGCAGCGATAAACGCGATGGGTATAAGGGGAAGCGCGCTCCAGATGATCGCGGGCCCAATCTGGTCGGCTTCGAAACCACGGATGGCCAGCGACTGTGGGACCAGGATAATGGTCGTGCAGAGCGTGAACCGGAACCCAAAAAGCAGACAGCCCAGTAGTATGGTGTTCCACTTCAGTAAATAAGGTAATGCGACGAGAAGGTTGGGAGCGCGTAGCCTCCGAAGTAGTGCACACACGAGAAAGAAAGACCCGGACCAAAACCAGGCATTGAACTCGCCCGAGCGCCACCAGTCGAGTCGCTGACCTTGCTGAAGCGCAGCAAAAATCAGAGCCAGTCCGGCACTCAGAAAAAGAAACCCAACGAAGCTCGGAGCAGGGCCGCTCTTCTTGCGCGGCGGCATCGGCGGAATGCCGAAGTAGATGCACATCATCATTACGGGCGCAATCACAGCAGAATTCCAAAACATCCAATGCCACGAAAGATGATCTCTGTACCAGCCGTAGAGAGAAGGCGCGATATTCACGGCTCCGTCAACAAAAGTCGCGTACAAGGCGATCGTGAAAGGAAGGTATCGTAGCGGAATGTTGCGAAGTGCGAATGTCAGCGTGAGAGGATAAAACGTACCTGAGGTAAGACCGGCAACAATGAGTGCGACGACCAGCAGACTGTAGGTGTGGATGAGAGGGAGAAAGATAGACGTCGCGGTGAAGAGTCCTGCGGCAAACAGGAGCACGCGACGCGGCCCGAGCAGACCTCCGAGGTAGACACTGAACGGGCCGATAAACATGAGCGATGCATTGTAGGCACTGTCGAGCCAGGCGCCATCGTCGAAGCTTATGCCAACATGGCCCTTCAAATCGGCAAGCCCGAGAGTGAGCATGCGGCCGGCGAGGGTTACGAGGCCGGCGCCTGTGACGACTCCCAGGATTCCGAGCAAAGGGCGCGTCGACACTTCTGACGGGATCGCCGCGGCAGCAGCGCGCGCGATGTCTACTGCAGACGGGCGAACGGCGATGGTCGAAGCTGCCATAGGTTTCCGGTTACCGTCTGGTGCGGACGGCCGCAATCACTGAAAGTCCGGGACGCAGTTTCGTCGCGAAAGTGGAGTCGTCCAGCACGATCTTGACAGGAATACGCTGTACGACTTTCGTGAAGTTACCCGTCGCGTTGTCGGGTGGCAGCAGAGCAAATTGTGATCCGCTGGCTGGTGCGATTTCGGCAACCGTGCCGCGAAATAGTTGACCCGGATATTCATCAATACGAACGTCGGCGCGATCCCCAACCTTCACATTGGTCAACTGCGTTTCGCGATAGTTCGCTTGCACCCACTTTGTGAGAGCAACAAAGGAGATCACCTGCGTGCCTGGCGAAACGAGTTGCCCGGGCCGAACTTGCCGTTCGCCCACGGTGCCGTCGCCCGGAGCGTAGATTTTGGTGTAACCGAGGTTCACTTGGACGGAAGTGAGGTTCGCCTGCTTCGCGCGCAGATCGGCCTGAAGTTGCGTCTCCTGAGATTCGAGGACGGCTTTGCTGCGGCGCTCGGCTTCGGCTGCGAGTTCACTGCTACGCAACATGGTTTGGGCCTGATCGAGATCGGCCTCACGAGTGGCAAATTGGCCTGACAGGTTTCCTTCCGCGGCGACGGCGGCCTCGAGGTTCTGCTCAGTCGTCGAGTGAACCTGATACAGCCCTTCCTGACGCCTGCGTTCAGAGCGGGCATGAGTCAACTCAGCCTGGACAGCTTCCTTGGCGGCTTCGGCAGCTGCAATCTGCGCCTTTGCCTGATCGATACCGGCCAGCGCTTTGTCTATGCGCGCATCCTGTAACTGGCGTTGCCGAAGATTTTCCTGAATGCCAGCCCGCGCGGCCGCAACAGCTGCTTTGGCTTGATCTACCTGCGCCTGATAGTCATCGTCCTGCAATTCGACGAGAAGATCGCCCTGGTGCACCGGTTGGTAGTCAGCCACATCCACTGAGCGCACGATGCCTGACACCTTGGTGCTGAGCGGAGTAAGGTCGCCGCGAACGTAAGCATCATCCGTAACCTGCTCTACTTTTCCACCTTCCCATGCGTTCCAGTTACGTGTGATGGTGACCAAAACGGCCAGAGCGAGAAGCACCACGAGGATGGTGGTTATGTAATTCTGCCACCAGGCACCCTGGCGAGGCACTGCCTGATCTGTACTGATCTTTGGCGGTACCGGTTTCGGTATGGGCGGCGCGGATCCAGTGGACACTGGCGAGGTGGACATTAAACTTGCTCCTTGAGCACTGAGAGATCTCGGACCGCTGGAGTTCTCATGACCATTGGAGCAACTACAGTTCCACTCACGAATAGGAACCCTAAGCAAGCCAGTTCGCGGGCTTCTCCTCGCAATCGGAGCAAATTCGCTTTCTTCTTCTCGAAAAAGCCCATGTCCCCTGTTCCCCGCGCGCCATGTCACATGACACGTGACACTTGACACCGCGTGCCACCGGACTCTGCCCTGCAAGCTGGTGGTCTCGGGATTCCGGCTCAGCAGCGGACAATGCACACGACATGCTCTGCATCAGAGATCCACGATGGCTCTCGATTGGAATCGTGCATGCTGAAGAGATCATGGGCAGCCCGCGCGCCCAACTCTAGTTTCGCTGCAAGGAAGGAAACCCGTGAACCAAAAGAAATGTCTCGTGATCACTCTGATGTTAGGCGCATTCGCGGCGACAAATTCAGCATTGGCGCAGAATTCGTTGTCGGCCAAGAAGGACGCGGCCAAAAGCTCGATCGCGAACGACGACTCCCAACAAAACCCCGGCGACTTCGTCGCACTTTTGCGAAAAGATGTAAGGTCTCAGAAGAAGCAAATCATCGCTGAGAATATGGACTTAAGCGATGCTGAGGCAGAGAAGTTTTGGCCGATCTACGATCGCTATGCCGCGGAGCTATCCAGAATCTACGACACGAAAATTGCCCTACTGAATGACTATACCCAAAACTACAGCAGCATGACGGGCGAGCAAGCCGAGAACTACATTCGCAAGCGCGCTGAGGTTGAACAGTCAATCATGCAACTGAGATTGAAATACATGCCTGCGTTCCGCAAAGTGCTCTCCGGCAGGGAAACCGCATTGTTTTATCAACTCGACTGGCGCCTGGGCCTGGCAATCGACGTAGAACTGCTGCAAGTGCCGCTAATCAATCCATAGTCGACGCGGCATTTCCGAGTGATAAAGTCTCCCGCATGGGATGGATAGACATGCGGGAGTCTTTTTGTCCGGTGCCTTTTGCTCGGCCTGATATCCATCCGCAGAAGGCGCAGCAATCTTCGGCCAATTGTGACCTTCCTCGAACCCCAAAGGCGCCGGTGTGCGGCTCCGTCATCCCACTTGGACAGATCGGTTCGCGCAAAGCCTGGGACCAACCCTGATGGATTTTCGGATTAAAGATACGCGGTCTGATGCCCGTTAGGTGACCATGTATGAAAGGTCGTTGCAGCAAAAGAGGTTTGTCTGCCGAGTGTAGTGGATCCGATAGGTTTCCTACTTCCAGGCACACGCGATCACCTTGCTGGTTTCGGTATCAACACACTCTGTTCCAAAGTGAAATCGAGCAACGTCTCGCTAGGGATCTTCACTTGCTCGCCTTTGGTGATGACCTCCGAACCGGCACCCACTCCGGCGCCTGCTCCAGCTCCGATTGCCGCCCCTTTGCCACCGCCCGCAATTGCACCGATGAGGCTCCCAACCGCAGCTCCGCCGAGGGTTCTCTTGGCCGTGCTTGCCCCCTTAGACTTGCCAGTCAATTCGTAGTCGCCTGTCACGAGGGGCACTGTCTTGCCATCGACCACAATTCCGGTAAGCGCCACTCGCAGCTCAGACCTTCCAGTGAAAGTCCCGCTTTTCTTGGACTCTTCCAGTCTTCCATAAACGTCTGCGCCCCTCGCTGCCACGACGTTGTTATCGATGAACAGGGATTCTTCGAGAGAAGCCTGGAAGCGATCTCCAACGTGATTCTGAGTGGAGTCAATGGCGTCGATCGTGCGCACCGAGATTCTTGTTCCGGCAGGAATGGTCACGTACGAGGAGGGCCTCTCAGCTTCTTTTGCCGAGACTGACCCGTACGACTCCCCATCTGACGACACAGAGACCCCCACGCCTTCCGGATCGGAGTCGAACCGGAGAGCACGGATATCGCCAACGCTATAGCTCTGCATCGACGACCCAACCTGGAAGTTGATGCTGTTCTGATTGCCTCCCACGAACTTACCCCTGATCAAACTTCCATTTTTCAACTCCAAAGAATCTGCCGCTGCGGCCAAAGCCAACAGACACATGGCAAAAACCAAACCGAACTTCTGCCTACGATTCATCATGATTTGTCCTGTACGAAGAGTTTTGTGGAACCAGCTCTCATACGCCGACGTTGTCACGCACAGACGCACATTCGCATGCAGCTGGCAATCTGCGCCGGCACTTTGCTCCTGTCCAGGCTTGTTGCAATCAAGATTCCATCTGGTGGCGAAAAGCAGTCGGGCACTTGTGAAACTCATTCAGGCAACGTTTTGACGGGATGTTTCACTTACCTTGGGCTGTACTGCCGATCTCAGTTCCTTCATTCTCAGTTTCTACGTCAAGATCGACTCCCCGTTTGCTTCCATTCGATAGGGTCGTGTCTTCTCCATCATGTACGCGCCAATACTCGTTTTCGCCTTCGCCCTCGTCTGCATCCCGTTTGCGTGTAAGGAACCAGAAGACAAGTCTCCATGAGGCAATGCATAGCGCGAATGACGCTAAAATGACCATTGCTAACGCGAGCCACTCACCAGTGCGAGAACCGAAAGCATAGTTTCTGAACCAATTCACCACAAACTCCTTTAACGGATGCGACAACGACGAACAAGCACAGATAGAACCTCCGGACTCAGCGAGGCTACTTGAAGCTCACTGCCTCCACGGTCGATGCGCCGAACTCGTCGATCTATCCAATGTTTAGTTTCGTCCAGCTGCCCTAGGGCTAGTCGCCACATCCGCAGGCATTGGACTCAGCAGTTTGTTAATCGCCCGTTCCATCGAGCGGTTCATCTCAGAAACCACCGCAGGGACCTCACGCTTACTTACGTCTCCGACCTCCGAAACAGCGTTGGTCCACACGGTCACGCCCGTAGTGAGATTTGTCATCCGGGCTGAGATTGCGACTTCAACCTTGACGCCACTCGAGTAGTCGATTTCCTCAAGCTTCTCCAATCGTCCGCTAAGCACATATTCGGTGTCGGTGCGACCGTCGTAGGGCTTGACACGCGAAAAGTTTCCGCTGGCGCTAAGGCGCTCGATTACTGAGTCGGTTACGAACTCACAAGGGTTAATCGCCCAACGGTGGTAAGCATAAAAGCCGATCCGTTCTGGAGATGGTTTGTACACAATGGCTCCCTGCCTCAGGTAGGTGGGCGCGGTGAATTCACGGATGGCCACCGCGGCGCGCACGTTTTCTGCAGCAGGCGGATCCGGCGGTGCCGGCAGGTTTAGAGTGTAGTAGTTTGGGTACCTCACCCTTCCTCCGCAGCTGGCCAGGACCACGAGAGCTGCCAGAGAGAAAACAATCGTCGTCACAGTTCTTCTCATACTCATCCGACGGCGCCGCGCGCCGAAACGGGTGAGGACACTTGTCCCTTCACTTGATCGCATCATTTCGGCACCTTCCTATCTTCGGGCTGTTTAACACGAATCAGACTCCACGGGCGCTGTTTCACTGACTCGGTCAACTGGTCGAGGTTCTCCGTTGCCGTGCGCAGGTTTTCGATTGTGTCATCGATTTTGTAATCATTTGCTCGTACCAGCACCTGCATCTCAGCCAGCAACTGCTTGGCTTCGAGCAAAGTGTTCTGCAGTTCCGCTAGATCCCTGCGGACGGGCTCGCGGACATCGCTGACAGTGCCATTCACGTTTTGAATGGTTTCATCGGCATGCTGGCTCAGTGCATTCAACTGATCGGTAAGACGGTCAATCTTGGGCCGCTCGGTCGCGAGCATTGCGTTGACGTTATCGAGCAGGGCTCGGATCTTCTGCTGATTGGGTTCGCCCGTCACCGTATTCAGGTTTGCAAGCAGTGTGCGCGCATCTCCGACGATTCCTTGCAGTTCGCCGCGCACCTCGGTAATCAAGCCGTTAGCGTTGTCTGCAACGACCGCCATTTTGTTGGTGATCTCGTCCAGGCTCGCGGTCTCCTGCGATGGAATGACCGACCCGGGAGTTAGACGCCTTGCATCATTGCTGCCGGTGGTGATGGAGAGTGCGGCCCCACTCATCACGCTGACGAGTCCCAGCTTCGCTACGGACTTTTCGTTCAGCGGCGTGCTTTGTTTCACGTCCACCAGAATCTCGATCCGGGTTGGATCAGAACTCGAAGGTCGCACCGCTCTTATCTGTCCCACGTTGATTCCACCAAACAGCACTTGTGCGCCTGGCTCGAGCCCGCCGGCATAACGAAGATAAGTCCGGTATGGAACCGTGTGCCCCCCTAACTGCGCGTTGATGAGGTAGATCACGGTAAATGCTAGGATCGAAAAGCATCCAAGGACAAAGGCTCCAACCTTGGCTTGTGTGGTCACGGGTATGTCTCCTGAGACTGCATATACTTTTCGAAGTAAGCGGACACAGCCGGCGCTTTCGCTACGTTCTCGGGAATGCGATCGAGAAACTGGCGTACGCGCGGATTTTGGCTTGCTTTCAGTTCATCTTTCGTGCCGATCGAGCTGAATGAGCCCTGATACAACATGGCGATGCGGTCCGCGATGCGGAATGCGCTCGGCAGTTCGTGAGTAACGACAATGACTGTCATTTGTAAAGCTTCCTTCAGGAGCAGAATCAATTCATCAAGTTCCGCGGCGACGATAGGATCAAGCCCGGCCGATGGCTCATCGAGCACGAGGATTTCAGGGCCGAGCGCGAGCGCCCGTGCCACGGCCGCGCGCTTCTTCATGCCACCCGAGAGTTCCCGGGGGAGTAACTTGCCAAACTCTCCGAGACCGACTGCGGTCAGTTTCATCCACACCACAAGGTCGATGATTGAGGGTGCAAGGCGTGTGTGTTCACGCAGCGGCAAAGCGACGTTATCTTCGACTGTCAGCGAGTTGAACAAAGCCGCGCTTTGAAAGGCCACGCCGATGGAGCGGTGAATCTTCTTCAGTTCGGGCTTTGAGCAACGCGTAATATCCATATTCTTGACGTGGACACTGCCTGACTTAGGGCGTTCCAGCCCGATGATCTGGCGCAACAAGGTGCTTTTTCCGGAACCACTGCCACCCAACAGCACCATGGTTTCTCCGTGCTCGATGTCGAGATTCAAACCATTCAGCACGCGCCGGCCGTCGTATTCGACCACCAGATCGCGAATGGAGATGATGGGCATCAGAGTTTCACCGTGAAATAAAAGATTGCGGTGAAGACCGCATCCGCTACGATGACGAGGAAAGTTGACTTCACCACCGCACTGGTGGTGGAGCGACCGACCGAATCGGGGCCTCCGCGGACACGAAACCCTTCCAGGCACCCCACGTGAGCAATGATGGTTGCGAACACCACGCTCTTGATCAATCCGGTGATCACGTCGCGCAAGTTGATCGAATTGAACACATAGTGGACATACAACAGTGGCGCCAGGCGAGTGCTGAAGAACATGAACAAGCCTCCCGCCAAAATGCCGAAGCAATTCGAGATGATGCTGAGACAGGGCACCGAAATCAAGGCTGCCAGATACTTGGGAGCGAGCACGAACTCCACCGGCTCCAGCGCCATGACACGGAGGGAATCGAGTTCCTCGGTCACCTTCATCGTCCCGATCTCAGCCGCGAATGCCGAGCCGGATCGGCCACTCACCGCAATCGCGGTGAGTAGTGGCCCGAGTTCGCGCGTAAAGCCAACCGCGACCAAGTCAATGACGTATTGCATCGCTCCAAAGCGCCGCAGTTCAGACGCTCCTTGCATCGCGAGAATGAATCCGGTGCAGATCGCCATCAGAGAAACCATGGGCATTGCATCGACGCCGATTTCCAGCATCTGCCTCACGGTAGCCTGCCAACGGTAACGATTTCCAACAAAGGGCAGTGCTTGTCCCATGGCACGCAATGTGGCCCAGAGTTGAATATTCAGACTTCCGACGTAATCGAGATGTTCGATGGTTCTTTCGCCGACGTTTTCGAGAACCTTGGCCATCAGGAGACCTTCTGTCCGTAATCGCTGGCTTCGAACAGAGCCAGCACGCCCGTAACCTCGAATAGCCGGAGCACTGGACCATTGAGTCCCTGCAAGCAAAATATCGCCCGGTGGTGGCGCGCGATTCTTAGAGCTTCGACTAAGGTCGCGATCCCAGACGTCTCAATGTAGGGAACACCTGCTAAATCCACGGTGATGGCGCGCGGCAATGGTTGCTCTGACAGTATGGCTAATAGGTAGTCGCGAAGATCGGGTGAGGAATCGACATCGATGCGGCCATTAAGGCGCACTAGGGCGGCGGATCCAGTACGATCCACTGTGATCGAGATGCTGCTGCTTGAAGCGAGCGGAATCCGTTTCAACCTACCCTCTCAACTCTCTTCTTTGGTTTGACCGCCATCGTGAATTATGCCGATGCCCTTCTGGGCGATCTGGTGCTTGCATGCGACCTTCCACAACAACGCACAGCGAGGAAGCCCACGCGTTTTGCTCAGGATGACTGAGCGTCTTTGTCCGAGAAGTGCATCAGGCCAGAATGCCTCACCGGCGCGGGCTGGCCCTAACACTAGGTATTGATTGGTGCTATGGCATCTCAGTAGTCAAATGCGCACCGGTCGATCGTTCCCGCTATTGGCAGGACAAGGGCTTTGCATCATGGGAAACGGTCCCTGGTGTCACCAGCTATGACGTTTCTGTCAAACGTGAGTGACACACCTTAGTTTCGGTACGCGTCGTGGCATTACGGTGTCGGAAGATCGTGGCCTCGGAGTCACCAGGCGTGACGTATCGGTCACAGTGACTGACACCCACAGCTTCAATTGTTCTTTGCAGCCCACAGCGGTGTTAACAACACGGCGAAAGCGTGCACATCTTCAGAGCATAGACGATCGGGATCGCGGCACTGGAATTGCTTGAGGAATCTGACAGTCAACAGCGTTGCCACGATGGCACGGCTGCGATCGGAGAACAAATGGATCGTTTTGTTGTTTCACGCCGTCATAGCCAGGCTTACTACCCGGACCGACGTCGCGCTTTGTGGCTCTCGACTGTATTAATTTGCTTTAGCCTGACTACGCCAGCGCAGCAAACAAGTCAGCGAGGCGAGACGAGGGTTCCATTTAGCGCTCGGGCGACGCATCTGCTGGGATTCGCGAACGTGAGGAATAACAGCACCGGGGCGTTGTCCATTCAGGACGATTCTGTGCAATTTCAGCAGAACGGGAAGCTTGCCGCAAAAGTGAAGATCGCATTGGTTCGAGATATTTTTCTGGGCGCGGAGAGTAAGCAGGTCGGCGGCTTGCCAATGACGTTGGGCAAGACCGCGGCTCCGTTCGGTGGTGGCCGAGTTGTCAGTCTCTTTGCCCACAAGAAATACGACACCCTGACTCTGGAATATGTGGATGCGGGTCAAGGAATTCATGGTGCGATCTTTCAGTTGGCAAAAGGACAGGGCGAGCTTGCAAAGAGTGAACTGATGGCCCAGGGCGTAACTTTCAGCTCCCACCAAGATCAGTCGACGAAAGAACGCGCTACGGAGGCCAGGCATGAAAACAAGTAGATGTAATTTATCGATCGCTTGTCTGGTCGCACTAGTGGCGATCAGCCTTGCCCTCCCTGGTCAGCTACCCGGCCAGACTGGGGCTGCGAAATCCTCCGATGGTAACGGGATTTCCGACCCACGCTGGAGTGTTCAAGTCGACCAGGTTGACCCTGGGAACGTGGACCTCGCCTATTCGTTCCAAATCGCGATTTACGAGAATCTCGTAGTCGAATTGAATAAAACAAAGCAATTCCAGCAGGTGTTTCGCGATGGCGACCTCAAGGCCAGCGTAGCTCCAAATTTGCTGGTGCTCAAAACAACTGTAGAAAAGTACACGTCTGGCAGCGAAACGCGGCGTGCTGTGACCACTGTAAGTGGCGCCACGAAGTTAACTGTACGGAGTCAACTCCTCACACGCGAGGGTAAAGTCGTCTTTGAGCGTACCGTGAACGGCGATGTCCGCTTCTTCGGCAGTAATTTGCGGGCTACACATAACCTGGCGCACAACATCGCGAAAACGATCAATCAATCATCCTGGTCAGGTTCCGGTCAACCAACCCCGACCGTCACCGGTCAACTCTGAGCCGGGAGGAAACATTAATGAGCTTTTGCAGGGAATGGCAACTCCACCAGGAACGGACGAGAGGAGCACATCATGTTGAGGCTAGTGGGTTTGGTTTGTACCTTTTTGGCGGTGTTTCCGGCCTTTGGCCAATCCACTTCGAAGTATCAAGTGGGCACCATCACTGAAGTAAAACTTCATCAGACTGCAGGAAGTGGCGCCTCTGACGCCGCCAGCTATGACGTTTCCGTCAAAGTGGGTGACACAATCTATGTGGTGCTGTATACGCCACGACTGGGCGAGGAGACCGTGAAATACTCTGCCGGGCGCGAACTGCTCGTGCTCGTGGAGAAACGCACAATTCGCTACAACGATATATTGGGTCAATCGTTTGAGGTGCCCATAGAAAGCCAAAAACCTGCTACGAAGCCCAAAGCGTCCGAGTGAGTTTCGCCTGCGGCACAGTAGTCACTGGGGATCTCGCAAGAGTCCGACTGGGCTAAGAAGGTTCTGACCATCGAACACGGGCACTACGTCGTGAATGCGCGTCAGCAAAGAGGCGCGCGGGCGATCGTTCCCGAGGACACCATCGCCTTGACTTCGTCGCATTGACGCAAGACGTCCCGCGCGTCCTGTAACACCGAACTCGCCCAGCTTCCTTAATTCCGGCCAGAGCACAGCCGGTCGGCTCCGGGCCGCCCGGCCCCGCCCAATTCCTTTCTCATGACAATTGCGTAACTGTCACAAGGTTTTTGACATGTCAAGTCGAACCAACTCAAGTGACATCTCACTATCCACCGTGAGTTGTATGCGAACTGATTGCATCTATCGTGTTCTCAACGCCTTGAAACAAATCGCGTGGGATGCCCTTGGTTTGGACAACACATTGCAATTTAAGTGACCAGGAGGAGCAGCCATGCGAACGTTGATCGGCATTGCTTTGTTGCTGGGCCTTGGTTTCGCGCAAGGCAGCTCCCCCGCACCTGGATCAATAAGAGGTGATGTATTCGCGAAGGGCACGCACGGAGAACCTGCCGTTTTGCCCGGGGCCCGCATCGTCCTTCTCGGGCCCATAACTAAGGAGACCGAATCGGACGCACAGGGAGCATTCGCTGTCGATGGCCTTTCCCCGAGGACCCACGAAATCGAAGTGAATGCTCCCGGTTTGTATGAGGCGCTCGCGGTGAAAGTCAGCGCCGGCAAATCTCCCACCGTACCAGACGAAATGAATGTGGCTGCGGTCACGAGCACGACGTCATCGCAACTGACACGGCTCAAGGCGATGGATTGCGCCTTCAGCAGAAAGGCGCACCATGCCTGACCTCAGAGCAAAACCAACCCTTTCCATTGTTGTTCCATTCCACAACGAGGAGGACAACATCACCGAATTGTATGCTCGGCTGCACTCAGTGATGGAAGATGTTGATTGGGAATACCAGCTTGTCTTCGTGGATGATGGGAGCACAGATCTCACATATAAACGACTGAGTGATCTTGCGTCAATCGACCCTCGTGTCACTGCTGTCCGGTTGCGCCGAAACTTTGGTCAGACCGCGGCGCTGGCGGCTGGGTTTGCACACTGCAAATGTGACTACGTGATCGCCATGGACGGCGACCTTCAGCATGATCCTGCGGAAATTCCAGGATTCCTGGACAAGCTCGAAGAGGGATACGACGTTGTCAGCGGTTGGCGCAAGCACCGCGTTGACAACCTATTGTTGCGGAAGATTCCTTCACGTTGTGCAAACTGGCTCATGGCCAAGCTCAGCGGTGTCAACATTCACGATTTCGGAACAACATTTAAGGCGTACCGTCGCGAGCTCCTTTCTCAACTGCCGCTCTATGGAGAGATGCATCGATTTATACCAGCTTTGGCTTCGGCATACGGCGCCTCGATCTGTGAAATTCCTATTCAAAACAAGCATCGGAAGCACGGGGTCTCGCATTACAACTTGTCTCGCACCTTCCGGGTCATGTTCGATCTGCTCACCATTCGGTTTTTGCTTCGCTACATGTCGCGGCCGCTGCACTTCTTTGGCCGGCTCGGCCTGATCAACATGAGTGCGGGATCCGTCGTGGCTCTTTGGCTGCTGGTGTGGAAGGTCCTTTTTCGAACCAATGTCGTGGAGCAACACGCACTGCTGCTGGTTTTTGCGGCGGTCCTTGTCCTGCTGGGCCTCCATTTGGTGGCACTTGGACTCCTGGGCGAATTGGGAGTCTGGCAGTACTTCAACCCGTCTGCACGGAAACCATATTCCGTGTCCGAGGTTTTTGATCTGCGCGCAGCTGGTGGGATGGATATTGCGTCCGAGTCGCGGTTATGAGCACACAGGCGTCCACGATGGAAACGGAGGAGTCTGTGTTGAATGAGCTTCAAGATCGTTCCTGGCGCTGGCATCGGGATGCGGCAATTGCACTCCTGCTTACGGTCCTGGCGTTTGCCGTTCGGTTGAATCACGTCGACTTTAACAGCCTGTCCGAGGACGAGTCGGCAAAGTGGGCGGCCGTTCAGGAATATCGTCACGGACACTTCGTGGGCGTCAACAGTGAGCACCCGATGATGCTGAAGGTGCTGGCCTGGGCCAGTCTGACAGCGGGTGAGCGCTGGAACCGCCTGGCCTCTCTCCATAGCTGGCCCACGATGAGCCCCGAGGGCTGGCTTCGATTTCCTAATGTTCTTTTCGGCGCGGCGACGACTGCAATTCTTTTTCTGTTTTGTCGTCGCCTGATCGGATTTGTGGGGTCATTCACGGCGAGCTTCTTCTGGGCAGTTTCGCCATTGGCGGTCGCATTAAATCGGCTTGCCAAAGAGGAAACGCCGCTCACCTTCTTCACTCTTCTGGCCTGTTACCTTTACTGCCTAGCCCAACAGGCAGATTCGGACGAGAGTGCACGCCGATGGTATGACCTGAGTGCGATTGGGTTTGGACTGGCTTTTGCTTCGCAATACATTCTTCACCTTCTTGGCTTGAACGCGCTTGCCTGGCTTCTTGCCGGCAAGATGGGACTTAATCGCAAGCCTTCGCGGTTCAGTTACAGGCGATTCTTCCTAGTAATATTCCTCACCTTCATTCTGGTGAACCCGGTCGTTCTCTTTCCGAGCAACTTTGGCGCTATCCTGCATTGGCTTCACCATGATGGCGTCAAGCACAGTGGTTACGACTTCAACGGCACGCTTTATCTGAACTTTCCCTCGCGTCTACTTGCTGGAGTTCCCTGGACCTTCTATTTGTGGCTCCTCTTGATCAAGACACCGATTCCAATTCTGGTGGCTGTCATCGGTGGAAGCATCATGCTCCTGCGGGACCGGCGGACCCTTGCGTCGTGCTTTTTTCTTTCTCTGGGAGCGGTTCAGCTGGCCGGGCTTTCGGTCTCTGGTGCCAAGTGGGTGCGTTATTCACTCGTGCTACTGCCATTTCTTTTTCTGGCTGGCGGTTATGCGGTGCAAGTGACCTGGGATCGCATGAAGGAAAAGAAATTGTCGCTGGCATTTGTTGGGCTGGCCGCTGCCACTCTGTTTGCCTTGCCTTTGCTTGAATTGCACGCGTGGTCTCGGTACTACTCCTTCTATTTGAACTCAATTGGCGGGGGCAGGAAAAATATTGCCCGTTATTTTGCGCAAGATGAGGTTTCGGAGTTCGACACACGGGAAGTAGCGCAGCAGGTCTGTTCCAGCGCACACTCGGGCGCCCGGTTGGCCACCGCCAGGCCGATGAGCATGACCTACTACGTAGAAAACTGCGGTGCCACTGACATTGAGGTTGTGCCCCTTTACGACCGGCATTATGTACCCCGGGACGGAGACATGATCATTCTTGAGCCATCCCGGAGGTTCTTCGAGACACAGAGATTTTTCGACGCTCTCGAAAAATCTGACATGTCTCGCCGTGAAGTCCGCGTCGGACCGGTTCTCGCGAGCACCATTTATCTCTTCGACTCATCCACGCCACAAACAACTGGCCAGGAGCAATGGACACTCACTCAGCTGCGCGAGTCACCGTCTGAACTCGAAACAAGAACTCACAAGCCAGACCTTGCGAACATGAGCACTGTTGTCGGAGCCTCACGATCCCCGTGGAGAAGCAAATGAGGATTCGGTTTTCCCAAGACTTGAACTTTCCCGCAACCCGGTTTCTGCCCACGTTGGCTTTGCTGGCTGTCTGCCTTCCGGCACTCGCACAGCAGGCCACCGTGTCGGCCCCATTGAGCGCCGATGAAGTCATGCGGCGCGTCGTGGAAATGAACGAGCACCGGGCTGATGCGCTCGAAAGCTACTCGAGTATCCGAAGCTACCATCTCGAGTGCCACTGTCTATCGCACAAGAAGGCAGACATGGTCGTTCGGGCTGAGTACGAAGCGCCCAATAAGAAGGTATTCACGATCGTCTCGGAGAGTGGATCGGGCACCGTGCGGAGTCGCGTGTTTAAGAAGCTCCTTGAGGCGGAGCAGGAGTCCATGCGCGAAGAGAATCAGCAGCGTTCGGCGATCATGCCTCAGAACTACGCATTTCAACTCACAGATTACCAGAAGGTCGGTGGGAATGAGTTCTATGTGCTCGAGGCGCGGCCGCTGACCAAAAACAAGTTTCTCTTTCGAGGGCGCATCTGGGTCGATGCGAAGGACTTTGCCATTGCTCAGGTCGAGGGCGAGCCGGCCGTCAATCCTTCGTGGTGGACGGTGAAAACCGACTTCACACGCAGCTATCAGAAAATCGGTAGCTTTTGGCTGCCCGAGTCAAACCAGAGCGAGACGAAGGTTCGGATGTTTGGCAGTGCAGTCCTGACTATCGAATATGGGAAATATCAAATCACGCAGACCCACAAGTTAAATCCAGCTCTCGATGTGGGGGAGAAGCCCTCGAATGGACAGTAATTCGACTTTGGTGCCGAATCCACTTAGCAGTTCAGGGAAGGGAGAAGGCTGCTGCGTGGAAGAGGACCATGTTTCTATGGCTACTTATAACCACAATTATTCGGAATCGGATCATCGCATTGCGTACCCGGTTTTCTCCAGGCCACGGTTGCGAGTTGATTCAGGGATTGCAGCACTTCCGGAGCACGAGAAAGAACAGCGCCCCGTATCTTCCCGCCCGCGTGAATGGGATTTATTTCGCGACAGCCTGGTGGTATCGGGCGCGAAGTCACGATCGCTCAATCCCTGGGCGGCACTTGGATCGGTGACCCTGCTGTCGCTTCTCTTGCTAGCACTAGTTGTCATCCCACTGTTTCACACGGATACGCTGCCTACGCGGGAGACACTAACGATGTTATATGTACTGCCGGCGGCCGCAGCGTCTAACATCACTAGGCTTTCCGTACCCCCGTCCGCTTCGAGAAACACCCCGACAAATATGAAGGTTCCTAGTGCAGTGCATAGGACGCAAGAAGCACCCCCTTCGCCTCCGTTGGATACTGCGGGCGGACTGGTTGGGGGAGTTCCTGGCGGAGTAGTCGGCGGAATTCCCGGTGGAGTGCTTAGCGAAGTGCTGCGGAGCACGGGCAGTGCGCCCGTCCTCGCGAAAACTCCCGCCCCCACGCCAAAGAGAATCCGCGTCTCCGCACGGATCGCAGAAGCCAACCTCGTCTACGACGTTGCGCCGAAGTATCCACCTGAGGCCGGCCGCGCGCGGATTCAAGGGACGGTAGTGCTGTTGGCCGTGATCGGCAAAGATGGCAGCGTGGAGGATGTTCGCGTCAAGAGCGGTTTGTCGGTGCTCGCGCAGGCCGCAATCGAAGCTGTAAAGCAATGGCGCTACCGGCCGTATCTCTTGAATGGAGAACCAGTTGAAGTCGACTCCCAGATCACAATTAACTTCACCCTGTCCAAAGGATAGAAATGTTGGCGACGCACAATAACAGACATGCCTCGTCCCACGGGCTCTTGGGAACGCCTCTGAATCTAACCCAAATGTTGCTGCTCATCGCCCTGGCAGGCGGATTGATTCTTGCTGTACCCGCGTCCGCCCAGTCCACTGAAGTGCTAGATACCAAAACAGGAAACATCCTCGGTACAGTGGTCGACAGTAACAACGATACGATTCCCGGCGCGACGGTAGTCTTGCAAAAACCGGTCGGCGATCCTCTCACAGTTGTAACCAAGGACGATGGATCGTTTGCATTCCACGACGTCACGCCAGGAATTGCCTATCAGATCACCGTCGCCGCAGAAGGACTTGCAGAGTGGAGCTCGTCCGTTACAGTCGAACCCGGGCAGGACAAGGCTCTTCCCGAAGTCAAGCTTCGCATTTTGGCTGAGCAGCGCGCGGTTACAGTAAGTTATTCGTCGGAGGAGGTTGCTGCCCAACAGCTCAAAGCTGAAGAGCAGCAGCGCGTCTTAGGTTTTATACCGAATGTTTATGTGGTCTACGAACCCCACCCGGAGCCTCTCACCACGCGGATGAAGTTCGAGCTAGCTTACAAAGATCTCACCCATCCAGTGTTCTTCGCCCGCACGGCGGCGTGGGCTGGCGTTGAGCAAGCCGCTGGACTCCGTAATTATCCCCAAAATACGAGAGGATATGGAGAGCGGTTAGGGACCGGCCTTGCCGACGGCGCTACCGAAGGCTTGATCGGCAATGCTGTTCTGCCCTCGCTGCTGCATCAAGACCCCCGCTATTTCTATCAAGGCAACGGGACAAAGAAGTCCCGGGCGCTCCACGCCATCTTAGCTGCATTTATCTGTAAGGGAGACAACGGAGCGTGGCAGCCGAACTATTCTACGTTGGGGGGCAGTCTGATTTCTTCTTCTATTTCCCTCGCTTACTACCCAAGTTCGGACCGCAACGCTCGGCAAGTATTCGGAAACTTTGGAGTCGGAATGGCCCTGCATGTTGCTGGGGGGTTGGCTCAGGAGTTTATCTTGGGCAAGTTCACCAGCAGAGGTAAGCGCTAGGCAGATGAAGGTGTTTAGCTCCGTTTTAGACGCCTGCCGAGTTCGATGGGTATGGCTAGCGGGGGGTCTTGGCCGTTTCGAAGGGAGGGAACCCTGCAGCAGGCCCGAATCTTGCGAAACATTGGACTGGTTGGTTTGCTCGCCACCTCCCTGCTTCTCTGCTCCTCGCAGTCCTTTGAGCCGGCACCGAGACTGTATCGGGCCAAGCCGGAGGATGTGCCGCCGTGGGCCGAACAGGGAAGTTTTCGTTTCATCCGGCTAGATGGCGGACGAATCGAGAGCTGGAAAGCCGAGCGGACCTGGTGGGGCAAGAAGTTCAGCGCCAAAGAGAAGAACGTGCTGAGCCACATCTACGACCGCGATTTCGAGCAAATGCTCGGCTTGCTCAAGCAGGCGGAGTTTAACTGGATCTGGATCACGTGGAGCAGCGGCTGGTCGGTTAAGGATGAGCACGAGAACCGGGAGAACCTGAAAAAGGTAATCGCCCGCTGCCATGAGAACGGCATCCATGTCTCGGCTTACCTGTCGGCTTCCAACATGTTCCGCAAAAGTGCCTACCGCGACGACCCGGAAACGAAGAAATACAGCCTGTGGATGCGCGGCATCCCCATGTTCTACGCCGGCCCGACCAAGGCCGAGCCGCATATCTCCTGGGATCGCCGGCTGGCCGACGCTCGCAAGCCCGGCTGGCGGGCCTACCTCTTGAAGAAGGCGGAGCTGGCGGTAGACGCGGGAGTGGACGCGATCATGTGGGACAACATGATCGGTTACAACGAAGGCCTGGCCCAGTTGCTCGATGACACCCAGCGGATGGCGGAGCGGAAGGTGCAGCAGACCGGACGACCCAAGGTTTTGGTTTATGCCAATATTCATATTCCAACGGACCGGTTTGGCATCAACGACATTAACGACCTGATCTGGGAGGAAGATGGCAAAGACACTCCAGGGGTGTGGGACGGTCATTGGCAGGTAGACAACGCGCGCAAAATCAAATTCTTGAGCGGCGAGAAGCAGCCTTGGCAGCCCCTGAAGTATGAGAACGACCTTTACCACTGCGGCCCGCGCGAGCGCTGCATCCCCAGCCCGGCCGAGCAGAAGCTTTCCATCGCCGAGGCCTATGCCTTCGGCGCGGCCACATCGCGCAACATCGAGGGTCGATTCCTCTCAGCGCTGATCACGGGCGAGCCGGAGGCTCAGGAAGCCTGGAAGGCCATCGCTCAATACAACCATTTCCTGGTCGAGCATCGGGAGCTGTATCATCAGGCGGCGCCGGTGGCGCGGATCGCCTTGATCTCCGTGGAGCCGAGGAACGCGCTGGCCGACGAATTCCTCAAGCAGAGTATTTTTTTTGAGACCAAAGTGCTCGCGCACCTAGACAAGGGAGTGCCCCTGGAGCAGTTTAAGGTGCTGGTAATGCCGGCCCACCTGCCCAAGCTCAGCGGAGAACAAAAGGCCCGGTTGGATGCGTTTACCGCCGCCGGGGGCGTCATCATCAGGGCCGGAAAGACGGGGGCGGGAATTGCGCCGCGCGCCGAAGCTGCGTCGGGAGGGCCTCGCCTCAGCCTGGAGCCGCGCGGCTACGTGCTGGGCCAGTTGACCGGCAAACCCGACGGTCGGACTTTGATCCTTCACTTGCTCAACTATGATCACCAGGCACCGGCAGAGAACGTCAAAGTCCGGCTAGACCTCGGCGGCTTGGTCCCGGACCTGAGCCGCTGGGAGGTGAAACTCCTTTCGCCGGACGCAGCGCATCCTCAGTTCTTTGATCTCTCTCTGCACGGGAGCGTCAGCGAATTCACTCTGCGCCGGATCGAGCATTATACCGCGGTGACTCTCTCGGCCAGGGCGGGGCGGTAGTTTTATGGAACAGCCCAGGCTTGCTGTGCGCCTGGTCTTTCCATATAGCCGCTCCTGAACCAGCGTCCAGAAAGACACACTTCCTCGTCGGCGTAAATGTTGACATTCTGATCCTGCAGGAGGTCGATCTCAGCGCGCGACGCGCGCACCGCCCGAGTATTTCCGGAGACGATCGCCCGCAGCGGGGCTGGTTGGCAGGATGGTTCCGGCCGGGCCTTGTGCGCTCGGGCCCGCGCGGTGGGAGTTTGAAGAAGTCACGCCGGAACCGGGGAGCTCTCCACGGCGACTTCCATATCAGCCAAGCAAACGTCTTCGCGCACTACGCTTTTGCCTTTGCATCTCGATTGCGATTCGTTCCTGGGTCCAAAAGGCGCGCGAAAGATCCGGCCGCCCATGTTGCGAACATGTGGGCATCAAAAAAGAAACCGAATGGTTGACACTTGGATCATGCCGCGCGAGAGGCCGCGTCACGATTGACCAGTAGCTCAAATATGGTACCAAGTGCCTCCGGGCCTCTAGAGCTGCGATAGAACACTCGCAATTCGTCAAGTTGCTCTCCGCCCAACGTCTTCACTATCGAGAACGACATGCGATTGATCGAGTTTGGATTGCGCCAGACGATTTTCATGACCGCCTACATTGCCTTCAAAAGAGCGATATTTGCGAAATTCGTTCTTCGAAGTGTCAATACAGTGACACTTTGCCAGACAGTCACTTAGTGATCTCTCCCGACGTTGATCGTAGCGTAAGTCAAGTTCACGCATCAACGCCCGTCTCCTCTGCACTTGAACTTCCATTCGATCCTTCGCAGCACGGAAGGGCTACGGAAGCTTCGAAGTGAGAAGACTGACTCCAAGGCGTGGCTCGCTTTTGCCGGGAGATGAGGCGTTTCGTCCATGCAAAGCATTTGGTGACTCAGTTGCTCTTACGTTTGAATCCGAAGCGATAGGCCGCAGCCCCTACCGAGTGCCCCCAAAACTCCTGCGGCCTCGCGCTCAAGGTTCTGTGCATTTCGGCGGGGAAGAACCGCCGCAACAGGGAGAGACTTTTATGGCTTTGCTTGCTGTAGTTACAAACACCAACTCGAGCTTGATCTCCGCCATACGTAACCTGGTCTGTCCGCTCTGCGGCGCAAGCATGATGGGATTTCGATGTCTCGGATACTGTTGCAGCGATTGGCGACCGGAATGGGAGCGCGCGATGTGCGCTGGATCGAAGAGTAGGGGAGCGCGCTCTGGAAGATCATGCGCAAAGCATCGAACCTAGACAAAAGTGGCTCGCGTCGACCAGATTCTCAATGAGAGGCAGCGGGGCAATCACGGAAGCGGACTGGACGTTCTGGCCGAAAGCCGTCTTGCTTTCCAATCCTCGAGCGCACGAGATCTCACGCGTTGCTCGCTTTGCATGGTCCGCCTTGTATTGGAACATGGCGGTCGTCCTCTGGGGTGCTTATGTAAGAGCCACGGGTTCAGGCGCTGGCTGTGGAAATAGGTGGCCCCTCTGCGATGGCGACGTTGTCGGGGCAAACGCTAAAGCGCAAGCGATCGTCGAGTTCACACACCGAATAACCAGTGCCATTTCGCTGTTCATGGTGACGGGTCTCGTTGTTTGCTGCTGGCGAGTAACAAAGAAAGGCGACTGGGTTCGCTATTCGGCGTTTCTCGCCGCCGCACTTCTGGCAAATGAAGCGCTGCTGGGAGCCGCGCTAGTCCTATTGAAGCATGTGGCCAATGACCAATCTACCGGCCGAATTCTCTTTCTCTGTTTGCACCTCGGCAATACACTTCTGCTTCTTGCGGCGCTATCGCTCACTGCCGTCTGGTTGTCGAATGGCAGCAAGAGA
This sequence comes from Terriglobales bacterium, assembly GCA_035567435.1. GTDB lineage: Bacteria > Acidobacteriota > Terriglobia > Terriglobales > Acidobacteriaceae > Gp1-AA133. The sequence continues at coordinate 202,619 of DATMPS010000016.1, read as the reverse complement.
TTCACTCTCATTGGCGAATGGCAAGTAGTAGGTTCTATCGGACTGGGCCTATTTGACGCTCTGGCCACGGGAATTACTGGGGCGGTAGCGGCTCTGGCCGATACCCTTTTCCCGTCAACATCGCTGCCCTCGTCCCTGGCGCGAGATTTCAGTTCCGGCACACCCACCCTCTTGCATGTTCGGCTACTCCATCCTACGTTAGCCGCGGTCGCTGCGTGCTACGTTCTGTGGGGCATCTTGAGATTCTCAATCAGGCGGAACCGATTCTCGCAATCTGCAATCGCTCTTATCGTCCTCTTCGTCGTGCAGGTTGGTATCGGCATAACAAATGTATTGTTCCTCGCTCCGGTTTGGCTCCAGATCGCCCATCTCTTCGTAGCCGATGTGCTGTGGGTGTTGCTGGTGGTTGCCTCGGCCGACCTCGTATTTGAACACGCCGGCATCGGCGAGGCTAATGCTCTGGCAAGCCTCATCAAGGAAGGGCAAGAACGGTGAAGCGGGGTGCGCAGATAGCCGCCTGTTGTGGGATTGTGGCAGTTGCGATCGCCGGCGGACTCTCCACCGATATCCCGCCAAGTACATATCAGCCCCCCTCGAACTCAGAAGTCATTGGCTACCTGCTTCAATCGGTGAACTGGTATCGCCATGTGTACGCCGAACGGCAGGTCGCCAACGAACCGACGGACTTCATGTTTCTCGATGACAATCAAGGGGTCGAACAGCAGATTGTGAAGCTCTCGTTCGAGTTCGCTAAGTCGGATGCGGCGGTGGAAACGAGCGCAGCTTCCTCACACGGCGGAACTAAATCGCCAGATCCTCCTCCTGCTGACCTTACCCACTTTATCGAACTAAAGAAGCGAAATGATGAACTAAGCCAGCAAGCAATGGAGGAGATAAGAAACCTCGACAAAAGGCTGAACACCGCCAACGGGGCGGATCGCGGGAAATTGAAAGCTGCTGAGGAAGACGCTCAAACTCGATTGCATCTTCTGGATGCGGTCGCGCAAGGCCTCAATGATCTAGTCGAGTTCGTTCAGAATCCCAGTGAAGCACAAGCCCAACGTGCACATTTGGATTCCATCATCGACCACCTCGCACAATCGATACCGGAAATGAACGGCGAGTCGGTTCCCTCCGCGACAGCACGCCTGCAGCAGGCAAATTCCAGAATCGCGAGTAGTGACGCCGGCATCTTCGCTCTGGTGTCGAATGTCTCAGCGATGAGCCGTAAGCTTCACCTGGTTGACGAAAAGATACACCTCACTAACAACTTGACATTGTCCGAGGAGAATCTGCGGATCCCACTGGCCGCTTTCGTAACTCGGCTTATTCAGAGTGTTGCAATAATCGACTTGCAGACCAGCGATCTTCCATCCTTGCGCGAAGAGAAGTCGCACCTCGCCGCAGTTACTCTCGAACTCAAGGCGCTATCGCCGGCAATCGTCGCGCTCGATAAACAGAAGGTCTTGCTTGCCGAGTATAAATCAAACGTGCTGCGCTTGCGAACCGACGTAGCAGGCGAGTGCGGGCAGGCGTGGAAGAAGCTGATGACCCGATTTCTCGTCGTTGCGTTGATCATAGGTTCGCTACTTGCAATCGGCCGCGTCTCGCGCCAGCTCGCACTACGACGTGTTCAAGATCCAAATCGGCAACGTCTGATAACTATGATCCACCAACTTTTCACTCTATCGGCCATTGCAGTCGTCATATTGTTCGTCCTTGCTTCTGACTTGAAGTCGGTCGCAACCTACTTTGGGCTTCTCAGCGCCGGGCTCTTGCTCGCACTGCAAAACGTCATCCCCGCCAGTCTCGGCGCTCTCCTCCTAGTGGGGAAGCGCGGAATCAGAATTGGTGACCGAGTACAGGTTTCCGGCATTACCGGCGATGTCATTAATATGGGCCTGCTGCAATTCCAATTGAGAGAATTCGATGTACAGCAGCAACGCTTCACAGGCCACGTAGCGACCTTTTCGAATTCCTTGGTTTTTCTGTCTCCCGCCATTGGCCTGCTCAAGTTAAATTCAACTCTTGAGAATGCGTCCAAGCCCACAGCGAACAAAGCGGGGACAGAGGCGGATTTGGAGAGGCGCGGGTCGCCCGCCGGAGCAGAGATCTAAGGATCAGCTCGTAACCCTGAACATCAGGAAACGCAAGTGCAGATCACTCAGGTACGTCACTCTGATGACTTCTGCTCTTGGTGTCAGGGTAATGACTCTCGGCAATGTTGGGTTTCGGCTGCAGCCCGGGATTTTCGTGGTCTGTCACGCGGATTGTCCAACAGCCACTGGAAACTCCAGCAACTTGCCGCGTTCGTTTGGCGGCAACCTCTTTAGAACCTTGCGAAAGCTTTGTGGAATATAGAATTCGATTATCTTTGCCATGCATCCTCCGAAGTACCCTTCTGCTGCACAACCGGCGAAAATGCACGCTGCATGCCAAAAGCGACTCCACACGAGAAGGGGACGATGTCCTGCAGGCGCAAGTCACCTCACGAGCCTGATTGACACCATTTGTTCCGTCCCGTTTTGCGTCGCGTAGACGTGATGATACGGCGATCTGCCTTTTGGCAGGTTACGTGCTTTTGTTCTCGGGGGATGAGAAACAGCATGCTGGAAGCAACCGTACGCACAGAGAATGATCGGTGCCGTGAGGTGGTCGACCACCAAAGCCCGGCTCGGAAATTGCAGGACGTTCTGTCACTTCGCTTACCGTCTTTCTATCGTTGTGCCTTCCGACTGTTGGGGAATGCCGCTGACGCAGAGGATGCAGTGCAGGAAGCCCTGTTGGCCGCTTTCAAACACATAAACCAGTTTAGGGGGCAGTCGCAGATGTCCACTTGGTTGACGGCGATTGTCCGCAACTGCGCTCTGCTGCAATTGCGCAAACGATCACGCCAGATTCATTTCCCGTTGGACGAGCAGTTCGGAGAAGAGCAGGCGCGCTCTGTATGGGAAGGATTTGCGGACGAGCGGCCCGGCCCGGAAGAGGAGTTTCGAAATTCCGAACTAACGGCGCGCTTGCGAAAATACACAGCACTTCTGTCGCCTACTCTGCGAAGAACGTTTCAGCTGCGTGTCGTGGATGGTCTCTCAATCTTTGAGACAGCACGAATCCTGGGAGTGCCAAACGGAACGGTCAAGGCGCAACTGGCACGCGCGCGGGCAAAGATTGCGCGGCACATGCGGCCAGTGCTTGCACCAAGTCGTCGTAGACCTCAGCGACTGCACAAGTAGTGCACCCATCAGAGGTGACTCATGGAACCGCACGCGGGATCATCCAACACCCAAACAATCTACGAAGAGAACCCATGGAACGCGGGAACGCCTGGCCAGAACATGCAATGGGAGAGCCCGATACGTTGGACCGCTACGTGCTACGACTCAGTTGCATGAGCTCGGTGAACATGGGCAGCTCAAGGTGATGTCGTGGACGAGTTGGTCGATACCTCAACTTGGCGGTACGCGGTAATCTGCGCTCGGTCGGAGCCTGATCGTGAACGATTGGTGCTCGCATACCCAAACGAAGAGACCCTACGGGACCTCATCGCAGCACCTAGTATTGTGGCGCTCGGCTACAGCTCTCGAGCTGACGCTCTCAAGAATATGGATCGGTGTATAACTACCACCATTTCTATAAAGCGATTGAAAATGGCGGCGCTCGACACAAAAACGACTTTCTTGACAGTATTGCGGCCACTCGCAGGCAGCTTTGAACTCTCGGGAGCTTCAAGAGTCATGCGTAATCTCCTGCACAATGGTCTCGCTGCGGCTCTCGTCTTTTTCTACTCGAGAAATGTACTGTCCTCGACAGTTCGGGCCTTAATCTCTTTTTGAACGGGAGCGCCGGAAGTTTCGAAGACTGTCAGGCAAGGCGATTCATTGACGGAAGTGTCATCGACACCGTTGGCGTCAGAGGATTTCTGAAACTGATCGAAGCCGAGCCTGTCCTTTATCGGCTTTCCGTGCAAGGGGGATGTGGCCTTTGTCGTGCATATGCTTCTTGAGGAACTTTCTGCACGACGCGAGGTGAAAAGATGAATGCTCAAGGTCAACGAAAGTGCGCCTATTCGGCTTGCCAATGCACAGTCACAGCTACGGAGGCATACTGCAGCGTCTATTGCTCCCAAGCCGATCTTGTGCAGGAGACCGAAATTCAATGCGATTGCAAGCACCATCCCTGCGCGCTCGACTGAGCAAGTCCGATGCAAGAAGACCGCGCGGACTCGGCCTGTCGGCTACGGATCATCAACTATGGCATTCCCGGACCGACGTACCGTCGACATTCTGCTGACGATTGCGTTGTTGACAGCAGTCGGCGTCGCAGTCTATTGCGCTCGGCGGGTCATTCTGATCTTTGTCCTTGCCATACTCTTCACCTACCTCATCGATCCCGTAGTGAAGTTTCTGCAGCGCCATTCTTTGCTTTTCAGAAATCTCCGAGGGCCCGCGGTCGTCGAGGTGTACATCGCGTTTGTGCTGCTGATAGCGCTCGCGGGTTACACGTTTGCCCCAAGCCTGGCGAGAAGTACGACCAGGGTGCTGGATGAGGTTCCCGCTTTTCTGAATAATCTTTCCACTGGTGATATCGCAAGTGATCTGCGAGGAAAATACGGTTGGAGCGACGCGCAGGAACTTCGCTTTAGGGCCTTCCTTGCACGGCACAAAGAGGATATTCAGAGTCTTGTACCAACGGTCGATCGCTATCTTTCACACGCTGCGCAAATCTTCGGGTGCCTGCTATTGATCCCCATTCTGGCCATCTTTTTCCTGCGCGACGGTCCCCGCATCGTGGATGTTCTCATTCGGCTGCTCTTTCATGCCGATCGGCATCCGAAGATTCATGCATTAGTAGGCCAACTGCACCTGATGCTGACCCAATACATTAGGGCGCAGCTGTTGCTGTGTGTGTTCTCTCTCGTATTCTATTCAGCAGCTATGTTCGTCCTGCGGTTTCCGCATGCAATCGCATTGGGGATCCTAGGTGGATTTCTGGAGTTTATTCCAGTTATCGGCTGGACAAGCACATTCGCTGCGGTTGTTGGCGTCGGTATTTTGAATCACTCTCACTGGGTCTGGATGGCGGCATTGTTGGGAAGTTGGAGAGTGATTCAGGACTATTTTGCCACGCCGAGGATCATGGGAAGTCACTTGAAGATTCACCCTCTGGCTGCAATTTTCGCAGTGCTGGTCGGGGCCGAACTCGGAGGGATCGTCGGCATCTGCCTCGCAGTACCGATGATGGCGTCGTTCTCCATAGTCTGGCGTTCCGTTGCTGAGGAGCGAACAAAACGAGGTTGGGTATCCGATCGGGAAGCCGCTGCGGGTGGATCTTCCAATCTTGTAGAGACAGCGATCTCATGACCAATCGGTTGGCGGTGCACTCGTCACCCTGTCAAAGCCTTGCGATTGTGTGGCTGCCTAATCGGGTTGGTCACAAGGGCACTGGCTGGGTTCGTTAAGAGCTCGATAAGCGTTTCTGAGGATGTGGCGGGACTCAGGAAGCCATTCGCGCCCTTTTATCGAGGCGTCCTGTCCAATCTCGCGCCCGAGTTAGACCGGGTCCGGTGGTCCTAACTGTGCGCCAACGTGCGTACCTCAGCGTAGGCCGTTCTTACCCGCAGGTCTCGACAAGTGTCAATTGTGATTTTGACATCTGGTGACACAAGGCTCCAACGACTTTACTTTAGCCAGTGATTTCAGCATCTTGTGGGTTTGTGGCTTTGGCAACCGTATTGCGTTCTTTCGATTCGTCTGAGCTTCACGTGTTCAGGATTTCCATCGTCGATATGACCCGCGCCACGCAGACTTGCGGTGGCGGGAAAGCTCAGCAGTCCTTGGGTGGCGAACCTGACACTATTTAAGAAGATGACTGAAAACACCACGAGGGAATATTGTTGTCGACTTTCAGCAATGTCAAACGACAAGTGAGAGAAAGGCAAAGGTGACCATGGGGCAGGCAAAGCACATCACGAAAGACGCGGCGTACACCAACCGTGATGATTTCCGCCGAATCTTTGACGAAAACATGAATAGCCTCTATCTGCTCGCGTTTCTGCTCACGGCGGACCACGAAAGGGCTGAGCAGTGCGTCGTCTCCGGTCTGCAGGACGCGGTCGGAGGCAACCCGGTTTTTAGGGAGTGGGCGCGCTCCTGGACCCGCCGCGTGATTATCCAGAACGCCGTGAGGCTAGTCAAACCACGGCCGGACAACGGAAGTGGCCGTTTGAAAACTCCTTCGGTGGATCGCGACTACGACCCACTACCGGCGAAACGGCAGGTGGAGATTTCGGCAGTTCTTGGATTGGAACCCTTCGAGCGCATTGTGTACGTGACCACGGTTGTCGAACAATACTCAGATCATGAGTGTTCTCTGTTACTGGGCTGCCCACGGCGAGATGTTCTCCCGGCTCGAACTCGCGCTCTCGAGCAAATTGGAAGCCAGGTGGAAATGCAGGACCGACAACTGTCCAATGTCAGTGCACAAGATCCCGGGTTGCACGATGGGCCAGGCTCGTTGATCGAGTTGATGGCCGTTCCGCTTTTTGTGACATCGGCAGAGCTCAGTGACTCCGGGAATGTCGGTTTACTCTGAGGATCAGAACGCAACTGGAACCTCGCACCGCCTTGTTTAACGGAACAGCATCCGTATCACTCAAAGTTTTGTGCAGGTGGGCGTCCGGCGGTAAGGAAGCCCCTGCTGTCGTTCTCCACTAGTGGGGAAGGGGATGGCGAGTGACTCCCCAATGCCGAATGTAACCGTTGTTGGTTGTAGCAACGCTCGTTTATCGAAGACCTGACGAAGGCCGACCTTTAAATGGAGGACTTCCCAGCCATACTGTGAAACACGTAGCGCGCCTACATTTTCCACGGTATTGCAACTCTTTGTAGTCGCAACTAGATAGTTTAGGAGGGCGGTCGTCGCGCCAAAGGAAGTCGTGTTCAATCCTGCAATCATAAGACGGATATGCCAGCAGTTAGTGGCGGAAGACGACCCTCAGCGAACCAGGGAACTGTTGTCCTTGTTGAAGGCCGTGGTCCGGGATGACCAAGAAGAAGTTCGTCTGCGATTGCATTTCCTGGCCAAGCACTACAAGGCCTTTCTGGAAGACGAAGAGACAGAAAACGGCTTGCTGGAGAGCGGTGCGGCATGAAAAGCCTCGTCTACCTTCGCAACGTCCTGGGCACGGTAGGAATACTTTTCGGTGCGTACGTCGCAGTAAGAGCGCTGCCTGACTTGCGACGCTACATCCGAATCAGCATGATGTAGGCGCCCCTATGCGCAGTTTCTGGCGGGCGGGGCTATCAACTCACCGTCAATCTCGCCCTCGGAATCGAGCCTTAGGCCGACGCCACATCCGCAGAGGATGCACTCGAACATCAGGTAGGAAACGCCGTCAAGGTCTTTCACGAGGTCTGGAGGGTGCCTAAGCTGGTGTGGGCAGGGCTCGGGGTCGAAATGCATTCTTAGCCGCTCTTTTGTCCCTTCCTCCACTTTGCCCATCGTGCCCGTTGGTCATGGCTGATCCTGAAACGCTCAAGCACGCCGATGGGCGCCCCGCCGTGGATGCCGCCGACTGCTGCAACTATTTCCAGAAGAACCGTAACAAGCAGAGCCGATCGTTCCAATCCTGTTAGCGAATAGCTACGCTTCAGTTAGACCGGGAGGTCGCGCAGACGATTCAAGCTGTCCAAGGCCTTGATCAGCTTGCGACGCTCCTGCGAGGTCTCCCGCAGACCCCCCAGGCGGCGGAAGATTGCCTCATAAGCTTCGGTCATACGCAGCAATTGAAGGCAAGGATGTCTTTCGAGCATCGCATCCCTGAATTTCATGGACCACTCTTGGCCGATAAGCATAAACGCTGCGCTCCTCGCAGGGCGCAATCGTGCGCGAACGCGTGTGCGTGAGGCGCGACGCGGAACGATTGGGCTGAATTAAATTAACTATGAGGAACTCTAAGGCCAATGGCTCCGCTGTGGAATCGGGCGAAAACTGTAGTTTCGCGAACGGAGTATTGATTTCGCCCCGCGCACTTGCCAAGCGGCTGCCACGCGCCTGATCTCCTCCTCGGCCCGAATCTCTCGCCGCGCCGGAAGCGTACCGCAGGAGCTAGAGGATCTGCACGATGCCCGACATTACAGAACTGCGCGGCGGAAATCGAAGTGTCGGTGACAGGAGGCAGCTACATATTCGAGTGTATTGGAGGGGAACCTACATAGAGGTAGACTGCCGTCACTTCGATCCTGAGAGCGTTCACCCCTGTGCCGGATGCGTACTATGTCGGGTTCTCTGCTCAACAAAAAACCGACTTCACCGACACGGAGTCTCCGTTTGTACAAATAACCTGGCGCGATGCACCCAGTCTTCCGCGACCCGCGATCGGCTTGCCCCCGTTTTCGGTCGTGATCTCGATGGCCTACTTGCTCGCCCTTCTGGGAGCCGGACTCTACTGCCTGCTGTATTTCCTCCTGTCTGAATGATTTGCCGCGAGTGAGCGGACGTTGGATGGAAGCGTGGCAGCGGGCCCGGCTGTAGCTGCGACGGGGCAGCCCCTCGCAAAAGGGAGAACTGTCATGGGGGCTCGCTCGGGGGGAGTTGGATGGCGCTCTAGGCGGAGCGGTCTAAGTTGCGATCACGCAGACGATTTAAGGTGTCTATCGCGGCTTCCAGCTTATGGCGATCGTTCGAGTTCTCCTCCAGTTCCTCAAGGCGACGCATGATCGCCTCGTAGGCTTCAGCGATGCGTAGCGATTGCAGAACCGGATTCCTTTCGAGGATCGCGGCCCTGTATTTCAGCCTCCAATCTTCCTTCATGACCTGACTTTGCCGCGCTCGCACGAGGACAGCTATCCCCCGGAAGCCCTACGGAAACGAGTGCGAGCATGTAGACACAAAACGTGGCGTGAGGCCAAGCTCCGTTTTCGGTCTGCGTCCATGAGAGCGAAAATATACTTCCGCTTTTTGTTCGGCTAGGGTGGGTTCCCGAACCTACATGCTTCGCCGCGTTGAAGGGGAATCCGCCGAGAACTACGCTTGAACAGCCGGATCGTGCGGTGGGAACTTTACGCCAACGCATCAAGGAAGATGTCGACGAAGTCGGTCGAAGATTTCGGGGTGAGGATCATACCCCCGCGTTACGTCTTGACCTTTGCCGCTGGAGTTGGCGTCGGTCTAGGGGTGGGGATACTGACGGCGCCGGCCAGCGAAAGAAAAGCCGAAGCGCAACTCGCTGGCAAGGTTCGAGATGTCGGCAACAGTAACCGACCGCAAGCGACGCCTCAACACGGCCAGCCTACTCGTGCTATGTATTGGGCACTCCCGGGCTATTCCTTTGATGTGTCCTATCCAGCTACCGTGTGGATCGCGGCGGATCTCGGGGGAGAACTTTTGAGGGTCCAAGCCTTAAAAAGGGGGAGCCCCCGAGACCGCCAGCACGACATCCACCAGCAGTGGGTAAGGGCTTGTTGATCTTCTTCATAAGGCGCTGCCCGCCCATGTGATGGCTGTCAGAACCCGTGCTTCCTTTTCCGCGTTTCCTGAGCACGTTGCTTGCTGCCTCTTGGATCATTACGTCCAATCCGAGCCACGCAAGAGCATCGGCCATAGATTCGCGTTTCTGCGAACGAAGTGCTCTCATTGCAGACCTGCCGTCGGAACAGATCCCGTTCAGACCGGGGACCCAAATGATCAAACGCACTATGGCCCGATGCTCCAGAAGTTCACCGATCCTCGAAACATCAGAATTGCGCTCATTCCGCTCTTGAAAGACAAGAGTGAGTGCGAGCCAATCCGCGACCAGACCAACGCTGGGTACTGCCGCTGGATGAACAAGTACCAGCGAAGCTGATCTCCTGCAGTCAAGCAGAGGAGCAGCAGCCTCTGCTCTCAAGAAGCCTTTGACATCAGGAAGCTGATGGAGAGCGGCACCAGGCCGAAGCGCTCAAGGTTCCGGGCTGAGGCTCCGATCCCAACCGTGCTGGAGAAGGCGAAGCGGCACCCAGCCCTCAAGGCCCACTGCAACCTGACGTTCAACAATGCGGTCTGCACGCCATTACGCCGGTGCACAAGTCGGCAACTGGTCGTGCGCAGATAGGCCGTGTCTCCATTTATGTGGAGAACACCCCCGCCCGCGACTTCGCCATTTCGTCGCACCAAGAAAGGCTGTGCACCGTCCGCAAATCCGAAACAATAGAACGTATCGAGCAGCCAGGATGGCACCATGGATTCATCCACCGGCGCATCGGATTCCTGGAAACCTGCGGCCACCGTGCGCACCCACACCTCGGCGTCGTCCAGGGTGGCCGGTTGAACTTCAATGTTATCGGGGACTGGCTTGCCCGGGATATCGGCGAGCGGCCTCCACCAATTCTCCATGGGCGTTCCGGCTTGGTATCCGCGGCTCGCTAGTAGGGAATTGACTCCGTCGTGAGTTCGGCCGGAGATCGCGATCCGCACGGGGGATTTGCGGGACTCGTAAAAATCCTCGATCGCGGCAATGTCTGTGACCCCGACCGCGCTGGATGTTCCGACTCCGACGGCGCAGGTCAAAGGCACATCCGGACCGCTATAGGCGACGCAGGCGCCGGCCAGATCGGTGCAGCACGCACCCACGTCGGGCCTCCGAAATCTCATGGCCGCGGTCGCGGTCTTCAACATCGCAATCGACGCATTCTGGACCTTTTCCAGCAGCATCTCGCTGTCGAACGTTTGGCAGTTCGCCGAACCGGTTGGGGAGTATCTCACTTTAGCGTCGAGCATAACGAACAGGTTTTCCCGAGCTCAGTTATAAGTCTGAAAAAATGTGCTCCTTCAGGATTCCTTCCTGGAGATTCCTAGATCGGCGAGCACGGAGAGCCAGAGAAGATCAGTGCTGCTCTCCGCCGGCTACACTATTACCCCACATCGCGCTATTCCCCCACATGGCACTGTTGCCCCACATGGCGCTGCTGCCCCACATGCCGCTGTTCCCCCACATGGCACTGTTACCCCACATGGCGGATGAACCCCATAGCGCCGACGAGCCCCACATCGCCGATTGGGAGGCCACGAACTGAGAGGACCCCCAGACGGACGTGTTGCCCCACATGGCGGATTTTCCCCAGACCGAGGATCGATCGAAGCTTAGAAAGATGTTCCCCGAACGCGCGTCGTAGTTGGCCACGGGAGACATCGCGGTCCCGCTTGCCAGGTCGGTGCTGGCCAGGGCAGCTGCAATATCCAGATACCCGGCGCCGACTGTGAACACGTCGTATTGGCTCGTATAGGTGATTCCGGTCGTGGCATCATACACACTGCTCGATTGCGGGAACGATTTGTAAGCCGTCTTCATCAGTCGCGCCTTCACCTGATCAGGAGTAAGACGCGGTTGCGCTTGCAGCAGGTCGGCCACGGCTCCGCTCACCACACCCGTCGCCATGCTGGTTCCGCTCAACGTGAAGTAGTATGCCGATGGTGACGGACCGCCTCCGTAGACGTAGTAACCGTAGGGAACGAGATTGTTGGTTTCGGTCGTGTAGAGCGTAGTCCCCGGAGTTTCCGTGGAGATCAATAAATTGCCGGGAGCGACAATGTCGGGCTTGACTACGTGATCGATGACAGTGGGGCCCTTGGAACTGTAGCTTGCAATGAGATCATCCGTCCGCTGGGGAGTTCCCATCGGTTTCATTGCGCCCACCGTGATCACGTAGGGATCGTTGCCCGGCGAGTTAATCGTCCCATATCCAGCGGACGGCTGGTAACGACCGTTGTTTCCCGCTGCCACGACTACCACGATTCCACTTTTCCACGCTTTTTCGACGGCCTGACACAACGGATCCAGCTTGTAGCTCTCGAACACCCCGCGCCCGAGCGACAGGTTCATCACGCGAATGTTGTACTTCGATTTAAGCGAGATCGCTTGGTTGATCGCGGCAATGACCTGGCTGTCGGTTGCCGATCCGTTCGCATCGAGCACTCGCAGGTTGACGATCTTTGCTCCCGGCGCCATTCCCTTGAAAGTCTTGGAAAACGGGATTCCGGTCGAAATCACGCCATCCCCAGCAATCAGCCCAGCGATGTGCGTTCCGTGGCCGTACTGGTCGCCCGCATTCGACGTCCCGGACACGAAGGACTGGTTGTACACCACACGCGAGATCGGCAAAAGACCCGTGTAAAAGTCCGGGTGATTGTTCACGCCGCTGTCGATCAAAGCCACGCCAATGCCGCTGCCGGTGTAGTTCGATTGCCATGCAGCTTCCACGTTCACCGCCGGGCCTGCGTTGTTGAGCAGTGTTTCCAACGGCCGGTCCTGGCTTATGTAGACGACGTTCGCCTGGTTCGAGAGGCTCACGATGCCGGGACCGTCGAGCAAGCCGACAACGCCGTTGATGAGCGGCAACTGGCCGAGGATTGATCCACCAAGTTTCACGATGTCGTTTACCAGGCAATCCACAAGGCCAAGCAATCCACTGCAACTGACCTGCGTCCCCGGTGCATACTGCACGATGACTTGTACCTGCTTGGTGGAGTTATAACCACGCAGATCCGGTGAAATTTTGGAGTCATCGGCGTAGCCGAGCGTGACCGTTATCAGCAAACAAACCAGGATGAACTTCTTCATGAATGTCCTTCCGCGGGGCCGGAGACCCACTTGAACGTCCAATATAGGACTAGATTGCAATCGGTTGGCCGGACGTGGGGCCGCGTCAGCGCTGAGGAATCAACGGGTTAGACCATCGCATGCTGCGCCACCCGGACAGTTTGTCCCCGGGGGCCACCAGGGCTGGGACAATCTGTCCTTAAGCTTCGCACCGTCCGGTTGCATCTCCGGGCACATCCACAAACCCCGAAAGGTCAGGTTGGCGATCTCGACAAACTCACTTTCGCAGCGTAAACCCGCCGGTCAACGTCCGAAAGGACCTAAGGCCTTCGGCCCGTGTCCGCCGGATCGTAGCGTTTAACGAAAGTCTCAAGAGCCGCACGGTCGCCGCTGTTGAAGGCTTTCAGAAACGCCTGAAGGACTTCACCGGCCGGCCCTGCAGGAATCGCCGGCTGACCGAATCCGGGGACGGCGAGGAGCATGGCAAGAGCTGCGAGAACCACTCCCAATACCGATGGCGGCAATGTTCTATTTCGGAAACGAAAAAGGGCATGATCATCGTTCCACGAATCTCCTGTTGACCACAAACACGGAAATAAATGGCACACCCGTCTAGCTTGTGTCCGGAACAACTCGATGATTTTGCTCGCGGGAACCCTCGGGCGCGTCAGAGGTTTGGTCTTCACCAGAAGACCTCGGGGAAATTCGCGCCGACCTTCGTCTAAATTAGCCCCGGCACGGGCGGAATTCGCTAGAATGTCCGAGGCGCGCCGCTTGCCGGCTCGAATTGGGCGCGGCCTGAACCCCCGATTCGTTGGGGAGTCCTCCTAATGAACGATAGCGCGGTCACTGGACAGCCGACGTGGAACGCAGTACCCATCGCCGAGTTGGACGTGCTCTGGATTACCGCAGGCCTCGGGTGCGATGGGGATACGATCGCCATGACCGCGGCAACGCAGCCGAGTATAGAAGCCGTGCTTCTGGGAGCGATGCCGTGGATCCCCAAAGTCTACTTGCACAACTCCTTTCTTTCTTCCGAAGTCGGCGAAGACTTCATGGCTCATTTTCATGCGGCTGCGGAGGAACGTTCGTCCCGACCCTTCATCCTGGTGATTGAAGGATCTATCCCAAACGAGAAGAACAAAGAAGAAGGATACTGGGCATCATTCGGCACGGACCAGAAGTCGGGTCAGCCGATTCTGACGTGCGATTGGATCGACCGTCTCGCGCCCAAGGCGTGGGCAGTTGTCGCTGCAGGAACGTGCGCCACCTATGGGGGAATTCACGCGATGGAAGGGAATCCTACCGGGTGCATGGGGCTTCCAGACTACCTCGGATGGAAATGGCAATCGAAGACAGGCATACCGATTGTGTGCGTGCCGGGCTGTCCGGTTCAGCCAGATAACTTCATGGAGACGTTGCTGTACTTGCTTTATATGGCTGCGGGCCGTGCGCCCGCCATTCCTCTCGACGAGGCGTTACGGCCCACCTGGCTTTTTGGGAGCACGGTGCACGAAGGGTGTGACCGAGGTGGCTACTATGAACAGGCTCAATTTGGCGATGAATACGGATCGCCTCTTTGTATCGTGAAGCTGGGTTGTTGGGGTCCGGTGGTCCAATGCAACGTGGGCAAGCGTGGCTGGATGGGCGGAATTGGGGGCTGTCCGAACGTGGGCGGCATTTGCATCGGTTGTACGATGCCGGGATTCCCGGACAAATTCATGCCGTTTATGAATCAGCCGCCGGGCTCTTTGCTATCTTCCCACGCGGTCCAGAGCTATGGCAGGGCGATTCATGCTCTTCGCAGATTTACGCAAGCGTCGCTCAACAAGGAGCCTAGCTGGCGAAGGCCGCGTGGTTCGTAGCATAACCCCAGCGAGCGAAAGCGCGGCTAGAGCTGGGTACGCTGTTTCTTCAGAAGGCACTGCAAGATCTTGAGGTAGCCACCATGGCCTCGTTTGTCCGGGAGGACGCGGATAGCAGCTTCGTCGGGAAAACTGCACGATCTGGCATTCCTGTGCTGCCGACGTTAACTCCTTCCGACGCCGAAGCCATTCTGAAGAATTTGGCTGGCCTGTTCTTGCAGAATTCCACGAGCAATACTTCTGCTTTCTCGTATTCCTTCGAAAAACTGGGCGTCGGTTCGGACGAAGAGCCCGCTAATCTCGAGGCCAGGTACCGCGCTCTTGTGGAACAGATCCCGGCCGTTGTGTTCATGGCATACCTCGACCGCGGAATCGGAGAGGCATACGTCAGTCCACATATTGAAGCGTTGCTGGGGTATACGCAGGAGGAATGGCTTGAGGATCCGGTGCTCTGGTATGAGCGCATTCACGGAGACGACAAGCAGCGGTGGAGTGTGGAAGCCGCGGAGATGTTTCTGTCGGGCAGACCTCTGCGATCGGCCTACAGAGTAACTGCCCGCGACGGGCGGGTCGTCTGGTTCCATTGCGAAGCCAAGATGATTCATCGTGAGGATGGGCGGCCCTGGTTCATCCACGGCGTGGCGTTCGACATCACAGATCTGAAGCAAACCGAGGCGGCCCTGCAGGAGGAGCGGAATGTGGCGTCGGCCATTCTGGACACGGTGGGTGCCCTCGTGGTCGTGATGGACAAGGAAGGACGGATTGTCCGCTTCAACCGGGCTTGTGAGCAGATAACAGGTTATTCGTTGGCTGAAGTACAAGGCCGGTGCCCATGGGATTTGTTTCTGACAGCGGAGGAAGCTGAACGCTTTCGTGCATCGTTCCTGCAGGCTTGTGACAACCTGTCGGGCACAGACTACGAAGGTCCCTGGCTGAGCCGCGACGGCAAACCAAGGCTGATCGCTTGGTCGACTTCCGTGCTGCCTGGGGCAAATCAGAGGCCGACGTACGTAATCGCGTCTGGCATTGACATTACCGACCGCAAGCGCGCGGAAGCCAAGTTCCGTGGTCTTCTCGAAGCGGCCCCGGATGCGGTCGTGGTAGTGAACCGGCAAGGAGACATTGTTGTGGTAAACGCGCAGGTGGAGAAGTTGTTTGGCTACGAGCGCCGGGAGCTACTGGGGCAGTCGATCGAGTTCTTGGTACCGGAGCGTCTGCGCGGCAAACACCCCGGTCATCGCAGGAACTTTTTTGCGCAGCCCCGGGTGCGTCCCATGGGTGCAGGTGTGGAATTGTACGGATTGCACAAGGATGGTCACGAATTTCCGGTCGAGATCAGCCTTAGCCCGCTCGAAACCGAGGAGGGTATGCTCGTATCGAGCGCCATCCGCGATATAAGCGAACGCAAGCGCCTGGAGAGGACAATTCTCGACATTAGCGCGCGGGAACAGCGACGCATCGGCCAGGACCTGCACGACGGACTGGGACAGCACTTGACGGGGATCGCTTTCATGTCCAAGGTGCAGGAACAACGACTGGCAGAGAGAAGCGCGCCAGAGGCGGCCGATGCAGCGAAGATTGTTGCGCTCGTGAACGACGCCATCCTCAAGACCCGAGAGCTGTCCCGCGGTCTTCTCCCCGTGGTATCCGATTCGCACGGCCTGATGTCCGCCTTGCAGCGCTACGCTAGCGAGATTGAAGACCTGTTCGGTGTTACGTGCCGCTTCCAGTGCGAACAACCAGTTCTGATTCATGACGAAGCGATGGCCACCCACCTGTATCACATTGCTCAAGAAGCCGTGAACAACGCGGTTAAGCATGGCCACCCGCACAATGTTCAAATTCATCTCTTTGCCGGTGACTATCGTGGCACGCTGATGGTCAGAGATGATGGAACCGGTTTTGACCCTACGCCCGAGCGCCCCGTGGGAATGGGACTGCATATCATGAAATACCGCGCCGGCATGATCGGCGGGGCACTGGAAGTGCGCCGGGACACGCCCCAGGGAACCTCAGTGGTTTGTATCTTTCCGATCAAGAATCAACTTCAGGCAGCATCGCCATGGTTATGAATCAGCAGAACGCTTCGTCCGGGAAAAAGAGTCGAGTCCTGGTGGTCGACGACCACCCCATTGTGCGTCAGGGTCTGGCATTGCTCATCAACCGTGAACATGATCTGGTGGTGTGCGGAGAAGCGGAAGACGCCCAGGCAGCGCTAACAGCGATTTCGGCTTCCCGCCCCGATATCACGGTGGTGGATATTTCTCTCGACGGGCCGGACGGGCTGGAACTTCTGAAGAACCTACGCGGGCGGTATCCAAGCCTCCCCGTGCTGATGCTCTCCATGCATGACGAATCCATCTATGCCGAACGCGCACTGCGGGCCGGAGCGCAGGGTTACATCATGAAGCAGGAGGCTACCGATAAAGTTCTGGTCGCGATTCGGCGGATCCTCAGTCACGAGATCTACGTCAGCGACCGGGTTGCGAGCCGGATGCTGCACCGCTATATAGGCAGTCCCGGCGCGGTGGAGCAATCCTCCATTGCCGACCTTACCGATCGGGAACTCGAAGTCTTCCGCCTGATTGGGAAGGGGCATACAACCCGCCAGATTGCGGAGGAGCTGCATCTGAGCGTAAAGACCGTTGAATCCTATCAGGCCCGCATCAAGGAGAAACTGTCGCTTCGTAGTGCCCGCGAACTCATGCAGCACGCCATCCAGTGGAGTATCAGTGAGAAGAGCGCCTGAAACTGCTGGAGGGCTCAAGCCGGTCATGACGCGAATGCCGAAGTTCTCGTCATTTGGACATAGGGGAATCCCCTACGCCACGGATGGGGTTTCGCGGTAATAGAAATCAGGACCCTACGGCTTGCCCCGCCTCGATCTTTTCTTCATTGTGATTGACGCAAACTCAAGAAGTTAGGGGAGAGTTTGAGCAGCTAATCTGATGCGGTTCATCCGACTAAGACCACCCGAACGCTTCGCGGGCAATGCTTTGGTCCGCGAAGTACGCCTCATGCACTGATATTCCGAAAGGAGCGTCCGGCTATGGCTACGGAAGCAGCTCCGTACGGCCGCGTTACTCAGAAGGCACCGGCCGTCGCGGAAGTACATATTGTCTGGATCACAGCCGGCCTCGGCTGTGACGGAGACTCGGTTTCGATCACTGCAGCAACCCAACCCAGCATTGAAGACGTTTTACTAGGCGCAATCCCAGGACTGCCGAAGGTGCACCTGCACAATCCGGTTCTTGCGTACGAAAACGGCGACGACTTCCTTAAGTACTGGTACCTAGCGGAACAGGGGAAGCTCGACCCCTTCGTACTGGTGGTCGAAGGCTCGATCCCGAACGAGAAGATCAAGAAGGAAGGGTATTGGGCGGCTCTCGGAACCAACCCCAAGACCGGTCAGCCGATCACGACCAACGAGTGGATTGATCGACTGGCTCCGCAGGCCTTGGGAATCATCGCCTGTGGTACCTGTGCCACCTACGGCGGGATCCATGCAATGGAAGGAAATCCCACCGGCTGCATGGGTTTGGCCGACTACCTGGGTTGGGGCTGGCACTCTAAGGCTGGCTTGCCGATCGTCAATGTGCCGGGATGTCCGGTGCAGCCCGACAATTTCATGGAGACGGTTCTCTACTTGCTGTATCAGGTGGCAGGACTCGCACCGATGATCCCTCTGGACGAGCAGTTGCGCCCCACTTGGCTCTTCGGAAAGACCGTTCATGAAGGTTGCGATCGGGCCGGCTACTACGAGCAAGGCGACTTCGCCGAGTCTTATGGTTCTCCAAAGTGCATCGTGAAATTGGGCTGTTGGGGTCCGGTTGTGAACTGCAACGTCCCGAAACGCGGATGGATGGCGGGGATCGGCGGTTGCCCCAACGTTGGCGGCATATGTATTGGCTGCACCATGCCGGGATTCCCGGATAAGTTCATGCCTTTCATGGATGAACCGCCGGGCGCGCGAGTTTCCACTTCTGCCGTGGGCGCGTACGGTCGCGCGATCACCGCTTTGCGAACCCTGACCCAGGCGACCGTCAACAAGGAACCCAAATGGCGTCATCCGCGCGCTGAACTTACCACCGGTTACCACCCCAGATCCTACTGAGAGGAGCAATCGTAATGAGCACTGTCACCGCACCGACCAAAGAGGCTCCTACCAAGTCCAAGAACTTGGTCGAAATGAATTGGGATCCGATCACGCGGATCGTTGGGAGCCTGGGAATTTTCACCAAGATTGACTTCGCCAACCGGCACGTCGTGGAGTGCCACAGCACTTCATCTATTTTTCGTGGATACAGCATCTTCATGAAAGGAAAAGATCCTCGGGACGCTCACTTCATTACCAGCCGTATCTGTGGCATTTGCGGTGACAATCATGCCACCTGCGCGACCTACGCGCAGAACATGGCATTCGGAGTGAGGCCGCCGGCGCTGGCGGAATGGATCGTGAACCTCGGCGAGGCCGCCGAATACATGTTCGACCACAACATTTTTCAGGACAATCTGGTCGGCGTGGATTTCTGCGAGCAGATGGTAAAGGAGACGAATCCGGGAGTTTTCGCGAAGGCTGAAAAGACGATGGCTCCGCACGGCGACCTTCACGGTTTCCGCACGATTGCTGACATCATGCGCGCCCTCAATCCGTTCACCGGCTCCTTCTATCGGGAAGCTCTGCAGATGAGCCGGATGACGCGCGAGATGTTTTGCCTCATGGAAGGGCGGCACGTTCATCCGTCGACGCTTTATCCCGGCGGCGTGGGGACCGTTCCCACCATTCAACTCTTCACGGATTACCTGGTCCGACTTATGAAGTACGTGGAGTTCATGAAGAAAGTCGTTCCCCTACATGACGACCTGTTTGATTTCTTCTACGAAGCGTTGCCCGGCTACGAGGAGGTAGGCAAGCGACGGGTTCTGCTGGCTTGCTGGGGGTCGTTTAACAACCCTGCGGTCTGCGATTACACATACAAGAACATGACCAATTGGGGCCGGGCCATGTACGTTACTCCCGGCATCGTGGTCGACGGCAAGTTGGTGACGACCGATCTGGTCGACATCAACCTCAACATCCGAATTCTTCTGGGCAGTTCGTTCTACGACGACTGGCAGCACTCGGAAACATTTGTGAAGACCGATCCGCTGGGCAATCCGGTGGACAAGCACCACCCTTGGAACCAGTCGACTATCCCACGCCCCCAGAAGCGGGACTTTGGCGGGAAATACACCTGGGTTATGTCGCCACGTTGGTACGACAAGAGAACCGGCGACCATCTCGCCCTCGATACCGGCGGCGGACCGATCGCGCGCCTCTGGGCCACTGCGCTAGCGGGCTTGGTGGACATTGGATACATCAAGTCGACTGGTCACAGCGTGAAAATGTATTTGCCGAAGACGACCTCGCTTCCCGAAGTTGAGTTTGAATGGAAGATTCCGAAGTGGAGCAATGCGATCGAAAGAGATCGCGCCCGCACTTACTTCCAGGTCTACGCGGCCTCCGCCGCGCTCTATTTTGTAGAACAGGCGCTGGAAGAACTGCACAGTGGCAGGACGAAAACCTGGAGTGAGTTCAAGGTGCCTGAGGAGGCTATTGGGTGCGGTTTCCACGAAGCGGTGCGAGGAGTGCTTTCGCATCACGTAGTGATTCGGAACGGAAAGATCGCGAACTATCACCCGTATCCTCCAACCCCCTGGAACGCGAACCCGCGGGACGTCTATGGCACGCCGGGCCCCTACGAGGACGCGGTGCAAAACACTCCTATCTTCGAGGAGAACGGGCCGGACAAGTTCAAGGGCATAGACATCATGCGTTCCGTCCGAAGCTTCGACCCGTGTCTGCCGTGTGGTGTACACATGTACCTGGGAGATGGGAAGGTTTTGGAGACTCGTCATTCTCCGATGTTTGGCCTTCAACCCTGAGCTTGTGAGCTGGGTTGCCGCAGGGAGTAAGAAAAACGGTTTGCGCTAGGCAGTGGCGCGGGATTGCGTTGGAGTATCCCGGGCTCTTGCTCTCGCGTCTTTTCAAAGGAGTGGTGTGGCCGACGATAAGGACTTTCAGAAGCGTGTCCAGCGGATCGGCAGTCTGGTTGCGGAACTGGATTCGGTGGTCGATCCCGCTGCGCGGGCTGCCGCGAAACAGTTGCTGCAGTTGCTCATGGAACTACACGGGACGGGTCTGGAGCGCATGCTCGATATTGCCTTCCGTGCGGGAGAGCCTGGCGCACGGATCATCGACGAGTGTGGCCACGATCCCCTAGTCAGCAGCTTGCTGGTCCTGTATGGACTCCATCCGGATGACTTCGAGACGCGCGTGACCCGCGCCGTCGAACGAATTCGGCCGTCCTTGCGGAAACAGGGTGCCGAACTGGAACTCCTCGGGATCGACGCTGCGGTAGTTCGCCTGCGAGTGGATACTCATGGACACTCCTGCGGCTCCACCACGCAAGGGTTAAAGTCGATGGCAGAGGATGCGATTTATGAGGCCGCACCAGACGTCACGGCTGTGGTCGTCGAGGGGCTGGAACGGGTCGCCTCCGGGTTTGTATCTCTCGACAAACTGGTAGGCACCCCGATCCCTGTGCTAGGGGTCCGCGCAGCTGGAGTTCAGACGGCGGACGGAGGCGACTAAAACGTATCGTGAAGGGGCAAATAGCAGACTCGGTCACCCGCGGGGAGCTTCAATCGCGATCGGGCAGCCCTTTCGAGGCCCTGCGCCAGTTTGCCCGCCGGGAACGACGTGTCGAGCAGTGCGAGTTGTGTAGCCTTGAAGTTTCCCCAGACCATCCTCACCTCATCGAGCTTGCTCAACGTCGACTGCTTTGTGTTTGCGGAGCGTGCGCCGTCCTTTTCAGTGGCCAGGGGGGGGCCAAGTACAAGCGCGTGCCTCGACGAATTCAGTTGCTCAGCGATTTTTCCATGACGGCCGCGCAGTGGGAAGGCCTGCTGATTCCGATCAATATGGCTTTTTTTTTCAAGAACAGCTTGCAGGACAGAGTGGTCGCCATGTACCCGAGTCCAGCGGGCGCGACTGAATCTCTTCTGCCGCTCGAAGCGTGGAATGACGTTGTGGAACAGAACGAAGCTCTAAACGGGATGGAATCCGATGTGGAGGCGTTGCTGGTCAACCGAGTCGGTGAGTCTCGTGGGGTCGCACCCGCGGAGTACTACATTTTGCCCATCGACGAATGCTACCGGCTGGTCGGACTGATCCGGACGCATTGGCGCGGGTTTTCTGGCGGGAGCGAGGTCTGGGAACAAGTCGGTCGCTTTTTTTCCGCCCTCCGATCTAGGGCTGGGGTGGGTGGTTCCGAGGGAAGCGAATGCCTGAGCTGAATTTTCAAGTTGAAGGTGCTGATGTCATCCCGTACGCCGCCACTCCCCAGATTGCACTAAAGCTGCGCCTGACAAACGCACCCACGGAAGAAGGTATTCATACCGTCGCCCTGCGCTGCCAAATTCAGATTGAAGTGACTCGGCGTCGTTACACCGCGCAGGAGCAGGCGCGGCTGCTCGACCTTTTCGGCGCACCCGAGCGCTGGAGTCAGACGCTGCGGAGCCTTCTATGGACCCACTCCAGCGTTATCGTTCCGGCGTTTCATGGAAGCGCGCTAGTGGATATTCCGGTTGCGTGCTCATTCGATTTTAACGTCGCTGCGACCAAGTACTTCCACGGCTTGACGGATGGCGATATTCCCTTGTGCGTGATGTTTAGCGGCACCGTGTTTTACGCCGACCCCAGCGGACAGCTGCAGGTTGCTCCGATTTCCTGGGACAAGGAGGCGCGGTTCAAGCTTCCGGTCCGAGTGTGGCGGGAAATGATGGAGTCTTACTATCCGAACTGTGCCTGGCTCAGTCTCCGCCGGGACGTCTTCGAGCGGTTGTACCAATACAAAGTTCGGAATGGAATTCCGACATGGGAGCAGGCTCTCGAGGCCGTCCTTGCTCTCGAAGAGACCGTGCACTCATGAATACGGCCTTGGTGGACAGAATTGCCGACGCCGTGCTCTACGAGGGATACCTGCTGTATCCCTATCGGCCTTCCGCTGTGAAGAACCGCCAGCGCTGGAACTTCGGCGTACTGTACCCTCAAGTGCACAGCGAGAGAGCGGACAGCGGCGACGCCTGGGTCATGGAGACAGAGTGCCTGGTGCAGGGGAGGTTGACTGCTCAGGTGCAAGTGAAAGTTCGTTGTCTGCAACTGGTGTCGCGGTCCATCGGAGAGCCGGCGCAACCGATGGAGGACCTACGGTCGAGCGGGCCCTCCGAATTCCACTCCGTCGACTCCCTGACGGTAGACGGCCAAGTCTTCAAAGCCTGTCAGGAAGCAGTCGCGCGGGAGATCTCTCCGCCCCCTCTCCATGTGAACGACCTGGCGAAACCTTTAGCCCGGCATGCGTTCCAATTTCATGGAGAGAGAACAGTTGAGCCTCTCCGCGATGAAGGGCGTCAGATTGTCGGCGTGATTGTTCGTGAGAAGCAACCAGTGAGCGGCCTCGTTGAAGTTGTGGCCGAGCAACTCGGAGAAGACATTTTCAAGATTCGCGTTGTGATTCGAAATACTACAGCTCTCGACGCCGGAGATCCGATGAATCGTGAAGATGCGTTAATGCACTCCATGATCTCAACCCATACGATCCTGGGCGTGGAGAATGGCCAGTTCGTCTCCCTGTTTGACCCGCCCGAATCGATAGCTCCGTTTGCAGCGCGCTGCCAAAACAACAACGCCTGGCCGGTGCTGGTGGGAGACGACGGAAGCCGCGACATGATGCTATCATCGCCGATCATCCTCTATGACTATCCGCAAATTGCGCCCGAAAGTCCGGGCGATTTGTTCGACGGAACGGAGATTGACGAGATTCTCGCCCTGCGCATCATGACGATGACCGACGACGAGAAGCGGGAGGTTCGGCAATCCGATCCCCGTGGCCGGGAGCTTCTCGAACGGACGGAGACCCTCCCGCCCGAACATCTTATGAAACTGCATGGCGTGTTGCGCGGCCTGCGTTCGTCTCCGGAGAAGGCTTCATGAACGAATGGGAGTGGCAGCTCCTCGAAGATAAGACGGCCCTCGACGAGTTGGAGGTTGCGGGCGCGAAAGTAAGAGCGGGCGATCGTGTGCTGCTTCATCCCAGAAAAGGCGGCGACATTCTGGATCTCGCGCTCTCTGGCCAGCACGCGATCATTGAAACCATAGAGCAGGATTACGAAGGAAAGTGCCATGTTTGCGTCGTCCTGGATGAGGATCCGGGCAGGGACATGGGATTGCTGCGGCAGCCGGGCCACCGGTTCTTTTTTGATCCAGAAGAACTCGAGCCGTTGCCCGGAGCGATGGGACAGCTCGAGAAAAAAGCCCACGAAAATTGCCGCATCCTTATCGCCGGGATTGGCAACATCTTTCTCGGCGATGATGCATTTGGAGTGGAGGTGGTGCGGCGGCTCTCGGGCTCCGATCTGCCGAGTTCCGTCCGAGTGGCTGATTTTGGAATCCGCGGACTCGATCTGTCCTACGCCCTTCAAGATGGATATGACATGACAATTCTGGTGGATGCCTGCCCGCGAGGGCAGGCTCCAGGAACGGTTTATCTGCTTGAGCCGGACTTGAATAACCTGGACACTCCGGCCCATCAGGAGAGTCTGGTCGATGCTCACAGCATGAATCCCGTGACTGTACTGCGAATGGCGAAGGGGATGAATGCCCAGCTCAAACGCGTCTTGCTCGTGGGCTGCGAGCCGGCCACACTCGGAGGCGAGGAGGGCCAGATGGGGCTGAGTGAACCCGTTCAGGCAGCCCTCGAAGAGGCAGTTGCGGTGATCAAGTCGTTGGTTTCCAAAACATTGGATGATTTCAGCATCAAGGGAAGTGCGTGACAAACTCTCGGACATAAGGAGACTGCCGTGGCGATGGATCTAGCCGAACACACAAACGGAACAAACTCCGCGACTGACAAAGACACCTTGTTCATGCTCAGCGGCGTAGCACTTATTGTCTTTGGCGCGGGACTGATTCTGTCGAACCCGCTCGTGCGGCGTTACCTGGGACAGGCGGGCATCGGTGGCTTGGCTCAAGCTGCCCTGCCGGATATCGATCGCTACTTGAAACTCAGAGCGATGTGAAGGCAGTCGGTATCGAGTCCTGGGGGATGGGGTCCGACCGGGTTCAGAGCAGACATTTCCGGGGTCGGAACTTGATCCGTTCCGGCCGCTCCGGAGGTGCGTCATGACAGTGCTGAACCAGAGTGTTGTTCACTATTTGATCGACACCCGAATGAGCCAGTTCACGGTGCAAGCCTTTGCGAGCGGCCTGATCTCGGCTGTCGCGCACAGTCCTCGCATCGCGATTCGCGACTGGAAGGGTGGGGCCCACTTTGCGCCGGGCACCCTTAAAGATGCAAGGCTAGATGTAAAAGTCAATGCCGCCTCACTCGAGGTGCTGGATGAGCTTCGAGACCAAGATCGGCGCGAGCTCCAGCGAGTGATGAATGATGAAGTTCTGGAGACAGCGCGGTTTCGCGAAATCGCGTTCGAGAGCACCGTGATCCACGCTGACCAACTGAAAGCCGACCTTTACCGACTCAACGTCGATGGGCGGCTTTCGCTCCACGGTGTTACCAACAGTCAATCCTTCTTAGGTCAGGTGGCGTTTGGAGTGGACACACTTCGGGCCTATGGGGAGTTTACGCTGCTGCAATCGGATTACTCGATTCGCATTGCTTCGATTGCGGGCGCAACGTTAAAGCTCCAGGATGAACTGAAGTTCACGTTCTACGTGATTGCGAGAAAACAGGCCTGACAGTCTTGGTTGTTTGTGGGAAAGGACCCAGGGGCACACCGTGCTAGAGGCAACAGATGCGGGCAGCAGATTACCGTCGCAGGAGGCCGCCGTTCGATACGTCATTGATGCCAAACTGAGCATTTTTATGGTGCACGCGTTTTCCAGCGGGATCCTCGGCGCCTTCGGGCATGATCTGACCATCGAAATTACGGACTTTAAAGGGGAGGTACAATTCGCTCCGGATGCGTTCGACCAGGCCTATCTGCGACTCGCTATTGCCTCGTCGTCGCTCCGTGTGACGAATGATATTAGCGACGCAGATCGTCAGGAAATCCAGCGAAGGATGCAGAACGACGTTTTGGAGGTGGATCGGTATCCGGAGATCGTGTATGAATGTTCGCGAGTCTCGATAAATGGCGGTGGCTCTGGGCGATATTGGGTAGCTCTCAATGGAGAACTTAGTCTGCACGGAGTCAGTCGCAATCACCTTGTGACGGCGCGCCTGGCGACGAACGGTGAGAGCTTGAGGGCGTCGGGCGAGTTTACTTTGCAACAGCGGGACTACGGAATTCGCCCACCTTCGATTGCCGGGGGAGCGGTCACTATCAAGGACCAACTGAAGTTGTCGTTTGATGTTGTAGCTCACAAGACGGAGTAAGCGAAGTGAGTGGAGAGAGCGAAAATACCGAGTTGCTCGGAGCGTGCCGTATGTGTCTAGCCATCCCTGGAAAGATCATCGAGATTGCGTCCGACAACCCCGAGTCTGCCCTCATCGATGTCGTGGGCGTGCGACGGAGGGTGGATCTGGGTCTGCTACAAGATGACCCGCCCGTGCCGGGAGACTGGGTGCTGATCCACGTCGGCTTTGCCATGAGCAAGATCAGCGAGCAGGATGCCATAGAACAGATGGAAACGCTTAAGATGCTTGGGGAGAGTGACGCCGCCCTGCAAGAGGTGAGTGGGTATAGCCTCGATGACAGTTACAAGTTGAAGGTTTCAAAGTGACCATGAGATTTGTAGATGAATTTCGACAACCCGAGCTGATCTCGAAGGCTGCCGAGGAGATTCGCCGGCTTGCGGATCCCGGACGCCACTATCGCATGATGGAAGTGTGCGGAGGGCACACTCATGCCATCTACAGGTTCGGCTTAAAAGACGTCTTGCCCTCGAATCTCGAACTCATCCACGGACCGGGATGCCCGGTCTGCGTGCTTCCGATGGGAAGAATCGACGATGGTTTGGCGGTGGCTCGGCAGCCCGACGTGATCTTCGCAGCGTTCGGCGACATGATGCGCGTCCCCGGTACCCAGGGTAGCCCGCTGGAACACAAAGCTCGCGGCATGGACGTTCGCATCGTGTACTCTCCAGCCGATGCGCTGAAACTCGCGAGAACCAACCCCGACAAACACGTACTGTTTTTTGCTATCGGCTTCGAGACCACCGCTCCTTCGACGGCTCTCACAATCCTCCGCGCCAAAGCGGAAGGCATCAAAAATTTCTCCGTATTTTGCAATCATGTAACCATCATTCCTGCGATCCGCGCCATTCTTGATTCCCCTGACATGCGGTTGGACGCCTTCATTGGGCCTGGCCACGTGTCGACCGTGATTGGCTGCAGACCCTACGAGTGGATTGCGCAGAATGAGCGTAAGCCGATCGTAGTTTGTGGCTTCGAGCCGGTCGATTTGCTGCAGTCGATAGTGATGCTTCTGCGCCAATTGAAGGCGGGTGAGGCAAAGGTCGAGAACCAGTACAAGCGGGTGGTTCCGTGGGAAGGCAACCGGGCGGCACTCCGGGCGATGAGTGAGGTCTTTCAACTGCGCTCGTACTTCGAATGGCGCGGGCTTGGCTTTATTTCCCAGTCGGCTCTGCGAATACGCGACGAGTATGCGGAATGGGATACCGAGCAACGCTTCAGCGTTCCGGGAGTCAGGGTGACGGACCCGAAAGCCGCGCAATGCGGTGAGGTGCTAAAGGGAGTGTTGAAGCCGCACCAGTGCAAGCTTTTTGGCCAGGAATGCACGCCGGAGCACCCGATTGGAGCACTGATGGTTTCATCGGAAGGATCATGCGCAGCTTATTACAACTACGAACACCGCAAAATGGCGACGGCCAACATCTTGATCCAAACGGCCTAAAGCAGTCCGGCGCGACCGAAGCTGCACACTCGCCAGTTCGGTTCCGTGAACCGCAGATCGAGATGGCCCATGGAGCCGGCGGTCAGGCGAGCCGAAGGCTGATCGAGGGCCTCTTTGCTCCTCTCCTCTTCCATTCCTCGACGGAGCCATTGACCGATGCGGCTCACCTTGAAATCAACGGCGCCCGCCTAGCCATTACGACCGACAGTTTTGTGGTCAAGCCGCTGAGATTTCCCGGGGGTTCCATCGGTGAACTGGCAGTAAACGGCACCGTGAACGACCTCGCGGTCTCGGGCGCCAAAGCAGAGGCTTTGGTGGTTACCTATGTGTTAGAGGCGGGACTTCGCACCGAGGTTCTTGAGGCGGAGGTGCGAGCCATGGCCGAGGCAGCTCGCGGGGCCGGAGTGAGAATCGTCGGTGGCGACACGAAGGTTGTCGAACACGGCAAAGCCGACTCCATGTACGTAACCACCACTGGGGTGGGTCGCCTCCTGAAAGGGGTAGCGATCGATCCTGCTTCGGTGCGACCGGGCGATAAAATTCTGGTGTCAGGTGCGCTCGGAGATCACGGGATTACGATCCTGCTGGCCCGCGGAGAACTGGATTTCGAAGCGGACCTCGCGTCCGACACGCGTTCGGTGCTTCCGCTTGTGGAGGCGCTCATTGGTGCCGCGGGTCCCGGGATTCGCTGGATGCGCGATCCCACACGCGGCGGTGCAGCCACGTCCCTGAACGAGCTTGCTCGTGATTGTGGGCTCGGCATGGTGCTGCTCGAAGACCAAGTCCCGGTTCGCGATGCTGTGCGTGGGGCTTGTGAGCTCCTAGGGTTAGACCCCCTCCACATCGCCAACGAAGGCCAGTTTCTCGCGGTAGTCGCGCCCGAATACGCCGACGTCGCACTGAACGCAATGAATCTGGCGCCGGGGGGAGATGGCGCCAAGATTATCGGCGAAGTTCGCGAGCAGCCTGCGGGGTCCGTTTTGGTTTCCACTCTATATGGGGGGAGTCGGATCGTGGACATGCTGGTGGGCGATCCCCTTCCGCGAATCTGCTGAGAAAGACTGCGATGGCGATGGCGTATCAATTGACGAGCCAAGTGGAAGAGCGCCTGCTGGACAGAAATCAGACGTTCGAGCGTTTCTTTGCACGCGAGGCTTTACGGCTGGCATCAGCGTGTCGCGAAATGTCGGAGCGCTTTCTTCGTGGCGGTCGTTTGCTCGCATTTGGGAGAGGGCCCTACGCCACCGATGCACAACATGTTTCAGTGGAATTTGTTCACCCGGTGATCGTCGGAAAGCGCGCTCTACCTGCGCTGGATCTCTCCATGCTTTTTCGCCCCTGGTTGGAAGCCATCCTTCACCCCGAAGACATCGTGATGGGTTTTGGCCCGCCTGAAGGAGATCCCGAGGTGTGGGCCACGCTCCAGGAAGCCCATCGGCATCACGCGATGACTTTTGCTCTTCCTGGTGTGGAGGGATCTTTCGCGATGGAAGCGGCCACTGAGGATGCTTTCATCCACCAGGAAATGGTCGAAATTCTTTACCACACGCTCTGGGAGACGGTGCACGTGTTCTTTGAGCACCGCGAATTGGGCCATGACTTGGGAGAGACCAGCTTCCTGTACCCATTCTTGGGCCGGGAGAAGCAGGACACAGCCGGACTGGAAGCAGAAGTGGCCGCCTCGATTCAGATGAAAGTCAGCGACGATGCCGGCTTGCGGACTCAGGTGGCCAGTGACATGGCAGAGCAGATCAGCAGCACGGCTCGGGCGATACGCGAGCGACTCCTGCGGGGCGGCAAACTGATCATCTTCGGCAACGGTGGGTCTGCCACCGATGCGAACGATTGGGCGATCGACTGCGTGCTTCCTCCCATTGGCTATCGACCAGTTCCAGCCATCTCGCTTGCTGTGGAACCGGCGAACATTACCGCGGTCGCCAACGATGTTGGAACCGAGGTTATTTTTCTACGGCAACTCATTGCGCAATCTCGCCCGCAAGATGTGGCCGTTGGAATTTCCACCAGCGGGGGCTCGCGCAACATCATCATGGCGCTGGAGGAGGCCCGCAAACGTAGCCTGTTGACCGTTGCACTTCTAGGCAATGATGGGGGCGAAATTCTGCGTCGCAATCTTGCCGACTACTCGCTTGTTGTCCATTGCGACTACATCCCCCGCATTCAGGAAGTACAAGCGTCAATCTACCACGTGATCCGAGAAGCGCTGGAGGTGTTGGATCGTGGCTAAGCTCGAGGTCTACGGAACTGCCCGTTGCCCGCACACGCATGAGATGCGCGAGTGGCTGGAGTGGAGACGCCGCGAGTTCGTGGAGTACGATGTGGAGACGGACCCGGAGGCCCGCCGGCGCATCCGCAGCCTGACTGGCCCTAAGTGCAACGTGCCTGTGCTGGTCGAAGACGGCAAGGTAGTTCAGGTCGGCTGGCAGGGGCGAAGTTGCATGGTCGATGTGGAGTGATCATGCCCGCTGCGTGTTCCATTCGGGTTCGCGGGGTCGTGCAAGGCGTCGGTTTTCGCCCGTTTGTATATCGTCTTGCCAGCGCTAATACGCTTGCCGGATGGGTACTAAACGCCGGTGAAGGTGTAGAAATTCATCTGGAGGGTTCGGAACAGGGTCTCGAGGCATTTCTCCGCGATTTGAAGGCGAAGCCTCCCGCCGCTGCAAGCATTACTGCAATCGAAATCGAGCCGGCAAGCGCCGCGGGGTTCGACGATTTTACGATTCGAGAGAGCCTCCAGCAGCGGCGTCCGACCGTCCGCATCTCCTCCGACTTGCCGGTCTGCGACGACTGTCTATCCGAGCTGTTCGACCCGAATGACCCACGTCAAGGCTATCCTTATATCAACTGCACGAATTGTGGCCCGCGCTATACGGTCATAACCAGCTTGCCGTACGATCGGCCGAACACCACCATGCGGGAATGGCCCCTCGACTCCGGTTGCAGTGCGGAGTATCGAGATCCACGCAATCGGCGTTTCCACGCGCAGCCGGTGGCTTGTCCGAACTGTGGACCTGCCTACTATCTGCGTGAGGGGGGGAAGACCACCGCAGAGCATCACCAAGCCCTGTTGCGTACCGTTCGACTCCTCAATGACGGCAAGATCGTAGCGGTCAAAAGCCTGGGCGGTTATCACCTGGCGTGCTCGGCCCGGGACTCGACCGTGGTGGCGGCCATGCGGGCACGCAAGTTTCGCAAGGAAAAGCCATTTGCACTCATGGTGCGGGACCTGACGATTGCTCGCCAGTTGGTGGCGCTTTCGGCCGACGCAGAAGCGCTGCTCACTTCCGCCGCCCGCCCGATCGTGTTGGCTCCCGCCAAGGTTCATTGGGATGAAGTCGCTCCCGACAACGATGAGCTGGGAGTCATGCTGCCCTACACTCCCCTGCACCACCTGCTCTTCGCGGCTGGTGCGCCCGATGTTTTGGTCATGACCAGCGCGAATCGCTCGAGTGAGCCGATAGCCTATGAGGACAGCGAGGCACTAGAGCGCTTGTCCGGCATCGCGGACGCCTTTTTGATCGGGCAACGGCCGATTGCTCGCCGGGTTGACGATTCGGTTGCTCGAGCCGGGCCCTTCGGCCCCGTGATTCTCCGCCGTGCGCGCGGATACGCCCCGGGCGCGGTCACAACCCTCCCAATCGATCATCCCATTCTCGCTCTCGGAGCTGACCTCAAGAACACCATAACCCTGGTGGTGGATGGCCAGGCCTTTGTCAGCCAGCACCTCGGCGACTTGGAGCACTATCAGTCGCTCGTCGCCTTTGAGCAAACCATTCAGGATTTGGTGACGATGTACGAAGTACCGTGGGAAGAATTGGTAGTCGTACACGATGCTCACCCGCAATATCTCTCGACCGGTTATGCGGCCGGCCTCGCGGTGCGGCGAAAGCACGCGGTTCAACACCATCGCGCCCATGTAGCGTCCGTCCTGGCGGAGCGTGGACAATGGCAAAGGCGTGTCGTTGGAGTAAGTTTCGACGGGACAGGCTACGGGGATGATGGCAGCATTTGGGGTGGCGAGATCTTCGCGGGAAGCCTGCAGGAGGGTTTCGAGCGCGTCGCTCATCTGCGCACCGCGCTTCTGGCCGGCGGTGACGCTGCCGCAACGTTTCCCGTGCAAGCCGCCGCCGGTTTTCTCGCACAGCTCGACCAGATGCCCGACGTTCTGGCTGAGCCGTTTTCCTTCCCGAAGCGTTACCGGACTGCCCGGCAGATGGTGGCTGCAGGCGTGCGAACGTTCGCCACTAGTTCCGTGGGGCGCTTGTTCGACGCAGCCGCAGCTTTGCTCGGTTTTGTTCGTGGCACAAGCTTTGAAGGGCAAGCGGCGATGTGGCTGGAACACCTCACCCGCAATGCCCAGCCGACCGAGCGTTATCCGTTCCCCTTCGTCGACGGGGAGCTCGACTTCCGTCCTTTGCTTGCTGCCGTGATGAGGGATCGACGCCGTGGGAGAGATCTAGGCGAAATCGCGCGGGCATTTCACGGAGGCGTGGCTGGAGGAGTGCGCAACGCCGTCGCCGCAGCGTGCGAGAGCCGAGGACTAAATACCGTCGTGCTTTCTGGAGGGGTCTTTCAGAATGGACTGCTGCTGGAAGACTTAAACGAACTGCTGGGGAGTGAAGGGTTGGAGGTGTGGACCAATCGCGAAGTGCCGCCGAATGATGGTGGAATCAGTCTGGGTCAGGCAGCGCTCTCCGCATTTGCCGGCCTCGAGGCGAGTTCGTAATTACGGGACGGAAGGGAACCGTGCACGAGCTTTCAATCGCGATGAGCATCGTCGATCTTGCGCAGGAGGAAGCCGCGCGCCGCGGCGCGAAAGTCACCGCTGTCCACTTCAAGCTGGGAGCTCTCGCCGGTGTCGTCAAGACCGCTCTGATGTCTTCGTACGAGATGGCCTGCGAAGATACGTTGCTGCAAGGCTCGCAACTGATCGTCGAAGAGATTCCGGTGATGGTCTATTGCTCGCGTTGCCAAATGCGCCGTCCGCTGAGTTCGATCCAATTGTTTTGCTGTGCAGAATGCGGTACGCCCACGTCGGAAGTCGTTCAGGGAAAGGAACTCGAAGTGGTAACCTTGGAGATAGAAGAATGATAGCCGAACCCCGCTTGGTGGAAGTCCGGAAAAACGTGTTGAAGAAGAACGATATTTGTGCCCGTACGTTACGCGACCGCTTCCAGGCGGCCGGCGTCTTGGTGATCAGTCTCGTGTCGAGCCCGGGCTCCGGCAAAACAGCATTTCTTGAAAAGACACTCACTTGCCTTCGCAAGGACTATCGCGTAGCGGCGCTCGTCGGCGATCTGGCAACGGAAAACGACGCATTGCGTTTGGCGCGCAGCCAGGCGCCTGTGAAGCAGATTACAACCGGAACGCTGTGTCACTTGGAAGCTGCCATGGTTGAGACCGCGCTAGGAGACTGGGACCTTTCCCAGCTGGATTTCCTCTTCATCGAGAACGTCGGAAATCTGGTCTGTCCTTCCTCGTATGACCTCGGTGAGGCCGTTCGTCTTGTGCTGATTTCCGTCACCGAGGGTGAGGACAAACCCCTCAAGTACCCAACCATCTTTAACAGTGCCGATGTGGCGGTGATCACCAAGATCGACCTGGCCAAGGCGGTTGAATTCGACTGGACAGCCGCCGCAGCCAGCATTCAGGCAGTCCGCCCGGGCATGGAAGTATTCAAAGTTTCGGCTAAGTCGGGTGAAGGGATGGAGGACTTCACCAAATTCGTCTCGGCCCGGTTGACGCAGATGCGTGCGGTTCCGGCCGTCTGACTCAACTCCGAGGCCGGCGCCCAGGCCCCATATCCCCGGCCTATCAAGGACCACTTGGGCCCAAAGAAACGGCGCAAGCGGATGGCCTTTTCTTGCCGTTCCCTCCCGCGTTTAATGGTCCTGAAGAGCATGCCGCGTTAGTCGGCGCCGCTTACGAGCCCGATCGGTTGGATGGGGCCGAGTTCTGCAGCAGGTGCAGGATCTCCTTTTCAAACACAGAAATGTCCGTTGCACCGATGTGCTTGGCATAGATTCGGCCATCCCGTCCTACCAGGAAGGCAATCGGTAAGCCGAGAATTCCTCCGTAAAGTTCGCGATCTTTGCGTTGCCCATCACCACCGGATAATTCATCTTGAAGCGCTGGTAGAAATCGCGCACGGGCTCCGGCCCGTCATCCATCGACACGCCAATGACTTGAAAGCCACGATCCCCAAACTTCGTCTGCAGGTCTACAAATCCTGGGGTCTGGTCGCGGCACGGGTCGCACCAGGTGGCCCAGAAATCTAGGAGAATTACTTTCCCGCGGTACGCAGACAGCGCGAGTTGTCCACCTGCCACGTTCGGCAAAAAGAAACGGGAGCGACTGCTTCCCTTGACGCGGACAGTTGGCCGCGGAATCGGGAACGTCCAGATAAATAGATTCCGAACACGACTCCGAACGTCAGAAGAGGGATGAGCAGCTTTTTTGGGTTCACAGGAGAATGACTTCTCAGTCGCCCTTTGCGACAGGGTAACCCCTGTCTACCCAGTCCGCGCCGAAATTGTTGGTGATGTACAGAACCTTGACACGGCTGAAGCCCAACGCCTGCAAGGCGTCATCGGCCGGCTACGTGGAAACGATGGGAAGGGACCTGACATGTCGGATGGAGCACGGATCGCGGGGGTGGCTTTTACCTGACCTGGAGTCCCCCTTGAACGACCAAGAACGAGGTCGAGTCTCGGGCGATCAGACACCCGGTTCTGATACAAAGACCGGGCACAACCTCACCAAGCTCGACCATGACGCGTCGACGAATCGTTTTGCGCTGCCGCGAGCGGCCGAGGAGCCAGGTGGAGACTAAGCCATCGCATCCACCGGTTGACGCATCTCACTCTCCGACTCGGCATCCGCCTCCGTCGGTGCAACGTGGGTTTTCGCCACGAACATGTAGATCGAGGGAACCACGAAGAGGGTAAACGCCGTCCCGATGATCATCCCGCTGACCAGCATGATGCCGATGCTGTTGCGTGCTCCCGCCCCCGGGCCCTTGGCCAGAACGAGAGGAAAGTGGCCGATGACGGTTGCGGCCGTGGTCATCAGAATGGGGCGAAGCCGTGTGTCTGCAGCCTCTATGATCGCCGACAACTTATCCCTACCCGTCTCCTGGAGGTGGTTGGCGAATTCCACGATGAGGATGC
The DNA here is from genome assembly GCA_035567435.1 of Terriglobales bacterium. Classification (GTDB taxonomy): domain Bacteria; phylum Acidobacteriota; class Terriglobia; order Terriglobales; family Acidobacteriaceae; genus Gp1-AA133. The sequence continues at coordinate 168,078 of DATMPS010000016.1, read as the reverse complement.
CGTTCTTTGACACCAAACCAACCAGCGTAATGAGTCCAACTTGGCTGTATATGTTCAGGGTGGTTAGTCCCAGGAACGAAAATAGCAGTGCGCCTGAAATGGCCAGAGGCACTGAGCCGGCCAGAATGATGAAGGGATCTCGGAAGCTCTCGAACTGGGCTGCCAGAACTAGGTAAATCAGGATCCCTGACAGCAGGAAAGTGCCGAGAAACTTGCTGCCCTCCGTGCGCAACTGGCGCGACTCACCGGCGTAGTCGACGGTGAAACCCTGAGGCAAGATCGCCTTGGCCTCGTCTTCGAGCGTACGAAGGGCCGTGTCGAGCGGGACTCCGGGTGGAACCACGCCCTGGATGCGGACGGCGTTGAGCTGTTGAAACTTCTTCAACTCTCGCGGTTCGGTCGTGGTGTGCAGGGTGGCGAAGGTTGACAGTGGGACGAGCTTGTTCTGCGACCCCGTGACATAGATCTGGGAGAGCTGCTCAGGCGTCAGACGCTCCGCGCGCTTGACCTGAGGTATAACCTTGTAACTCCGGCCTTGGATGCTGAAGCGATTTACGTAATTTCCGCCGAGCATGGTAGAAAGATCCTGGCCCGCCTGGCTCAGGTCCACTCCCTGTGAGCGGAGTTTGTCGCGGTCGAAAACCACCTCGGCCTGAGGCTGGTCGAATTTCAGATCGGAATCGGCGTAAATGAACTGATGACTCGCAAACGCTTTTCCTACGAGGTCCTTGGCGAACTCCACGAGTCGCTCTGGCTCTGCCGGAGACGCGATTACGAAATCCACCGGAAAATCTCCGCCACCGGGCAGGGGTGGAGGCGTCAGCGGAATTACGCGGATGCCTGGAATTTTCGACAATGGTCCCGTGGATTCGAGCAAAAGCTGCTGTGCAGTCTTCTTCCGGTCGCTCCAAGGCTTGGTCACCATCCCGCCGAACCCGCCCGTGGGGGACGTAATTTGGAAGACGCTTTGGCTCTCAGGGAACGCACGATAGACGTCGTACACCTGGTTGGTAAAAAGGTTGGTCTGATCGATGGTCGAGTTGGGGGAGGCTTGAATCACTCCGAACACCACGCCTTGATCTTCGGCTGGCGCCAGTTCCCGCTGCGAAAACATGTAAAAGGGAATCATCAGCAAGGCAACGATCGCCCAGACCGCAAGCACCACGGGGCGAAAGCGGAGGGTGCCCTCGAGCAGCCGGGTGTAGAACTGGCGAACCCGCTCGAAGGTGCGATTGACCACACCGGCGAAGCCGCGTTCCGTATCTCCCGAGCGCAGCAGTTTGGACCCCATCATCGGAGAAAGAGTCAACGCCACAATTCCAGAGACGACCACCGCCCCTGCTAGAGTGAATGCGAACTCGCGGAACAGGGCGCCGGTCAACCCGCCTTGGATTCCAATCGGCGCGTAAACGGCCGCCAGCGTGATGGTCATCGAGATGATCGGGCCCACCAACTCGCGCGCGGCATCGATGGCCGCCCGCACGGGAGATTTTCCCATCTGCAGGTGCCGCTCGACGTTTTCTACCATCACGATGGCATCATCCACTACCAGGCCGACCGACAGCACGATGGCAAGTAGGGTCAGCAAATTGATGGTGAAGCCGGCAATCAGCATCAAGAAGACCGCGCCGACGAGTGACACGGGAATGGCGACGACAGGGATCAACACCGAACGCATCGAGCCTAGAAACAGGAAAATAACAACGATCACAATGATCAGGGTCTCAGTCAGCGTTCTGAGCACTTCGTTGATAGCGTCCTGGATATACTCGGTCGAATCGTAAGGGATGCCGACCTTCATCCCCGTGGGTAGCTGCGCCTGGATCCCTGGGATTGCTTCGCGAACCTTCTTGATTACCTCGAGTGAGTTCGCGGTGGGGAGAACCCATACACCCATAAAAGTAGCCGTCTCGCCGTTAAAGCGGACATCCTGCTCGTAGTTCTGGGCGCCGAGCACTACGTCCGCGATCTCCCCAAGTCGCACCACCACGCCGTTCTCGTTCTTTACCACAAGCTGGCGGAATTCCTCTGCTGTGGTCAAGTTCGTGTTGGCGACCAGGTTCACCGATACCATCGATCCCTTCGTGCTGCCAAGCGCCGAGAGATAGTTGTTCTTCGACAACGCGTCGCGCACGGTTGACGGAGATATTCCGAGCGCCGCCATCTTGTCGGGTTTCAGCCAGATCCGCATCGCGAAGGTACGGTCACCGAGAATGTCAGCCCGTTGCACTCCGCTGATGGCACTCAGTTTGGGCTGCACGACTCGCGTCAAGTAGTCGGTAATCTGGTTCTGATCGAGATCGGCGGATGAAAAGCCGATATACACCGCGGCGAACTGATTGTCTGCGGTTTGCAGATCAATCACAGGCGCCTGAGATTCCGGTGGAAGATCATTGCGAACTTGGGCCACCTTGGCCTGGATTTGCGTGAGCGCCGCGTTCGTGTCGTAGTTTAGCTTCAAGTGCACCGTAATCGTGCTCAGGCCCTGCGCGCTCGACGATTCCATGTAGTCGATGCCATCAGCGCTGGCAATCACGCGCTCCAGCGGAGTGGTGATGAAGCCGCGAACCAGATCCGCATTGGCTCCCACATACACCGTCGAGACCTGTACCACGGCGATGTCGCTGCGCGGATACTGTCGCACGCTCAACGAACGGATCGACTGCAGGCCTGCGATCAGGATGACGAGGTTGACGACGATCGCGAGAACTGGCCGTTTGACAAAAAGGTCCGTGAACTTCATTTAGCTGTCCTCGGGCTTGGGGGCCGGATTGTTTTCGGGCTGCACCTTGTTGTTTACTTGGACAGCAGCGCCGTTACGCAACTTGAAGACACCCGAGCTCACCACTTCGTCTCCAGGGTTCAAGCCGGAGCCGATGCCGACTTGGTCGCCGCGGGATCGTTCGACTTTCACGAACTGCTGGCGCACTCCCCGGTAGGAGTTGCCTTTCGCATCCTTGAGGTCGGTCACGACGTAGACGGAGTCTCCGTACGGGGCGTAACTGATCGCCGAAGCCGGCAGGGAGATAACAGGCCGGCTCGCTCCCAACGCGACCTCCACCTGGACAAACATGCCGGGGCGCAGTTCGCCGCCCGGGTTCGATAGCGTAGCCTGTACCTGCACGTTGCGTGTGCCTTCGTCGATCACAGAGTCGATGGCAGTAACGCTACCCGTGAACACCCTACCGGCAACATTTTCAGTCGTGATGCGTAATTTGCTGCCGACAGGCACCTGGCCCGCGGCCTGCTGCGGCACGCCGACGTTTACGTAGATCGGATTCAGCGACTGGAGGGAAACGATTCCGCTGCCGGCGGAGAGGTACTGTCCGAGATTCACCTTGCGAATGCCGAGAATTCCAGTAAACGGCGCCCGGATGGTCTTGCGCTCAATTGTCGCGCGGGTCTCGGCTACGTTGGCTTCGGTCGACCTCTGCTGGGCCGTCGCCTGGTCAAAATCCATCCGAGAAATTACGCCCGCGTTTACCAGCTTCTGCATACGGTCGAAATTGATCTTGGCGAGATCACGCTGCGCTTCGAGTGAGGCCAATTGGGCTCTCTCCTGGCGCGTATCCAGTTCCACCAGAACGTCACCGGCTTGCACGGTCTTGCCCGAATCAAAATCGATTCTGGCCACCGTACCGGGAAGGTCGGCGCTGATCGTAACCCCGTGCACTGCCTCCATGGTGCCAATCACACTCATGGTCGAAGGCCACTGCTCCCGTTGGACCACGACGGTCGTAACCGCCTCGGGCGGGGGTTGAAATGCCGCGGCTTGCACGGCCGTCTCAAATTGCTTGAATTTTATGAAACCCAACGCAGTGAGCAGAACCGCCATTACCCCGAGTACCAGAAACAGTCTTTTCGCCATGTCTTTCCCCTAAGAGATTGTCCCGAAATTCTGTAGACCATTTGGATTCATCATCTACCAGGAAGGATTCTGTCTAATTCCCGGTTATGAGCGCAGTGTGCAAGACATTGACGTTTTGTGGAGGTCAATGTCCATTGGTTCAAGGCAAGTCGCGCCATTCCTGCGATTTCCAGGAGATGCTTACCCGCGCCGCGCCGGGCCATCGTGGTGCCCCCCCGCCTCACGCCGTCATTGAACGCTCGGTTTTTGTACGTTTGCTCCTTTATGTATTAGTCGAATGGGAGGGTGTGGAATCGACACCTGCCTGCGAAGCGTGCGCCCCAGGGTCGGACCCCCCCGGGTGCTTGATTTGCCGGGCCAGCCCGTTGAACTGGGTGGATTAGCCTGATTTGTGAGTGGCAGACTCGTTCGGATTTACTGGCGGGTATTCTGATTTCTGGTCAGTGGCCCTACTTTCAACGGCATTCAAGGAATGAATTTGTAACATCATGAATTTGTAACATCAATGACCACTTGTTCCGCCAACCAAGAATTGCCCATCTGGATCGAATCGGTGATCCGTTCATGGTCCGGAAGTTGTTGTGCCCAGGGACTGGCATCCAGGTTCTTGGCGAGCGCACGCATGAGCGTAAAGGCATACAACGGAACCACCAGACGGCGACCAAGAATGAACGGGTTGCCAGGTCTTCCAAGAAGGCAGACGTGAAACTGCTGGACCCGGTCGATCACTTTCCGAAGATCGCCGGTCTACACCGCCTCCATTTGGGAAAAGGCCAATTCCAGATCCTCGAACGGCATCCGGCGCTCTGCCACAAGTCGCGCCGCCCCCGGAACTCCGATTCGATCGTTCACCAGGGCTGCGAGTTGCAGCTTACCGATCACGCCCAGAAAGCGAACCCCGCCGTAGTTTCCTTCGCAAAGCTGTTTCGCACGCGCAACTCAAAATTGAGGAGGGAACCCTGAACGTCTCAGTCGAGATGCAACACTTCCTCCATCTCGTCCCACCACTCCCCCGGTTTCACTAAGCGGCGGGCGCTTTCAATCGATAGAGCATCTCTCCGGCGCGTGGAATAAGCTTGACGCCTTCGGAGTCACGTCCTCGCCAATCTTCCATCCTTATCTTCGCAGGATCAAGGTAGCCGAGGTTCATCCGCCGGCAGCGCTCCTCAGGGATGCCAGTCGCGAGTGTTACACGAATGCGCGGAACCTCGCGGCCCGTAACCTTGTCGTACGTACCTTGCCCCACCAAGTGGGTGGAGTGCGCGATCACGCCGCGAGGGATACTTTCAAACCGGTTCCATTGGTTCAGAAAGTAGTCGCGGCAGTGATAGCCAATCTTGTCCAGGAATGCGCCGTGTGTATAGCTGAACTCGGTGATGTGCGGCGCAAAGAGAATGACTTCTCCGCCCTCTTCGACCGCCGGTTCGACTTTGTACATACCCTTGGCGCCAGTCCAAATATCGTCGTACATTTCGGGCAACACGGAGAGCACTCTGCGAAACGGACGGTCGACCCACTGAACGTGCTTTTGTGATGAGAGCTCGGCCGCTCCTTTCCAGGCTGCCTGCGCGGAACCGAAGAAGATACCGGCGATATCCTGCTGTGCCAGAACAAGGGCGAAGCACGCCACGGGCACGGTTACTTTAGCGGCTGCTTGATCGATCAGCTCGCGAACGGGTGTGCGACCGGTGCCGATCAGGTGATAGCTGCCCAGCAGTGCGCCCAGCCAGTGTGTGTGGTCGATCATTTCCCCGGTGCTCACACCCGGGAAGAGATACTTGTTTCCGCCTGAAAACCCAACTACTTCATGGGGAAACACCGGGCCACAGATGAGGACCTGGTCATAGTCGAACAGCAGTCGGTTGATCTTGACCAGGATGGGATCCGACAGGAGACCTGCGGACACTCTCGACACTTCGTCTGCGGAAATTGTGCCTAGATCGGCAAAAGTCCCGGGAATATCCCATCGGTGGTTGAAGACGCGAGCTTTGCCACAGATTCCGTCGACGACAGGCGCGCCCATGAGCCGGGTCAGCTGGGTATCGCTCATCCGTGGATGAGTGCCCAGGGCTACCAGATAATCCAAGGAAGTCGCGCGAGCTCCGATCTCCTCCCCTAAAAGCTGGGACATGAGGGGCATCGGCATGGTACGCGTGCCATCAGGAATGATGGTCAGCACGCGCTTGCCCGCTACCTGAAGTTCCGCCGCGGCCTGAGCGACGACCTGGCGGACTTCGTCATGCGTCAAAACGCCGTTCACCACGCTGTTGCCGATGGTCATTGGTGTCTTACCTGTCCACCATCCCAATTCCTCCCGCGGGCACACCGGCGAAGCGGCTAAAATTCCGGCACGATCGCTCGCGCTTCCTCGATGGTAAGGCGGCGCTTTTGACGATACGACAGGTTGCACATGTGCGCCGCGACAGCGGACCGGTATCCGAGTTCGACCGGTGCGTTCGGAATCTTGCGGGTCCGGATGCAGTCCACCCAATTGGCGATATGATTCTGGGACGAGGATTCTCCGGTGAGCGGCACACCGTGCGGACGATTTACTTCTTCCGGATAATAGTGAACGCTGTCCTCGGACTTGCCGCTGACCATGTCGTTGGCCCCGGCCACATACTCGATGGTGCCGTCACTGCCGAGGATCCGTTGCCCTAGTCCGTAACGGCTGTTGCTGAAGGTGGATTGCCACGTAACCACGACTTCATTGGGGAAATCGAGGATTACAGCGATCGTGTCGGGAACCTGGCGGCCATCTTTCTCAGACAATACTCCGCCCGACATGTAGGCGGCGGTCGGGAGCGGGAGGTCAAGCACGCTCATGATCCAGGCGATCTGGTGGATCATGTTTTCTGTGATGTTGCCTCCCGAGAACATCCAAAAGAGGCGCCAGTTGAGGAATTTGAAAGGATCGAAGGGCACATCCGGACGGCCGTTGAGGAATGCTTTCCAGTTTACGTTTTGCGGGGTGCAATCGGAGGGAACAGGGCGCACCCATTGGGCTATCCCATGGGGGGTGTTGCGGCTCATCCACGACTCGACTTGGGTGACTTTGCCGACCATGCCGCTCGCAATCCAATTCTTTGCGTCGACGAACGGACCTTCGCTTTCATGCTGTAAGCCGATCTGGATGACCCGGTCGGACTTCCTGGAAGCCTCGAGACATTGCTCTGCTTCTGGAATCGACCAGGTCAGAGTCTTCTCGGAATAAAGATCTTTTCCGGCGGCGAGCGTGTCCAGAAAATGTCGGGCATGAATGTGCAGTGGAGTCGCCACTAGGATGCCGTCAATGTCTTTGCGATCGAGAATCTGGCGATGGTCAGCGAACGTCTCAAGACCCGGGGCAAGTCTCTTGGCTTCATCGAAGCGCCGGGTGTAGACATCGGCAGCAGCCACCACTTGAATGCCCGGGACCGCGAGCGCCTGCCGCAGAAGGTCCTGCCCGCGAGAGCCCACGCCGACAATCGCAACCCGAACCCGATCGTTGGCACCGAGCACCCGAGCCCCGGGGTAAGCGAGAAAGGCCGCCGTACTCGCGGCTCGCTTGATGAACTCACGTCTGGTGCTTGACATTGCGGCAGTCTCCAGTTTTGAGGGATGCGATGTCGACAGCTCGGTTGACGATTTAGAGTGCCCCAGCTTGTTCCAGCGCCGATTTCATGCCCGCCCAACTCTGGATCGTGGAAGCTTCGGCGGTTCCGGCGCCACGCCAGTGGGTTTCGAGGCTCACGACGTGATGGTAGCCGTCGCGTTTCAGGGCTTTATATTGGCCCACCCAGTCGATCGTGCCCTTTCCCATGGCTGCCCACTCGTAGCCTCCGGCAGTCTTAACCGCATCTTTGCAATGGCAGTGGCCAATGCGGTCCTTGGGCAGAAGATTATATCCGTCGGGGTACGGCATTTCGCCGAGAGTAGCCGCATTGCCTGGGTCCCAGTTCAGCATAAAAGAGGGGGAAGGCACCGCGCTTAGGACTCTCGCCGCCTCCGCGCCCGTGGCGGTGTTGCAGGCTGCTTCGTTCTCGAGGATCAAGATAAGGCCGAGTTTGCCGACCTTTTCAGCCGCCTGCTGCAACGTGTCGTTGATTGCTTGCCGATGCGGACCTTGGTCGTCGAGGCGCCAGAAGTCGAAACACCGGATGCGATCGGTGGAGAATGCCTTGGCCAGCGCAATGGCGCGGTCGAGCACCTCGCCCTGCTGTTCGTACGTAAAGCTCGCATGGAATTGGTCCTGCTTGGGGCTGAATCTTGATTTCGGCGCGTTGGGCCAGTCCACCTTGAACAGAGGGCTTGCAATGTCGGTGACGCGCAGGTTGTTCTTCTTCAGGATGCGCTTGGCCTCCGCGATTTCGTTGGCATCGAGGCTTGCGATGTTCTTATCCCACATGCTGCGAAGTTCTATCCACTGCATGCCGAATTGCTGTGCCGCGACCTCGCAAGCGTGGCCAAAGTCCTGAGATATCTCGTCGTTGATCACGCCAATCTTGAATGGCGACTTCGCCAGGGCGGCGGAGTTGGACAACGACGACGATCGAAGGGGTGAAGCCGAAAGACGCCGGTTGACGGCTGCCGCTGCGCCGAGGCCCACGATAAATTCACGACGAGAAAATTGTGATCGCATTGCTGTCTCTCCTTACCATGTGCGATAGCAAAAGCTGGTGCGCTTGTGATGCTCTGCTACCGGGCTCCCTGCAACTGCGGCTACCCGGAGAGCCGGTACGACTCGGCTTGTGGGGCTCCCGCTCACGGATGCACTCCCAGCGCGGGATTCAGTCTATGTGCGATCTGCAATTCACGAACAGCATCTTCCAATTGTCCACTGGCCTTGAGCGCTTCGGCCAAATCGTAGTGCGCCCCGGCATCTTCCGAGTTCCAGGCCAGCAGAGCTTCAAACTCGCGCACTGCGGTCGGCCAGTCCTGAGACTGTTTGGCCATCTGACCTAGCTCGCGGTGTGCCTGGGTAAGGCCCGGAGCTAATTGTTCTACTCTTGCGAACAGGGATGAAGCCTGTACCTTGTCGCCTCTGGTTTCGAGCAGGAGTCCCATTTGCAAGTACGCTGCCGGATCGCTGGGATTCAATTGCAGCACACGCTCGAACTCGGCTTCAGCCTTGCTCGACGCGCTGGGAGATTTCGACAGTGCCAGCCCCAGTTGGTAGTGAGCTTCCGCGAAGTCAGGGCTTAGGCTGACAGCCTCCCGCAACTCTTCAATCGCGGTAGTGACATTCCTCTTCATTAAGTGGCCTTGAGCGGTTTCCACCAGAATCATGGCGCGCCCGTCGTTGGCTTTCGCGGCATTGATGCGCTGCAGTTCTGCCAGTTCTTCTTGTGCTTCTTCTTTGCGGCCGGTCCTCTGCCAGGCTTGGGCAAGGGTAGCGTGCGCGTCGGCAAGGCCGGGGGCCAGACGGATGGCCTCCTGGAAACTCTCGACGGCACCCGGCAGATCGTTCATTTTGAGAAGCACTGTCCCCAGGAGTTGATGACCCTCGGGGTCATCGGGAAGTCCAGCCACTGCGAGACGAAGCTCGTTCACTGCAGATTGAAGGTCTCCCTTCTCCCGCAAGACCAGTCCGAGCGAGCGGTGGGCAGGGGCGTGTTTCGGATCGAGCTTCAGGGTTTCGCGAAACTGAGCGCCAGCTGGATCCAAATCGCCCTTGAGCCTCAATGCGAGTCCAAGATTGTAGTGGTATTCGGGATTGGAAGGAACAAGGTCGACGGCTTTGTGCAGATTCGCCACCGAGGAAGCGAGGTCTCCGCGATCGGCCAGGATTTGGCCGAGGGCAAAGTAGATTCTGGGCTCTTGCGATGCTAGCCGTTGTGAAGTTTTCAGCTCCTCCAGAGCTTGGTCGAGATCCGTTTTTTGCCGAAGGCCCATCGAGCTTTTGTATTTGTTCCACAGGTTCAATCCGAGGTTGTAGTGAGCTTCTCCGAATTCGGGAGCGTCCTTGACGACCTCGCGAAGCAATCGGATCGCTCCGTCCAAATCGCCGAGTTTTGCGCAAATTGCGCTGAGGCCGTAGCGAGCTTCGAGCAGGCCAGGGTTCAGGCGCAGCGCTTCGTGATATTCAGTGATGGCCTTGCTGGTGCGGCCGGAGCGTTCGTACGCCACCCCGAGATGGAAGTGCGGATCGGGGAATGCAGGTTCCAGCCGCGCGGCCTGTTCAAACTCCGCCTCCGCCGCGTCTACGTTGCCAGACTCCCCCAGGATGACACCGATGTAGTCGTGGGAGACAGCATCGCCTGGGTTCTCTGCCACGGCTGCTCGAAACTCGGTTAAGGCGTCCCGCACATGACCTTCTTTCAGTTGTGCGAGCGCCTGCTGCTGATGCAGCGAGAGCCCGCTAGTCGCCCCGGTCTCGACCTGGGGCTGAGCGAGGGGACAAAGGCACACAGTCAGAAAAATTCCCGCTGCCCATTCGATGGAGGTCCGGTCTCCACTCATCGTAGTCGTTTTGCGCCGAGGTTCGCGAGCGATGGCCATCAATGTACGAGCCCGCGAGCGGCTGCGTCCTCCTGCATTTCCCGCAGAGCGGAGTCCTCCGGGAACAAATCCAGCCCGCGCTGGATCGTTGTCAGGGCTTCGACGGTCGCCCCCGCTGATAACTGACGAGCGGCCAGGTTCTCATAAAAGAGGTCGTTGTACGGCGCCATCGCCATGCCTTTCTTGAGAAGATCGATGCTCGCCTTCAGATTTCCCGAGCGTGCCAGCAAGCCATCGAGAAGCAAGTAGTCATACGCTGCCGTCGAGCCCTGATCAACCACCTGCTCCGCGTACGCCTTTGCCTTGTTCAAGTCGTGATCGCTAAGAGCTTTTTGGGCCATGGCTGAGAGCGCGAACGGGTCTTGGTTGTTCGATTTCGCAAGCTGATCCAGCAAAGAGAAATAGTAATCCTTATATTCAAGGTGCGATCGAATGAGTTCTTGGCGATAGGCTCGTAGCAATGAAACGGGCGGAATTTTGCTGTCTTTGCCGGGAACTGCGTTCACGTAAATGAAGCCGGTATCGGGAGACGCATGGAACGCACTCTCCGGGTAAGGTTCTCCAGGAGTGCGAAGAATGCGGTGATCCGTCAGGGTCGAGTGCGACACGGTGAGTGCCGGCTGTCTCTGCATGTGGCACGTGGAGCATGCATCCGGAGGCTGTTGTGCCATGCGCTTCTGCAAATCGAGCGTACAGCTCTTTTCCGTATGGCACTGGAGACATTTGCCGTGAAAGTATTCAGGAGCCTCTTGCGGCGAGAGCTGCACGTGCGGGTCGTGGCAAGTCTGGCATCCAAGCTTTCCGTCGCTGCCCTGGTAGCACCTGCTGAGCGTCATCGAGTAGTAGTGCTCGAGCAGGGGCGACTCGGTAGCCCGCGGATCAACGGGGGCCTTCAGAATAGCCACGGTGTCATTCAGGGGCATCCCGGGGCGGAAGTCGGCGTCGGTTTTGCCAGGTTGCAGCGCGCGAATGTCTCCTTCATGGCAATTCATGCAGATGTTGTCCGCCAACCAAGTGGGAATCTTGGCTGGATTCACGATGGACCGGTCGGGTGCATCGGATACGGGGTCACCTGTTCGTCGTTCGAGCACATGCAGTTCCCCGGGCCCATGACAGTTTTCACAGCCGATCGCCAACTCGATTACCGGAGGGTCTTCGTAGAGTCCTTCTCTTCCGACGACGGGTTGCGTCCGGCCCGCGTGGCATCCAATGCAGTCAGCTGTTACCGGGAGGCTGAACCCAAGATCCCGCACCTCGTAGTTGGGGGAGAGGTCCCAAGCGTTCTTCGCCGTGTAGTACGAAACCGGAGCCTGAAACAAGTAGTTGCCCCGGCGGACTACAGGGGTCACGCCGTTTGCACCGGTGCCGACCACGTAAGCAAGTTCTTCGGTGTGCCGGAAGATTTCCTTTCCTTGCCCATCAAGGCCGTATTCGCTCTGGTATACACGGCCCTCGCGAGTGAAGACCTGATAATGTCGGTGCTGTTTTTCGCTAAAGATCTCCACCGGTTTGGTCAGCCAGCCCATTTCCACAAGTTTGCCGGGCAACGATGTCGACTGGCCCATGGCGGTGCGAGCGTATTGCGCGTAAATAGTGGCGTGGCAGCTTTTGCATTTGTCCGATCCAACGTAGCGTACTCCGGAGGCAGTGTTGCGGTACCCGAGGCCGGTGGGCGTATCTTTATTATGATTATTATTATTTCTATTCTTTGCATTCTGTCCCCAACCATACGCTGCCAGCAGAACCATCAGGCTGGCGGTCAGCAAGCGGCGGCAAAACAAGGTGGAAGATCGCCCGTCTCGATCAACTTGCCAATTGCGCCCGACCGCGATGGTCATGGGCTGGCTTCAACCTGTGAAGATGGCGCTGTGTCTTGCCGGACCAGGCGCTTCAATTCCTTTTTGGCGTCCAGATTGTGATCCTCCGAATGAAGTTGGGCGATTTTGGCCAGCATCTCGTCCGCTTCAGTTTTCTGACCCTTCTTCCGATATGCCAGGGCGAGCACATAGATGGGGCTGGAATCACCGGGATCGAGGGCGGCGGCAGTCTTAAGCTCAGCGATCGAGCGGTCCAGTTGGCCTTGCTTGAACAACAACTTGCCAAGTTCGGCATGGGAGTGGGAGAAATTGGAATTCAGACGGATCGACGACTCGAAGGCCGCCACTGCCTCATCCGCCGCAGGAGTTCCGGGCTCCGCGCCGGAATGGACCAATGCGACGGCGAAAATATACGGAACCAGGTAGTCGAGTCCAGGAAGGTGGCTCTTTTGTCGCAAAACCTCGACCGCTTTCTCTGTTTTGCCTCCCTGCACCCACACCCAACCGAGGGCGAAGTAGGGAAGCGATTTATCAGGGGCGAGTTCGCTGGCGGTCTGGAAATCCTTCTCGGCCAGGTCGAGAGAGCCTCTCATCACGAAGGTAACGCCACGCTGGATGTATAAACGATACGAACCTGGGATGTAGTGGATACCCACGTCCAAAATTTCTTTTCCCAACAGATAGTCTTCATACTCGAGGCAAACCGAGGCGAGGTCGACGTAGTTGTCTTCGGATTCCGGTTCGATCTTGGTCGCGGTGCGTAGTGCGTCGTAGGCCTCCTGGAGGTGTCCGGTTTTCAGATAGGCTTCGGAAACAACGTTGTAAAGTTCGGCGTGCCGATACCCTTGTCCGACGAGTTCGTTGAAAAGGCCGATCGCCTCCGGATAAGTCCCGGACTTGATCAGCATAAGAAGTTGGTTGTATCCGGCGACGTAGGGATCGCTGTAGCGCGGTCGGGCTGATTCGAAGAATTCGGCTGCCGACGGGTAGGCTTCCGCTCGGCCAAGAATCAACCCAGCCTGGAAGCGATCCTCGGCGTCACCGGTGGGAAGGCCCTTCAAAACCGTGATCGCTTGCGCCACATCGCGCCGGGCCAGCAGGCACTGTGCGTAGTGCACGATCCAGAGGCCTTTCTGGGCGATTCGACGCTTGCCTTTCAGGTAACTCTTGAGCGCGCCGTCGAAGTCACTCTTCTGGAAGCTGATCTCCCCGAGGTAAATATGTGTAACTTCGTCCTCGGGAGCATCGAGCAAAACTCGATGGAACTGCTCCGCGGCCTCCGCGAAACGCTTTCGATCGAACTCGTTAATGGCCAGGTTCTTGCGGGCAGGGTAGAAATGGGGAGCGACTTCGAGCGCCTCTTTGAACGCCTGGCTGGCCTGGTCGCGGCGCCCTGCGCCGATCAGCGCAATGCCGAGCAGGTTGAGCGATTTCAGGTCGTGGGGCGAGTTCTCCAAGGCCGCGTTCAAAAACCGTATGGCATCCTGAAAGTTCTGATGCTCGACATCGGACATGGCACATTCGTATGGTGTTCGCGCACACTCAGCCGCCTGAAGGGAAAGGCAACGGGGGAAACCTAAGCTGAGCACGAGTACGAGTCGCCACTGGGCACGACGCATGATCCATTGTCACTGCTACAGACGAGCCGGAGCAAGGCTGAGCTTATTCCGGGGCGTCGTTCTGCTCGATTTAGAACGCAATTCGCAGGGCGAACTGTATGTCCCTGGCTGGGTAAGTTGAGGTGGCCTTCCCGAAAGAAGATAGGTTGCCGATGTCGTTGCCAACCCCGGTCAGATTGACGCGGTTGAACACGTTGAAGAACTCAGTGCGGAATTGTAGGTTCGCACCCTCGCCACCGATGAACCAGGGGATCTTGAGATTCTTGATGACCGAGAAGTCTGTGTTAGCAAAACCGGGTCCACGGAAAGTGTTTCGGCCCAAATTTCCTTCCTGGCCGAGGGCAGGAGCAGGGAAGAGGTTACTGCAAAACGCGGTTCCACCGCAGGGAAAAATCCCGTTAAGAAATTGGGAGCGCGAGAGACCGGTTTTTGTATTGCCAAACGACGACGTATTGGGCCGGTCGTAGTTGGTGCCGTCGGCGTTGTAGTCGCAGCCATTGTTGCCGATTACGTTGTTGCTGGAGTCGAATACAGGAGCAAAGGAAGCAGAGCAGATGACGGAGAACGGCTGCCCCCCCTGCAGAATAGTGACGTTTGTGAGCTCCCAGCCGCCCAGGGCTTTGTTTACGAATCCGCTGCGGTGCGGACTGGGAATGGTCCAGAGCGTAGTAAATGCGAGCCGGTTCCGTACGTCGAAGTCCGCTGCTCCACGGGCCAGTTTGTCGTTGAAAGCGTCGACGTGTTCCGGGCCGTCAAGCTTGCTCGCTTGATCGAGCGCCTTCGAGAACGTGTAGGCAGCACTAAAGGTAATACCGTGACTAGCGCGCTGCCTCAGGGACGCAGTGAAACCATTGTAGTCACTGTTTTCGGTGGACTGACCGTAGTTGATCGCCCCGAAACCCGGAGCCAGCCCGGTGAAGTTACCGCCATGCTGTATCAGATCGCCGGCGAACCGATTGACATTGTAGACCGCGTATAAATGCCGGCCCGCCGAGCCAATATAGTCAACCTCGGCGACCGTGGATGGGGTGATGGCCCGCTGAACTCCGAAGAACCAGTTCTCCATGTAAGAAGCTTGCAGGTTCGGATTGGTCACACTGACGTTTGCCTGGCCGTGGGCTAACCCTCCACTGGGCAACAACCCGGGTTGGATCCCAGGAGGGAGTGGATAGTCGTACGGTGGAACCGAAGTGGTTCCTAGGGCGAACAGCGGAGGATTACCAGGGCACTGCGCGCACGCCGAACCCAGAGCAAATTTCGGGCTGTTGGTGAAATAATTGTTATAGAGCTGTTCGGACGGCTTGTCGTAGAAGACTCCAAAACCGCCACGCACCGACATCTTGCCCACCTTGGTTGGATCCCAGGCAAACCCGATGCGAGGGCTGACCGTGTTCAGGGTGTGGTTCAGAAGGTGCTTCCCGCATGTCATCACCCCATTTGGAATCATGCTCTCCAGGCCGCCGCCGGAGCTCGGGAAGACCATATTGCACACGCCTTTGCTTCCTAGTCCATCCGAAGGATTGAAGAAATCTTCGTAGCGCAGCCCAAGGTTCACGGTCAGGTTCGGTCTGAGCTTCCAATCATCCTGCACAAATGCGGATAGAGATCCGTCACGTACCAAGCTGTACAACTTGTTGAGGCGAGCGCCGGTGTTTGGATCAAAACCGAATTGTGATTCAGAATTTGCCTTGTCGGTCGCGAAATCAAAGACGCTGTTGAAGCTAAATTCGGGACGGTTGTAGACACGAGAGGATTCGTGATCCGCACGTCCTCGAGTCACGTTGCCGCCGACTTTCAAGCTGTGTGAGCCACGAGTGAACGAGGCCACGTCCCGCCACTCGAAATTGTTTTGTACAAATGCGTTCGGACCCCAACCTGTTTGATAGCCCTCGATTCCTAGTACTGTGATCCCCGGGACTTCAGGGTGATTGACCAGGGCTTCACCGAAAGGTCGGGTGGTGGCAAAGCCGAATTCGTTCACGAAATTTCCAGAGGCGTGAACCCAGCCCGTCGCGAAGTGCATGCTGTAGGTAGGTTCAATGGTATTGAATGCGGGATACACGAACGGCGATCCGAACAGAACCTGATGTAGGGTCGTCCGGTTGAAGGATCCGAAGATGCGGTCCTTGCTGTCATTAAACGAGTGGTCGACGCGCACGGTGTATTGGAAACCGTTGCGGGGCAGGCCGGTCGCAAAGTTGCCCACACCGGTAACCGGCAAGTTGCACGGGATGTTTCCCACTTCGGTCGAAATCGGATCTGAGGGCGAAGAAAGGGTGGAGCAGTTTGTTCCCGCCATCGTGCCAGCGGTCGTAAAGTTGCCGGTCGGGGTGATGGACGCCGGAAACGTCTTCGCTACGTACGTCGACACGTTGTTGGGAAAGTTTGCCGCCATGAAGTTTATAAAGTCTGGCGTCAGTATGGTGGAAGACCGCCCGGTCGCCACTCCAGACTTGAGGAAATCCATCGACGCAAAGAAGAACGTGTGATCCTTTCGAATTGGACCGCCGAAGCTCCACGCGCCCTCATTGCGCCGGAAAACTGGCACACCCGCCGACTGAAACTTGTTGGCGGCCTGTAGTTTGTTGTCCGTGTGATAGAAGCCGAGGGTACCATGCCATTTGTTCGAGCCCTGCTTGGTTATGATGTTCACGAGCGCCGCGCCATTGCGCCCGAATTCTGCGGAGAAATTGTTGGCCGCTACGCGTACTTCCTGAACATCCTCAGCGTTCGGATTCACATTCGTGACACCGTTGCGCTGGCTGGAATCAATGGACGCCGAATCGATGAGGAAGCTGTTGGATTCTGCGCGGGAACCGTTGGCGTTGAGATTCACTCCGTACTCAGGGTTGAAGATGTCGCCGCTGGCCTGCGCGTATGCTTGCCCGCCTCCACTGGCCAGACCGGTTACGCCTGGAGTGAGAACGACAAGCGTATAAAAGTTCCTTCCCGATAAGGGGAGATCATGAACCTCTTTTTCCGACACGTCGCCTGAAACCCGGGCTTGCGAAGTCTCGACCGTAGCAGCTTCTGCGGTAACCGTGACTGTGGTTTCAGCGCCACCGACGACCATTCGGACGTTCACTGTCTTGGTTTCTGCGACCCGAACCAGAACGTGCTCCTGCAGCGTGGTCTTGAATCCACGTGCGGAGACACTGATGCTGAAAGACGCGGAAGGCAGCGTGGTGAAGTGGAAATACCCGGACTCTTGCGTTTGCGCTGTCTGCGGGGCGCCGGTCTCTTCGTTCTTGATCGTTACCGTGGCTCCCGGCACAACCGCTCCGCTCGTGTCGCTCACGGTGCCTTCAATGCCGCTGGTGTACTGCGCCCACGCGCCAATCGAGCTCAGTACCATCAGGAACAGAACGAGCCACCCAAACAACATGATTCGACGCGGAATCATGAGCCCCACCTCGCGGATCTGAAATTTTCACTGAACTAGACGAAAAGGACTATTGACTGCCATCCCCGAACTGCAGGTAGGTAACATCAGTCAAAAATTGGTGTCAACCGAGTTTTTCCGAATCGTTTTTTTGGCAAAACTGAAGGATGGTGAAATCACGGTTCACCACGCATAAAATCGGGGTTATCGGCAAGGTTCGAAGTAACATTTTTTCGCTACGGAGTTCGGTTGTGCGGCGGTCGCTGGCGGTCTTCCTGGTTTGCTGTCTTGACAATCGCGCAGGACCAGCAAAGGCACTCCGGGCGCGAGAGTGCGCTGTGTCTCCTATGCCCGCCCGCCGTAAATCCTCTCGACTTGGAGAGAGACGATTTGAATGCGACAATCAGGCCGGACGAATGAGGGATACTGTTCCGAACATGTCGCGGATTCTGCAAACGGGCCTGCTGACTATTGTTCTGCTAATGCATGAATTTCCGGAAGTCGCACGCTCTGAACAGGCCGCCGCCCAACTCAGTTCGCCTCCGGTCCAAATTGATTTCCGGGATATCGCCGCCGAAGCCGGAATCACCACGGAGAACGTTTCTGGAATCGCGGACAACAAACACTACATCCTCGAAACAACGGGCAACGGAGTTGCGATCTTCGATCTCGACAACGATGGACTCATGGATGTCCTTCTAGTAAATGCGACCACGATGGATGGCAAAGGCCGCGGCGAGAAATCAACCAGTCACCTCTATCG
Organism: Terriglobales bacterium; assembly: GCA_035567435.1. Taxonomy (GTDB): domain Bacteria; phylum Acidobacteriota; class Terriglobia; order Terriglobales; family Acidobacteriaceae; genus Gp1-AA133. Next base: position 150,149 of record DATMPS010000016.1, on the reverse strand, counting down.
CAATCTCGGAAACATGCATTTCGTCGACGTGACCCAGAAAGCCGGCTTGGGAAAAGTCGGATGGGGGCAGGGTGTTTGCGTAGGCGATTACGACAATGATGGCTTCGAGGATTTATTTGTTACTTACTATGGGCACAGCGTGCTGTATCACAACGAAGGAAACGGAACCTTCAAAGATGTCACCGAAGCCGCGGGACTGAAATCCGATGCCGTGCGCTGGGACACTGGGTGTTCGTTCTTCGACTACGACCTTGACGGCAAGCTCGATCTGGTGGTGAGCGGCTACGTTGACTTTGACCGAAACAAAGTTCCAGAGCCGGGTTCGGGTGGATATTGCCAATGGAAGGGCATGCCCGTGATGTGCGGTCCACGCGGGCTTCCCTCGGGACACAATCTGCTTTTTCACAACGACGGCAACGGGCATTTCAGCGACGTGTCCGCGGCCAGCGGGATTGGGAAACCGACGGGCTGCTACGGATTCACGGTGCTGGCCTCGGACTTCGACAACGACGGCTATCCCGATTTGTACGTAGCCTGCGATTCGCGACCAAGCCTGCTCTATCACAACCGAAAGAATGGCACTTTCGAGGAGGTCGGAGTTGCGTCCGGCGTAGCCCTGAGTGACGCCGGACAGGAGCAGGCCGGCATGGGCGTTACCGTTTCGGATTACGATGAAGATGGCTACGTCGACATTGCGAAAACGAATTTCAGCGACGATGTGCCCAATCTCTACCACAACAATGGTGATGGCACATTTACCGATCGGGTGTACGAGTCTGGCCTGGGCGCACACACGCAATACTTGGGATGGGGGATTCAGTTTCTCGACGTCGACAACGACGGCCGCAAAGACATTGTGATGGCCGATGGGCACGTTTACCCGGAGGTTGAACGCGGGGCCCTGAACTACAAGTACCGGCAGCCAAGATTGCTGTACTGGAATGCAGGCGGCGGAAAGTTCAAAGATATGTCGAATAACGCAGGGACCGGTATCAGTGAGCCCTGGGCCTCAAGAGGATTGGCGGTGGGCGACTTGGGCAACGACGGATCAATCGAGATAGTGATCAACAATCTCGATGCGCGGCCGAGTCTGCTGAAGAATTTTGGGACGAAAAAGAATTGGCTGATCGTCCGCTGCGTCGGCACCAAGGCGAATCGCGACGCGGTGGGAGCGCGGATATATGTATATGCGGGGAAGCGCCAAATTTCGGGCGAAATTCAAACGGGAGCAAGCTATCTCTCCCAAAACGATCCGCGCGTGCATGCTGGATTGGGAGATGACGAAAAATATGATCGAGTTGAAGTGCAATGGCCCGGAGGCCAGCGGGAGAGTTTCCCGGGAGGAAAGGCGAATCAAATTGTTCTCTTGAAACAGAACACGGGTTCTCCAGCACGGTCTCAACCGGCTGCGAACTCACATGCAGTGACGGTCTCATCGAGGGTCGCGCGTCGAAACGAATGAGAGGATGGCGCCATCCGGGTCGACAACGGAAACGGAGAGACGACTTGCCTGTACCTGAAAGCCTCGAGCGCGCAACTCGCGCGCAGTTTTCCGAACACTCGTAACTCCGAAGCTGATGCGCGGCCCTGCCGGCGGCGTTTGGGGCTGAAGCATCACCTTCTCGCTCGAGTGTCCAGCGATGAAGAACTCGGCCCCCAGGGGAGAAGCACTTCGAAAGTCTAGCTTCGTGGTATAGAACGCGCGTTCCGCCGCGATATCCTTGACCGCAGAAGTTGCCTCCAGGAGGTGACCTGAGATTCGATGCGCCCCAATGTGCTTTCCGTGGTCACGGGAATGGAGAGATTCCGGCAAGTACTGCGTGTACTCCAGTAACTGGCCCTCCGGGTCGTGCACGACAAAGAGAAGGTTGCCAGCCCGCGCCTTCTTGATTTCGGCGGGCTCCAGTTCGCGCTTGAGATATGCCCTGCGGACCGACTCAACGTCATTCGCCTCGAAGCAAATGTGCAGGAGGCCACCCGGTTGCGAGTCCGTCGTGCGCGGATACAACTCGATGAACTGGCGATCGTTGACTTTGATAAATGCAACTGAGGTTTTGCCCGCATCGGTGAACTCGAAGGCCTGTTCGAGCCCCAATCTGCCATAAAAATCGCGAGACTTTGCGAGATCGTTTGCGCGAAGCGCCACGTGAGCGATGCCCGACAAATCCGTCGATTGGGCGTGCAATGCGAACGTGCTGAACAGCGCAAGGACTAGAGTGCCGAACTTCTTCGACGTGCAATTCAGATTCTGTATCAGGAACATGAACAGGGTCGGTTCATCCCGAATCAATCGGGGGACAGCCTACACCAACGCATGCTCGATGACCAGCATAAGAGATGTCACCCATGTCGTCGACGCGACGACGGGACTGGAACGGGAGCAAGACTAACTCCACTCCAACAAGGTCTTATGGCAGCCGTCGCCAGAGAGTCTGCTATGATGCCGCCCGGATTCGGAGTCGCCGCGCCATCAGATGTTTCCAATCTGCCGATGAAGCTTTCGCTTCTGACTTATGCTCTCCAGGAGATACTCGATGCTCATCAATCGACGTGAGATTTGTCGTATGCTGCCCGCCCTGCTTCCCCTAGCCACCGATTTGCAGGTCTTTGCGCAAGATAGCTCGTTGCCCTCGGCGGCCTTCGCGTTTGACAAGGCGCCCATGCATGTTGCCAACAACAATGCGCAGATCCGCCTGATGATGCGGGGCAAACTGGCCACTGGAGAAGGCCTGGAGGTGCACGAAACCACCCTGCCACCGGGTAGCGCGCCGACAGCCACAACCCATCATCACCCGCACTCGGAGATGTGGCTGATCCGCGAAGGAACGATTGAGCTGACGGTGAATGGCCGGCCCTACCGCTTGCAGCCAGGCTCGGTGGGGTTCGTGCGTTCCAACGAAGAACATGGAGTCCGGAATGTCGGGGCGTCGGCGGCTATGTACTTCGTGGTCGCCGTCGGACCGGGAGCCGAGTTACAGGAATAGGGAAACTCCCCTGAGCGGGATAACCGTGGCCCTGATCCCGCTGGCGGGTAAGCGATATGACGATTCGCGTCGGTCTAATCGGCGGCGGGAACATCACCGGCACCCACGCGCGTGCGGCGCGTGCGATTGCGGGTCTTGAAATTGTTGCCATCTATGGAACCAATACGAATCGGGTCGAAAGTCTGTGCCGTGAGCACGGCGGGAAGCCATACCAGGATCTGGAGGCCTTCCTCAAGCATCGTCCGATGGAGATGGTTGCGATCGGAAGTCCCTCGGGCCTCCATGCCACACACGGCATTGCCGCAGCCCAGCGTGGTCTCCACGTTCTTACCGAGAAGCCGATCGATGTCAGCGCCGAGCGCGCGGACGCTCTTATCGAAGCGGCTGAGCGTACTGGCGTGAAATTGGGCGTGATGTTTCAAGACCGTGTTAAGCCGGGAGTCCGACAACTTGAGGAGTGGGTCCGCGGAGGCGCAATTGGGAAGCCCTTGTTGGTGGATGCACGGGTGAAGTGGTACCGGCCCCCCGAATACTACGGAACCTCACGCTGGCGCGGGACATGGGCTCTTGATGGTGGGGGTGCATTGATCAATCAGGCCGTGCACACCGTTGACCTTATCCTCTGGCTGCTGGGAGACGTGCTTCGGGTGCAATCTCGCACTGCCAGGTTGCTCCATGCCATCGAGGCAGAGGATACCGCGTATGCGATTCTGGAGTTCAAAAATGGAGCGCTTGGCCTTCTGCAGGCGACAACTGTGGCTTATCCGGGATATCCGCGGCGGCTGGAGATTTCCGGATCCGAGGGCAGTGTGATCTTAGAGCAGGATCGAATTCTGTCTGCCGACTTACGCACCCCACCCATCGGCAGCGGCGAGCGGATCGGGCCCGACAATCATCAGAGCGCGTCGTCGGCGGTGGTGAACGACGTTCGAGGTCACCAGGCTCTCTTTGAGGATTTCATTCGCGCGATCGAGCAAGACGGTACGCCGGTCTGCGATGGCCGAGAGGGCCGGCGAAGTATCGTCCTGATAGAGGCCATCTACCATGCTGCTAAGTCTGGAGGTACGATCGAAGTAGCCGTCTGAGAGAGGTTACTTACTCGCAGCCTAGTCGCCGGGCACAATCGCGCAAAATCTGCGACTCCCACTCGGGGCGCCTCGGATTGTCCGGATGCACCGCATCGGTCGGGATCCTTTTGCTCAAACTTAGGAACACCGCCGCAGAGTGCTTGTAAGCGGGAACAGGTTCGCGAAAGGCCACGTTGCCGAGGTATTGCAGCGCATCTGCAAGGGCGTAGTAACCGGGGTCGCCGCACTCCCAAAGGCGGTCGCGCTCCGCGAATTGTTCCGGTATGAAGCCGGCAAGACCCAGCAGGTAATCCGAGCCATACTCGATCATGTCAATGCCTAGGTCATTACCTGTATAGATACGAAAGTCCGGTCGGTGGACGTCGCGTAGGGCCAGGCGGCCGAGTTCCACGATCCGATCGAGGGAAGAATGCTTCATGCCCTTGATCTCCGGAATATCCATCAAGCGCCGAACCGTTTCCTCCTCGAAGATTTCGCCGTTAGACGCGAACATCATACCCAGTTCGAAGGCTAAGACGTGCGCATAGCCAGAGCAGGCCGCTTGGTATGTCGCTGCTTTCTCTTTGGCGGACTTGCCATGCAAGCGGGCGGTCTGAAACAGAATCGGGATGCCGCCACGTTCAACGATTAAGTCGATCTGCTGGCGATAGAGACTAGCGATGTCTCCTGTCTGATTCTCAATGTAAGCGCCCGCGACGAACGGAACCCCGTTTCCCTGAGCCTCGCTATCAAGGGCCTCCCGCGTCCAACGCAACACATCGCGTTTCTCCGCTTCCGTGAGGTAGTTCACATAGCCGGTATCCATGTTGACCGCATTCATCAACCCAGCACGGTGAGTAGCCACCAAGTGTCGTTGGAACGCCTCAGTGGCGATCTTCCCATCGGACTCGTAGGGCAACAGAGTCGCTGCTATGCCGTGTACCTTGCGGCGAAGCTTCCGCCGCTTCATCAGGGTTTCGATGGTCATGCCGCAAATCTCCAATTGAGAGCACGACGGCGACGTTTTGTGGTCAGTGTTTCTTTGCCGCACTCAGCTTCTCCATCAGGTCTGAATCTTTGTAGAAACTGTCCAGAGGGTAACACCCCGAGGGCAGTCCCTGGCGAGGAGCTGTGGTGCAGTCACTAAAGGTCCGACAAATTCGTCTTCGTTGAATCGGGTTTCCTTCCGAAGCGTCCCAAAGCAGCTCGGGATAGCTCAGCACCATTCGACCGAGGCCGACCACATCCGTCCAGTCTTCACGCACGGCAGCCTGCGCAACATGGGGAAGATAGTCTTGGAGATAGCTGTACCCTGTCCCCATGAAGATCAGATTCGGAAATTGCTGCTTCAGATCTCGCACCGCGTGCAGGTGGCGCGCCACACTTACGAGCGGATCCTCGGGCGGAAGATATCCGTCGGAAGGCGGGTAGAGGGCGGGGCGCTGAAGGTGGGGATTGTAGTAGGGGCTTCCTGCGGTGATGTTTACCAGGCGAATGCCAAGCTCCTCCAGTAGAGATAGAAAGCGAACCGTCTCGCGCAAGTCCGGCTCGGTAGGATTGAACTGATCGACGCCAAATCCCCAGCGGTAGGGGATCAGCCGCCCTTGCGTTTCAGGAATTCCTCGGCCCGGTTTACCTTCCGCCGATCGCACAGGATCGGGCCGGAACGGGATGGTGTCGAAAGCCGACAGCCGCACCGCGATCTGGAGGCCGGGGGCCACCGAACGTATTCCCTGGACAATGTCACGCAGGAATCGAGTGCGGTTGTCGAAGCTTCCGCCGTACTTTCCTTCCCGAGTATGGGCGCTCAGAAACTCATGTCCCAGATAACCATGACAGTGTTTTATGTCCACAAAATCGAAGCCGAGCTGCCATGCCATCCTGGCTGCGCGATGGAATTTCACGATGATAGTTTCGACATCCGCGTCGGTGAGCAGAGGATAGTTCTCCGACAAACCCAGACGGCGGTCCAAAAGCGGATGGTGGTACAGGACTCGAGGCTCCGGGCAATCGTAAGCATTGGGGCGGCTGAATCTTCCGGAATGGGTCAGTTGCAGGCCAATGAGCAAATCTTCATCGGAGCCTGTCGCCGACCGATGATGTTCGATCAAGGTCGTTCGAAGCGCGGCCAAACCTGCCTCTGTATGGGGAGCAGCCAAAAGCTGATTCGGATTCGCTCGGCCTTCGTGAGAAACCGCCACGGCTTCGCCACCCCAGATCAACTTTGCACCGCTGCGCCCAAAGCGTTGCCAGCGGCGTATTGTTTTTTCGCTGGGATTCCCGTCGGCGGAGCCGTCCCACCCCTCCATCGGCTGTACCGCGATCCGGTTGCCAATTTTGAGGGCGCCCTTGATCAGCGGCCATCGCAGCGGAGATTCCGCTCCACGGAGAATCTCGCAGTCGCAGGGGAGGGAGACATGGAGCGAGCGTAGGTGGTCCTGGAAAGCTTCTACGTTCTTGACGGTCCCGAGTCGCAAGATCGTTTGCGTTCTCATGCCACCCTCTTCTGTTCCGGCAGTCCCAGGACCGCCGCCGCTCCCAGCACGGCGACGGCGACCAGGAGAACGCAACTTAGGGAATAGCTTCCGGTCACATCTCGCAAGTGACCCGTCAACCAGGGCGACACGGCCTCCGCGACTCCGCCCGCCGTCAAAATCACTCCCAGCAATCTGCCGAGAATCCGCACTCCAAAAATTTCCGCGGCCATCAGTGGAATGATCATGTAATCACCACCCAAGCCGACTCCGAAAACGGCCGCGGAGACTGACCGACTCAACGATGTGTGTCCCAAGAACAGCAATGGAATGCCTGCGGCCACCAGCACATAGGTGAATAGCATTACGAATTTCTTCGAGAAGCGATCCGCCAGCCACCCCATCAGCAAGCGTCCTACGATGCTAGACGCGAGCACGAGCGAAAGAACTTGTGCAGCTTCGCCCTGGGTGTAGTGTCGGTCAAGGCTCAACAGGAGCTTCAGGTTTTGTTGCGTCCCGCTGACCGCCGCGATCGAGCACATGCTGCCCAGGGTGAGCAAATAAAACGCGCCGCTTCCAAAGGCGTCTTTCAGTTCCTGCGGCCTCTCCATTTCGCGTTGTCGGTCGGCGAGCGGGGCCGCTTCCGGCACCAGGAATGCCAGTGGGAGGGAGGCTGCAACGATCAGCAGTCCTAACCATCGCAGGGCCGCCTGCCAACCGAAGTGTTGCACCAACACATGCGACATCCATGGTACTGTCGCGCCCCCCACCCCGATGCCGAGGTAAGCCATGCCCATCGCCTTGCCACGCGCCTTGTCGAACCATCGCGATAGCAATACCTGGTTGGGAAGCGGGCCCCCGCACACGTACCCAAGCGCGTTCAGAAAATAGAAAAAGTAAAACATTCCAAGTGTCGAGACCCAACCCAGCCCGACCAGCGCCGCGCCAGCGAGCAAAATACCCACCATCATGACGCGCCGCGGACCGAAGCGATCGATAATCCAGCCCGCGATAAATCCAAAAACTGGACCCACTACTAGTTTGCTCAAAGCATTCCCCGAGGTCACCTGGGCCCGCGTCCAGCCAAACTGCTGCACCATGAAATCGTAGTAGAAGGGCAGTCCCCACAGAGCGAGACCTACGATGCAAAACAAGACCACGAAAGCAGTCGCCGCAACCTGAATCGCAGGGCGTGAGTTGGAGATTGCTGTGCCTTCCAAGGCAGGTTGTGGCTCGCTCAACGTTCTTCTCCCAAGCTCTGCGAGTCTACTCAGCCCTACCCTACGCTGGGGCTGACCGGATTTCACAATATCATCAGTGCCAACAGCGAGTCGTGCCTGCCCCAGTCGGTCACGCCCAGGTAACGGAAAAAGTATACGAGCCGGAGGAGGGCAATTTCTGTTTAGTTTGTCTGAAAATAAAGCTCAGTTTTTACCATTTGACAGTCCGCATGAGCGATTCATATAGTTTGCGGGACCGCGCGCTCGCGGATCGAACACTCCTGCGCGACGTGTCGACAAGAAGATTTGTCTGCCAGGTGCTCGATTTCGAAGAACGTGTTCAGAGGTGAGGCCGATGAAATTCTGGCTGCTTTGTCTGTTCGCGCTGGCCCTGCCGGTCGTCACCGCGGAGGAGACTGTGCCGGACGGATTTCAACAGTGGACCGCAGAGTCGTTAAAGCAGCTAGAGCAGACGCTTGAAGGCGAGGCGGCGACCAACCCACACCACATCTCGGTGCGCCACCTTTCGGATTTTGCGAACGACACCTTCATGCTCTCAAGGAGAGAGGCCGACGGAGTTGTAGAATGGCACGAAACGCAGGCCGACGTGTTCGTCGTGCAGTCGGGTTCTGCAACGCTCGTCGTCGGCGGAACGATGGTTGGCGGCGAGGTCACAGAGCTGCATGAGAAGCGCAACGGCACCATTGAGGGCGGCGCGCGGCGGAAACTGGCGGCGGGGGATATTGTTCGCATTCCAGCGCGCGTACCGCACCAGGTCTTGCTTGACGGCTCGAAAGGCTTCACTTACTTTGTGATCAAGGTGAAAGGCTATTAGCGGGAGATCCCCCAAGATGACTGAGATCACAACCGTGAAGCTCATCGCGGACGAGTCCAGGGCCGTCTCTAGGCGAAGCTTCATCAAGGGGGTCATCGCTGGGGGAGTAGCCGTGTCCTCGGCGAACTATTTGTTCCGCGCGTCGACGCTGCTGGGCCAGGCATCCACTTCCGGTACGGGCGAGCGGCTGATCACGATCAACGTCAACGGCCAGCCGCGGCGAGTTGATGTGGTGAAGCAAGAAACCCTGGCGTGGACGTTGCGCTACAAGTTGGGCCTTACTGGCACCAAGCTGGGGTGCGATCGCGCCGAATGCGGATCGTGCACTGTTCTGATCGACGACGTGCCTCACTATTCCTGCTCCGTGTTGACTCACACCGTGCGCAGCCGGAAAGTCGTGACCATCGAAGGGCTGGCCAGCGCAGACGGAACGCTGCACCCGGTGCAGCAGGGTGTGGTCGACGAACAGGGTTTTCAATGCGCGTTTTGCATGCCCGGTTTCATTATGTCGACCGTCGGATTTCTCAAGACGAACCCGAACCCGTCCCGAGCAGAACTGGCTCACGGAATCTCGGGGAACCTGTGCCGATGCCAGGACTACGACAAGATCCTCACCGCGATGATGCGGGGCGCGGAGATCATGAGGGGGAGCAAGCGTGTCTAGTCGACAGACTGAGCTTAGGAAATCCGGCGAGCGTCAGTACGGGGCTCAGTTCAAGTTGATCGGCAAGAATTATCCGACGGCTGACCTCTACGCCAAGGTGACCGGGCAGGCAAAATATGCCGAAGATTTTCGGGCCGACGGCATGTTGTTCTGCAAGCTGCTGCTGAGTCCGTTGCCGCACGCGCGGGTCAAACGCATCCATACGAAAGAAGCGCTCTCGATGCCCGGGGTGAAAGCGATTCTCACGGCAGAGGACCTTCCGGCCCCGGCTGACAGCCTGACCGACAACGGCACCGTCATCAAGGCCAGCAAGTGGGGTGAACGGGCGCTCACCCTGGAGCCCGTGTACCGGGGCGAACCTATCCTGGCGGTGGCTGCCGTCGATGAGCTTACGGCAGCTGAAGCGATTGAAAAAATTCAAATTGACTTCGAGCCGCTTCCTTTCGTCCTGGATCCGCTCGAAACTCTGCGGCCGGGGGGGCCGAATCCGAGGACGGATGGAAACTCATGGCTTCCTCCCAAGAGTCCCCAGCCGCCTGAGATCGCGGAGCTCAAATGGACAGCGGCGGACTTTGAAAACGCGAAAGATGGCCAGCTTCCATTGGGGAAGACGCCCGACTCATGGTCTTACGGCGATCTCGATGCGGGCTTCAAGAAGGCCGCACTTGTTCTCGATGAAACGTTCGTCACGCCCGACACTAGCCATCACACACTCGAAACCCGCAGCGCCCTGGCGTACTGGCAGAACGGCAAGGTCTACGTTCACTCCGGATCCCAGAGCACGGTGCAAACCGTGCCGGCGATCGCGCGGTGGCTGAACATCGATGCGAGCAAAGTTGTTTTTATCAGCGAATACACGGGGGGCGGGTTTGGCAGCAAGGTCACCGCCGCGATCTCGCTCATCATTCCGGCACTGCTTTCGCGAAAGGCCAGCGCTCCGGTAATGATGCGAATCAGCCGCGAGGAGGAGACTTTTATCGGCCGGGGTCGTCCCAGCTTGATGGGACGAATGAAGGCCGGGTTCGCCGGCGACGGTCGGATCACCGCCCTCGAGATGTTTGTCATCTGCAACAACGGCCCCTACGAGGGACAGGGCGATGCTCCGACGGCGGGGCGCATCGTTTCGCTTTTGTACCAGCCGCAGTCAATGCGTTGGCGAGGCGTGACCGTGATGACGAACACGCCGCCCCGAAGTCCGCAGAGCGCGCCCGGAGGCATGCAGGGAATCTCCATCATGGAGCCGATCGTCGCGAAGGCTGCGCGCAAACTGGGAATCGACCAGGTTGCCATTCGCCGCATCAATTGTCCGGAGGGCAAGGCGGCATTCGGGCCAGAGGTGAAGGGCACACGGCCGCATGCGACAAGTGCTTTCATCAAGGAAGCACTCGACCGTGGCGCCGAACATTTCAACTGGCGCGAGAGAACGGCAGCGGGCCCGAAGCGGATCGGTTCGAAAGTGCGCGGCGTCGGTGTAGCTCTGAGCTGCTTTTACGGCGGCTCGGTGGGATTCGATGGTCTTCTTCTGATCAAGCCGGATGGCCGGGTTAGGTTCCAGTCGGGAATCGGAAATCTGGGAACGGAGTCCGTGATTGATGTTCACCGTGTGGGCGCGGAGATTCTAGGAGTCCCCTGGGAAAAGTGCGATGTCATATGGGGTAATACCTCGAGAAATCTTCCCTTCACCTGTGTCTCCGGCGGTAGCCAGACAACCCACGCCATGACGCGTGCCGCGCACGCCGCTGCCATGGATGCAAGAAAGAAGCTGCAGGAGATCGCGGCGAAGATTCTCGGCGGAAAGCCGGAACATTACGAAGTCGCGAACCAGCGGGTGTTCCGCAAGGGTGGCGGTGCGGGCATGACATTTGCACAGGCTGCTCAACATGCAATTCAACTCGGCGGGGTCTACGATGGTCACACAGCGCCCGCCGACGTCAATAAACTCACGCAGGCTTCAATCGCGGCGTTGGCCGGGCAAGGCCTCGTAGCGGCGGCGCGCGACAATTACCCACGCGACGGGACCACTTTCTCCTATGTCGCAAGCTTTGCCGAGGTGGTGGTGGATGTCGAGACTGGTGTCTACCAGATAGTCGACTTTCTTGCGTACGCCGATGTCGGCACCGTGATTCACCCACGGGCACTGGGTGGCCAGGTTCTTGGACGATCAGTGCTTGGGATCGGTCATGCGATCGGGCAAAAGTGGGTGTACGACCCGCACTACGGCGCGATGCTCTCCACCCGCTTTCATCACAGCAAACCGCCCACGATCCTGGACATCCCGGTCAACATGCAATGGGAAGCGCTCGACATCCCCGACCCGGAGACCCCGGTGGGCGCTCGCGGTATTGGGGAGCCTCCGGTCGGCGGTGGATGTGCGGCGATCCTGAACGCCCTTTCCGACGCACTGGGAGACGAGATCTTCCGGCGAGCGCCCGTTAACGCCGACACTATTCTGACCTCGCTAGAGGCGGGACGGCCCATGCAACATCCGTTGATGGCCCACATTTAAGGGGGAGAGCTAGAGGAGCGCCATGGCTGTAATCCGAGATGTGATGCCCGCTTTTGAATTGTTTCAGCCCAACTCCACGGCGGAAGCACAGAAGCTTCTCGAACAGCATGACAACGCCTGGATCCTGGCAGGAGGCCTGGACAGCTTTGATTGGCTGAAAGACCGAATCAAGAAACCGAAGGTAGTAGTCGACTTGAGCGGCATCGAGGAACTCAAGGGCATCCGCGCCACCGCTGACGGCATCGAGATCGGTGCCATGGCTACGCTCACCGACATTGCAAGAAATCCCGTGGTCCGGCAGAACTACAGTGTGCTGGCGCAAAGCGTCGAACTGGTGGCCTCGCCGCAGATTCGCAACCAGGGCACCATCGGAGGAAATGTCTCACAAGACGCGCGCTGCTGGTACTACCGGGCAGGGTGGCCGTGCTATCGCGCTGACGGAAATATCTGCTACGCCGATACTCCGGTGGGCAGGAATCGCGAGCACGCCATCCTCCACGCAGATCGTTGCGTCGCCGTGAATCCGTCCGACTCTGCTCCCGCGCTGATTGCACTCGACGCGAAATTCGTAGTCCGCACGCGCAAGGGCGAGCGCATAGTCGATGCCGAAGATTACTTCGTCGGGCCTGAGATCGACATTACGCGCTTGCATATTCTGGAGCCCGGCGACCTGCTTACTGCCATTCGCATACCTTCCACTTGGGCCGGTGCCAAGTTCTACTTTGAAAAGGTTCGAGATCGGAATGTTTGGGACTTCGCACTGATGAACGTGGCCTCAGCGATGGTGACGACGGGCGACAAGATCGATAGAATCCGGATCGCCGTGAACGGCGCGGCGGCCCGTCCCTTGCGGCTGAAAGCGGTGGAGGACGCTGTCCGCGGGCAACCAGCGAACGCTGCCACGGGCGAAATGGGTGGCAACCTTGCGGTGCAGGGCGCAGTTCCATTGCAGTTTAACGCCTACAAGGTCCCGCTAATGAGAAATCTGGTGAAACGCGCCATCGGGGGAGTGCAGGAGGCAACGTGGGCATCCTAGAGTGGGCGACCAGCCCGTGGGGCAAAGCCGTTCCGGTTCACATTGCCTGGTTCTTGGTCTGGGTCGCGGTGCTTGCGGGATTGCTGTTTGTCATCGGGCACGCGATCTACATCGCCCTTCTCGCTCGTCCCAAAGAGTTCGCCAGTAGTGATTCGCCCACGACGGCTGCCCGCATTCCCGAGCGTGTCCCCCGTCACTCACTCACGGCACGGCTGTTTCACTGGGTCATGGCGATCGCAATGTTCGCCCTGCTGCTCACGGCATTTCTGCCGAAGGTAGGGGTTCGCTTCGAATGGGTAACCTACCACTGGATCGCAGGCGTCTTGTTAACGGCTTCGATCATCTTCCACGTCATCCACGCGTCGTTCTTCCTGGACTTCTGGTCGATCTGGCCGGACGCCGTAGATTTGCGGGATGCCCTCAGAAGAACGCGACGCTTTATCGGTGAGGCTGCGCCACCGCCGGATCGGTTTGCGAAATACCCCCTGGAGAACAAGCTTTACCATCTGTCAATCATGGCGGCCGGTCTTTCGGTGATCGTGACCGGGGTGTTCATGATGCAGCGGGTCCGGACGACTTTCTTTGTGCGCAATCCGTATGCGTTGAGCGACCTGTCGTGGGGCATGACGTACGTGCTGCACGGACTGGCGGGCGTCGGGCTGATCACTCTGGTGATGATGCACGTATACTTTGGCCTGCGCCCGGAGAAGCGCGCAATCACGAAATCGATGATCTTCGGGTGGATGAGCCGCGACTTCTATCTGAAAGAACACGATCCACGGCGCTGGCCCGTCGAGGCATCACCATCAACACCCAAACCAAGCGGGAGCTAACCAACGGATGTCGAGTGATGTGCAAGGGCGCTGCTCCGCGATCGAAGAGTGTTATGAGTTCATGCTGGCGTACGCCGCGCAAGGGCTTCCTAGCGACGTTGGCAGCGCAACCGGCGGACAGATTCGCGAGTATCTCGAGCGGGCTATCGCAGCGGCAGCCGGACTCGCGCAAGCCCTCGCTGTCGCGGTAAAGCAAGAGAGTCTTGAGCCGGCTAACCGCTATCATGCGTTCTTCCAGGTGGTCGCCCGCGACGCCAACGACTCCATCGCTGCGATCCAGTTGGTCCTGGCACAAGCGATCATAAGCTCGCAGTTGATCGACAATCTGAATGCATCCATCCATCTCCGCGCTCTGCTGACGGATCTATTCCTGGTGAGCGAGATTCTGAAAACACAGCCCACGCCGGCCAAGCCGGTGGGGTAAGCTATCCGCCGGTTGCCTTTTCGTTATTCAACAATAGGTGTCCCCACAGTGTGTGTGGTGCGTGACATCTCCAGGAGGAACTCATATGCCAACGCGGTTTGTGAGAGCTGTGCTGATTCTGATGATGACAGCATGTGCAACAGGAGCTTTGGCGCAGGCTCCGAACCCTTACGGACTACCCGTGAGCGTCGAAAACGCGAGAAAAGCGGCGGCGGCAGCGATGGCCGAGGCGCGCAAGAACCGTTGGAACATGGCGGTCGCGGTGGTCGATCCCGGTGGAACGCTGGTGTATTACGAGAAGATGGATAACACCCAACTCGGAAGCGCGGACGTCGCGATTGAGAAGGCCCGCACGGCGGCGAAGTTCAAGCGCCCGAGCAAAGCATTCCAGGACCTAGTGGCCGGTGGAGGCGCGGGTCTTCGCATCCTTCGGCTGCCGGGGGCCGTGCCGTTCGAAGGTGGGATCCCGCTGATCATGGACGGACAGATCGTCGGAGCGATCGGCGTTTCCGGGGACACCAGCGATCATGATGGCGTATGCGCGCAAGCCGGTGCGTCCACTCTGAAATAGGGGGCACACGGCTGGGTACCTGCTTGCGAGCGATCGATCACGAAGAATTAGCCGCTGTTTTCAGATGTTGCTGAATAAACGATGACTCGCCGCGGATCCACGAATAGCCAGGACAGCGCGGCGATGAAAAACATCGCAGCGTTGAAATAGAGGCTGACCTTCCAGGCCGGGTGTCCGGGTTGGCCGGCCATCGCCGCGAGCCAGGCAACCACGGGGATACTGATGACCTGGCCCAGGTTGCCGATCGTATTCATGATGCCAGCGACCGTACCGGAGTAGCGCTGGCCAATGTCAATCGCAGTTGCCCAGCTTGATGGCATCCCGAAATCTTTCACGAATGAGGAGAGGCAGAGTGCCGCGTAGGCAAGGCCAATGTGACTGGGCGTGCAGAAAAAGCCTATCAGCATGAAGGTCCCGCCGAGACCGTAAGCGATCACTCCCTGCAGTGTGCGTCCCCAGCGCCGGCCCCAGAGTCGTACCTGCCGGTCCGTCAGAAATCCGCCCAGCAGGCAAGCCGCCCCTCCGAAGAACAGCGGCCCACCCGAAGCGACCACCAATCCCACTCCGGACAGATGCAGATCAGTCCTCAAGTAGGGAGTAATCCATGTCGTGAAGAAGGCCCAGCCGGCATTGCTGCAACAGTACATCAGGCTCAGAAACCAAAGTGTGGGGCTACGTAACATGGTTGACCACGAGAGTGCGGCCGAGTTCGCGAACTCCGAGCGATTGCCAGCGATGAAAGCGCGCTCCGCCTCACTCACGGCTGGGTCGGCTTGAGGGGTGTCTCGGAACCGGCTTTGGAAACCCCACAGCCAGATGGTGCCGAGCATGCTCATCAGCAGAAAACCTCCGCGCCACCCGAACGGGTAAGCCAGGATCATCATCAGGAGCGGAGCGATGGCGCCGCCCCAACGCGCGAACAGCCATACCAAGCCTTGGGTGAGGCCTCGTTCGGCGAAGGGGAACCATTCGTGTGATGCCCGGCTGATATTCGGAAACGCCCCTGCTTCTCCTGTGCCAAACAGGAAGCGGAAGGCCATGAAGCTGACGAGGCCCCATGCGGCACCAGTAAGAGCGGTGAACGTGATCCAGCAAAGAAAAATCCAGATCAGCACTTTCCGCGGACCGAAACGATCGCCCAGCCATCCGACCGGGATCTCGAACGTGGCATAGGCTAGAGAAAACGCCGCGAAAGTGTAGGCGAAGCGCGCCGGCGTCAGGTGCAGGTCAAACTCAATGCGATCCTGAACCTGGATGACGCCTATTCGTCCCATGTAGGTAAGAGCGGAGAGACTGCATAGCCAGCCCAGCACTTTCCAGCGCACGCCGGACGCGGGCACTCGCGCCCCCGGATGCTCGCGATGGGCGTCGGTCTGTTGGTTCATGCTGCTTCCGGGAGTGCCTTCGGTACCACGAACCGGTTTCCCCGAATCCGTGCTGTAGCTTCTTCGGTAGGGATTGGGTCGTTCACGACAGGAAAGGCTTCCACTTTTCCAGCAAGGCCCTGATTTCCACAATTTCGTCCGGGCGCGGGCTGGCGAGGGGAGGTCGAACCGGGCCAGCGGCCCGCCCGATCAGGTTCATCATTTCTTTCATGACGGCAACCTCATACCCTTTCCGCCGGGCCCGCAGGACAAAAAGCGGGGTAACGCATTCGTTCATGAGCCGCATGAGTCGGATGGAGTCTCCCGCAGAAGCGGCTTCGTGGAGTTCCAAAGAAAGCCTGGGCGCGATGGTAGCGATGCTCGAGGTATAGGTCCTGATGCCAATGCTGTAGTAGCCGGGAACGCAGTCGTCGCCGGCACCGCCGATCCAATGAAGGCGGTCGCCCACGCGGTTCATGATCTGCTGGCAGCGTCGAATGTCGCCCTGGCCATCTTTCCATCCAATGAGCGTCGGAACTCGGACCGCCAGTTGCTCGACCCATGCAGGCGAGGGATTCACCCAGTCCCGGCTGTACACGAAGAGTCCGAGCGGGGTGGCGTTCCCGATCGCAACAAAGTAATCCGCGAGTCCCCCATCGTCAGCGTTCGGATAGTAGGGGGGAAGGGCCAGAACCCCGTCTGCCCCAGCGCGCGCCGATTGCTGGGCGAGTTCGATCGCGAGCTGACGGTTGAACCCGGTGCCGGCGATCACTGGAAGTTTGCCGTGCACTTCTTCAACCACGGCGCGTACCACCTCGAAGTGCTCGGACGGAGTCAGAGAGTACATTTCCCCCGTGCCGCCTGCCGCGACGATAGCGGCTAGTGGATGGCGAACGAGCTCCTGAATGTTTCGGCGCAGCCCGGGAGTATCCAAAGAAAAATCGGGCTGAAAAGGGGTAACCGGGAACGCGATCACGCCATGCAACTTGCGGAATTCTTCTAGCCTCATTTCTGTACCTGTCGAAGCCGCCGGTAAGGACGCATTCCCCGATGTCGGATCGGCCTACCGCACGAGAGCAGAGGCGCACCACAGGATGGGCGCCTGCCCGTGAAGGTCGCCGGTGAGCCGCTGGCGGTCAAGATAATACTGCAAGTCGTTTTTCTTGCCAGTGCCCTGGCAGACGTTCCGGATGTCCCCGTTGGGCTCCATGTAGCTAACCAGTCCCAACCAACCCTTGCGCGCCGCTTTCGCGTAAGGCTTCCGGTCGAGCCAGCCCTGCTTCACGCCGGTGATCATCGCAAACGTAAACATGCCGGTGCACGAGGTTTCCGGATAGGACTCGGGGTGATCGAGTAACTGGTGCCACACGCCGTCTTTGCCTTGATATTTCAGCAGCGCTTGCATCATCTTTCGGTAGCCCTCCATGATGCGGGCGCGTTGGGGATGATGGTCCGGAAGGGAACTGAGCACCTCGGTCATTCCCGCAGCCACCCAGCCATCACCGCGCCCCCAGAAGAAGGGCACATCGGGCGCGTGATAGAAGAGGCCGTTCGGTTGCTGCAGTTTGTCCAGATACGTGGACATCTCCAGCGCGGCCCGGTCCAGGTACTTAGCATCTCCGGTGGCACGATACGCCTGTAGTTGCACAATCGTAATCATGTACATGTCGTCAATCCACAAGCGCGTCTGGGGGGTCAGGCCCTCGGGCGTGGGATTTTCCCACTGTTTATCTGCGATGCTCTTGCCCAGGTCCAGATATTTCTGTTCTTTGGTTTGGATGTAGATCTCCAGTGGCACGGCTCCGAACACCGTCCGATCCACGTGGTCGGGAACCGGCACCAGACCGGATTCGGCACCGAACAGCGGGTCGAAACGCTGGATAAGGCGGGCATCCAGATCCTTGTCGCCGGACAATTGCGCGAATGTCAAAGCCCCGTACCAGGTCGCCACCTCCGGGTAAGTGACATAGGGAGGAGGACCCGGCCGGCCAAAGTTTGAATGCGGTATCGCAATCAGTCGTTCCGCGGCACGCTTGCCAATTTCCTGCGGTGAACGTCCAGCCGGCCATTTCTTGAATTCTTTAGGTTGCGATTGTCCCTGCGTGGATCCCACGATCAGCATCATCGTTGCAGACAGAAACAACCTGCACAGCTTCCTGAATCGGTTCATCTTGAGCCCTCTATCCTCACTCGTTATCAGCGAAGACTAATTGGATGACGTTACAGCACACGCACTGCTCCCCATGCCCCAGCAGGAATGTCTAGTCAGCGTCGCAGACTACAGAAGCTGTGGGCCGCAGGTCAATCCGTAAAAACTGAATTTCAACTTGAGAGGAACTGAACAAAGTCCAGGCTGCCAAACGTCTGCGCGAACTTCGGATGGCAGTTTGTTATCCTCAGTCGCAAGCACCGTGAAGTCGACATCGACGGGGGACAAGCCATGCTTCGGGTTTCCTACCCAGAGCTCGAGCGTGTCCTCAACACCCGGAAAGAAAACCTGGAAAACGGCGTGCCCGTGGAACCGTCAAGCGGGCATCATGTGCGGGCGATGTGAGCCTGATGCCCGACCAAGAATGTTCAGTCTGACTGAAATCAGAATTAAGTTTTAATGGTTTGACAGATAGTGAGTGGTTTTTATACTGGGGACGAATTCTATACTCGTGTGATTGGGAACGATGTTAGTCCCCGCATGATTCGAGGAAGGCTTGATCGTCGCTATGGCCGTGCGCGTTGTGCAGCGACCCAAAGCGCTTCGAATCACAATCCCCAAGCATGATTTCGTTGCGATGGATGATTTGGAATCCGCATGCGGATGGTCGCGGTCTAGTTTTTCTATGCGTGAACCGGGCCGTGTTTGGCTCGTCTGATTTTCGTTTCGGGAGTTCTGAATGAGCAAGAACGCCGATGTCGGGATCGAAGGAATGGTTTTCCGTAAGACTCACGAGCATACCGGACGACGCATCTGCGTCACGCCCCGGAATAGCTCGATGCAACACTTGGCCTACGGACGGATCATCTTGAATTCCTCGAACCCGGTGGAATCGATTTCCACCGGTGACCGGGAGACTGGGCTTGTTTGCCTCTCTGGGCAAGCAAGAGTTGCGGTGGACGACAACGTCGCGGAGCTAGGACAGTACGATTCGATGTACATCCCGCGTGATTCCTCAGTGAAGGTGTCGACTAGTTCGAGCGCGGATATCGCGGAGTTCTCCGCCGAGGTCGAGAAGCGCTACCCGTTGCAGGTGGTGAAGTTCTCGCAAGTTTCCAACGATCCTGGCCTGAAATTCAGCACCGGCGGACCTGGTTCCTCCCGCCAGCTCCACATGCTGCTGGCGAAAAACATCGAAGCGGGAAGGCTGGTCGCCGGATTCACCATTTCTGAGCCAGGCAACTGGACGAGTTGGCCGCCGCACGAGCACGCTAAGATGCTCGAAGAAATGTACGTGTACTTCAACATGCCCGCGCCCGCTTTCGGCATTCAACTGGTGTATAACCGTACAGATTATCCGGAACTGGTTACGGTCGTACGCGATGGCGATGCCGTGCTGATGCCGAGCGGGTACCATCCCAACGTTTCGGTCCCGGGTCATCCGATCTGCTTCCTCTGGGCCATGGCCGCGCATCGCGAGGGGGAAGACCGGCAGTTTGGGGTGGTCAACGTGCAGCGCGGATTCGACCAGGGACCTTCGGGACTGGAAGCGGGCCGGAAGAAATAGTCCTCAACTATGGACCCAGCCGCCACAACCGCGACTCGGGAATCGAACTCCGAAGCGGCCGGCGTGACGTCGCGGGCCGGCTATCTGCGTTGGGTCATCTGCGCCCTCCTGCTTTTTGGAACTACCAAGAACTACATGGATCGCCAAGTGCTGGGAGTCCTCAAGACCACCCTTCAGCACGACCTGGGATGGAGCGAGATCGACTACGGCAACCTGGTGTTTGCTTTCCAGGCGGCTTACGCGGTGGGCATGCTGGCGGTAGGCCGCCTGGTGGATCGCATCGGTACGCGACTCGGCTACGCCCTGGCCATGGTTTTCTGGAGCCTGGCTTCCATGGGACACGCGCTGGGAGGGTCGCTGACCAGTTTCCTGCTCGCTCGGTCCGCGTTGGGCTTCGGAGAGGCGGGAGTTTTCCCCGCTAGCATCAAGACGGTCGCTGAATGGTTTCCGAAGCGAGAACGGGCGCTCGCGACAGGGATCTTCAACGCCGGCACCAATGTCGGTGCGATCGTGACTCCCTTGGTCGTCCCTTGGATCACAGTTCATTGGGGTTGGCGCTGGGCCTTTGTGATCACGGGCGCATTGGGGTTCGTTTGGCTCATATTCTGGATGGTGCTTTATCGCAAGCCAGAGGAGCATCCGCGCATCTCGAAGGCGGAACTGAGCTACATTCGTAGCGATCCGCAGGAAGCGATGGCCAGAATCAGGTGGGCCCGGCTGATTCCGCATCGCCAGACGTGGTCTTTTGTAGTTGGGAAGTTCATGATCGATCCGATTTGGTGGTTCTATCTGTTTTGGGTGCCCGATTTCCTGCAGCGCCAACACGGCTTGGCTCTGATGAAAATCGGAGTACCCATCATGGTCATATACGTAATCGCAGATGTAGGCAGTGTTGCGGGAGGCTGGTTCTCGTCCTGGCTCATCCAAAAGGGAGGCAGTGTGAATATGGCGCGCAAAAGCGCCATGTTAGTGTGCGCGTTGTGCGTTGTACCGATTGTCTTTGCCTATCGCATCGAAAGCCTGTGGGGAGCAGTACTGCTGATCGGAATCGCGGCAGCGGCCCACCAAGGCTTCTCCGCAAATCTCTTTACCCTGACCTCCGACATGTTTCCGGCACAAGCAGTGGGCTCCGTCGTTGGCATGGGAGGAATGGCAGGAGCAATTGGAGGAATGTTGATCGCAAAGATCGTGGGCTATACGTTGCAATGGACCGGTAGTTACATGCTTCCGTTCCTGATCGCCGGTTGCTCCTATTTGCTGGCGCTAGCTGCTATTCATCTTTTAAGTCCCAGGCTGGATCCTGTCCATATCGGCTGAGAGAAACCAATCATGGTGTTGGACGCCTTCCGTCTTGATGGCAAGAATGCGCTGGTTACGGGCTCGAGCCGGGGCCTTGGAGCAGCCATCGCGCTCGGCCTGGCGCAAGCTGGCGCCAATGTGGGATGTCACGGCAGAAGCGCCGACACGCGCGGAACCACGGAAAAAGTGCTTCAGCTGGGAAGGAAGTCGTTCTATCTGGCGGGTGACATGTCCGATACGGAGTTCTATCCCGCACTGATTGGGAGGACCCTGGAAGAATTCGGCTCCATTGATATCCTGGTCAACAATGCTGGCACCATCCTCCGCGCACCGGCCGTTGAGTACCCGCAGAGCGACTGGGATGAGCTGATTGCAGTGAATCTTACAGCGGTGTTCCGGCTCTCACAACTTGCAGGCGCGGACATGCTGAAGCGCGGGACCAAAGGCAAGATCGTCAACATCGCTTCGCTGCTTTCCTTACAGGGAGGCGTATTCGTGCCCGCCTACGCCGCCGCCAAGGGTGGGGTCGCACAGCTTACGAAAGCGCTGGCCAACGAATGGGCCGCGAAGGGGATCAACGTCAACGCAATCGCACCAGGTTACATGGCGACGGACAACACGACAGCGCTCCGCCAAGATCCACAACGCAGCCGCCAGATCCTCCAGCGCATTCCGGCAGGCCGCTGGGGAGAGCCTAACGACATCGTTGGTGCGGCTGTATTCCTCTGTTCTTCGGCCAGCGAGTACGTGCACGGGCATCTGTTGTTGGTGGATGGCGGCTGGATGGGGCGTTGAGGCCCGCTGCATCACGCGGTTAACATTGTGCGCAGCGATTCGGCGATCGAGACTGTCAACTTGCGTGGGTAGTCTGTCCGCACCATGGCGAGAGCCAGACTTCTGGTCATCGGGTGTCCGTCCACGCGGTAGGTCTGCAGGAAACGAGTTCGCTGCCGCAGGGCGTGTTCGGGAATGATGGAGTAACCGAACCCGGATTCCACCAAGCGCTTGATGGCCTCCGTGTCTTCTGCCTCCATCACCACTTGCGGAGTGACGCTGACCTCCTTGAAGAAACGGTCGATGAGTACCCGCAGGACGGTTCCCCGCGGATAAAGCAGGAATGGAACCTTAGCCAGATCGGCCGCGCGCATCGAGCTGATGTGACCGCGCCTGACTTTGTTTGTAGAAGGTGCTGCGATCAGGAGTTCTTCGTCAAACAGCGGGATGATCTTAAGATTCTCCTCAGGAATTGGAAGCGAGACCAAGCCCAGGTCGAAACGGCGATCGTGCAGCCCCGCGACGGTTTCCTCGGTTACGCTCACCGTCACTCGTATCTGGGCCTTGGGATACTGCTTTCGCAACTGCCGCAGCGGCTTGCCCAACTGATAAATCAGAGTGGTCACACCGGTCGCGAAGTGGAATGGGCGAGTGTCGTTGGACAAGTCGCTCTCAAATTCCTGTTTGATCTGGCTCGAAAGCTTGACCAGTACCTTGGCCTGTTCCGCCAGGCGTAACGCCGCCGGGGTGGGAATCAGACGTTTGCCGCTGCGCACGAACAGTTCCGTGTGGAGTTCCTCCGCGAGGTTGTGCAACTGGAGGCTGACCGCACCCGGTGACAGGCACACCTTCTGAGCTGCCCGGGTCATACTCGGGGAGTTTACGACGGCGAGGAACAGTTCGAGTTGGTGGATATCCATAAACCTTCGCGCCGACGGATGTCGCGGAACTTCGGGATGGAGCGGTCGAGAAACCCGATGATAAGGCAAGCCTGCCGAGAGATGCAATGCAAGACGCTTCCAACGTCAATCGGCTATTCCCGTCGGGCGCATCGAGAGCAACGCGGCGGAAAATGATTTACTGCTGCGGCAAAGTCAAACTAGAATTTTTGAAGGTTAGGTGGAACAACCTTAAATGCATTCAAGAGTGCGCTTTCTGCCCGCATGCGATAGTGTGGGAGGCGGGCTGCGGGCCGCGCGGCGGGTCCAAACTTGTCGCACCTCTGGAACCAGAGCGCGACCTTCGTCTCCACGGCGAAACGATTTTCTCTCAGCGAGGTGTGGCATGGCGACGAACCGGCGTGAGCTGTTTTTCGTCCTTTCGGGACTTCTTCCAACAACCACGATTTTGAAAGCGTTTGCCGCCGATGACAGTTCTTTACCGTCAGGAACGTTTCCCTTCGACCAGTTGCCGGTGCAGGTTGCGAACGATGCGCAGATCCGTCCGGTCCTGAAAGGTAAGCTGGCTACAGGCGAATCCCTGGAGGTGCACGAGACGACTCTGCGCCCGGGGGGCATGCCGCATGCCCCGCACCATCACTTGCACTCGGAGATGTGGCTCATCCGGGAGGGGACGGTCGCACTCACGATCCGCGGCGAGAGTCACGTCCTTGGCCCCGGTTCAGTCGGATTTGTGCACTCAGACGAAGAACATGGAGTGAAAAATGTCGGCGCGGCCCCGGCGACATATTTCGTTGTGGCCGTCGGGCCGGGTGCGGGATCATGAAGCAGTGAACCCTTCGGCTGCAGGCGCGGAGAGCCGCGCGGCGCGAAGGTCTCAACCTTCGTAGCTGTGTTTATCCGTGAGCCGACCTCAATCCAAAAGCCAGGGTGCGTCAACATAGGAACGATCGAGCGCAGACAGAGAAGAGCAGCCCAGCAGTCTCATGGTTCGATCGAGATCGGCGCGTAAAAGTTCAAGCGCACGTGTCACGCCCGCCTCGCCTGCGGCGGCCAGACCGTAGGCAAATGCGCGGCCGCAGAGAACCGCTCGCGCCCCCAGGCAGATGGCTTTGATGACATCGGAGCCACGCCGTATGCCGCTGTCCATGAGGATCTCCGCCCTTCCGTTGACTGCGGCCACGACTTCCGGCAAAGCCCGGAGCGTGGCCGGGACGCAGTCGAGCTGACGTCCACCGTGGTTCGACACAATGACGGCAACCGCTCCCTCGTCGACCGCACGCCGGGCGTCGTCGCCGGTGAGCACGCCCTTGATGACGATCGGACCATCCCAGTCCTGACGGATCCAGCTCAGATCCGCCCACGAGAATGCCTGACGCGCCATGATGTTGGGCACTTCCTTCAACTCCATCGAGCCCTGGCCGGGAATAACAATGTTGGGCAACTTGGGCAGTCCGCCGTCGAGCAGAAAAGCTGCCAGCCAGCCGGGGCGGGCAAGCAGTTGCGCAAGGAAAGGCGCTCTTGCCATGGGATCGGCGCCCAGCAGTTCCTTCATGCCGTTCCGAAAGTCGCGCTCACGCAGGCCCGCGATGGGTGTGTCGATGGTAACGACTAGGGCGGTAAAGCCCGCAGCGCGAGCTCTCTCGATGGCCCCTCGCGTGGCTTCTCGTCCTCCCATCAGGTAGAGCTGATACCACACAGGTCCCACGGAAGCGGCCTTCACATCTTCCAACCGATGTCCCGAAACCGTGGAGAGTGTGAATATCGTGCCTGCAGCCCCCGCCGCCCGGGCAGCCGCCACCTCACCCCCCGGGTTCATCATGCGGAGGTATCCCACCGGGGCCAGCAGCAAGGGCAACGACAGCTCCGAACCCAAGACTCGAGTGCGCAGGTCACAAGAAGGTACCGCCACAGCGTGGCGGGGGCGGAAAGAAACATCGTCAAAGACGCGGCGATTCTCGCGAAGGGTGACTTCCCCATCGGCTCCGCCGTCGATATAGTCAAACACAACCTTCGGTACGCGTTTACGCGCAAGGCGGCGCAGATCGGCAATGCTAACGATACCCGCGGACGCCAGCTTGCGCGTTTGGGCCGGCATTCTGGGGATTTTTGTCTGGCTGCTCAGTTAAGTGTGCCCTCTGGACGGAGCGTGTGTGGACGTCGCATTTTCATTTCTAGCGCACTATCGAGCGCAATAGAAGAAAGAGGATTATAAAATGAAAGTACATTCTCGAGCGTTGAGTCTTTTTCAACGAACCTTTGCGTACTACTGAGGGGACGCAAAACTCTTGGATCTGCGGCAGGGACAACTGATTTTCTGGGTGAAAAGTACGATCCGGCTACTCTCGGGCGCAGGCTGTGGGAGCCGTTTTCGTTAAGTCTCGCTGAACCCAGCTTTCAGTTTTTTTCCTTTGACACGCTGGCCAGTGGGTCCTATATTCCGCGCAATCTAGGCTCACTCGCTGTCGCCGGGCTTTGGTCAGTCATGAGAGAAAACGTTCTCGGAGCGCGAGCGCAGAGATAAGAATGGAAGCCACATCCTTTAAGCAGCCGACTCCCGGAACGACCCTGCGCCCGACAGACCCGCTTTCTGCAGACAGTCTCCAAGCTACGGTCAAAGAGGTCCTGTCGACGACCCAGTTCATCGACATGCACACCCACCTCTATCCCCCCGGTTTTGGCAAGTTGGGATTGTGGGGTATCGACGAACTGCTCACATATCACTACCTGGAGGCGGAGTTCTTTCGTTCGTCAGACATGAAGCCGGAGCGGTACTGGTCTCTGAGCAAGCGAGAGCAGGCGGACGCCGTCTGGCAAGCGCTGTTTGTTGAAAACAGCCCGATTTCCGAAGCCACTCGCGGAGTCGTGTCCGTGCTCAGGGCCTTCGACTTGTCCACGGAGAGCCCGGATTTGCAAGAGGCGCGTTCGTTCTTCCAGGCGCAAGTGGTCGACTCGCACATCCGAAGAGTGCTTGAGATGTCTGGGGTCAGGGCAGTCGTGATGACGAACGATCCCTTGGATTCGACGGAGGGTCCGGTCTGGTTGAATGGAGTTGAAGGCCACTCTCAGTTTCAAGCCGTCCTGCGTCTGGACCGCATTCTGTTGGGGTGGCCAAATCATTGGCAACAGGTTGCCGCTCAGGGCTACGCCGTAGACGAGCGAGCTTCAGGCAAATCGATCGCAGAGGTTCGCAGGTTTCTGGCGGACTGGTACGCCCGGATGCGACCGGTTTACATGGCGGTTTCACTGCCGTTCACGTTCCAGTTCCCGGAAGACGGTGTTCTTGGAAAATTGTTGAGTGAAGCCGTCCTGCCCTCATGCCGCGAGTTCGGGTTGCCACTCTCGCTCATGATTGGAGTGAGACGCCAGGTGAATCCGAGGATTCGACTGGCGGGCGATGGGGTCGGCCGTGCGGACCTGGAGGCGCTCGAGAATTTGTGCCGGACCTATCCGGACAACCGGTTTCTGGTGAGCGTTCTGAGCCGCGAGAATCAGCATGAACTATGCGTGTATGCGCGAAAGTTCAGCAACTTGATGCCTTTCGGATGCTGGTGGTTCCTGAACAATCCTTCCATCGTTGAGGAGATCACGCGCGAGCGCCTTGAACTGCTTGGCACAAGCTTCATCCCGCAACATTCCGATGCCCGCGTCCTGGAACAAGTGATCTACAAATGGCGAAACACGCGCGCGACGATGGCGCCCATTCTCGCCGAATCGTATCGATTGCTGTACAGGGACGGAGGCAGCGTCAGCCGGAGGGATATCGAGCGTGACGTGAATCGCCTTTTCTGCGCGAATTTCGCCCGGTGGACCAACGGCCGCGGAGATTAACCCCCCCTCCGCCCGACCCGGGGTTGTGAGGGGTGACCTTCAACCGCGCAGGAGCGTCAACAGAAAGTTTGCAATCGAGTCGGTTAACTTGCGGGGATAATCGGTGCTCACCGTCGCGAGCGCCAGGCTTCTGGTCAAGTGGTGCCCTTCAACCCTGAAAGTCCGAAAGAAGCGAGTACGCTGGCGCAGCGCGTGCTCGGGAAGAATCGAATTGCCGAAGCCTGATTCCACCAGACGCTTGATGGTTTCTGTGTCATCGGCTTCCATCACAACTCGTGGGGTCACATCGATTTCCTTAAAAAAGCGGTCAATCACCAGCCGCATGTTGCTGCGCTTAGGGTAGAGCAGAAATGGAATACCCGCCAGGTCAGAAGGGCGGATCATGCTGCTGTGGCGTCCACTGACGCGGGTCGAGGACGGTCGCAATATCAGCAACTCCTCGTCGAACAGGGGGATGATCTTGAGTCCCTCCGGAGAAACCGGGAGCGAGATCAAACCCAGATCGAACCGCCGATCGTGCAGGCCAGCCACAATTTCCTCGGTCACGCCAACGGTCACGCGAATGTCCGCATGCGGATACTGCTTCCGCAACTGCCGCAGCGGCTTACCCAGTTGGTAAATCAGGGTGGTTACACCGGTGGCGAACTGAAATGGACGAGAATCTGCGGCCAAGTCATCTTCGAATTCCTGTTTGATCTGGCTGGTGAGCTTCAGCACTGCCTTGGCGTGTTCTGCTAGTCGTAAGGCGGCCGGTGTAGGAGCCATCCGCTTCCCGCGGCGCACGAAAAGTTCCGTGTGGAGTTCGCTGGCCAGGCTGCGAAGCTGCAGGCTGACTGCCCCGGTCGACAGGCAGACCTTCTCCGCAGCCCGGGTCATGCTCGGGGAGTCCATCACGGCAAGGAACAATTCGAGTTGGTGGAGATCCATAAGCCCGATCCCATTCCGCCGTTGAGCGTTAACGCCTTGCGGCCGGGACCTGCCCCTCTTCCGGGAAAAGCGCGTTTTTCAAGCCAACCATGCCTTTAGTCTTACTGAAAGCTACCTTTAGCATTTCCGGTTTGACACTTCCAAGCCTCCTCCCTATCGTTTCCCATGCTGGCCCACGTCACTTTAACAAAAAAGAAATCTTTTTGTGAGCGAAACCAGAGCTCGCCCTTAGCTCGCACGGGGCATGAGCCTCGGTATGCGTAGGTCCCGCTGGCGAGGGCCAAACGGTCAGCAAGCTGACAAGAATCAAAGAGCTGAACAGGTCTCCATGACAAAAACTCTGAAACAGGCGTGGCTTTTCACGGTGGTTGGAGCATGCCTCGCGATCTCTTGCTCCGAGCCTCGAGCCCAGGCTCAAAGCTTGGAATCCTCTCTCCTGCGGCTTGAGCTTACGACCAGTCCTTACGCGTTTCACCTTATCGAGAAATCGACTGGCGACATACTCCTATCACAGGGCAACACCGCATTTACGTTTGGGGCAGAGGTTTATCCGGTGGCCGAGGCCGCTAATGTCGTGAAAAGCTCCAGCACCCTCACGGCCGATCTTTGGATCGAGCTTGCCGGGCGCGACCGGTTGCCGAACGGAAGTCCGGCCAAAGGTCAGGTGTCGTTTGCCTTTGTTGCTCCCGAAATACTGCAGGTCCACATAACATTTGCCGGTGGGGTTCCCGATGAGATCTCCGAGGAGTTCAATGACCAGGGCGAGCACTACTACGGCATCTGGGAATACCCTTACGGGGGACACATCGACAATCGCGGAGCGGACGCGGACCTCCTCGGTCTTGGGAACGCGCGTTACGTCCACCATGCAAGCACGAGAGCTCCCTTCTATGTTACTTCGCGCCGCTATGGCGTCTATGTGGAAAGCCTCGCTCAAGCGCACTACGCAATCGCACAAGCCGGTGAAACCACCTTCTCCTTCAAGGATTCACAACTGAAGTACGACATCATTTACGGTCCTACTTACCGAGATGTCCTTAGCCGCTACAACGCCCTGGCTGGACCTGCAATCATGCCACCGACCTGGGCCTTCGGAAGCATCTGGTGGCGCGACGACGAACACGACGATCTGCGCGATGTCCATAACGCCCAGGAGAAGGTCATTGATGATGCCGATCGCCTGCGGAAACTGAAGATTCCCGCGGGGGCAATCTGGCTGGACCGACCCTACGGCTCGGGAGAGTTCGGCTGGGGCGGCATGGATTTCGATCCGTCGTTCCCCGATCCAGCCCGGATGATCCAAGATCTGCGCGACCGGGGTATGAACCTTCTGTTGTGGACTGCGAACCGCTGCTCCGGAAAGATGTTCGAGGAAGGTTCGGCAAAGGGTTACCTGTTTCCGTACAAGTGGCCAGCGGCCGATCTTCGCCGGCCTGAAGTCTATGACTGGTGGAAGCAAAAACTGGATACCTACGTTCGCATGGGCATCAAGGGTTATAAGCTCGATCGCGGCGAAGAAGGGGAACTGCCGGACTCGGTCCAGAACGAGTTCGCCGTGTTGTTCCCGAAGCTTTCCGCGGAAGGACTCAGTAAAGCGTACGGAGACGACTATTTCATCTTCTCGCGCAACGCCAACGACATTTCCCGCAAATACACGGCAATCTGGAACGGTGATTCGTGGGCCACTTTTGGCGGCTTGCAGACCACCATAAAAAACGGGCTGCGCGCGGGTGCGATCAACTTTCCCATGTGGGGATCCGATACGGGCGGCTACTTTGCTCCCGCCAGCAACACCAAAGAATTGCTGGCTCGATGGCTGGAGTTCAGTGCGTTCAGTCCGATGATGGAAGTAATTCTCGGTCCGAAGCGGACGGTTTGGTACGACTACGACGACGAACTCGTTGGCATCGCGCAGAAGTACGCCCAGGTCCACCACGATCTGATTCCCTACACCCGGTCCTACATGCATCAGGCCAGGCAAACGGGCATGCCGATCATGCGCGCCTTGATTTTCGCCTACCCTGGTGATGAAGGTATCAGCGACACCTGGGATGAATATCTTTACGGCAGCGAGATTCTGGTCGCTCCAGTCACCACGGCGAAGGCCACCGATCGGAAGGTGTATCTTCCCGCCGGACGCTGGATGAACTACAACGACAAGCATACGGTGTATGACGGCAAGGCTACCGTCACTGCGGCGGCCGCGCTCGGGATGATTCCGCTGTTCGTACGAGAAGGATCCATCATCCCCCGCGGCGACATCGTGAAGCTCAACAACAACTGGGATACGGATTGGGAACCGAGGCTTCGAATCGAAGTCTTTGCTTCGGCAAGACAGGCAAGCGAGTTTCCGTATTTCACCGGAAGCGGGGTGCAGACGATAAGGTCGGTGCCCAGAAGCGGTGGACTGGCGATTGAATTCGACGACTTGGGAACGAATGGCACACTCGAAGTGCACTGCCGGAAGGCGACTCAAATCAAGAAGAATGGAAGCGCGCTGCGCTCGGGAAGCGACTATCATTTCGATGCGGAAAGTGGGACACTTACGGTCCCTTTTCATGGTGCAACGCATTTGGAGATTGAAGGCGCCGAAACTTTTTTCAAATGAGCGGGCCCG
Source organism: Terriglobales bacterium (assembly GCA_035567435.1). Classification (GTDB taxonomy): domain Bacteria; phylum Acidobacteriota; class Terriglobia; order Terriglobales; family Acidobacteriaceae; genus Gp1-AA133. The sequence continues at coordinate 120,108 of DATMPS010000016.1, read as the reverse complement.
CCCACCCACAAACAGAACTGTGCGGAAAGGGCCAGGAGCAAGCTCTACGAGCGAGGAAACGATGAGAAGACTCTGGCTGCTAGGTTGGCTGGTGATTCCTGTCTTGGTCGTCACAGCGCAGGAATCAGGGCCTCCCGGTTTCGAACTGTGGACCCCTGCCTCGCTCAAGCAACTGACCTCCTCCTTGAGCACCGAAGCCGCCGGTGATCCGCACCACTTCGCGGTGCGCCAGCTTTCTGACTACAGCAACGAAAGCTTCCTGCTGGTGCATCGGGAGGCAGATGGTCAGGTGGAATGGCATGAGACTCAGATCGATGTATTTTTCGTCCAGTCAGGCTCCGCCACCTTGTTAATCGGTGGAACACTACTCAACGGGGAAACGGTTGGTCCCCATGAGAAGCGGAACGGTACCATCCAGGGTGGTGTCCGGAGAAAGATCTCCGCAGGGGATGTGATCCGCATTCCAGCGCGTGTGCCGCACCAAGTCCTCCTCGACGGCGCGCACGATTTCGATTATGTTGTGGTCAAGGTGAAGGGGTACTAGTGTCGAATCGCCCTGACTGCGAATCGACGTTCGGATACTGGAGGCAATGTTGAAAGTGAACTCGCGCTCTCTTGCACGCGCAACCGCGATCCTTGTGGCAGCAACCCTGCTGAGTTCTTTGACGAAAGCTCAAAATTCCAGGTTCCACGGCGCTCCCTCGTCAGCCAAACAGACGGTCAATCCCTTTGAGAACGACCCGGAAGCCGCGGTGGCAGGCAAACCGCTCTATCATCTGCGGTGTGCTAGGTGCCACGGAGAGAAGGGAGAAGGGTCGGGGAACATCCCGCCCTTTGTCCACGGAAAGATCAGCTCCGTGACTTCGGGCGAGCTGTTTTGGTTTATCACCAAGGGCGACTTGCCGAACGGAATGCCGTCCTGGGCATCGCTACCCAAGCAACAGCGATGGCAGATCATTACCTATGTGAAGGCGCTCGCGAGTTCCAAGGCGGTTCCGGGCAAGGTTGCCGCGGCAGCGCTGCCCAGCGACAGCAGTGCGTCCAATACTCCACCGCCAAAGGCGCCATTTACCGACTACCGCTTCGAGAAGCCTGGGAATGTTCGGAAGATTACGCTGAACGATCTTCCGCCTCCCTTCAATACGCCTTCCGCAGGCAACGGACCGAAGGTGGTAGCGCGTCCCGAAGGCGCGTGGCCACAGGTCCCGTCGGGCTTCGAGGTCGAGCAGTATACCGCGGGACTGGATGAACCCCGTTTGATTCGCACCGCTCCGAACGGCGATTTCTTCGTGGCGGAAAGCCGCGCGGGCGACATCCGGGTCTTTCGAGGGATTACCGGCAAAGGAAAGCCGGAGCTGATGGAGGTTTTTGCAAGTGGGCTGGACCGGCCCTTTGGCATTAACTTCTATCCTCCGGGCCCTGATCCGCAGTGGGTCTACGTGGGGAACACAGGTTCCGTTGTGCGCTTCCCCTATCGCAATGGCGACACGAAAGCTCGCGGAGAAGCCGAGCACATCGCCGACGTGCCTGCAGGCGACGGGCACTGGACCCGGGACGTTCAATTTAGTCGGGACGGCAAGAAAATGTTTGTCGCGGTGGGCTCAGGATCGAATGTCGACGACCCGGACACGACGCCCCGGGAGAAGAATCGTGCCGACATCCTGGAATTTAACCCGGATGGTTCGGAGATGCGGATCTACGCATCCGGTATTCGCAACGCTGTGGGGCTGGCGGTGAACCCGCAGACCGGAGAGCTGTGGTGTTCGGTCAACGAGCGCGACGCGCTCGGAGACAACCTGGTTCCCGACTACATCACCCATGTGCAAGACGGCGGATTTTACGGTTGGCCGTGGTGGTATATGGGCGGCCATCAGGACCCGCGGCATGAGGGTAAGCACCCGGAACTCAAGAACAAAGTGATAACCCCCGATGTCATATTGCAGCCCCACAACGCGTCGCTCGAACTGACGTTCTATGATGGCACACAGTTTCCCGCAGAGTACCAGGGAGATATTTTCGCCTCTGAGCATGGCTCGTGGAACAAATCGACGCGTGTAGGTTACGAAGTGATTCGGGTGCCGCTGCATCAGACTGGCCATGCCAGTGGCGAGTATGAAGATTTCATGACCGGGTTTGTCGTCGACGCCGGGCACGTTTGGGGACGTCCGGTGGGCATCGCGGTCGCACCAGACGGTTCGTTGCTGGTTACCGACGATGGCTCCAACTCGATCTGGCGGATAAGGTATACGGGGAAGTAACCCCGCGAGGTCGGTTCCCGAAGCCCGGCTTAATAAGGATAGGGCTCTCCGGGCTTCACGATCCGGATACGATGGTCGGTGAACTGAAAATGTGCTCCGGCTAGCTCGACCTTGGGCATGTGGCAGGAGACACATCGCTCCTTGGCCACGGGACAGGCTTTCACGGCGGATGTCGGTTTGGGTCCCGCTCTGTTGTTTTGTTTTCCGGCGAGGCCGTCCGGCGCGTGGCAGGTCGTACACTTTGAATCATAAGAGGAGTCGTTTCGCTTCAGCTCCAGGTGGGGATCGTGGCAGGCCGTGCAGGTTAATCGTGGATCGTTGGGATCGTGTCCGCGGCTGTTAAAGATGCGATAGGGCTGAAAACGCACGTTGTTCATGCCGCCGAGGTCGGGCATCATCGCGACCGTGTCCACGCCTCGGTGGCAGGCTCCACAGAATTCCTGCGATAGAGCCTCCGAGTCCAGTGCTTTCGGATTGAAGATATAAAGATTCTCTCCCGCGCCCGATTTCATGGCCGCAGCATGTTTCGCGCCAGGTCCGTGGCACGCTTCGCAACTCACCCCGGGCACCAATCCGTCCAGGTGAAGCTGGGTCGCGACGGTGGCCGCGGTGCCGTGACAACTGAAACAGTTGCGGGCCTCATCACCGCTGATGTCGCGACCGGCAGCCTCCTCAAGGCTCGGCGGCGGGTTTAGTACGTCCCCGATGGTCCAGTCCAGCCCGTCGATGGCACTGTAATAGCTCACCCGTCCTTCGTAGAGTTTTCCGTTGTGGCGAAAGACATATGTCTGGGCGATGTGCGCGTCTCCGAACGCGTACAGCAACGGTTCACTCAGCGTTTCTTTGCCACTCCTTACGCGATAGAGAATCTTGTCGCCATCCCTCACGATCTCGTACGCGTACGACCCGGATCGAAAGGTCATTTCAGGGTGGGACCGGAGCACCGCACTCTCCGCGATGCTGTATAGAGCGTGGGCCATCGCGGTTCTCGATTGAGTACTGTTCTTCTGCCCGTGGCAGCCAGCGCAGATCTCACGGCCTACAAACTGTTCACCGGGGATCTCCTGGCGTGGCCTGAAATGGCTGAAGTCCGTTGTGTGGTCCGGCTGAGACTGGGCGATGGCAGAACTAGATAGCAGCGCCAAAACCAAGCACCAAATTGAAAGGCATCGAGTTGGCCAGTGCAAGAACAAGAATTCACATCCCGGGGCCCTCCGCAATGCAGCCCCTGTCCCTTATTTGTCGGCGACACCCTGACCTTCTACGACCGTGAGGATCCGATCGACACCGGGGACAACCAACTCTTCCTTCTTGCCGCTGGGCCATCGAATCTCGACCCTATCGACCTTGGTCGACTTTCCCAATCCAAAATGGAGTCGCGGATCAGACGATGATCCGTAACTGCCTCCGCTGATTACATCTGCCCGCTGGCGGGCTCCGTTCGCCGTCACAAAGACCTTGGCGCCGATCGCATCCCGTGGCCCCTTGGGACCGCCCACCAGTTTCAGCGTGATCCAGTGATTGCCGTTGTTGACGACATTGCGCAGCAGAACCGGGGAAGAGTCCATATTGTTCAGCACCACGTCCATGCGGCCGGCGTTAAAAAGGTCCCCGAAGGCAGCGCCGCGGGCGGGAATTACGTCGGCCAGGCCGCTACCCGTCGCAGGCGCGATTTCCTGAAACTTGGTGCCGTCAAGATTGCGAAAAAGCAGAGGACGCTCCGCCCAGGTCGTGCCCCAGTCCCGCCGGTCGACAGACGGGTAGACGTGTCCGTTTGCTATAAAAATGTCCAGCAGACCGTCATTGTCAAAGTCGATGAACCCGATCCCCCAACTGAGAAAGGGGATGGTCGAAGCCCCCAAGCCTGCCGGGTAGGTGACATCCGCGAAATTGAAGTCGCCATCATTTCTATAAAGAGTCTTGTAATCGTCTGAGAACGTCGTGATGGCGAAATCGACCCTGCCGTCGCGATTATAGTCGCCCACCGCGATTCCCATGGAAGCCTGCGCCAGGCCTTCATTGGTCAGAGCGAAACCGGAGAGGTAGCTCAAGTCCTCGAACGTGCCGTCGTGACGATTGCGATAGAGATAGCGCGGCACCGAGTCGTTGGCCACGGCTAAGTCAAGCCAGCCGTCGTCGTCCACGTCCACAAAGACCGACGCCAGTCCATAGTAGCCGGGGGGGTCGGAAACACCCGCTTTCTTGCTCACGTCCGTGAACGTGCCGTCACGGTTATTGTGGAACAGGTGATCGCCCTCTCCGGGAAGACCGCGCGGGCCACACATCAAGGAACTCACGCCGCGAAACTGGCATGCCGCTATCGGGATGCCCCCCTGACCGGCGACCGGCGGATGGTCCGGATCGAATTTCGCATAACCGGGCACAAACAAGTCCAGAAACCCATCGTGGTCATAGTCGCCCCAGGTCGGTCCGGCGGACCAGTCGCCCAGCGCTACGCCCGCTTTCTCAGCCACGTCAGTGAAGGTGCCGTCATGATTATTGCGATAAAGGCGATTCTTGCCATAATTGGAAACGTAGATGTCAGGCCAGCCATCATTGTCGTAGTCACCCACCGCAACGCCAAAAGCCCACCGCTCGTTCGCGACCCCGGCCTTTTCTGTTACGTCTGTAAAGGTGCCATCGTGATTGTTGTGAAACAGCATTGCGCGAGGCGCCGGTTCTTGTCCCTTCAGGGCAGCAAAAGTTGAGCCATTGAGCAAGTAAATGTCGAGCCAACCATCGTTGTCGTAATCCAGCAGAGCCACGCCCGATCCCGGCGTCTCGAGAATGGTAGCTTTTTCCGGCGTGCCTGAGCGGTGGCGGAATTTGTCGAGCCCGGATGCCTTGGTTACATCCCTGAAGACCACGGGCGCACCGTCAACAAACCCTCCCGCCGTGATCGGACGAGATAGAGCGTCTTTCACCGCAGCATGAGGAGTTCCAGTGGAGACGCCCATCGATTGCTGCGTGGGCGGCGAATGGTCGTTCGCTTCCTGAGCCTCCACGTGCAGGAAGAGCAACACCGGCAATACACACGAGCAAAACCAGAACAGGAGTCGACTGCGAACGATCGCTCGCGGGCGATGGCGTAGGAGCATGCTGAGTTCATCTGAGAGTTTCAGTGGACTTTACCGGTGGCCAAGTTTTGGATCGTCATCCCTGGCAGATCCTTTCTCTTGACCGGGCATTTCTGAGCGGCTTAGTTCATCGAGTTTTTTGAGCGCCGCGTTGGCCTCGTCCTTTCGGCCGAGTTTCGAGTAGGCACGGCCTAGCAGGAAGTAAGCTTGTTTGAGTCGGGGCTCCAGTTGCAGAGAAACCTTTAGTTCCGGGATAGCGGCTTCGAGTTGTCCACTCTGGAACAGCGCGTTGCCCAGAGCAAAACGGCCAGCGGAGGAATCGGGAGCCAGAGCGACCGCCTGGCGCAGCCACACGATCGCTTGTGAATAGTCCTGCTTGTACGTGTAGGACGCCCCCAGTCCGTAGGCGATCTCATAATTCGGTGGACCGATCTGGTCGGCCTGGGTGTAGTAAGTGATAGCCTCGTCGAATTTCGATTGCGAGCGTTTCAACTCCGCCAGTTCGGTGAGGATTTCGATGGAGCGCGGATTGGCTTTCAGGGCATCCTGAAATTGTGCCTGAGCCTCGCTGGGATTTTCCGCTGCAAGTGCAGCCTCGCCCAGAAGTTGGTGAACGCGATTCGAGTCCGGCGCGAGTTCAGCAAGCCTCTGATACTCCTGCTGCGAGAGTTCTCGTGCCAGCAGGGCAAGGTAATAAAGAGCGTCGATGTTGTGGGGATCGGCGGCGAGGACCTTTCGCAGATCGTCGAAAGCAGGTTGAAATTCCTCTAGGGCGAGTTCGGCGCGCGCCAGGATCACGCGGACAGCCGCGTCATGAGGAGATAAGAGGAGGTGCTTCTCTGCCAGTTGAGCGGTAATTTCGTAGTCTCCACGGTAAAAAGCGTCGGCGCATTTCGCTAAAGCCGGCGATTGTCCAAAAGCATGCGCACCTGCCGCCGCAAAGAGTACGAGTATCCCGAGCATGCGGGCTGAAATGCCAGCGGAACGCCACTTCGCTTCGGAAACGAAAGTTAGGGAGTCTCGAATGGCTGGACCTCAACGATGCGTAGCAATTCTTGTGTCTTCTCGTTTAGAAGAATCTTCAGCTCTTCGAAATGCTTTGCCTGCGCCTCTCGCCGCGAGTCTCCGGTACGCGTGTAGAGAGTTAGCAGATAGAAATTCGCGGAGTAGTGATCTGGATCGATTTCCAAGGCACGCCGGAGTTGCTGTTCGGCTTGCGCGTAGTCCTTGCGCACTAGGAAATACTGCCCGAGTTGAGCCAGTACGTCGGGGTAGGCGGGTTGAGCTTTCAGGGCCGTTTGCAACTCACCGAAAGCTTCCTCCAGCCGGTTCTCATGCAGCGCGATCGACCCTAAGTAGTAATGGGCGGTCGCGGCGGTTTCCTTTGCACTCGCAGCCCGCTTCAACCACGGCACGGCGGCATCGTAGTTCTTCGCTCGCCAAAGCACCACCCCGATCGCCAGCTTTCCCCGTGGATCCTGCGGCCTTAGCTTGATGTACTTTTCAAAGTAAGGGACCGCTTCTTCCGGGTCCTGTCGAAACGCTGATGCCGTCCCCATCGCGTAATTGTAGGACGGATTGTCGGGGTCGAGCTTAATCGCCTTCTCAAACGAGTTGCGCGCCTCGGCGACGAGGTCCAGATCCAGACAAACCAGGCCAAAGGAATAGTGCAGGCTGGCGTTCTCGGGCTCAAGATCTCTCGCGTGCGCCAGATATCCCAACGAGCCCTTGTAATCCTGTTGCTTATGCGCAACCCGCGCCAGGTCGAGCAAGGAAGCCACCGAGAGGTTCGCGACAGCCGATTTCTCCAAAGTCGCGCGAGCTTCGATCAACTTGTTGGTTCCTTCATACGCCAGACCGAGGGTGTGCAGCAGCTCAGGCGCCAAAGGCTGGCGTTTTTGCAGGCTCTCGAGAAGAGTGACGAGCAGATCGTCGCGCTTGCCTGCCCGCAGGCCCGGAATCGCCTGGCGGGCATCTGGTTCGGAAAGATCCGGACTCGCAAGCATGCGAGCCGATGCCGCGTCCGTGCGCTCGCGGTCGCCGAGGCCCGCGTAATCAGCGCAAAGAACCGATAAAGCTTGTGGCCGCGCCAGAGTTGCTGCCGGCAGAAGCTTCAGGTGAGCAAGGGAATTCTGATATTCACCGAGGGAGAGGAGCAGGGTCGCGCTCTGGTAATTTGCCTCCGTATTCTTGCCGTCGTAGCGAAGCACTTGCGCGTAGGTGTCTAAAGCCTTTTGTGTGCCTTTCGGGTCAAGAACTGCGTTCTCCTGATAGAGCCGCCCAAGATTCAGATAGGCCCCAGTGAATCTTGGGTCCCGCGTAACGGCTTCCAGAAAACTGCTTTCCGCCCTCGAGAAGTCGCCTTTCTGTGCGTCCACGATGCCCTGCAAATTGTCGAACCCGGGGTCAGCCGGAAATTGCCTGGCTGCCTCCTTCAGCAACTGCTGCGCTTGCTCAAGGTCGCGCTGTTCGATCGACTGCTGAATGCGCAGGATCTTTTGCTCCCGCTCGCTGTTCTCTGAATAGGAGACGGTACGAACGGCCAGGCAGAACAATACGGTGAGGCACAAAGCCGAGATCGGTGAACGCCATCGCATAGCACGACCCGCGTTCCAAAACTCCAGAAAAACCCCAGGCCAAATTATACGTAAAGCGATTCAACAATTGCTATCGAACTGCACTATAATGTTGTTGATTCTAGGGCGGTTGCGTGGTTTTGTTCTTTGGGGCGATGGGGCCAAGAGATGGTGGGGAAATTGTGCCTAGAACGAGGCAAGACTTCGGGTAGCAGAACCTACCCGGGAAGGCTGCCCGGGAGACTCGTGGGCGACCTGCGCCCCCGGACGGTTCTCTTCCTAGTGCTGATTCTCACCGCGGCGGCGTTTGCGCAACCGAGTTTGCCCCGGCAGCTTGAACAACAAATTGCGACCGGCGTAGAAGCGCTTAAGTCTGGCGACCTGGACACCGCCCAGAAGATTTTCTCCTCTGTTCTTCAACAAGGCGTCAAGCATCCTCTTGTCTTTCACAATCTCGGAGTGATTGCGCAGCAGCGCGGAGATCACAATCGAGCAGCGGCACGTTTCCGACAGGCAATCCAGTTGCAGCCGAGTTACGGCCCGTCGCATCTTCTTCTTGGCGTCAGCCTCCGAGCCCTCGGCAAGAAAGCGGAAGCTGTGCGTGAACTGGAGCGGGCCGCCAAACTCATGCCGAAAGAACCGCAGGCCCATCTCCAGCTGGCAAAAGCCTACGAGGCTTCAGACGACTGGATCGCTGCAGCTGGGGAATTGCAGAAACTGGTCAAGCTATCTCCTCAGGAGCCGGAATACCGATACCAGCTGGGCAGGGCCTGGACGAAGCTCTCGGGCTGGTCCTATCAACAAATCAGGCAGCTCAATCCCGACTCTGCGCGACTCCAACAGGCCCTGGGGCAGGAGTATGCGGTTCAAGAGAAATACGATCTGGCCCTGGCTGCCTATCACCGCGCCGCGAAACAGGATCCAACGCTGCCCGAGATTCATTTGGCGACAGCTGTCGTCCTGCTTGAGCTAAGAAGGTTCGATGAGGCCCTGGCCGAAATCGATCTGGAGCAGAAACTCGTGCCGGAAAGCAAGGCCGCCTCAGAGACGAGGGCCAGGATTGAAGCCGCAAATTCATCGTCGACTCCTTGAATGGACACCTGGAAAGAGAGTAAAGACAACCAACTTCGCGGTTGTCGCTTTCCTCAGCGCTTGCCTGGCGTCGCCACTGGCTGCGCAATCCCCACTCGCTCAGCAAGATGACCACCCCCCAGAGCGGCCTGCAGGGGACCTATCCGAGCTGCAGCTCGATCCTGCGCGCCGCGCTGAGTTGGAAGATGCCATGAAGCAGCGGGATTACCGGCGAGCGGAGAAAATCCTGGTAGACGAGTCTGAGCACGATCCCAGGTCTCCACGCAGCGCGAAGCTGCTGGCCATGGCGGGGGGCGTGTTTTTTCTTGACGGGCAATATCTGGACTCCGTCATCGCCTGGAAGCGGGCGGAAGCCATCACTCCGCTTGACGATCGCAGCCGGTTTACGCTGGCCATGGCCTACGTCCGGCTCAACCGTCGCGACTGGGCTCGAACGGAACTGGAGAAGCTTGCTGCCGTCCAGCCGCAAAACCCGCTCTATCTCTACTGGCTGGCGCGGCTCGATTACGATGCGCAGAACTACGCGACCGCCATAGCGCGCCTGCAGAAGGTCATCGAACTCGATCCCAAGATGATCCGGGCCTACGACAGCTTGGGACTCTGCTACGACTATCTGGGCCAATCGATTGAGGCCGTCAAGAGCTACAACCGCGCCGTCGAGCTGAACCGGCTGCAAGCTAAGCCATCGCCGTGGCCGCACGTGGACTTGGCTGTCACATTAATCGCGGTGAATCAATTAGCGGATGCGGAAAAGAACCTGCGAGAGGCGCTAGGTTATGATTCGCAACTGCCGCAGGCCCATTATCAGCTCGGCCGGGTTCTCGAGATGCGAGGCGACTACAAGGCCGCCGTGGAAGCGCTTCGCCAGGCAGCCGCTCTGGACCCGGCGTACCCCGAGCCACACCTTCTACTGGGCCGGATCTATCACAGGCTGGGTGAAGGTCAAGTGGGGGAAACTGAGATTGAACAATACCAGCACCTGAAAAAGGCTGCCGAAACACAAGCTACTCCGAAGCTCTCGCCCCAGTGAACGAGCGAGGTGCCGCATTACCCAGAGAAGAGGCGCCATCGCCGATTAGACAGAAGATGGCGCCCTTTTCGATCTGTTCAGCCTGTTGTGCCAACTAGAACTCGAGCCGCGCCCCGATTTGTATCGTACGCGGGGAACTGACGCCGCCGTTCCACGCGCCGAAATTCGGAGCGCTCACATCGCTGTTGAAAGCGAAACTCGATCCTTGGTTGTTAACGTTGGCTGCGTTGTAGAAGTAGTGTTGGTTGAACGCATTGAAGAACCCGACGCGAAGCTGGAAATTTCCTCGCTCTCCAATGGGCGTGTTCTTAGTCAGAGAGATGTCCACATTCTTGGCGTTGGGGCCTCTCAGGTTGGTAATGCGGGGACCACCGCCGGTGTAGCCGAACTGCCCCGGACCTCCCACGCCGGTCGTGTCGGTATAGAGGAAGTTGCTGGCGGGTTCAAAAGCCGCAGCGTTGAGAAGGGGCCCCTTGGTTGGGTTGAAGCTGTTGGGATCTTGAAGGAGGGGGTTTGCACCAGGTACGAGGCCCACTAAGCAAGCTTGCCGGAATTGCCGCACCACCGCGCACCCGCTGTTCGAATCGCGGAACCACATCGGTGTTCCGGTGTTCCAGTGGATGATCGGACTGACTTGCCACCCGCCTACGATAGCATTTGACATGCCACCGGTGAGGTACCGCTTGCCTTTGCCAAACGGCAGATCGTAGACGAAGGCCGCTGAAATGATCTGGGGGACGTCGTCCGATGAAAGCGAGCGAGCACGGCCCTTTTCAAAGGGCGAGATGACACCTTGAGTAGCGTTCCACGAGCCTCCAAGTTGCTGCGTGTTGTCCGAAGCGTCGGAGATGATCTTCGAATTGGTATACGACACCAGCATATAGAGGCCATTACTGTAGCGCTTCTCTGCCTTCATCTGGAAGGAGTGATAGATGGAATTTCCATGTCCCTCGTTCAGTCCCTGGAGTACGCTGCAGAATTGCGGATAGGGCGTCAGGGCCTGCGCCACCGTGGGCGCGCAAACACCGCCATTCATCTGCGAAACCCAACCCGCGTATGGAACAGATATCCCATCCACCGGCGCCTCCGTCACGTCGAAGGTGTCGAGCAATTTGGGAATCCCGCTCTTTAGGGTGCTAGGTGTTTCGAGTGCCCTAATGTTGGCGGCAAACGGGTCGAGCACATTTGCCGGGTTCAGGCTCGACGTAAGGCGTGTTCCCTTGTTACCTACGTAAGCCACACTGAGAAAGACATCTTTCGGGAGTTGCCGCTCAATGGTCAGGTTCCACTGCTGGGAGTACGGACGGCGGTTCCCGTCAAGCGGACGATATGCCGAACCATTGCCGTTTGCCTGCGACGGATTCTGGCCGTTGTCGTAGCCCGATGAGATGAAGGGAGGCGGACTGAATGCCGACACCCCCTGGTCCAAGTAGAAGGCGGGGTTTGTGCCTGCCCCGGCGGGGGTGGTGCCGAACGTCTGGTGCAGGTTGAAACCGTCCAGCGACATTCCGCCGCCCCATCCCGGATAGAAGGCTTGCGCGAAGAAAACTCCATAGCCAGCGCGAACCACCGTTTTTTGGTCAATCGCGTAGGCGGCTCCAAGTCGTGGCGCAAATCCATTGTGCCAGGCCTTCTCCGGGTATTGGGCGCCGTAGCTCGCGGAGCCGTAGCCGTGACCCGCAAACGCCAAACGTCCGGAGAGATTGCCAGCGTCGGGGTTGGCTCCCGTAAGGTCGATGAACGAGAAGTGATTGTACTTTTCGCGCGACGGAGTGTAGTAGTCCCACCGCAGCCCGACGTTGAGAGTGAATTTCGTAGTCATCTTCCATGAGTCGTTAGCGTGCAATGCCCAAACGGTTTGGCGCGGATACCATGAGCTCACCGTTCGACGATCGACCGACCCGCTACTTACAGCTCCAAGCAGGAATCCTGCCACAGGACTTCCGCCGCCACTCGTCAAAGCTGTCGTTGAGCTGTCGAAACCATATGTACCAGCTTCATTGTTGGTCTGGTGGATATTTCCCTGTACCGACCGCCACTCACCGCCGAAGGTGAAGGTGTGGTGACCATGCACCTTGTTCACCATGTCGTTGAGGACCCACGTCGGACGAACGGTTATGTTCGTGCCCGGAGGCCCGTTGCTGTTGGAGATCTGATTAAACCCGCCCGAGAAAGTAAATGCTGGGAGGGCGTTTGTGCCTGCGTTCGGCACCTGAGGCAGCTTGCCGATGAAAGCCAGGTTCTCCGATCCATACCCTTCGTTTCGATTCAAGTATCCGAAGGTGACGTGGTTGGTCATGGTTGAGGAAAAGGTATGCTCCCAGTTAAAGCGCGAAATCGGGGAATTCTGGGGCCTGGTGGGTGACTCGGTGGCAATCGCGATGGGAAGTGCAGTGGCAGTATTGAAGCCGGTGAACTGCCGCCACCAGAAAAAGTAGAAGTGATCCTTATCGCCATAGTTGTGGTCGAGACGGAACATGTACACGTTGGAGTTGCTGGTTAGCGTGTCAGGGACGGGCTTCGCCAGTGTGTAGTTGTTCGTCGGCTGAGAATTGGTAGGAGTCGGCAATTCTGCCATATAGGCTGCAGCAATCGGGCTGATGCAGTTTGTAGGAATGATATTTCCCGGGAATTGCTGTCCGGGTCCGACTCCGGTTGGGAGCGCCGCTTGACAGGCTGGAGTGATGGTCCCGGGAACGTAGATCGGAATCTGCTTTCCTGTGCTATCCAGCCAGTCCGTGAAATTCCCCCCGCGCTCGAGCACGGATGGAATCGAGAGCGTCGGGCTGTTCGAGCCACCAGCCTGGTGATAGGACTCCCAGTTGAAGTAGAAAAACGAGCGATGCTTGGCGGTACCCTCGTATAGGTGGGGGATCTTGATCGGACCGCCGATGTTCGCGCCGAAATTGTGCTCGTTGTCGTGCGATGCGGAGGTCTTGCCCCATTGCGCGGAATTCAGGGCAGCATTGCGGGCGTACTCAAAGGCCGCGCCGTGATACCGCGACGTCCCAGACTTGGTGACCATCGTGATCTGGCCGGACGTGGAGGAGCCGTACTGCGCGTCGTAGCTCGAGGTGATCACTTTGACTTCCTGAACCATGTCAGGCGACATCTGGAAGTCTTGTTGGATCGAAACCATGCCGCTCTGGCTCATGAAGCCTTCCTGCATGGTTGCTCCATCCAGCAGCGCCTCATCGCCTGACTCCTGGCCGCCGTTAATGCGCGCTTGAAAGGCTTGGTTAGAGCTACCAGTCGATATGCCCGGTAGCAGCACCGCCAGCGCGGCCGAGGAACGCGGCTTGCCCTCAACAACCAGTGGGAGATCCTTGATGGTTTGGGGATCGATACCGCCCTGCTGGGTTCCGTTGTCGTAGTTGATGAGCGTGTTTTCGCCCGAGACCGTGATGGTCTCGGTGACCGATCCCACCTTGAGCACCACCTCCGCGTGGGCGGATGCGTTGATGGTGACGACGATACCCGTCTGAACGTAACTCTGAAATCCTTGCTTGGAGGCCGTCAGATCGTAAGTCCCAGGCGTCAGGTTCCGAAACGTGTACTCCCCGCGTTCGTTGGAGGTGGCCTTTGTCTGGAACTTTATGGCGTTGTTCGTCAGGGTGAGGTCAGCACCCGCCACGACGCCTCCCGATTGGTCGGTGACCGTGCCGCCGAGGTTCGCGTTACCAATCTGTGCGTAGGCGGAAATGGCGAAGGTACAAAGTCCCAGCCACAAAGCCGCAAAGAGGCTCACAGCGCCTGTCGATCGAAACGCTCTCGCAGACATAAGATTGTTCCTCGCGTTGGATTCTGAAACCCCCACTGTTCACCGAGCAGCTACACGCTCGCGTAAGCGGCTCAATTCAACCGCTCACGCTCGAATGCGCAGTCCCATGAAAACGGATACACCCCATCAGCAATTCGAATCCACTCTTGAGGACGGAAGTTAGGCCCAATCGCAAGCGGAAGTCAAACTCGAAATTCTAAAGGTCAGGTTGAGCGAGATTAAACGAACGGTGACACGTGAGCATCGGTGGCTGCCCGTAGCAAGAGATTTGCACGGCGCAAGGAAGGGCAAACGTTGTCTTCGCGACCATCGCAAAAAACGTGTACCGTAGCCACTGGCGACTGCCTCGTGCAGCTCTTTGGAAGTCTTTATAAGAGCCGTTCGTCAGGGTACAAGCGCGCTGCTGGCGCGATTCTCGGTCGAAATATCGCTGCCGTAAGGCCGTCAAAAGCTCTATCATAACCACCTGAATGCGAAAGCCATTCCAGACGCAGCTGGGCTATCGTCGACGCAAAGAGGCGTTCTTCTGGAAGGAGTCTTTGTCTTTCGGGGTTGTGAACCTGCTGACAACCGCCGCCTAGTGGGCGCGAGTCCGACAGCGACTCATAGTGGATCCCAATAAGTAAGTCTGCCCTGAGAAGCATGGCTGAGAAAATCGATGCTCACCACCACCTTTGGCGCTATTCGCCACGGGAGTATGCCTGGATCGGTGAGAACATGCCGCAGTTGCGACGCGATTTCCTGGTCGAGGACCTAGAGGGCGAACTATCTGCAGCCGGGTTCGCCGGAGCGGTGGCGGTGCAGGCAAAGCAGACCCGCGAGGAAACTGACTGGCTCCTGTCGTTGGCCGCGGGTTCCCCGGCTATCGCCGGCGTGGTTGGCTGGGCCCCGATTGCCAGCCCGCAATTTCCGGTCGAACTGGAACGTCTGCGCGGCGAGTCAAAGCTCAAGGGGCTTCGTCACATCATTCAGGACGAACCGGACGAAAACTTTATTCTGGGCACCGAATTCAATCAAGGCATCCGAGCCATGCGAGACTCCGGCCTTGTCTATGACATTCTGATCTTCGAGCGGCATCTGCCTGCCGCCATCCAGTTCGTCGATCGACACCCACAACAGGTGTTTGTTCTGGACCACGTGGCCAAGCCGCGAATTCGCGATCGCGTTCTGGATCCGTGGCGGCACAACATTTGCGAGCTCGCACGAAGAGACAACGTCTACTGCAAGATTTCAGGCATGGTGACAGAAGCACACTGGTCGACGTGGACGGAAGCGGATCTGCGGCCATATGTGGACGTTGTGTTGGTCGCCTTTGGCGCGGGTCGGCTCATGGCTGGATCGGATTGGCCGGTTTGTCTGCTGGCATCCACGTATCGAAAATGGGTCGACACGCTGCAAGCTCTGATCGGTGGCCTCTCGGTATCTGAGCAGGAACGTATCCTGGGAGGGACAGCCACCGAGGTGTATCGGCTCAGTCCGAGCGCGGGGGTACGGAGGGCAGGCGAGTGAAAGCGGTCGTCATCAAAAAACCGGGCGAAGCAGCGGTCGAAACGATTGGCGAGCCTACGGTCACCGACGAGGGTCTTCTACTGAAAGTGCGCATGATTGGGCTGTGCGGAAGCGACCTGAATTCTTTCCGGGGAATGAACCCACTGGTTGCATTTCCACGCATTCCGGGCCACGAGGTGGCTGCGACCATTGTCGAAGGAAGCAAGCGGCACGCGGCCTTGGGCCCCGGGGTCAATGTGACCATGTCGCCGTACACGAACTGTGGCCGTTGCGCAGCTTGTCTTCGCGGCCGACCGAATGCGTGCGAGTTCAATGAGACTCTTGGTGTTCAGCGGGATGGAGCGTTGACGGAATACATTGTGATGCCTGCGGAAAAGCTCTATCCCGCCCAACTGACACTCACGGAGCTGTGTTTGGTGGAGCCTTTGACGGTGGGTTTCCACGCCGCGGCCCGGGGTCGAGTGGTGCCCAGTGATTCCGTAGCCGTGTTTGGTTGTGGCGGCGTTGGACTCGGCGTCATCGCCGCCTCACACAGTTACGGGGCCAAAACGATCGGAGTGGACGTAAGCGACGAGAAACTGAGCCTCGCCCGAAAGGTGGGCGCCGACCACACTGTAAATGCCAGGAGTCAGCCGTTGCACGAGACACTTCTCGAACTAACGAATGGCCTCGGTCCGGATGTTGTGATCGAGGCGGTCGGCTCAGCGCAGATGTTCCGCACGGCCGTCGAAGAAGTGGCGTTCACCGGTCGGGTTGTCTACATTGGCTACGCCAAAGATTTGGTCACCTACGAGACCCGTCTATTTGTGCAGAAAGAGTTGGATATTCTGGGCTCGCGCAATGCCTTGCCAGAAGATTTCCATAGAGTGATCCGAATGCTTGAACAACATCGCTTCCCGGTTGCAGAGGCACTGAGTTCCGTTGTCTCTATCGAGGACGCTCCAGGCGCTCTTAAAGCTTGGAGTGACGATCCTGCCCGCTTCAAAAAGATTATGGTTTCTTTGGACCGGGGTTAGCAGTCGGGGCTTTCGGGCCGCCACGTCGGTCCACATCCCCCCGTCGACAGCACGCAGGGCAAGTTCAAGTCCCCGGCGCTTGATACCGACCAGAAGGTCCAGTTCCGCTTCACAGAGCCCGGAGAATTTCGATACTACTGCCGCATCCATCCCAAGATGACCGGGAGTGTCATCGTGCAGTCTTAGGGGCTCGGCTTCAGGCAGAAATGGCAGACTTCTCCCGTTTGCAAGCGGCGCGTGCGTGTGTACAATCGGCGCGTAGGTTTGACGGCGATTGGATGAGCCCTCTCGTTGAACCTGCCGGCACAAATGCGGCCCCGTAGCTCAACTGGATAGAGCATCAGACTTCGGATCTGAGGGTTGGGGGTTCGACTCCCTCCGGGGTCGCCATGAACGTCCAGAAGCGAAGACTACATCCCTGGTACCAGTCCCCATGGCCTTGATGGGTCAAGACCGATAAGACCTCAGATGTCACGGCTTGTCCCTCATTGCGGACGGGATTGACCGCCCTGTTCTGGGGGGAGGGGCTGGATCAGAGACCCACTCACTCGCAATGAAATGAATCGGGGAAATGAATCGGGCGGTCGGCCATGCGGTAGGTCCGCCGACCGCTATTTGATCCGGTTTCAGATCACCTCAGGCTGGAGAGCAATTTACGCCGGATGAGGCCGACTCCGACCAAGCCAGTTCCGAGCAGGGTTAGCGTACCCGGTTCTGGAACCATGAGGTTGGTGTCGCCACTCGACAAGGTCGCGCTCCCATCAAAGAAGCCCATACCGGTGTTGAAGGTTAACTGCGCGGTCGCGCCCAAGTGCCCGCCAGCGTCGACCAAGCCGGCGATGAGGACGTAGTTGTGGGTGCCGTCAGCGAGGGTCACCAGTTCCCAAGTTCCGGAACTGAAGGTACCGCTGAAGATCACGCCGTTGGGAACGCCATCGCTCCCGTTACCGGTGATGGTGAAGGTGCCCCCCGCTGCCAGCGTTCCACCCATCTGGGCGTCGCCGCTCGTGAAGACGCCAGTGGTGAAGCTGAGGGATCCGAGGTTTGATCCCTCGATCCCACCAACCTTGACCAAAGTGGAACCGGTGAGCGACAGTCCGCTCGAATTACCCGAGATGAGGCCCCCCGCGTTCGCGACGTCGATACTGCTGCTCGCAAAAGCTGCCAAAGGCAAAGCCAACGCCAACGCTAGCACAACCAGCACTGCAATTCTGTTAACCATACCTTAGCGCCTCCTGGAAAGCTCAGGACAACAGCGGACAGTCAAAGCCGAATTCTAGGTCTCTCGAGGGCGACCGGCTGTTCAAAATTGCTCACTCTCTGCAATGATCCGCCCGAAAAGGCTTGTCCTGCACGGGTTACAGCCCCTGGTCCGTTACGCGGATGCGACGGACTTCTCCCCTCGTGCGGCGATTCGTAAGTTTTGCAGGCTAGGGTCGTCGACCGGCGAGGATTTGGCATAGTTAGTCCGGAGGCCTACCGGGCGGACGACGACCAAGGATGCAGTGCTCCTCCCCGGCTTCGCGCTAGTCATCTCAATCCGTCCGTGATTCAACACCAACGCAGCTGGTGATCGGGGGCTGTCGTGTTCAACTGCAGGGCTGTCGAGTCTCTTTCGAGTTCGATCATGTTCGGCCGGCCGCGTTTTTCGGGTAATCGTTTACAGAAACCGTCCCGCAGGGGATAATTCACGGTTCCACACACCTAAGAATTCATATCAGGGGAGACTATGGACCGACGCAATTTTCTCAAGCATACGGGTACATTGATCGCAGGCGCGACCCTGGCTCGAGCGAGGTTTGCGAGCGCTGCCAACGAATCCACCGCTGCCTCCGGGCGGCTGGTGATTCCGATGAACCGGAATTGGCGCTACAGCCGGACGGTCGGAGAGGGTGCACACGCCCGCGATTTTGACGATTCCGGCTACGAACGAATCGTGATTCCGCACACCAACGTTAAGCTGCCCTGGCATAGCTTCGACGAAAAGACTTACGAATTTGTGTCCAGCTATCGGCGCCACTTCAAGCTTCCTGCAAATGCTCGCGGCAAGCACGTGTTCGTAGACTTCGAGGGCGTGATGACAGCCTCCGTAGTGTGGTTGAACGGGACTCGTCTCGGCGAATACAAAGGCGGGTACACGCCGTTCTCCTTTGACCTTACTCCACACGTCGACTTCGATGGGGAGAACGTGCTGGCCGTCGATGTCGATTCGAGCGAGCGCGCGGATATTCCACCGTTCGGCTATGAGATTGACTACTTGACGTTCGGAGGAATCTATCGCGAAGTCTGGCTAAGGATTGTCCCGGGTATTTTCATCGAGAACGTCTTCGCGAAACCAATGGAGGTCCTAAGCGAGCATCCCAGCCTGGATGTCGATTGTTACCTCCAGTATCTGGAATCGTCACGGGAAGCAATGCGCTTGGAAGTTGCTCTCAAAGACGGCGACCGGATCGTGGAAAAGGGTTCGCTGAGTGTTCCGGCTTCGGCCCTTAGCAGCGAAGCGGTCGCGCACACCTTACATTTCGCGTCTCTGAACTCGATCAAGCTCTGGGATCTGAGTCATCCGAACCTCTACAAAGTCGAAGTAACTCTTTGGCATGGGACCCAAAAAGTGGATGAGGTTTCACGAACCATCGGTTTTCGCGACGCCCAGTTCACCGATCACGGGTTTCAGCTGAATGGCAAGCCCATCAAGCTGCGCGGTCTCGATCGTCATCAGACATTTCCTTTCGTCGGACAGGCAATGCCGGGAAGGGTACAGCGTCGCGACGCTGACGTGCTACGCAACAAACTGAAATGCAATATCGTCCGAACCTCACACTACCCCCAATCGCGGCATTTCCTCGACGCCTGCGACGAAGTGGGCCTGTTGGTGCTCGAGGAAATCCCCGGCTGGCAGCACATCGGCGATGAAGCCTGGAAGGAGCTTGCAGTCGACAATGTCGGCCGAATGATCCGTCGCGACTGGAATCATCCAGCGGTGGTTCTGTGGGGCGTGCGGATCAACGAATCGAAAGATGATCATGATTTCTATGTCCGGACGAATGCGCTGGCGCACAAGCTGGACCCCACGCGCCCGACCGGCGGCATTCGCTACTTCCAGGAATCGGAATTTCTGGAGGATGTTTTCACCATGAACGACTTCGGCTTCCCTCTGAAGCCGCCGAACCACCCGAAATACCTGAACACCGAATTCGTGGGTCACACCTACCCCACAAAGACCATTGACCAGGTGGAACGGCTGACCGAACACACCTTACGGCACGCCCGCATTCACGACCAGCTCGCCTCCAATCCTCAATACGCCGGAGGCATCGGCTGGTGCGCTTTTGACTACAACACCCACGGCGATTTTGGATCCGGAGATCGCATCTGCTACCACGGGGTCACTGATATCTTTCGCGAGCCCAAGCCTGCCGCCGGTTTTTACAAATCACAATGCGATCCTGACGAGGAAATTGTGCTCGAGCCCGCTTTCCATTGGGCGCGCGGCGATGCTTCCGTCGGGTTCTCGAAAGCGGTTGTCTGCTCCAACTGCGATCACCTCAAGATATACATTGCCGATCAGTTGGTGGCCGAGGCCGACCCTGACCGAAAACAGTTCGCTCACCTTCGCTATGCGCCATTCGTCGTGGAACTGCACGAACTGTTTCACAAATGGGGCGACCTGCGACTCGAAGGCTACCTTCAAGGCAAGCTTGTCATCACCAGGAATTATTCTGGGAGAGGCGTCGACACAAAGTTTGTGCTCCTGCCCGACGACACCCGTTTGGTTGGCGATGGAGCCGATACCACTCGCGTGGTGCTGCGAGTGACGGATGAGTTCGATGCCATTCGGCCTTTCGCTAACGATGCGATTCAGTTGGGTCTCGAAGGTCCCGCGGAGATTATTGGAGACAATCCTTTTGCGTTGGTGGGCGGCACCGGGGCCATCTGGATACGCGCGAAGGAGCAAGCCGGCACGGTCCGACTCACCGCAACTCATCCCCAGCTAGGGAAGCAGCAAATTGAGCTGACAATCGATGCCGTCGCTCCAGAGAGAGTTTAGAGCCGATAGCAATGACACCTCCGTGGCTTGGTACGAATTGCATGTCGTCCTTTGCCGGACAAAATGGAGTGCCGTCCGCGGTTTTCATCTGGAAAACCACCGAGGTAGCTGCTAGCATCCGTTGCCATGTTTAAACTGCTGATTGTGATGCTGAGCATCCTTGTGGCGACAGCCTCCGCTGAACTCCCGAGCAAGAAATACCTGAACCTAGCCGCGATCAAGACCATGGTCGCCGCGGCCGAAGCGGAAGCGCAGAAACTGCATGTGGAAGTTACTCTCTGCGTTGTGGACGAGAGTGGCAACCTCCTCTTTCTGCAGAAGGCGGATGCGGCTTCGCTAAATACCATTCAATTCGCGCAGAGAAAGGCTCGGCATGCCGCGTTCTACCGCAGCCCATCGAAAGAAGGCGCCGATGCTCTGAAAAAAGGCAATGTTGACGTCCTCGCCTTTCCGGATTTCTTCCCCAACCAGGGCGGACTTCCTATTCAAGTGGACGGGCAGACCTTGGGCGCGATTGCCGCCAGCGGGGCGAAATCCGAGATCGACGAAGCGATCGCGCAAGCCGCGATCGACGCGCTGCTCAAGAAGTAATTGCGCTTAGTGCTTGAGATAGGGAACGTAGCCGTTCGTTCTGGTGCGCAAGCGGTAAACCGACGTGGTCGCGGTGATGTAAAGAGTGCGGTAATCCGGGTCTCCCCAAGTCAGATTAGCGGGCTGCTCGGGCATAGCGATCGTTCCCAGGTGGTGGCCTTTTGCATCCCATACCCAAATGCCCGTCGGCCCGGTGACGAATAGATTTCCCTTCTGATCCACTTTGATGCCGTCCGGCACCCCGTCGTCCTTTCCGCCTGGTTCCTCGCCAAAAATTCGGCCGTTGCTGAGGGAGCCATCGGGAAGAACGTCGTACACCCGAATATTTCTTTGCTCGCTGTCGTCCACAAAGAACTGCTTCCCGTCGGGCGAGAACGCGAGACCGTTGGGCTGAGTCAGGTCCCGGGTGAGCAGTTGAACATCGCCCTTCTCGCCCAGGCGATAAACGCCCTGAAAGGGGATTTCCTGTTTTTCTCCCGCTACCAAATCAAGAGTGGGATCGGTGAAATAGAGCGCGCCATCGGGTCCCACGATCACGTCGTTCGGGCTGTTGAACTTCTTGCCATCATAGCGGTCCGCAAGGATGTTGTATTTCCCTTCAGCTGTAACCGCAATGATGGCGCGCAAGACACTGGCGCAATCGATCAGTCGGTGCTGCCGGTCGAATGTGTTGCCGTCAGGGTCCCCAAGGGCGATCACCTCTTCTTTCCTTCCATCCGGAAACACGCGGAAAAGTTTGTTTTTGGTTTCATCGCTGACGTAAAGGAATCCTGCCGGATCCCACATCGGACCCTCGGTGAAGCCGAAACCTTGCGCCACCGTTTCGAGCTTGGCGTCGCGGTTGAACAGGGCCCAGAACTCGGGAGAGAGGGTTTGCATCGAGAAAGGCCGGAGAGGAGCCTGAGCGTTTAGCGCTACGGGGATGAGAGCAAAAGCACTAGCGCCGAGGAGCGCGATCGTTCGCCTGAATAGGCGGCGACTCTCCTGGAAAGGCGCACAGAAAAGCGAAAAAGGACATAGCCGCCGCCACATCACGGCTGATCCTCACCTGGCACAGCCACGACGTTCAGGCTGTGGAGATAGCTGACGAGGTCATCCAACTGCTGCGGGTTCAGCCGTTCGCCATAGTCGGTAGGCATGGAGGCCTGAGCTTGATACTCCAGGCTTTCCAAGTCTGCTTTCATCACAAAATGAAATATGCCGTCCGTCGTCTGAAGCTGCAAGGAGAAATTGTCCTCATTTCGAATTGCTCCTGTGACTTTCTCTCCGGACCGCGTGCGCGCGACCGCCAATTGCCCGTGTGCAGAACTGGGATCAGGACTCGTGATGGCACGACGAACTTCTTTTGCCGGCAGTCCGTTCGCATAGGTGGAAAGATCGGGGCCGAAGAATGCTCCTTCGTTGCGGACCCGGTGACAGGACGAGCAACCGGCCTTTCCGAAAAAAAGCAATCGGCCGTTCTTGGGATCTCCCGGGATGGTCGCTGCCCCACCTGCACCCTGGAGAGTGCGTAAGTACTCGACGACTCGTTTGACCTCGGACGGCCCGATGAGACGAAACGCCGGCATACCGAAATCGGGCCGTCCGTCCGCGACGATCTTCTGCAGTTGGAGGTCAGACAATCGTTCGACCTGCGGGTTGGACACAATATTGGGAGCACGCTCGCCGCCTCGTCCGTCGAGCCCATGACACCCGGCACACCGGGAAGCAAAACTACGCTGTCCTACGGACTCGGTTCGGGGCGAGTCCTGGTGCTGGGCCTGTCTGTCCATTGTTTGTGCGCGCAAGCCTGTTGCCATCAGGACGAGTAACAGAGCGCGCCAACGAGTTGGTGTTGACGACGACATGCAATCCAATCAAATCGACGCCCGCGCGATGTGTCAACAACTTTCGCTGTTGAGCGCCAAGAATCTCGCGCATTGTCGCGACAACAACCGATAGCCTGCTTAATTCATCACACCTGAGATTTATTGGCAAGGATGGGCGATCAGGCATTGATGAAGGGCAGAATCAGCCAGGTCATGAGGTTTGTTAAGGAGAGTTCGACGTCGCGACCTGAGGGAGAGGATTTTGAGCACGGCTCCGCCGGAACTGCGAGTGGGAGTTGAGATGGCGAGGAAGGAATCGGATCAACTGCTGTTGACGGCAAGGACGACGCCGCGGAATAGGTCTTGAAGGGCCAGCCAGTGGCCAGGTGGAATCGGATACAGAGGGCGGTTTGGCGGACGCGAGCGCCCAGTTTGAACAAACGTGCGCGCGGGGTTTCGATCTGTGCCGAGCGCCAGGGCTGGGGCAAGTGAAGACGGAACAGGTTGACTAGGTTGTAGCCGGCGGCATGCAAGAGCAGGCGAAAAGCATTGGCTAAGAAGCGGTGGCAGCCCAAGCGGTCGGAGCGGAAGCCGTTCTCGAACTCCTCGATGCGGTTCTCGCACTCGCCGCGATCGTTGTAGAAAGCGAAGACTTGCGAAGCGCGACCGGGGCAGTTAGTCACCCCGAAGCGTGGGTTGGTTCCGGTGGCGGTGTGCTCGGCCTTATAGCAGATGTGGCGCTGGCGCGGCCAGCTGCGGGCGCGATGGCGGAAACTGGAAAAGCTGCGCTGCGGAAGTTGAGTACAACGATAGCGGCGCTTTAACCGCTTCTGCCGAGGCTCGGCGCGACGCTTGAAAACGCAGTTCGCCGGGATGCCGATGGCGTACTGGATAGCGAAGAACTCGCAGAACTTGTAGAGAAGAGGTAGAGCAAAACCGGCATCGCCGCGCAGCCTGTTACTCCGGGGAAGGCAGATTGCAAACGCGGGATCAAGCGCACCAGCGTGGGCACGATGCGGGCATGACTGGAGGCGTTTCCCGGACGCAGGCGGGCCGCCAGCAGGCATCCGGAGTAGCGCTCGAAGATCAGCACGGGATGATACATATGCTGGCCGTAAGCGCCGTTGAAGAAGCTGAGCTGCTGCAGGCCGTAGGTGGGATCGTCGGTGGAATCGAGATCGAGCAGGATCTCGCCGCGCCGGCGGACCTGGTCGCCGCAGAGGCGAATGAAGTGCTGGCACAGCAGGTCGTTGAAGTGCGTCAGTTCGCGGGCGGAAGGCGCGTTCTCCCAGCGGCTGAGGGTGGGTTGCGAGCCCAGCGCGTCGCCGAGTTTTTGATCGGCGACGATCTGCAACATGGGATCGTGACGCTGGCGGTCGCCGTCGTTGGCATCTTTGTAGCCAGCAACAACCTGATAGACGCGTTGCCGCAGCAACGCCAGCGTGTGGTGGCGTACACGGTCGTGATGCCGCGAATCGCTGAAGCCAGCGGCCATCTCGTGGGTCAGATGATGGCGCTGATCGAAGGCTCGCAGCGGGCTCAAAACCCCTCAACGAGCGCTAACGCTTGATCAAACAATCAACAGAGAATCAGTGGCCATATGCCGTGACGATAGATTCGGGAAGAGGAGAGGTACGCCCATCGAACAGCGAAACTTTTTCCCCGCTAAGTGTCTTGCTGAGAAATTCACGGATGAATCGCGTGATCAGGTCCAGATTGTGCAGCACAACAGGAGTCTCGGGAAACCCGTCGTGACCGTGGAAGAGAAGCGGCACATCGCTGAAGCTCGGGTGGGCGATCTCGGGAGAGTGCAGCACCACGGCGTAGGAGCCCTGGGGTAATTCCTGAAGCTGCTGTTCCCTGACTCTTTCGTATTTCGCGATTTGGTCGGGGATGCCACCCATCCTATCGTCGGGGTGGTAGGCCTCCAGAAACAGGAGCGGCTGGCGCATCATTCGATTGTCCTCATAGAGCGGGAGAGCGGCGACAGGCACCATACCGCCGTCGAGGTCGACGCAAGCGTGGATGCGCGAGTCCTGCTGGCAGGCGCGCGCGGCGAATTCCGCTCCCGCCGAGTGTCCCATGGCCGCGAGCCGCTTCAGGTCGATTGCGCCAGCTAGCGCGGAGTGCTGCTTGTCGCGGTTGAGCTCCTCCATGCGATCGATCGCGAACCGAACGTCGGCGGCCCCTTCGCTGATACCGATCGAGACTTGTTTCATCATCCAATTCTGGCGCTCGGATTGGGAGAGTCGGGCAGGCGGCGAATCGTTGTGTTGTGTGACAACTCTGCCGTCCGGGAACCAGATCGCCTTCGCCGTGTACGTGTGTTCAATGCTGGCGACGACGTATCCATAACTCACCAGCTGTTCGATCAGCACTGTGTATTGGAACCCGGTGCTACCGAGGCCGTGAGAGAAGGTGACAACCGAGAATGGCACGCCGCTCTTGGCGATCGGCGCGTGGTCAATCGCATGCGAGGAAATCTCTCCCGAAACAATCTGTGCCCAGGCGTTGCCGAACTCGCGGCTCATGATCTTATGGATCTCGGGAAGGGCGTCCATCTGAGCCGCGCCTGGCAAGTACTGTCCTTTTGTACCGGCGGCCTTCGCCGTCGGATACCAAAAGTAGACCATCAGCTCGCGACGGAGCTTGGGATCGTAGTCGTCGGGACGCGATGGGTCCGTCCACTGATAGCCAATCCTGCCGATGCCGTAAGGACCTGTCGGCGACGGGATCTGTGGCAGCGCAACGGACGTCTGCGCGCTGCTCGATGCGCTCAATGATTGAAGAGCGGCGACGGAAGCGCTGTACAAACAGGCGAGCAGAATCCGGGCAAAGAGTCGCGATTTCATACGCGTAAGGTCCTACGCAGACCTGGCGCTGTCAAGCGCACCTGACAATCTGACTCTCGATGCTTGGTGTTAAAACACTATGTATCAAGTGATGGATGCTCCGAAAGGGAATGCTGGGTCTGCTAACCCAGTATTCATCATTCCTTTTAGAGCATCCTTCCTTTTTTGGCTAGAGATTTCGTGAATAATCCAGGCTAGCTCAAAGCAAGACGGACCGGAGAACGTGATTGCGGAAATGTGCATTTCATTCGATAATGCGTTCGCTGCTCTGTCAACGTGCCACCACTGTTGTACCGAGTTCGTGCAGTCCACCGGTTTGAGAAAGATTCCAGGAATGCGCTTCGGGCTCAGCCTGCTCTTGGTTGGCACCGGTTTGATCGCTGGCCGGAAAGACGATCCACCGGTTCAGCCGACGTCTACCGACATCAATGTTCGCTCCGAAGATCTGCTAGCGCAACCCCCCGCCGCCAACTGGATTTCCTACAACGGCGACTATTCCGGGCGCCGGTTCAGCAGTCTCACCGAGATCAACACCAGCAATGTAGCCGAGCTCCGCGCACAGTGGGTCTTTCATGCACCGAATTCTAGTCGCCTCGAAGTCAGTCCCGTGGTGGTGAATGGAATGATGTTTGTCACGGCCGCCAACCATGCCTTTGCCCTTGACGCCAGGACAGGGCGGGTCGTGTGGCACCACACGCGTGCCATTTCGACGGGGCTGGTCGACGATGCTTCCCGGCATCTCAACCGCGGCGTTGGAGTGTGGCACGACAGGATTTACATGGAGACCGACAACGCCCATCTGCTGTGCCTCGATGCACGCTCCGGCAACCTGCTTTGGGACATTGCGTACGCCACTTGGAACAAAAACTATGGCGCGACCAGCGCTCCGCTAGTCGTGAAAGACAAGATACTGGTCGGAACGTCAGGCGGCGATGACGGTGTCCGCGGTTTCGTCGCAGCCTACGATGCACAGACCGGAAAGCTGGCCTGGCGTTTCTGGACAATTCCTGCCCCCGGCGAGTTCGGCTCTGAGAGTTGGCCCGGCAAGGCTTATCTGCACGGCGGCGGAACGACCTGGATGCCCGGCACCTATGACCCTGCGACCAACACCATGTTCTGGGGCACGAGCAATCCTGCGCCTGATTTTGAGGGCAGCGTGCGGCCGGGCGATGACCTGTACACCGACTGCGTGCTCGCGCTCGATCCGGATACGGGCAAGCTCAAGTGGTATTTCCAATTCACACCCCACGATTTGTTCGACTATGACGCCGTCGAAACGCCCATCCTTGTGGATGCTGTGTACCAAGGGGAGCCGCGCAAGTTGATCGTCGAAGCCAATCGCAACGGGTATCTGTACGTGCTCGACCGTACCAACGGGAAGTTTCTCTCCGCCGTACCGTTCGTGCAAAAACTAAACTGGGCTACAGGGATTGACCCGCAGGGACGGCCGATTCGCAGCGACGCTCAGCCGACGCCGAAGGGAACTCGCATTTGTCCCGGATGGGCAGGCGCGACCAACTGGTTCGCACCTTCGTACAACGAAGCAACGCGTTTCTTGTACTTCATGGCATTAGAAGAATGCGAAACGTTTTTCTCCAAAACCGAGCCCCAGCGCTTCCAAGAAGGGGAGACCTACAATTCGACGGGCGTCAAGCGCATTCCCGGCGAAGACTCGCGAAAGCTCCTCCTCGCATACAGCCTGGATTCTGGCGGTCTTGTGTGGAAATATCCGATGGTTGGCGGTGCACACTCCTCGGGCGGCACTATGACGACTGCTGGCGGACTCGTGTTTTTCGGGGATGACGCGAATTCCTTTGAGGCGGTCGATGCCAAAAACGGTAGGCCCCTCTGGCACTTTAATACGGGCCAGGACATAAGCGCCTCTCCTATCAGCTATGCAGTCGCCGGAAAGCAGTACGTCGCGATCGCGGCCGGCAGCGATATTTTCAGTTTCGCGCTTCCGTAGCGACGCAATACTCTTGGGGTGAGCTCAAATGCGTCGCACCTGCCCTTCTTCAGTGGCCCGGTTATTGCGAACGAGCAGCAATACCAGGATCATGCCTACGAACGGGACCAGCCCGGCGACCACGATAATCGGATCAAAGGCGTGGGTAGCGGTTGCTTGGCGTGCGTCGGAGAAATGCCCAACCAGCTTAAAAGCAATGATCGTTCCAATTCCCGCGCCCGTTCCGCTCAATCCGCTCACGGTTGCCACTGCATTGCTGGGGAACAGGTCAGACGGCAAGACGTTGGCGATGGTCGTGAAAGATGCATAGGAGAAGGTGGCGAGGGCAAACAGAGTTGTGATTGCCATCAGGTTCGTCGTGAAAATTGTAGGAATCAGCAAAGTGACTCCGATCCCGCCAAACACGACGAGCGCCTTCCGCGCAGCTCCCACGGACCAGTCGCGCTGGATGAGATAGCCGGACGCAGCCCCGCCGAAAAAATTCCCCACGTCGGCTGCGATGAATGGGATCCACACCGCGACCAATCCGCTCTGGAGCTCGATTCCCTTGGCCACCAGGTAGATGGGAAACCAGTCGGTGATAAAAAACCAGACCGGGTCTGTGAAACTTCTGGCGATGATGGTTCCCCAGGTCTGCGGAAACCGCAACAAATCGAGCCATCTCGCTGGTTTATTGTCGACCCTAACCCCGTTTCCCGCCGCGTCGGCAGCAATCAGGCGTAGTTCTGCGGGCGATAGGCGAGGGTGTTGCGCAGGCGGGTGGTAGATCCAGCGCCAGGCAATTAGCCAGAGGAATCCGAGCACGCCGGGAATCATGAAGGCCGGCCGCCATCCCCAGCGGGAAAAAATCGGCAGGATGACGAACGGCGCGACCGCCCCGCCGATCGAGGAGCCGCTGTCAAATAGGGCGGTGGCAAGGCCACGCTCCTGCTTCGGAAACCACTCCGATACGGCCTTCGTGGCACCAGGCCAGTTCGCCGATTCTCCGGCGCCCAACAAAAAGCGAAATCCGGCGAAACTGAACAGCCCGTTGGCCAGCGACGTCAGCATTGAGACCGTCGAATACCAAGCCACGCTGAGGCTGAGGCCCTGGCGGGTGCCGATGCGGTCCATCAGACGCCCAAATACGGTCTGACCGATCGAGTAAGCAACGCGGAAAGCAATCACGATGTTGGCATAGTCGCTGTTGGAAAAGCGGTACTGCACCTTTAGATAAGGTGCGAGCAGTGACAGTGTCTGGCGGTCGATGTAGTTGATCGCTGTGGACGCAAAAAGCACTCCGCCGATCCACCAGCGCAACGATGGAATCGGTCGCCTTGCTCGGGAAACGGGCTCCTCAGCCATGCGCATGGGGCAGGGACTTCGCCCTCAGGTGCCCACCGTCGCTTGCGACTCGCGAAGGAGTTGATTCCCCAGGGCCGGACCCAGCAGAGAAGCCGAGTCTTCGTCGAGGTAGATCGTTACGTTGGGGTGCGTACGCAAGATCGAGGCCGGTGCCATAGAACTGACCGGACCCTCCAAGCAGGCTTTTATCGCTTGCGCTTTGCGCCGGTCCGGGACGACGGCCAGAATTTCTTTGGCCTTGAGAATCTGGCGGGCGGACATCGAGATCGCCCGCCGCGGTACTTGCGATAGGTCGGCGAACCACGCCTCGCCCACCTGCTGCCGGCGGCACGCCTCGTCCAGTTCGACGACAATATAAGGCTCTTCTGTCAGAAAGTCCGCCGGTGGATCGTTGAATGCGATATGGCCATTCTCACCGATACCGAGGAATGCGATGTCGACAGGACGCGACGCCAATTCCTTGCCCACTCTTCGCGTGACCTCGACCGGATCGCTGGCGTCACCCTCGAGCAAGTGGTAGCGAGTAATCCCGGTTTTGTGAATCAACAACTCAAGCAGCATCTTGCGAAAGCTCCCCGGATGCGTTGCTGCCAGTCCGATGTACTCGTCCAGATGGAAGGCTTCCACCTGGTGCCAGTCGATACCGTGTTCCCTGGTAAGTGCATCAAGGAACTCCAACTGTGACGCTGCCGTTGCAGCAATGATGCGCGCCTCGGCGTGGGACGCGATCGCGTTTCGAATCGCTCGTGCCGCCTGGTCTGCAGCCGCCTGGCCGAGAGATGCTTTGTCGGAGAAGACCTTCAGAAGCATGGCTTGCTCCCAGGGCGTTTCGAGAGGTTCGACCGAGGCGTGAATTATACAAAAAAGTTGCTCACCTGGGCTTTTAAAGCGTTTGAATGAGACCCGCTCTCACGCTCACAGCGCCTGGTGTTCCACCTTGTCGAGGTGTGTGTCCGGCACCGGCCGGCTCAGATAAAAGCTGATGTCCTGGACATTCCTCAGAACGAACCCCGGCGCGTCCCCAGAACGTTGAGTCTGCACGTGAATGAATTCCGCGCCCGTCACGTCCTCGAGAACGAAGCCAGGACGCAGATCCTCCTTCACGTACCGAACGTCCACGTCGCGAAGGTCGATCCCTTTCACGTGCCGAATGAAGAACCCGTGAGCTGGCATTGCGCCGAACCGGTTGGGCTCAGGATAGGCGTTGTCAATTTCGGGCGGTTGAACCGTGGCGTCCTCCCGAGTACCACCGCCCTCATGAAGAATGAAAATATTGCTGAGTTTCACATCCTGGATGAAATGCCCGGGGATGCCTGTAATGATACAGGCCTGGTGCGAAGCGCAATGTGAGACGACGATGTCACTGATATTCACACGCCGCAATTCGCCAATCGGGATTCCTTCCGGACCGCGCATGCGGCTGCCCAGACGAAGGAACAGTGGGACATCCGTGATATCGCGCATCGTGATATTGCTGATGGAAATGTCTTCGAGCAGCGCACCGTCCACCGTCTCCAACGCGATTCCGCGGCAATCGTCAATGACACAGGTCGAGATCGTGATATTTCGGAATCCTCCGTTAGACTCCGTGCCCAGCTTGATCCTTCCGTTACGAGACGCTTTGTAGTCGGGTCCAATGCGCTTGAACGTTGCGTCGAGCAGGGTGCCTTCCTCGTAGCCGCCCGTGACATAACAGTTCGTGATCGTCACGTGGTCGGTGGATCGCGTGAAGCCGAGCCCATAGCAACTCTTTAGACAGATGGCATCGTCCCACGGTGAATTCACGCTGCAATTCGAGACCCGGACGTTACGGCAACAATCGATGTCCAGGCCGTCGCGATTGGTGTCGATCTTGAGATTGTCGATCGTGAGATTGTCAACGCCGGTGGCCAGAATCGCGAAATGGCCGCCGTGCAAAATAGACACATCGCGAAAGATGACGTTACGGCAATTTTTCAGGCTGATCGACTTGTTCCCGGTGCCGGCCGGAAGAGCTTGATCGCCTCCGCCGCGGCTCAGTCCTTTTCCCCAAATGCGCCCCGGCCCAACGATGCCAACGTTCTCGATGCCCTCACCCCAAATGAGGCTGTTGTGCCAGTGACTGTGGCCGAAATCCTGATACTTGTCCCAAGCGTTCGGTTCAGGAGGATCATAGCCGTCTCCCGTGCCCTCGGCCGGTGCCTCAGCGGCTACGATGGTCGAGCCCGGTCCCAGATAGAGCTCAACGTTGCTCTTCAGATGGATGGAGTAGCAGAGGTAGTTTCCGGCGGAGAACCGCACTGTTCCGCCGCCTGCAGCGGCGGCCGCTGCAATGGTCTTGTTGATGGCAGGCGTATCGAGCGTCCTGCCGTCGCCGGTTGCGCCGAAGGCCCTGACGTCATACCCGCTCTGGATTTGCGTCGGCGACTCGGCCACGGCAGGCAGTGTGACCGCGGCGCTTATCGCGGCACCGGTAATTCCTGCACCTGTCCTCATCAAGAAGTTCCGCCGCGCCATATTTTCTTCCCACATGATTGGCTTTCTCTCCCGTGTTTTTCAAACGTGTTCCAAAGGCTGAAGTCGCGCAGCCTCAAATCCAGGATCTCGGCATGGGAATTCAATCTCTTCACGTCGAAGCTGGCCGGTCAGCAAATCGCCAGACTTCTATGGCGCGACAGGAGACTGCTCAGGGCAGGAGTCCCAGGCCCAACAGGCGCTTCGGTGCTTTTCTGCGCCACGCCGCCCTCAACCCAGCCTCCAGGACATCCGGGGCCACACCTGCCAGGTACACTCGGGTTGCGCCCTGCCGTCCCCAGCCCCCCGGAACCGCTGAAAAGACTCTTGGCTCGTCTTCCACCATTCCGGCCTGCTGCTCTGGAGTTAGCAAAAGTACGCCGTATCCCTCCGACTCGAGAGCGAGGGTCGCGAAGATTTTTCCACCCACCCTGAAATCGGCATGCTTAAAATGCGAACCTTCCGCGGACTCCGGCAGGCCAAGAGCGAAACGTCGAAAGTCCGCCGCCGTCAAACCGATCTTCCTCCCGTATCCCGAATCACAAATAGACGCCACGCCCCCCGATGCGGACTGGAGTCACTTGAACGCGCTCAACATCACCACCCCATGCTTTGGCACATCCGCTGTGTACGAACCTTGCACTTCGCCAAGATCTTTGTGCTCCCAAAGATCGCGCAGTTTAAGCGACGATGCGCTGCCCAGCATTTTGAAGTCGAGAGTGATCTTGAGGCTGGATTCGCCCCGATTGAAGAGTCCGACGGCGTGGCTCCCATTTGCGAGAGGCTTGATCCAAATTTCCAGGGGCCCCTCATCCCACACGCGGTGGCCTTGCACGCCCTTTGCATCCTGATCGACCGCCAGCACTTCGGCATTGGTGAGCATTTCTTTCGTCTCGGGCGTCATGCTGCGCAGATCATTGCCGGCCAACAGGGGCGCGGCCAGCAAAGCCCATAGCGCCATGTGGGTGCGGTATTCATCGCGCTTCATGCCACCGTTGCCCACCTCGAGCATGTCCGGGTCGTTCCAGTGCCCCGGACCGGCAAATTTCTCCAGACCGTTCTGCGAAAACCCGATGACCGACATCCGGTCGTAGGTGTCATTGATGTCGCCCGTGGTGCGCCAGAGATTGCCGGTGGCCGGTCCCCACGTCCAGGGTGCTTTCACTCCCCAGTTGCAAATACTGAACACTATGGGCCGGCCCGCTTGTGCCAGCGCGTCACGAAATTTTGCGTACTGCACTTCCGGGTCCAGCCCTTCCGCATGACACCAGTCAATCTTGACGTAATCGACTCCCCACGAGGCGTATGTCTTCGCATCCAACAATTCGTGTTCGTAGCTGCCTGGCCGTTTCTGGCAGGTGAGTCGGCCCGCGTCCGTGTAGACGCCAAGCTTCAGTCCCTTGCTATGGACATAATCCGCCAGCGCCTTGATTCCCGAGGGAAACCGTTTCGGATCCGCAACGATCGTTCCCTGGGCATCGCGACTGACCTGCCAGCAATCGTCGATGTTCACGTACTGGTACCCTGCGGCTTGCATCCCGGCGCTTACCATGGCGTCCGCGGTTTCGCGAATCAATTGTTCACTCACGTTGCACGCGAACTTGTTCCAGCTGTTCCATCCCATGGGTGGTGTCTGCGCCAACTGGGAAGAGGATTCGGTTTGGCCCGAGGCTTGTGCCCCCGCGGTGGTCCAGGTCACGAGCACCAGCGTGGTTAGGAAAACCAGCAGCAGCGCGCATCGACGAACTCTCATCGCATCCTCCCTAAGATCCATCTGACAAACTAGACACCGCTTGACCAACCACTGCCACCAGGCTTCACAGAGAGACACCCCGTTTCCAGGGGATGAAATCGTCCTGGCCTAGTAATTCCGCTTTCGTTCGTACCTCGCCACTTGCCACCTTGACGGCAGACTCCAGAATCGACTCGCCCGTTTGCTCGATAGTCGTCTCCCCTGAGATGATCGGCCCAGCGTCGACGTCGATGATGTCTGGCATGCGTCGCGCGAGTTCGCTATTCGTCGAGATTTTGACCACCGGCGCGACGGGGTTGCCGGTCGGCGTGCCGAGTCCCGTGGTGAAGAGGACGATGTTCGACCCAGCGGCCACCTGCGCCGTCACACATTCGACGTCGTTGCCGGGCGTGCACAAGAGATTGAGCCCGGGTTGTGTCGAGTACTCAGGATAGTCGAGTACCGCGGTGACCGGAGAAGACCCGCCCTTTCGGGCCGCGCCCGCCGATTTCATCGCGTCGGTCAGCAGTCCATCCTTGATGTTCCCGAAAGAAGGGTTCATTTCAAAGCTTGCGTGGACAGCCTTTGCCCGCGCGGCGTAATCGCGCATGAGCTGAATGAAGCGGTCACCGACCTCTTTCCGGGTGCTGCGGTCGATCAACGATTGTTCGACCCCGCACAACTCGGGAAACTCGGAAAGGATGGTCCTGCCTCCAAGCGCCACGATCATGTCGGACGTGTGACCGATGGCGGGATTCGCCGAAATTCCCGAAAACCCGTCCGAACCCCCGCACTTCAAACCCACGCAGAGCCGGGAAAGTGGCGCCGGTGCCCGCTCGCTTTTATCAGCTTCCACCACGCCCAGAAACGTCGCGCGGACCGCCTCCGACAGCATTTTCAACTCTGGGCCGCTTTGTTGCTGCTCGAATACCAACAGAGGCTTGCTGAAATTACGATCGCGTCGCGCGATCTGTTCGCGCAGCATGGCGGCCTGCGAATGTTGGCAGCCGAGACTCAGGACGGTGGCCCCGGCTACGTTGGGATGGTGGAGATAACCCGCAATCAGACCGCAGAGATTGCTGGCGTCTTCCCGAGTACCGCCACAGCCGGCTTGATGTATCAGAAACTTGATGCCGTCGATGTTTTTGAAAATCCGACGCCGCGCCTGTCGGCTCGAGCCTTCTTCCGCCCGCTGCTGGTCGATCTCGCTGAGTCGGCCTTCCTCGTACAGCCTCACCAGGTCTGCGACCTGCTGCCGGTAGATCTTCGGCGCCGCGAAGCCGAGTTCCTCTTGGAAAGCCTGTTTCAGGACCTCGATGTTCCGGTTTTCGCAGAACACCAGTGGAACCACCAGCCAGTAGTTTCGGGTGCCCACTTGTCCGTCTGAACGGTGGTACCCCAGAAAAGTCCGACTCCGCCAGCGAGATACATCCGGAGCATTCCAGGTATACTCCGCGGACTTTTCTCGAAACGGCAGAGCATCGTGACGCAGGTTGCGAGTGGTCAGCGCCGATCCTTTTGGGATGCTCTGCGTAGCCTTCCCAACCAGAACTCCATACATGAACACGTCGGCGTTGGGCAACAGTTCCTCAGTTGCGAACTTGTGTTTGGCGGGAACGTCCGAGGTCAAGACCAGAGAGTGGCGAAGTGCGTCGATACGCTCGCCTTTCCGCAGGTCTCGTAACGCGATCAAAACGTTGTCGCCGGGGTGTAGTTGCAAAACGCCGTGTTGCATCACAGTTTTATCCACACAAGTCTTATACTCGTTTTGCGGGCGCTGCGGGGCGACCTCAGTCTCCTACCCCGGTACTGCGGTATAACAATCGCAGAAAGCAAATTCAAGACAAAAACCTTTGAGGTTGGCTGAATGTCGTCTTTAGTTTTTCGATGTTTGACACGCGGACGACGCGCTTCTTATGCCGCAAGCTTTCTGTAACGAATTCCAAGGAGCCATAGCTGAGTTCTCAACCGGGCGGCGCGGATTCGGTTTGAGCGACCTGATTCAATTCCATCTTCGGAGGGACGCTGAGAGTTGATGATTGTCGCAATGCCCGGTAAGGTGAACCCATGGGACTAACCATTCGACCCAAGGAAGAATGCCGCTGGGACTTGGTCAGCTTGGGAGAGGTCATGCTTCGCCTCGACCCCGGCGACCGGCGGATCGCCACCACGCGCAGCTTTGAGGTGTGCGAGGGCGGTGGAGAGTATAACGTCGCCCGCGGATTGAAACGGTGCTTCGGTCTCGACACCGCGATTGTCACTGCGTTTGCAGATGACCCGGCGGGTCGACTGTTGCAGGATCTCCTCTATCAGGGCGGCGTAGACCAATCACTCGTGCGCTGGGTCGTGCACGACGGTGTCGGCCGCACGGTGCGCA
The DNA here is from genome assembly GCA_035567435.1 of Terriglobales bacterium. Lineage (GTDB taxonomy): Bacteria > Acidobacteriota > Terriglobia > Terriglobales > Acidobacteriaceae > Gp1-AA133. The sequence goes on along the minus strand of DATMPS010000016.1, from coordinate 84,558 downwards.
ACGGCCTCAATTTTACGGAGCGAGGCTTCGGCGTGCGCGGCGCACTGGGCTCTTACGATCGCGGCCACACAGCCGTTTCGCAACTCAAGCCCGGAGACTTCAATTGGGACCAAATCTTTCAAAAGCAGGGCGCCCGTTGGTTGCACACCGGGGGCATCTACTGCGCTCTTTCCGAGACCAGCCCCGAGGTCGCCCTCGAAGCCATGCAAGCAGCCAAGCGGCACGGCACAATCGTTTCCTATGACCTTAACTACCGTCCATCGTTGTGGAAGTCGATCGGCGGCAAGAAACGCGCGCAGGAGGTCAACCGCCACATCGCACCCTACGTGAATGTCATGCTGGGGAACGAAGAAGATTTCTCGGCGGCGCTCGGCTACGAAGTTTCCGGCATGGATGAGAGCCTGTCCACCTTCGAAGTCGATGGCTTCAAGCAAATGATCGGGAGGGTGGTGAAAGACTACCCCTTCCAGGTGGTCGCGACGACGCTGCGCAAAGCGCAGACCGCCACTCGCAACGACTGGGGCGCCATCTGCTATTGCGACGGGAACTTCCACCAGGCACGCGAAAGAAAAGATCTGGAGATCTTTGATCGAGTTGGAGGCGGCGACTCGTTTGCCTCCGGCCTCATCTACGGTTTTCTGTCCGGCAAGGACCCACAATGGGCGGTGGAGTGTGGTGCCGCTCACGGGGCCCTGGCCATGACCACTCCCGGCGATACCAGCATGGTGACCTTGCAGGAGGTGGTGCGGGTGATGGAGGGCGCCGGGGCGCGGATCGCTCGCTGAGTCATTTCAGAGGGCAGGGGAGATCCATGAATAAGCAGCAAGTCCGAGACAAAATCGTGGAAATCGGAGTTGTGCCCGTGGTGCGCGCATCGTCGCCGGCCGAGGCTCGACTCGCGGCCCAGGCGGTGTGTGATGGCGGGATCCCCATCGTCGAAATCACCATGACCGTCCCCGGTGCTGTCGAGGTGATACGCGAGCTGCGAAAGAGCGCTCTTTCCGGCGTGCTTGTAGGAGCCGGCACGGTGCTCGACGCGGAAACAGCGCGCCGCTGCTTGGACGCTGGCGCCGAGTTTCTGGTAAGCCCCGGATTGAACGTTCCCACCGTGGAGTTTGCCGTGCGGGAAGGGAAGTTGATCATGGCCGGGGCCCTCACCCCCACCGAGGTAATCACGGCCTGGAATGCCGGCGCCGATTTCGTTAAAGTTTTTCCCTGCGGCCAGGTGGGCGGGGCGAAATATATCAAAGCCTTGAAGGGCCCATTCCCCCATATCCCGCTGGTCCCGACCGGCGGCGTCAATCTGAACACCGCGGCTGAGTTCATCGAAGCAGGATCCGCCGCGTTGGGCATTGGCGGAGAACTTGTGCAGAGCGAAGCCTTGAAATCAGGGAGGCCTGGGATGATTGTCGAAAATGCGCGCAAGTTTGTTGCCCTCGTGAAGGAAGCACGAACCCGCATGGCCCCGTCACACATTCCTGCGGTCGGCGCGCGATAGAATCCACCAGCCAGTCACTGGTTGACGCCGCTCGCCATGATCCCGCCATCGACGACCAGCAAATGCCCGGTGACAAAACTGGCGGCATCTGAAGCAAGGAAAACGGTTGCGCCCGCCAGTTCATCCAATTTCCCGAACCGCCCCATGGGAGTGCGCATCAGAAATTCCCGCCCGCGATCGGTTCCGTCAAGCATCGCGGCATTCAGGTCTGTGCGCAAAACGCCCGGTACCAGAGCGTTCACGCATACGCCGAACTTCGCCCATTCCACGGCCAGAGCCTTGGTAAAGGATGCAACCGCGCCTTTGCTGGCGCAGTAAGCGGCCACCTCGTAAAGCCCAACAAACGATGAAAGAGAGCCGATGTTAATGATGCGGCCGTTTTTTCTTTCGATCATATGCCGGCCAAACACGCGGCAAGCTCGCATGGTGCCGTTCAAATTGGTTTCCATGATCCCCTCCCAGTCTGCCTCGGGGACTTGGAGCGTGGGCATCCGCTTGGTGCGTCCGGCACAGTTGACAAGGATCTCGACGCTGCCGAATTCGGCGCAGACGGTTTCGAGCAGTTGTTCCAGGCTCGCGTTGTCCGTCACATCGCAGGTGAGAGTGAGGGAACGGCGTCCCAATTCCTTCACCGCCGCGGCGGCCGCATGCACCTGTTCCGCGCGGCGGCCCGTGGGAACCACGCTTGCACCCGCTTCCGCCAGTCCCTTCGTCAGAGCCAATCCAATGCCGCTGGTTCCGCCGATCACCACTGCGGTTTTGTCTTTTAGTTCAAGAAGAGGGTGACCCATGCCACAAGTCCTCCAAGAAGTGTTTTTTCAAAGGCCAACCGACTCTACGAAGATCCCTTCTGGTTGCTAACGCAGAATGCGATGGCTTCTCCTACGGCCCTCGTCGTCGATGTGCCCCCAATGTCTGGCGTCCGAACCTGAGAATTTGCCAGGACTTCACCTATCGCGTGCTCAACCGCATTTGCGGCGGCTAACTTGCCCAGGTGGCGCAGCATCATGGCACCCGACCAGATCTGTCCGATCGGATTCGCAATGCCCTGGCCGGCAATGTCGGGCGCAGACCCGTGCACCGGCTCGAACATTGAGGGGAACTCTCGTTCCGGATTCAAATTTGCAGAGGGAGCAATCCCGATCGACCCGACCACTGCGGGCCCCAGATCGGAGAGAATGTCCCCAAACAGATTCGAACCCACGACCACGTCGAACCAGTCGGGATGGCGCACAAAGTGCGCGGTGAGAATGTCGATGTGGTATTGATCGGTGCGAATGTCCGGATAGTCTGCCGCGACTTCTCGGAAGCATTCATCCCAGAAAGGCAGGGTGTGAATGATGCCGTTCGACTTAGTCGCAGAAGTGAGATGCTTCTTTCTCGTCCGAGCCAGGTCAAAGGCAAAGCGCAGCACACGGTGCACACCCCGCCGGGTAAATATTGTTTCCTGGATGGCCATCTCTTCATCCGTTCCCTCGTATAGACGGCCACCGATCTTGGAGTATTCGCCTTCGTTGTTCTCGCGCACGATGCAGAAATCCACGTCGCCCGGCTGCTTCAATGGGCTCTCGATACCTTTGAAAAGGACTACGGGACGCAGGTTGATGTACTGCCGGAAGCCTCGGCGGATGGGGATCAGCAATCCCCACAGCGACACATGGTCGGGCACGCTGGGGTGCCCCACGGCTCCGAGAAAAATCGCGTCGAAGGGCCGAAGTTGTTGAAGGCCGTCGGATGGCATCATCTGCCCGGTTCGGGCGTAGGTCTGGCAACTCCACTCGAATTCCTGCCAGCTGAATCGGAACCCGAAGCGCTCGCCCGCAGCCTCCAGCACTCGAATTCCCTCAGGCACCACTTCCTTGCCGATCCCGTCGCCGGGTATGACTGCGATCTTGAAAGTTTCCATGAAAGGTAAATGAACGCACCACAGTGTCGTTTTGCCCGATCGAGTTAGGGATGAATCCTTGCGGCCCAGCCCCCGCCGGGCGCCAGCTTGAGTTTGAGTTTTGTGCCCTTGGTTACCTGGCTCTTCACCTGCCTGTAGTCGCTGCCGTAGCGGTCCGCGTTCATCCCGTCCTGGTAGGCTTCCATCGAAAAGTTGCCATCGGGTAGAAACGAGAGATCGAGGTCGAGTTCCCGGGGCGTCCAGTTCGTCATCGCCCCCAGGTACCAGTCACGGCCGTTTCGTCGAGCGAGCACAACATACTCTCCGATGCGGCCATCGAGGACTCTGGTATCGTCCCATTCGCTGGGTACAGGAGCCAGAAACTCCATTATTTGCGGTTCACGCAGATAATTCGAAGGGCTGTCCGAGAGCATCTGCAACGGGCTTTCGTAAACCACGTACATCGCGAGTTGATGACAGCGCGTGCCCAGGCTCATCGGCCGGTCGTGTACCGGCCGAAAACTATCCTTCTGTGCGTTGAGCATTGCGCCCGGTGTGAAGTCCATCGGCCCCAGGAACATCCGCGTGAACGGAAGCGTCACGGTATGCGGAGGGTCGGTCTCCGCGCTCCACTTGCTCCACTCCAAGCCGCGGACTCCTTCTGTGCTGATCAGGTTGGGCCAGGTCCGCGTCATCCCAGCGGGCTTCTGGTCGCCGTGGAAATCGACCAGCATCTTGCGCTTCGCGGTCTCGCGGCTGACCTTGTGATAGTAGTTGATCAGCAACTGGTCGCTGCGTTGCATGAAGTCCACTTTGATTCCCTTCACACCCCACTTCGCAAACTGATCCAGCGCCGGTTCCAGTTGATCGTCGAGCGTTTTCCAAACCACCCAGAGAATGATTCCGACGTTCTTCTGTTTGGCATAAGCGCTCAATTCTTCCATATTGATTTCGGGCACGACGTCGAGCACGTTGCCAAGCTTGTACCAGCCTTCGTCCAGGATGATGTAGGGAATCCCATACTTCGCGGCGAAGTCGATGTAGTACTTATAGGTCGCGGTGTTCACTCCCGACTTGAAGTCGACACCGTAAACATTGTTTGCGTTCCACCAGTCCCACGCTACTTTGCCGGGCTTGATCCAGGAAGTGTCCTCGACTTGTGACGATTTCTCAAGCAGCCAGACCAACTGGTTGGTGAGCAGATCCCCATCTCGTTCCGTGATGCCCAGCACGCGCCAGGGAAAAGTACGCGTGCCGTTGGTGACGGCGATGTAGTCCGCACTCTCTATGACCTTGAAGTCACGGTCTCTTTCTAATTGCTCCTTCAGGGGATATGGCGGAAACGTTGCGGAAAGCCCTTGGCCACTCGTGCCACGCAACCACAGGCCGGGATATTCCTCCAAGTCCGATTCCGCGATCGCGACTTTCACCCCATCACCCACGTCCACAACGGCCGGTAGGGAAGCGATGGCCGCAGGGGTGATCTGGCTCATCCGCTGGGGGAGATATTTCCTTTCGTTATGCGAAAAGAAGCTCTCCTCCTGAGGGTAGAAAACGGTGTCATCCCCGGCAAAGCTGAATTCGGCGGCTTCGCTGTAAACATGCACTTCGTGCTGGGGCAAAGACGTTTCGATGCGGTAGGCAGCGCCTTCATTGTAGGCACGGAAAACAACCGCATACTGACCTGCCAACTCCAGTCGTAGCTCGTTGTAGTTCTCGCGAATCTTCGCGAACTTCTGTCGGACAACAGGCTCTAGAACCTGATTTGCGCTCCTCTGTTTGCTGCCGACTACCTTGGGATTCAGCCCGAGCTTGGTGTGATCGATGTCAATCGAGATCCGGGAGTCTCGCAAAAGCGGTTTGCCTTTGAAAACAACGTCGTAGCCGATCCGGTCAGTGGCATGCACTCTGATCTCAATTCGCTGGTCGGGAGACTCCAAAGTGTAAGCGGTTTGAGATGCCGCCGCATCCGCAAAGGAGAGCATGCACGTCAAGCACCACAAAACCTTCCACGACGCGTCGTGAGTCATGAGTATTCCCTTTCAGAACGGCTCAATGAATTTCTGGTTCGGGGATCGGAGCGGTCCCCTCGAGAAAATCAAAGTCGCAACCCTCGTTCGCCTGCTTGATGTGCTGCATGAACAGTTTGCCGTAGCCACGCGGATAAATTCCTTCTCTCGGTTTCCACGCAGATCGCCTGCGTCCCAACTCCTCCGCGGACACTTGCATGTTCAGCAGGCGGGCGGGTACGTCGAGTTCAACCAGGTCTCCCTCTTTCAGCAGAGCGAGCGGGCCGCCCACAAAAGATTCGGGCGCGACATGAAGAACGCAGGCTCCGTAGTTGGTTCCGCTCATTCTTGCGTCGGAAATGCGGACCATGTCGCGCACTCCAGCTTTCAGTAACTTTTGAGGAAGGGGCAGGTTACCCCATTCCGGCATGCCGGGCGCCCCTTTCGGTCCTGCATTGCGCAGCACCAGAACACTGTTGGCATCGACATGGAGTGCAGAGTCGTCGATCCGCGCATTCATCTCGTCGTAACTGTCGAAAATAACAGCGCGCCCGGTGTGCCTTAGCAGCGCCGATTCGGCGGCCCCCGGTTTGATTACGGCTCCATCGGGGGCCAGATTGCCGCGTAGAATCGCCAGCCCTCCCGATTCGAGCACCGGATTGTTAAGGCTGCGAATAACATCGGCGTTATAGATCTCCGCGCCGGCGATATTTTCCGCCAGCGTTTTTCCCGTCACCGTGCGGCACGTCAGGTCCAGATGAGGCTTCAGCACGGCCAGCAGAGCGGCCAGACCGCCGGCATAGTAGAAATCTTCCATCAGATACTTGCCGCTCGGACGCAGATTCGCGAGCAGTGGCGTCTTTCTCGAAAACTCGTCGAAACGATCGATGGAGAGCGGAATCCCCGCGCGCCCGGCAATCGCCAGCAGGTGGATCACCGCGTTGGTGGAGCCACCCAGCGCAAGCACCGCCGCAACCGCATTGTCGAAAGAACGACCGGTCAGAAAGTCGCGCGGCTTCAGGTCCTCCAACACCATTTCGACTATGCGCCGCCCGGAAAGACTTGCCATCTTGGGATGGTTCGAATCGACCGCTGGAATCGAACTTGCTCCGGGGAGACAGAACCCCAGCACCTCCGCCGCGCTGGTCATGGTCGACGCCGTGCCCATGGTCATACAAGTGCCCGCAGAGCGTGCAATGCCATCCTCGATCTGTGTCCACGCGCGTAAGTCAATATTGCCGGCCCGCCGCTCCGCCCAATACTTCATCACATCGGAGCCGCTGCCCAGCACTTGCCCGTGCCAGTTTCCCCGCAACATCGGTCCGGCGGGCACGAAGATCGCCGGCACATTCATGCTGATGGCGCCCATAAGAAGCGCCGGCGTGTTTTTGTCGCATCCTCCCAGCAAGACGCACCCGTCCACGGGGTACGATCGCAGCAGTTCTTCCGTCTCCATCGCCAGCAGGTTGCGGTACATCATCGTGCTGGGTTTTTGAAAAGTCTCTCCAAGCGAGATTGCGGGGATTTCCATCGGAAATCCGCCCGCCTGCCAGACCCCCCGCTTCACATCGTTGGCTCGATCGCGAAGATGGCTGTGACAGGGATTGGCGTCGCTCCAGGTGTTGATGATGGCGATGACTGGCTTACCGGCATAATCCGCGGGCGTACATCCCATGGAGGCCGCTCGCGACCGGTGCCCGAAAGAACGGAGGTCATCGGGACCATACCAGCGATAGCTCCTCAGCGACTTGGCGGTTTTCGGTGACATTCGATTCTCTCAGTGAGCTGACCGGACAGGACCCACCGAAGCTGGGCTGCTTGTGCGGACTACGGAGCGCTGTATTTTAGGTGTCTCCAGTTTATGGGGTCAATGGTTCCACTGCCATCGCTATCTCGAGATACCCGCCGCAGCGCTCGGACCGCACGTCTGCGGTGCTGTACTATGCTGCTCATTATGAGAACCCAGGTCCTGGTATTGTCTGATCCCGGCGAACCGCAGCTCGCCATGCTGGACGAATTGCGGCCGAATGCTGACATCGTCACCGGAAACTCGATGCAAGCCTTTGCCAACGCCCTTGCCGAAGCTACCGTCGTTTTCAACTGGTCCGGCTCGCTCGACCTGCTCAGAGATGTGGTTGACCAATGCCCGAACCTGCAATGGATGCATTCGCGCTCCGTCGGCCTGGAAAGAACTTTGTTCCCCGAATTGGTCGAAAGTTCCGTGACCCTGACCAACGGACGTGGTGTGTTCAGTGCCTCGTTGGGCGAGTTTGCTCTGGCGGCGATTCTGTATTTCGCCAAAGACCTGCGCCGCATGATCAGCAACCAAGTGGCTGGCCGGTGGGAGCCTTTTGATATCGTGCCCATCTCGGGCCAAACAGTCGGCATCATCGGATACGGCGACATCGGCCGCGCCGTCGCCACCCGAGTTCGGCCCATGGGAATGAAAGTGCTCGCCCTGAAGCGGCACGCTTCGTCTTCGCGCAGCCCAGATTCCCTCGTTGACCAGTTGTATCCATCCGAGCGTCGTCTCGACATGCTCCCGCATTGCGACTACGTGGTTGTGTCTACGCCACTGACATCAGAAACACAAGCCATGATCGGCGAGCGCGAATTTGCCGCTATGAAGCGCACCGCGGTGGTTATCAATGTCGGGCGCGGGCCCGTGATCGAAGAGCGAGCCCTGATCCAAGCCCTTGCCAGTGGCCGCATCAAAGGCGCTGCGCTTGACGTCTTCGACCAGGAACCGTTGCCTGCAGGTCATCCTTTCTATACGCTGGAAAACGTCCTTCTCTCACCCCACTGCGCCGACCACACCCCCGACTGGCTCGAGCGAGCGATGCGGTTCTTCATCGAGCAATTCAAGCGCTTCCGCGACCGCCAGCCGCTGATGCATGTCGTCGACAAAAAATTGGGTTACTGAAGGTTCGAGGCCGTGGCCGTGAGATATGTATACCAAGAGCGGCCCCCCCAAACGAGCGAGCTTTCTTGAACCAGCTCTTAAGGAAAGCTAAAGCACCCTGACTGGGTCGCTAACCCGATTTCCCAGGATCAGCGGGAATCGAGGGTTGCCCCAACGCGCGCGTCGCGCCGGTTGAAATGCCGCCGTCCACCAATAACGTCTGCCCGGTCACGTAGCGACTGGACTCCGCCGCCAGGAACACCACCGCCGCATCGAGATCTTCAGGGTGCCCCGGTCGCTTCACTGGGATGCGATCGCAGAGGTAATCCACCCACTCTTTATTCTCGTAGAGAATCTTGTTCTGCTCGGTGCGGAACCAGCCCGGCGCCAGGCAATTGACCGTGATGCCGTGACGGCCCCAGTCGTCGGCCAGGCTCATCGTCAATTGACGGGTGCCTCCGCGGCTGGCTCCGTAAGCAGCCAACCCGGCGTATCCGAAAACGCTAGTCACCGACCCGACATTTATGATCCTCCCGTATTGACGCGCGATCATGCCACGCGCGATCGCCTGAGAAACAAAAAAACTTCCCCGCAGATTCGTTTCAAGAATCAGATTCCAGTCTTCCCAGGTCACGTCGAGCGCGGGCTTGCGCACGTTGCATCCAGCGTTGTTTACCAGGACATCGATATGGCCAAGCCATCCCTCGGCCGCCTGGGCCATCGCCTGAATGCTCTCCAGATTCCGAACATCGAGCTCCAGGGAAATCGCCCTCCGGCCGAGCCCCTGAATCTCTTTCTCAAATGGCACCAGGCGGTCGCGGTCCCGGCTAGTCAGCACCAGGTCGGCCCCAGCGCGGGCGAGTGCCCTCGCCATGTACTGGCCCAGACCACGGCTGGTGCCGGTCACGATCGCAACCCGGCCGCCCAGATCAAATAGTCCATTGTTCACGAGGAAATCCCGGGCGTGAGTACCACTTTCATGAGATTCGGCTCGCGCGCATACAAACGCTCGAACCACTGCGGACCTTCATCCAGCGGCGCAATGGCAGTAATCAGTGGTCTCACCTGGATCGCGCCTTTGGCCATCAACTCGATCGCCCGGGGATACTCGCCCGCCGAGGCGCAGGATCCCTGCAGCCGGATCTGCCGGGTGACGACCTTCTGCAGCGGTAGGGACACTTCGGGCACAATGTTCCCCACTAAAATGACACTGCCGCCTTTCCGCACGCTACTGATAGCGGCATTGACGGTTTCGTTGCGGCCGACCGCCTCAACCGCCACGTCCACACCGGTTCCGCCGGTGAGTTCCAGTACGCGGGCCACCGGATCGCCTTCCGCGGGAAAAACGTCGGTGGCTCCAAGCGTCGCTGCCAGTTTCAGTCGAGAGGAATCAATGTCGGCGACCAGTAGGCGCGAACAGCCGGCCACTCGCAGCGCTTGCAGAACAAGAAGGCCGATGGTTCCCGCTCCCAGCACGAGCGCCGTGCTGCCGGAGGGCATCTCTACCAGCGACACCGCGTGGATCGCCACCGCGACTGCCTCCAGCATCGCCGCTTCCGCAAAAGAAACCCCTTCCGGCAGCGGGTAGATGATTCGAGCAGGAACCGCAACATACTCAGCGAATGCTCCGGCGCGTCTGTAGTCCCCGCAGGATACGCCCAGCACCTGCCGTTGATCGCAAAGGTTGACCTCGCCACGACTGCAATGCTTGCACACACCGCAGTAGACCGTGGAATCGAAAGTGACCCGGTCTCCTACAGACAGCCCTGTCACGCCCTCGCCGACAGCGGCGATCTTCCCGGCCGCTTCGTGCCCCATGACGATCGGCGGAATGCGGCGTCCAGAAGAACCGTCGTAGCCGTGCACGTCACTGCCGCAAATGCCGCAAGCAGCCACGCGGATCAACACCTCACCCGGTTTCACGTCGGGCGCTGCAACCTCGGCGATCTCGAGGTGGCGGTACTGCGAAAGCAGAAGAGCCTTCATATATTGGTGTTGTTGCCCAGTGCCAGAATGAATCGCTCATACTACAACGCCGATCCAGATTAGGGAACCAGTTGCGTGCTAGCGCGGGTTTTGACGGTACTCCCACGACGCGCGCGGGGCGCTGGCTGCTTGGGCCCTCTCCCGGGCACTGCTGTGACTGGCATTCACGAGCTGCACAATCTCTTCCACTTCCTTATGTGCCGGCGCCAGGGAACACGCGGGGTCGGTAGCGTGGGAGTCACCCGTGAGCAGAAATGCCTGGCATCGGCATCCTCCGAAGTCGCGGGTCCGGCGATCGCAACTCCGGCACGGCTCCGGCATCCACGCCTCACCGCGGAACCTCCGAAATGAGTCCGACTCTTGCCATATCTGCCCCAACTTTTGTTCCCTTACATTCTCGAATCGCATTTCCGGGATGATTTTAGCGGCATGGCAGGGCAAGGCCTCCCCCGATGGCGTAATCAGCATCGTCTTCCGCCCCCATCCTCCCATGCAGGCTTTCGGAAACTTGGCGTAGTAGTCCGGGACGACGTAGTCAATTCGCATGCGTCCCTCCAGTCGTGCCTGAGCCGCCTGAATCACTTCGCGCGACGAATCCAGCTGGCCCCGGGTGGGCAAGAGATTCTCGCGATTGCGGAATGCCCACCCGTAGTACTGCACGTGGGCAATCTCGACTTTGTGCGCTCCCGCTTCTGCCGCCATTGCGATCATCTGAGGAAGCCGCTCTAGATTGTGGCGGTGAACTACAATGTTCACCGTGAATCCCATCCGGTAACGCCGGATCTCCTGAGCGATCTCGAGCTTTCTGGCATGAACTGTTGCCCCGGCGATCTCGTCGCCGGGCGCCGCGTCGGAGTCCTGAAAACTCAGCTGCACATGGTCCAGTCGGGCCCATGCCAGTTGCTCCAGCTTTTCCGGAGAGAGTCCAATGCCGGAAGTGATCAGGTTCACGTAGAGTCCGGACTCTCGCGCGGCACTGACCAGCTCTACCAGGTCCGCTCGCGCGACCGGTTCGCCGCCGGTCAGATCCACCTGCAGCACTCCCATTGCGGCCGCCTGTTGGAAGACATCAATCCAGGTCTGGGTGGAAAGCTCATCGACCTTGCCGCTCATGACGAAAGGGTTTGAGCAATAGACGCAATGAAGTGGGCAGCGATGGGTGATCTCGGCGATAAGAGAAAGTGGCCCGTTCATGGCACAGCACTCGTCCGCGCTGTTCTAAAAATCCACGACCCGCCGGAGGTGTAGGCGCTCGAGAAGGTCAGCGGTTTCCTGTTCGATCCGGTCTGGATCTGCGGATCGGTACTCTTGTTGCAACATCCGCACGATCTCGCGGAAGGTCCGTTCCCCGTCGCATGCCGAAACAATACGCACCCCGGGACCGTTCAGTTCGAACGCGCCTTCAGGGATGAGCAGCAGCGTAGTTTGTCCGGGCAGGTCACCGACCCGGCATCCTGCGGCCAGTCGTGGTTTGCTCGTCTCTACCGGGCGGCTCATGCGCGCACTCAAAAATGAAATGCGCCGGGCGGCGGCCATCCCGGCTCGATGTAGGAAAAGTAGATAGCATCCAGCTGCGCCCACAGGATATCGCACTTCGCGAGCAACGCATTTGCAGCCTGGTCTTGCTGTTCCGCAGTGTGTGCATGCTCTAGAACCCACTCCAGCGCAAAGGTTGCATCTTCGGGCGCCTGGACCAGGCGCGCCTCGAAATAGCTGAGCCCCGTTTTCATCCACGGGTAATGTTCGCGCAGACGGTCCACACGCAGCGAGATCAGCTTGCCCGCGAACAATTCGGTCAAAGACGACGCGACCGCCTCCAGCATGGTCCCGTGCCGCACCAGGTTTAGATACGCGTCCACCGCATAACGCACCGCGGGCAGCACCTCGTTTTCGCTGGTTACGCGACCCCGAGACAGGCCGGTTGCCTCGGCCAGGATAAGCCAGCGCTCGATTCCACCCACCTGGGCAGCGTCGCCGTCATGGTCGGCAATCCGCTTCCGCCAGGCTCGACGGAGATTCGGATCGGTGCTCCGCGACAAAATGATCGCGTCCTTGATGGGTATGCGGCTCTGATAGTAGTAGCGATTCAACGCCCACGCCTGCAGTTGTCCCCGGCTCAACTTACCATCGTGCATCAGCAGGTGAAAGGGATGCCGATGGTGGTACCGTTCCGCCCCAATTTGATGAAGGCGAGCCTTGAACTCGTCTGCCGAGAGTAGAAGCCGCGCCGAGGATGCATTCATAGCGTGAAACTCATACCGTCGTAGGCTACGCTCCATCCCGCCGCCCTCAGTTGCGCGAACTCGGCGCTCTCCTCGTCGAGGATGGGGTTTGTGTTGTTGATGTGAAGGTATACCTTGTTCGGGTGCGTGACCGTGCGCAGCCGTTCCAGGCTTCCCTCGCAGCCTGCAATGGGCAGGTGACCCATCGTTTGCGCCCTACGACGGCCCCCAACGACACCGATCAATTCGTCATCCGACCAGAACGTACCATCCAGCAAGAGCAGATCGCAAGCCGCGAAGCGGGCAAGCATTTCGTCCCCGATCTCGGGCAGTGCCGGGCAGTAAATCAACCTACGGCCGCTCGAAACCGCTTCTATTTGCAGGGCAACGACGGCCTCCTCCGCCGGCAGTTCCGCCGCCCGTTCCGCATCAACGTACTCCGGATATCCGCCCGGCAGCGCCATGGGTTCAACGCGAACGGCGAAATTCTTGGAATTGCCTTCCAGCTGGAAAGCTTCTCCCGGGACCATATCGTTCCACACCGCCTGCGGGCGGACCCGGCGCAACATCCGGAAAAAGGTGTTTTCCTCCGTCGTGATCTCCTGAATTGACGGGGTCGCGTATATCTGAAGTGGCTGGAACTCGCGCAACAGCAGCAGGCCCAGAGTGTTGTCGAGATCGCCGCCGGTCAGAATGACAGCCGCGATCGGACTGATGCGAGAACTCTTATCCCCCGTTGCTCTTGCTTGGAGTTCCGGTGTGGTCTCAATCTGAGAGCGCAAATCCGGGGATGCGTTCAGCAGGCACCAGCGATCCGGAGCCAGTTCAACGGCGATCTGCGACTGGGTGCGCGGTTTGCCGCGAAGAGTGCCCGCCCGCAGGCGGCGGCAGTTTTGGCAGGCGCAATTCCATTGTGGAAATCCGCCGCCCGCCGCCGAGCCCAGGACCTTCACTCGCATCGTGTGAGGATACAGTCTAGCGCCGCGTAGTCGCGAAGAAGGGAAATTTCGCGGTAAGAATACACACGCCCGCCGCTTTGGCGACGATCAGGTAGGGAGGGTTGGGTGAACCGTTACAGTTCCGCGTTAGCGTACGAGTTGATTTCGCAGTTCAGTTCAATTTCGACAAAATCAGGCGTTGTCCATTCCATTCGAAGTTCCTCGTGCCCCCAGATTAGATTGACAGTCGAATATTTAACCATTTCGTGGCCGCAAAAACAAGATCGCCGTTTGGGACGTTCGCCGGCAGGCCTCGAGACGGAATCAGTACACAGACGTTGGTGACTGTACTGCTGTGCTCGCCGAATGCGATGGCCGATGGCATGATGTCCGACAGCACTCGCCCTGGAAAATCCTTATGCGCATCTGTGCAGCCATCCTTGCCGTGTTTGGCCTGACGCTAACCGGTTGTGGCGGAAATTCCACCGCCGTTTCCAACCCCCTGGCTCCAGCCATCAGCACTCAGCCTGCGGCGCAGAGCGTCATGGTAGGCCAGACGGCAACTTTCTCGGTCGTCGCCAACGGGACTGCTCCTTTGAGCTACCAGTGGCAGAAGGGAACGGCGGCCATTGCAGGCGCGGCCTCCGCCAGCTACACCACCCCCCCCCACGACGCTCCCCGACAGTCTCTCGAAGTTCCAGGTCGTGGTGTCGAATTCGGCCGGATCGGCCGCCAGCAAGCCAGCGGTCCTTACCGTGAACCCGGTCGGCGGAACCAGCGACGTTCTCACATACCATAACGACAACGCCCGTACCGGACAGAACCTGAACGAAGCCGAACTGACCCCGGGCAACGTCAACTCCACAACCTTCGGAAAGCTTGCGGCCTACACCCTCGACGGCAGAGTAGATGCCCAGCCTCTCTACGCCTCGAGCGTCACCGTTCCCGGCCAAGGGGTGCACAATCTTCTGGTTGTTCCCACCGAGCACGATTCCGTCTACGCCCTCGACGCCGACTCTGGCACCGTCATCTGGAAGACCTCGATGCTCCAGGCCGGGGAGCAGCCTTCCGATGACCGCGGCTGCGGCCAGGTGTCTCCGGAGATCGGGGTTACTGACACCCCGGTCATCGATCGTAACCATGTGCCCAACGGCGTCGTATACGCGGTTGCCATGTCGAAGGATGGCTCCGGAAAATACCACCAGCGACTCCACGCGCTCGACCTGGCTCTCGGAACAGAACTCATGGGTGGGCCTACGGAGATTCAGGCAACGTTTCCTGGAGCCGGCGACGGCACGAGCGGCACCGACGTGGTTTTTGCTCCGGGGCAATATAAGGAGCGGGTCGGCCTTCTGCTGCTGAATGGAGTGGTCTACCTGGGATGGGCTTCGCACTGCGACATCCGCCCCTACACCGGATGGATCATGGGATACAACGCCAACACTCTGGCCCAGACCAGCGTGCTCAATGTGGTTCCCAACGGCAGTGAAGGCGCGATCTGGATGGCGGGAGCCGGCCTGGCCGCCGACACATCGGGATACATCTACTTTCTCGACGCCAATGGAGACTTCGACTCAAACCTCACCAACGGATTTCCCACCAACGGGAATTTCGGCAACGCGTTTCTGAAGCTGTCGACAGCGAGTGGCCTGAAAGTCGCCGACTATTTCGAAATGGACAATCAGCTTCAAGAGAACAGCACCGATCAGGACCTGGGCTCAGGCGGCGCGCTGCTGCTGCCCGATCTCAGCGACGGAGCCAACATCATGCATCTCGCGGTTGGCGCTGGCAAGGACACGAACATCTACGTCGTGAACCGCGATTTGATGGGGAAGTTCAACTCTGGCGGCAACAACATCTATCAGGAACTTCCAGGCGCCCTGCCCGGCGGGGTTTGGTCGATGCCGGCCTATTTTAATAACACCGTCTACTACGCCGCGAACGGGGACTTTCTCAAAGCATTCTCCATCACCAATGCCAAGCTTTCAACGACGCCGACGGCGCACACCAGCAACAGCTTCGTGTATCCGGGAGCGACGCCCAGCATCTCTGCCAACGGTGCCAGTAACGGAATTGTGTGGGCGATCGAAAATGCTTCTACCGCGGTGCTTCACGGCTACGATGCGACAACCCTGCACGAGCTATACAACAGCAACCAGGCCAGCGGCGGCCGCGACCACTTTGGTGCGGGAAACAAGTTCATGACGCCGACCATCGTGAATGGCAAAGTGTTCGTCGCCACCCCCACCGGAGTGGCGGTGTTTGGAATCCTGCCTTAACCATTCCGTTATTGCTTCGCAGCAGCGCGCTTTCGTTGCAGCATGAGGCAGACCGCCGCGAGCGGACCGAATTGCGCTGACAAACGCGAACCGGGCGCCGGAAACTCGGTTCCGAGACCGGTAGCGGGAAACTCTTCAGCACGAAACCGGGGAACATTCCCTTGATTGAGGTGATCAGGACCTGCCAAAAGCTCATCGTGTGCCTCTGCGGGTTGTCATGGCGACTCTCCTTCACGACAAAATCACGGTCAGGAACACGGAAAGAGGGAGCCTATGCACGGCGGAGAGGGGTTCTAGATGGCCCAGGGTTCGATGCCAGGTCGCAACTGCTTTAGCGGCGCGGGTTCCCGTCCAAAATGTCTTCTAACGCCCGAGCGCCAGGTAGTTACCGTAGCCCACGATGACAGTGGACCCCACCAACAGGAACAGAGCGAGTGTCAGCAGTCGCATCGCCGCTGCGCCTGCTCCCTTCCACTCCTTCAGCCCCAACCCCCAGAGCGTACTGAAGATGATGATGCTGGCCATGTGCAAGGTCCAACTGGAGAAGCCATACTTGCCCATCTGGGTCTCGCCCATGGTGTAGAAAAAGAACTGGAAGTACCAGGTCGTGCCAGCGAGCGCACAGAACAGGTAGTTCGCTAGCATGGGGACGGAATTCGAATCTTCTTTCCTGGGAAATGGGATGTGCGTAACCACTTCGCGGCTGGGAGCGTCGATCGCAGTTTCGACGATGGTTTCCTCGGCAGCGTCGGGATATCTCCCGGGATCCGCCGTGAAGTACTGGTACCCGGTCCGGTTGCGAATATTCAGCGCGAGGCACCACAGGAAATTCGTCGCGAACCCGCCCATCAACACAACCACCAGAACCGGCAACCCTTGCCATAGCGTAGGTGTGCCGTGCTCGAGGGTGAGTGCTTTGATGGGACGCCCGGCGCGGAGTCCATAAGCAAAACAGGCGCTCATTACTCCCGACAGGGTGGCGACCCACAGTCCCTTCTTCAGATCGAACTCCTTGATAATGGCTTTTTGTTGCTCGGGCGACATCACGCGCTCTTTATAAATTCCAGCCAAGCCCGCCATTGCGATGCCCACCAGGCAAACGAAAATTCCGATGAGAATTACCTGCCCGGACTTCGTTCCCAAAACCTGGGTCATGAACACACCATCGAAGATGGGGGGCATCAGCGTGCCAAACGCCGCGCAGAGCCCCAGGACGACTGCCATACCGAGAGACAATCCCAGAAAGCGCATGGTGAGGCCGAAAGTGAGGCCCCCGACACCCCACAGCAGCCCGAAAAAGAAAGCCCAGAACAGCGTGCTGATCGGCGTTGCCGCCAGCACCGCGAGCAGATCCCGGGTGAGTAAGCTGCCCAGAAACCAGGGCGCAATGATCCAACTAAAGAAGCCGCCGACCAGCCAATACGTTTCCCAGGACCAGCGCTTCACGCCCCGGTAGGGCACGTAAAAGCTGCCGGAAGCCAGACCACCTAACCAATGTAAGAAGACCCCTAGCGCCGGATTGGGAACCATGGTTGTCCTTGTGTTGTCCTCAGAGATGGAAGACTTCTTCCAGCGGACGCATGGCACGATCGGGCAGAACTCCTTCTGGCTGGATGAAGAAACCAGCCATCTCGCGCTGCCAGCGTTCATTCACTTCGCGCTTCGCCATCCCGGCGCGCGCCCCCTCGAAATCCTCCGTCTCGAGGTAGCCGACCAGCAGTCCATCGTCACGAAGAAACAGGGAATAATTATTCCAGCCGGTTTCTCGCAACGCCGCCTGCATCTCCGGCCACACTCTCCGGTGGCGATCCTTGTATTCCTCAAGCCGGTCGGGTTTCACCTGCAAGATAAAGCAGATGCGTCTCATTCAAACTCTCCTATCGCAGGAATGCTTCGGACAGGCCCCCGTCCACTGGGATGACATGACCCGTAATCTTGGCGCTTTGATCGCTCGCCAGCCATACGATCGCGGCAGCACAGTCCTGTGGAAGAATCGGCCGCTTGGTGAGGGTGCGCTGCGCGTAGTAGTGGGCGAGCTTCGAGCGAAGGTCTTCGGTGGATTCCGAATCCGAGAAATCAATTCTATATTTCTGCAGCGACTGGACGACGCGATCCCGTGGGAACATCGTAGAACCCGCCACCACGGTCGCCGGCGCAATCCCGTTGACTCGGACCATGGGACCCAGTTTGATCGACAACTCCCGGATCAAGTGATTCAGCGCCGTCTTGCTGGTGTCGTAGGCCTCGCTGCCTTTCTTTGGAACGACGGCGTTGGCGGAACTGGTGAGCACCATCGCTCCCGGAAGATTCTGGTCCCGGAACACCCACTCGGTCTTCTGCGCGAGGAAATAATTCCCGGTGACATTCACCAGGAACGTCTTTGACCATTGGGGCTCTGTCAGTTCGCCGTCCGGCCCGGCAACGGGGTAGATGGCGGCGGTGTTGATGACCACATCGACCCCGCCGAACTGCAGAACCGTGAATTTCGCCGCCTCGGCCAGGCTCTCCGAACGGCTCAGGTCGACGCCCGTGGGGGCGACAAATTCCGCCGCCGACAGAGCGCCCGCCTCGTCGGCAACTTTCCTCGCGCCCGCCTGGTCAAAATCCGCCACCACAACGTGCGCGCCTTTCCGCGCCAGCAGCAGCGCGACTTCGCGTCCGATTCCGCTGGCCCCGCCAATCACCAACGCAATCTTACGGCTGAACTCGGCTTCCGCAGGCATGCGCTGAAGCTTGGCCTCTTCGAGCGCCCAGTACTCGATGCGGAAAGCCTCGGACCGTGGCAGCGCGACGTAGTTATGAAAACTTGTGAATTGCGCCGACTGCTCCGGGCGCCGCGCCTGAGGCAGGGGATTGACGACATCGCCGTCCTCCAGCGCATTCGCTCCCGCCATCACGTGAATGGCGTTGATAAAGAACTCGGTTGTGATGCGAGCCTCCTTCTTGTTCTTGCCGAAACCAAACAGCCCGAGCCCCGGAATGATCACCAGCGAGGGATTCGAGTCGCGCAGCTTTGGAGAGTCCGGGGTTGCCCACGCGTCGTAGTACTTTTTGTAGTCGGCCCGGTATTCGACCGCTTGCTCCTGGATGCGCGCCTTCAGAACCTTGGTATCGTCCTTCGCCGGGTCCCAGCGAACGAACAGCGGACAAACCCGGGTTCTCAGAAAGTGATCGGGACAGCTGGTGCCGAGAGCGCCCAGTTCCCTCGACCAGTTCGAGCCGGCAAAAGTTAGCGAGTCATCATCGTCGGCATGGTGTGCCACGACCCGCCGGTTCGAGGACAGCACGCCGCGGAGCGCAGGCAGGACTTCGGCCGCGATTCTCTTGCGCTCCTGCGCGGGCCCATACTGAAGCCCCCCGAACAACGCGCCTTGCTTAGCTCGATGTTCAAGGATGAATTCACCCATCTGATCGATGGTGTTAACACTGTTCAGATAGCATTCACGCTGCGTCATGCCCCAGGTGAACAGCCCATGGCCCCCGAGTATGACGCCGTCCGCTCCCGGGTTGTCCTGAACCGCCTTCTCGATCAAAAGCGCGAGTTCAAAGCCGGGCCGCTGCCAGCAAACCCATACGATCTTGCGTCCGAATTTCTTGTTGAACTCTTCGAGTTTTCGTTTGCCGTTTGCGCTTGCCGCCACAGCAATCGCCCAGTCAGGATGCAGGTGGTCGACGTGCGGGAACGGAAGAAACGCGTGCAGCGGAGTGTCAATCGATGCAGCCACCCGATTCTCACCGAACGCCGCGAGTGGGTAGTAGCCCACCATTTCGTCTTCGTGTGGCTCGCCGCGGTAGAGCCCTTTCAACTGGTCCAGTCGATCCATGTAGAGCAGGGCGAAGCCGGATTCCTTGATGGACCCAAGGTCGCCGCCGCTTCCTTTGACCGCCAACACGCGGGTTGGCGCGCCAGTGAACGGATCAGGAAGCTCGATCTTCGAGCTGGTGTTGCCGCCACCGAAGTTTGTGATGCGCAGGTCCGCCCCCAACAGGTTCGAACGGTAACGCAACAACCCCAAAGGATTCGGGGCCAGCGCACCGGCCTCCGCCTCGATCCACAAATCCTTCAGATGAACGGTTTCCTTGATCTCAGGCATAAATCATCTCGCTGTAGTGCTGGAAACGCTCCGCTTCTTTGTCCCACTTGTCCGTTTCCCGAGGCTCGAATATTTCAGTCGGAAACGATCGATCTACAATCTCGCGAACCTCCTTCAAAGAACTGGCCCCGCCGGTTGCGAGAATCTGAACGGCGACGTTGCCGAGCGCCGTGGCTTCGGCAGGGCCGGCCAGCACCCGTCGGCCTGTGGCATCAGCCGTGAACTGGTTCAATAAGCGATTCTTCGAGCCTCCACCGATCACTCGAATCTCCCCGATTCGCCGTCCGCACACGTGTTCCAGGTTGTGCAGCACCAGACGATACTTGAACGCCAGGCTCTCCAGGATAGTTCGCACGTAAGCACCCGGGGTCGCCGGTTCGCCCTGATGCGTCTTGGCGCAGAAATGATTGATTGCCGTCGGCATGTGTGCAGGATGCAAAAAAGATTCATCGTCCGGATCGACCAGCTGCCGGAACGGAGCTTCTCGCGCCGCCAACTCCATCAATTCCCGGTAGTCGTAAACTTGTCCCTGCGCCGTCCACGACCGACGCGAACATTGCAGCATCCACAGGCCCATTACATTTTTCAGAAGGCGTGTTGTTCCATTCACTCCGCCTTCGTTCGTGAAGTTCAAACGCAATGCGTCTGCGGTTACTACTGGCGCATCCAACTCGGTTCCCAGCAGTGACCATGTTCCCGAACTCAAAAACGCCGTGCCCTCCCGAGCCGAAATCGCGGCCACCGCCGATCCGGTATCATGCGACGCCGGGGCGATCACCGGAGTCTCCGCCAGCGCGGAGTTGTGTGTGATCGCGGAGCGCAATGTTCCGACCACCGAACCCGGTTCCACAATGTCCGTGAGCAGATCACAGGGCAGCTCCACGCGCTGTATCAAATCCTTAGCCCATGTACGCGTCGCCGGATTCACCATCTGCGTCGTCGTGGCATTTGTGAACTCGCATACGGCGTTTCCGGTGAGCCAGTAGTGGAATAGATCGGGAATGGTCAGCAGGTGCTTGGCGGCGTTCAAGATTCCGGGCGTGTCGCGTTTCGCTGCAAATAACTGGTAGAGCGTATTGATCGGCATGAACTGAATGCCGGTTGCAGCATAAATTTCTTCTTTCGGAACCGTTCGAAACACTTGTTCCACGACACCCCGGGTCCGGTCATCGCGGTAATGATAGGGATTCTGCAGCAGTTCGCCGCGATCCCCGAGCAATGCGTAGTCCACTCCCCAGGCGTCGACGCCGATACCCGCGAGCTCAATTTCTTCTAGCTTGCCCAGGGCCTTCCGCACCTCGAACCACAAGCGCGCTGCATCCCAATGAAGGGAACCCCCGTATTCCACGGGCTCGTTTGCGAAACGATGAACCTCTTCGGTGGTGAGCACGCCCGAGTGGAGGTGGGCCAGCACCGCGCGCCCGCTCTCGGCGCCAAAATCGAAAGCCAGATACGGCTTCCCGGAGTCGCCGCTAGGCATAGGATGTGACGCTCCGCGAGTTCCGCGCCGCGCGCTCCTTCGTGATCCGCTCCAGGTAGCCGCTCTCGCGGAACGCAACCATGGGATCTTGCGGAAGTCCCTTGGAATCCCGCCACTGCCGGATTGCCGGCCGCACGTCCGTGGCGAAGGCATCCTGCAACAAACCCTCAGCGCGCACCAGATCACAACTGTTCTGAGCCGCCGCCAGCGTCGAATAATCCACAATGGCCGCCTTCGAGTAGAGCAGTTGCGCCATCGTGACGGTCTGAATCATGGCTTCGATCTTGCCTTTCAGGTTGTGGCTCTGATCGATCATGTATGCGATGTCGGCTTGCTTCCCCGTCTCCCATTCGAAATAAAGAATTTCGTGGAAGATTCGAAAAACCTGGTAAGGATCGATCGATCCCAGCGTCAGGTCGTCGTCCGCGTAACGCCGATCGTTGAAATGGAACCCGCCCAGCATGTCCTCGGTCAGCAGCCAGGCCACGATCTGCTCGATATTCTGTGCCTGGTAGTGATGACCCGTATCCACCAACACTCTCGCTTGCGGCCCCGCCGCACGGGCCAGCAGCAATGCCATTCCCCAATCGGCAATGTCGGTGTGATAAAACGCCGGCTCGAAGGGCTTGTACTCCACCAGTAAACGTTGTCCCGGAGAGAGTTCGGCGTGCGTCGCCTTCAGGCATTCCTCAAACCATTGTTTGCGATGGCGGATGTTTGCAGTCCCCGGATAATTCGACCCGTCGGCAAACCACATCGAAATGTCACGGCTCTGCAAGCGGCGCGCAATCTCAACGCTGTCCTTGGTGTGCTGCAGAGCGGCGTCACGGATTGCCTTGTCCGGATTGCCGAACGATCCGTACTTGTAGCCTTGATCCTGAAACAGATTCGGATTAATCGAGCCCGGCTGCACACGAAACTTTCCCGCAAGCTTTTTGATCTCGGCGGTGCTGTCCACCCCTTCGGGGCAGTCCCACTGGACGTGCACGGCCACCGTCGGACAAACGCCCGTCAGTTGGTGCACCTGGCCCGCGTCACTGAATTTCTCTTCAATGGTGGATGCCGCGGCCGCCTGCAGAAACTTCCCGAAACGCGTACCCGTATTGGCAAATCCCCAGGAGGGGACTTCGATGCGGAACTTCTCCAGCGCCCGGAAAACGATCTCTGCCTTGCGCCCGTCCATAACACCGCCTCTCTCGGGCACGAAGATTACACATCCGCTCGCCGCCCGGTCACCATCTTTATTCCAGAATATGCGCATTTTGCACTGCAGAACAGATTCATCCCGCGGAGCACTGCTTAAAGCCGTGAGGACCGGGAAGGCTAGCCGCGCGAGTTGCAAACAGACTGGGGCGCCCAAAAAGCAGAAATCGATCGCAGAATTTCGCCTTGCACAATGTATGGGTTCACAGCTCGATGACTTTGTTGCTCAAAAAGCCGCCCCCTGAGCCGCCGAAAGCTTCCTGCGCCCGCCTCGGCTCAATTGGACAAGCGGTCTTGTTTTCAACGGTCCGCGGCGGTGGGTCGGCCCTAAACCCAGACGTTCTGTACTGCGAAATAACAAGAATCTGTCGCCTCTCACCCCACACGCGCTAACTCGCAGAAACTGCGCCTCCTGCCGCAGCCCTCACGAAGCCCGCGACTCCGCACCGGCATCCACAATTTCGCTTGGCAAAATGCAAAAAATGGATATGATTCGTCTACTTGTATGACTGCCGGCCCCCAGTCTCGGGATCGTTACCTGGTCAAGTCGATCGTCCACTCCTCTCAACTTCTCACCGCATTTCGTTCCTCCGGGGAAGCCCTGCCGCTTAAAGAGATCGCAACCCGCAGTGGGTTGCCGAAGACCATGGCGTTTCGGCTTCTCTACACTTTGGAAAAATGCGGCATGGTCGACAAAGTCGGCGAGAATCTCTACCAGTCCTGCGTGCGTCCCTGGAAGCAGCGGCTCTACCGCCTCGGATACGCTGCCCAGGGAACGGACTACCAGTTTTCCCGGGAAGTTTCAGCGAGCCTGCAACGCGCGGCACTAGCGGAAGGAATAGAACTCATATCTCTCGACAACCGCTACAGCGCGAAAACCGCGCAACGGAATGCCGACCTGCTGGTGCGCGAGAAAGTGGATCTGGCCATCGAGTTTCAGACCGACGAGCACGTAGCCGCGGTGGTGGCCGCAAAGTATCGGGAAGCAAACATCCCGATGATCGCGATTGATATCCCCCACCCCGGCGCCACTTACTACGGCGCTAACAACTATGAAGCTGGTTTGATCGGCGGACGCTATCTGGGCCGCTGGGTGAAAGAGCACTGGCACTCGGAGGTCGACGAGATCGTGCTGCTCGAACTGCCCCGCGCGGGAAGCCTGCCCCGCATGCGCCTGTCCGGTATGCTCGTGGGCCTCAATCTGGTCCTACCCAATGCCAAAGGCTGCCGCGTCACTTATCTCGATGGCGACGGCAATCTCGGTCCAAGCTTTGAAGCGGTTCGCCGCCACCTTCGTTCCTCGCGGGCCCAGAAGATCCTGGTCGGTGCAATCAACGATCCGAGCGCGCTCGGCGCCCTGCGCGCATTTCAGGAAGCGGGACGAGCCGAAAACTGCGCCATCATGGGACAAAACGCATCCCCCGAAGGCCGGGCGGAATTGCGCCAGCCCGACACCCGCCTGGTCGGCTCGGTCGCGTTCTTCCCTGAACGCTACGGCGATGACCTCATTCGAGTGAGTCTCGACATTCTGAACCAGAGGCAAGTCCCCCCCGCCGTCTTCGTCGAGCACAAGCTGGTTACACCCGCCACTGTCGACCACTACTATCCCAACGACAGCCTGTCTGAGTTAGCTCGTTCCACGGGCTCCACTCTTCACTCCCAAAGCGCCTAGGCAGCCAGCGAAAACCGAAGCCCGGCACAGCCTGCGATGCCACCTCTCGGTCTTTTTTCGCGTCTTTTGCGAGTCCTTTGCGATCTTTGCGGTTAAAGGCTCTTCTCCGGGGTTAGGGCTGCTAGGAGCTTTGCTCTCCTCACGCCTCTTGGCTCACACCCTGCGTCCAAAAATCACCCGGCCTCCACTGTCCCTTTCAGCCAAGCCGCCACCGCGCGACCCCGAAACTATTCTGCATTGCGAAACCCACGGGGCACGCAGGTCACGCTACGCAAAACGGGAGATAGGTCCTCGGAGCTGTGAAATCGGCTCCAAACCCGCAGTTTGATGCTGTGTTCGCAATCCTGCGCCTGTTTCTCAATGAAAAATGGTCAGCGTTTCGGGTTTGCAGATTGACGATGCATTCCCAGCAATGGGAGTATCCGCGCCGATGCAGGGGTGCACCGATTGGGGGACGAATGTCCGGCAGATTTTGACGAGCCAAGCGACTTTGAGGTTCAGAAGATGTCTGGAGTCGCCGCCCCTCTCGTTGGCATATGGAGATCTTCCCAGATTGCAGTGGGGTCATAGAGCAAGCCAGCAATTGAGGAATGCTGAACCTGAGCGCGGAGCCGCGCTCGAGTGCGCGCCAGGGACAACAGGAGGAAACAGCACCATGAGAATCCGCAATCTGTTGGGGTGTTTTTTGATTGTCGTTTCGGCGAGTTGGCTCTACGGTCAGGCTGGAGCCACCGGAACTATTCTAGGGACGGTCGCCGACAATTCCGGCGCCGTGGTGGCGAAAGCGAGCGTCAACATCACCAACCTCGCCACTGGTAGCGTGACTCACGCCGAGACGAGTTCCTCGGGAGATTACACCGCGCCATTCCTGCAGGTCGGGACCTATAAGGTAACGGTCGAAGCTCCTGGATTCCAGAAGTCCGTGGTGGACAACATCAGCCTGGTGGTGGCACAACAGGCTCGCGCAGATGTCACCTTGAAGCCCGGTTCGATAAACGAATTTGTGGAAGTGAAAGCCAGCGCCGTCACTTTGGAAACTGAGAGCGCAACCGTGGCGCAAACCATCACTCAAAAACAGGTTGATCAACTCCCACTAGCCAACCGCAACTTCATCAATCTAATCTTCCTGACCGCCGGCGCGGTAACCACTAACGGAGAGCAAGGCCAGATGCGGCAAGGCGCGGGCAACGCCATCAGCATTAACGGCAGCCGCCCAGAATCGAACAACTACACATTGGACGGTATCGCCAATGTGGATACAGCATTGGGGACGCCTGCCGTAATCTTGTCGCAGGACGCCATCCAGGAATTCAAAATCCAGAGCGAGACCTACTCAGCGGAATACGGCTTTAGCGCCAACCAAGTCAACATTGTCAGCAAGAGTGGCACCAACCAGTTGCACGGCACGGCGTTCGAGTTCTTGAGAAACGACGCCTTCGATGCGTTGCCGGTATTGCCGAACGCAGCGCCGGTAACCAAGAACCCCGAATTGCGGCAGAATCAATTTGGTTTTGTGCTGGGCGGTCCGATTTACATCCCCAAGCTATACGATGGCCGAACGAAGACCTTCTTCTTAGTCAATTACGAGGGCCAGCGGACGGTCAATGGATTCATCGCCACTCCGGTTTTCGTACCGGCGCCAGCGCAACTCGGTATTGGTACGACTGGAGGAAACGCGGACTTTTCCGCAGCCACAGCATTGTCGGGTCCCCTGGCGGGGCAACCGTTGCCCGCCGTAGGAACTGCGGCCTGCAACTCCCAGCTCTCAAGTAACCTTCCCTGTATGCCCATTGATCCTCTGACCGGAACGCCTTTCCCGGGCAATATTATTCCGGCAGCGCGTTTTTCGCGCCTGGCGAATGTGGAGAAAGGGTTCTTTCCAGCTCCGAGCGGGGCGGGTAGTACCGTTTCCTTCGGCGGCAGTGCCCCCAACAACATCGACCAGCAAACCTACAAGCTCGATCAGGTGGTGGGACGTTGGGGCACGGTCTCCTTCCGCTGGTCGAACGTCGATTTTTCCAACTCACTGGTCCAAGCCGGAAACGTTTCACGGCAAGGAGTCGGAACCTTTGCTGAGAACAACAAAAGCTGGACGCTATCTCACACCATCTCGCTCGGCCACAACATGATCAATAACTTCCGCTTCGGACACCTTGAGGCAATCGCCAATCAGCTGGGATTTGGCGCGACGCAGGCCGATCTTACGGCCATGGGCATTACCGGAAGTTACCCGAACTTGACTAAGTACCCTCGCGATGCGACGTACCCGCAAATTAACGTGAATGCGGGGTACGCCGTCGTGGGAAGCCAGGTCAACGACCTTACCACCAGCGACATTCCAATGTGGGACTTCGCCGACTCCTTCACGGTGATAAAGGGCAAACACACCATCGCTATGGGTTTCGATCTTCGTCATTGGATACAGAAGCGCAACCTGGCAGACGATTTTCTGGGAGACTACGGCTATGCCAGTAACCTCGTCCTCAGCAACGGCAGCGCGACGGGGTTTAATCCGAGCGGTAACCCTGGCGGCAGTCTGCCCGCGAACGGCTGCACAACCGTCGCCTGCGGCACGGGTAACAGCATCGCTGACTTTCTCCTGGGCTACTACAACAACGACGCCACCTGGCAGCCCGGACCGAACTTCAAGCCACAGAACCCTCCCGGCAATCTGAATCAATATCACTTTACCTATTTCGCTCCCTACGTGCAGGACGACTGGAAAGCAACCAGCCGCTTGACCTTGAACTTGGGTTTGAGGTGGGACTTCCGCACCATACCTTACGAACAGAACAACCAGATGATGTGGTTTGATGACGGTAATGCCGGTGGCGGATTGTGCTTCGCTGACAAGACTCTGCTCACTACCGTTGCCCCCGTTGGAAATGGCTTCTATCGCTATTGCGGCCGCCGCAATCCGGTCGATAGTTCGAAGAAACCCTTTGCCCCGCGCCTTGGCTTTGCCTACCGGCTGAAAGATAAAACCGTCGTCCGCGGCGGATACGGAATTTTCTTCGACGCCTCGGAAACCCGCGAGATCGATGACTCAGGGGACGTATATCCCTTTGTGGTGCGCCAGAACTACTCTCCCACCGGCGACCCAGCTACGCCGAAATTGACCGACAATATGCAGCCGCTGATCGTTCCTCACACGGTCAGTGCGGCGACCGACGGAAGCCAATTCTTTGCGGTCCAAATTTCCGACCATCCGCGCAATCCGTATGTCCAGCAGTGGTCGCTGTCAGTCCAGCGCCAACTGGCGGCAAACACAACGCTGGAGGCGAACTACGTTGGAAACCGTGGCTTGCACTTGCTGAATCGCACCAACATCAACCAGCCTTTTGAACCAGCCAACCCCGCTCTTTGCGATGTCACCACAGGGGGCAATCCGAACAATCCTGGTTGCTTGATTCAGCCCCGCAGACCGTATCAAAACATCACCGCCGCGAACGGATACCTGAGCAGCGAATGGAATGGGTACGCTAATTACAATGCCGGCAATTTGAAGTTGGAGCATCGTAGTTCCGACTTGGCGGTTCAAGCGGTCTATACCTACGCCAAGAGTTTGGACGACAAGTCGGCGGCCGCTGGGATCGGGTCTGCGGGAGGCGGCTTTGCCGGACATCTCAATGATCACAATCCCAGACTGGACTATGGACGCTCAGACTTCGATGTCCGCCATCGCTTTGTGGCCAGTTACGTTTACAGCTTGCCACTTGGGCGCGGTAAGCACTTCGGCGGCGGCCTGAACCGCGCGGCCGATATCTTGGTCGGTGGATGGCAGGTCGGTGGCGTGGTCACTATGCAGAAAGGGTTCCCCTTCTCGGCTACGGGTAATTTTGATTTCTCGGGGAACGATATTTTTAATCAGCGCGCTAACCTTGTTCCCGGCTGCAATCCGAACAGCGGTCCCAAGACGCTTACGCACTGGTTCAACACCGCGTGCTTTACCGCCCCGTTGTACACCCAGTTGGGTAACAGCGGGCGGAATATCCTCACCAACCCGGGAATCAACAATTGGGACATGAACATCGGCAAGACGTTCCAGTTCACCGAACGAGTGGCATTCCAGTTCCGGGTCGAAGCGTTCAACGCGTTCAACCATACCCAATACGGATTGGACCTTACCAATCCCAGCGTTGGACCAGGACAAAACCCGGTGTCAACCAACGTTTCCAGCACCGGGGCGCAGGCTTTCGGGGTGGTTACAAATGCCCGGGCCTCGCGGGTTGTCCAGCTGGGCGGAAAGCTCACCTTCTAACGGGCGCTGGTTTCTTCTTGTCATCCGCCAGGCTTCGGCCTGGCGGGTTTTTTATGTGTGCCGAGCATGTTCGACAACTTGAGGGTGAAAGTCCCTTTGACAGCCTGATGGAGGTGAAGTCATAGCAAAGCGCAAGGGTGAAATAACACTCGCCGCGAGGCGAGGCCTGAAAGAAGCGCAGAGCAAAGGCGTGAGCCGATGAACAAGAACCGGATACGAGGCCTACGGTGGCGGGCGAGCGGGCATATGACTGCGAAGCCCATATCCATCAAGCTCAGTGGTGGTAAATCCGGCGGTTGCGCGTCGAAGGTGGTCGAACTTACCTCGGGAGATCTGCGGCATGTCACACAACGTGACTGAGGATGAAGAGATTCACCCTGACCGTGCCACAGAAGTCAGCAGAGGGCAAAGTAGGTCATGCAGTCGGCAAAGCTAGTGAGGCACTCCAATGCCGAAAGGCGGAGCCAACAAGATAGGCCGAGCCGGCAACGGTGATCGAAGGCCCGAACGGTACCCCGCAAGGGGAATAAAGGAAAGGGCAAGTAGGCGGCGCGACTCATGAGCGGACGGCGGCAGAAAAACCGGCCCGAACAAGAGGTGCTGGCCTTTCCGGTGGAAGGTAGGAGTGATGCTCCGAAGGCCACGGAGCAAGGGACCGAAACGCACATGGCGAAGCGCCAGTCCGAAAGCCTGGCTGGAACCGAACGACTGATGGAAGAAGTCTGTGAGCTGGAAAACTGCAAGCAGGCATTACAGCGAGTCAAGGCGAATAAAGGGAGTCCGGGAGTGGAGGGGATGACCGTCGACGAATTACCGGAATACCTGAAGCAGCATGGGCTAGAGATCGGGGAACAGCTGCGAAACGGGACCTATCAGCCGCAACCGGTACGGCGAGCGGAAATTCCGAAGCCGGATGGTCGGGGAGTGCGGAAATTGGGCATTCCTTGTGTGCTGGACCGGTTTGTCCAGCAGGCGGTGCTGCAGGTTCTGCAGAAGCGCTGGGACCCGACGTTCTCCGATCACAGCCACGGTTTTCGACCGGGGCGCAGTGCGCAGCAAGCCGTACACGAGGCACAGCAATATATTGCCGAAGGATACGGTTGGGTGATTGACCTCGACTTGGAAAAATTCTTCGATCGAGTCAACCACGACCGCCTGATGGCGGCGGTAGCGGCACGCGTGGCCGACCAGCGAATGCTCAAATTGGTCCGGGCATTTCTGGAGGCCGGTGTGATGGAGGATGGGTTGGTGAGTCCGGTGGATGAGGGGACGCCTCAGGGCGGTCCGCTTTCACCGTTGCTCAGTAACCTGGTACTGGACGAACTGGACCGGGAGCTGGAACGGCGAGGCCACCGTTTCGTACGGTACGCCGACGACTGTAACATCTACGTTGGCAGCGAACGAGCGGGGCAACGAGTGATGGAGAGCGTTACGCGCTTCATCACGCACCGACTCCAGCTCAAGGTGAATCAGGCGAAGAGCGCCGTAGCCCGACCGGGGCGGAGAAAGTTTCTCGGATTCAGTTTTACCTCGGACCGAGCACCGAGGAGGCGGATCGCCCCCAAGGCAATCGCTCGCTTTAAGGCACGGATTCGAGAACAATCGCGGAGAACCCGAGGCATCAGCCTCACGCAGATGGTCAAACAGATCACGACTTATTTGCGGGGATGGCTGGGCTACTTCGGCGACTGTCAAACGCCTTCGGTATTGCAACGCCTTGAAACGTGGCTACGCCGTCGACTCCGGTCGGCAGTGTGGAAGCAATGGAAGCAGGGTCGAACGCGATTTCGCGAACTTCGCAAACGGGGAGTGGGCAAAGACCTGGCGGCGCAAACCGCTGGGAGTCCCCACGGCCCGTGGCGCCTCGCCAACTCGCCCGCCTTGACCATCGCTTTGCCGAATGCTTACTTTGCCCAGCTCGGACTTCCGCCCATGATCCTGCGGTCCGCTTAAGCCGCCGAACCGCCGGATGCGGACCCGCATGTCCGGTGGTGTGGCAGGGGAGGCGGGGCGACCCGTCCCCCTATGCCGATTCGCTCACACGCGACCACTTCACCACCTGCCCGATGGGCATACCCCTCAGCATCCGGTTTTCGTGAGGTAAACTGCAGAAATGATTGCGGCAGCCAGCAATGCCTGTCTGGGGGCAGTCTGCCTCTGCCTTATGGCGCTCAGCGCCTTCGGGCAACCCTCTGGTGGCAGCGCCAGCCAACGCTACGCCGAGGAAGGGCAAAGCGCGCTCGCCGCAGGCCGCTTCGAGGATGCGCAGAAGGCCTACGAAAAACTGCGCGATCTGGAACCCGGGGTCGCCGAAGTGCATGCCAACCTGGGCCTGATCTATTTTCAAGAAGGAAAATTTGACCAAGCCGAGCCGGCCCTGCGCCAGGCCCTGAAGCTCAAGCCGGGCCTGACCAGGACGGATAGTCTTCTAGCCATGTCACTGTCGGAACTGGGGCACTATCGCGAGGCCTTGCCCGGGTTGGAGAAGGGATTTCGCCGGTCCGGTGATCCGGAGACCAAGCGCATGTGCGGTCTTCATCTGGAGAGGGCCTACACCGGTTTGCAGCAGAACAACAAAGCCGTCGAGGTGGCCCTCGAATTGGACAAGCTTTACCCCGACGACCCCGAGGTCCTCTACCACAGCGGCCGGATATACGGAAACTTCGCTTATCTCACCATGGAAACCTTAGCCAAGGTTGCGCCCAACTCAAGTTGGCGGCACCAGGCAATGGCGGAAGCCTACGAAAGCCAGGGCAACAGCATCGCCGTCAGCGAATACCGCGAGGTCCTGAAGCTCGACCCAAGAAGGCCGGGTATTCATTACCGCCTCGGGCGCGCCTTGCTTGCGGAATCACAGAGAGCCAACTCCGCCGACGATGCCGCCGAGGCACTGACGGAATTCCAGAAAGAACTGGATCTCGACCCCTCGAACTCGAACGCTGCTTACGAAATCGGCGAGGCCCATCGGAAGGCCGGAGAACTGGACGCAGCGCAGAAATTTTTCCAACTCGCTCTCACCCACTACCCTGAGTTTGAAGAAGCCCATTTGGGGCTGGCGGCGGTTCTGATCGCAGAGCAGAAGCCCGAGCAGGCCTTACCTCATCTGCAAAAGGCTATCGCGCTAGAAGCGGAAGACGAGGTCGCTTGGTATCGCCTTGCGCAAGTACAGAAGGCTGTGGGCAACGACGCGGAGCAGCAAAAAGCGCTTACCGAGTTTCGTCGCTTGCATCACCAGTTCAACCAGCAGAAACTAATCGAAAAAGTCTTTTCCCCAACTGAGGTGACCAAGCAGGAATTGGACTCGAATGCGCAGTAGGTACTCGCCCATCGTCACGGCCCAGTCCGCTCCATTCGTTCCCTCAGTGCCGCTTACGGAAGTGTCACCACTTTCACCGCCAGCCCACTCAGCTTAATCGTGTCGCTCTCCAGCTTTTTGGAAGCTGGCGGCTGGAGCGTCGTGGTTTGGTCCACATAATCTTCCTTCCCTCCGCTGGCACCCGGAATCGAAACGTCGAAAGCTCGGTCCCTCTTATTGACCAGCAGCACCCGCCGTTTGCCATCCCGTGTCGAGAACGCCAGCGAGTAAACATACGGATGATTCGACCCAGCTGGCGCAATCTCTACCACCTTGTCGCCGGCCCCAAAGCTGTCATGCAACAGTTTCAGTACCCAGAACCGCGCGTTCGGCTTGCCGTCATTCCAATCCACCATCGACACGCTAGGAAACTGCGTCGGGTAACCAACCAGTTGCGATTCGCCTGCAACGTCAATCCCAATCTTCGTCATCTCGCCGACCAGATAAGCATACAGAGCGCCGGCGAGATTCCAGTAAGACGTCGGAATCGGTTGCGCTACGTGCCCGGGGTCGCCCTGCGAGATGTCGTCCGCGGAAATCACGCCCAGTTCGTCAATCGTGGTTTTCGTCTCCGGCGAAAGCCGCTGCCGGATCGCTTCCACATAGCGCACCGTCTTCAGGAACCCATCGGCTTGGTCAAAATAGGTGAACTGCTCGATTTCCGGAGTCTGATCCGGCGTCGGGACCGCGTAAAAGTGATACGAAATGAAGTCCAATGGAATCCCCGGCTTGTGGTTCTTGTGGTCGAGGAAATACTCGAAGTACTCCGGCTTGGTGGTAAATGCCAGCGCCAGCCCGACAAATTTCAGATCGGGCTGCACGCCCTTCATCGCCGTCACCACTTCGTCATACAGTTTGGTGTAAGTCTCCGGCGAGATGTGGTGCTCGAACTCAACCTCGTTCAGCACCTCCCAGTAGGGGACGGAATAGTGGTACCCCGATTCGTGCCGCTTGCCGAGTTCATCGGTGAATCCACCCTGCGTGTACCAGCCGATGAGCCGGGCGTAATAGTCGGCGACCTCCTTGCAACTGGGGTCGCGCAGCTCCGTCCCCTGCTCATAGTCCCAGGTGACCTGATCGGGGTCGGCGGGATAGGCGTTGGGTTTATCCGACTTGTACATCCACTGCGGAATAGTGCTGAAATTCAGAATGACGGAATGACCCTTGGTGGCCTCCAGAAAATCGATGGTCATCGGATCGATCACTGAAAAATCCCACGATGTTTTGCCGTCCCGCGCCGGTTCGAGTTCAGCCACTCCCAGCTTCGGGTACGGCAGCCAGGGAACGTAACGGACGTAGTCGGCCCCCAGATCGTGAACCGCTTTATAAGCATTGTCGTGGACCGGAGTCCCGCGTCGCAGCGGTGGGTTCACCACCACCTGCAAGGTGGTTGCGGTCTGGGAGACGCGCACCACTTTGTCCCAATGGACCTCTAACTTAACCGGCTGGTCCTCGGCTGGTGCCGAGCTTGCCAACATCAGACCGAGCACAAGTATGGTGAAAGCGTGCCACCGAGACGAGGGAGTCATGCCAGTCCTCCGAAACGAAGCGAGTTCCATTTCTAGAGCGTGCGCCCGCAGAATGCTCACACCCGCTGACCGCAAGCGTCAATGGCAATCGCCAGAGCCTGAGTGTTTTGCTGTGAAAAACATCCTCGATCCCGCTTCCGATCGGCTGCCAGCGCAGGCGGACCGCGAACCCAAGCGTGGGCCCTAACCACGGCCCCTCCGGCACCCCGATACCGGTTGCCCCCCCGGCCTTTTCGCAGTGCAGAACAACCGCTGCGCCGACAGCGGCGCTTGCCACCCGCCCGTGGCGCTGAGTATGCTGACCAGCCCAGTCCGGATTTGACGCCACGGCAATCTTGACTAGCGAACCATTGAGAAGCAGGGGTTACCTCATGCCTGTAACGGACTCGAACAACCGGCTGAAAGTGGGCGTTTTCGGCATCGGCCTCGACGCCTACTGGCCGCAATTCCAGGGCTTGGAACAACGCCTACGCGGATACACCGAGCAAGTCGCCGGCCGACTCGAACGCTCCGGCGTTCAGGTTGTCAATCTCGGTTTGATCGATACCCCAGAGAAAGCTCTCACCGCGGGACATGAATTTCGCCGTGCCGACGTCGATCTGATTTTCCTCTATGTCACCACCTACGCTCTTTCCTCCACCGTCCTACCCGTCGTGCGCCGCGCCAAAGTGCCGGTCATCATCCTCAACCTGTCGCCTGCGGCCGCCATCGACTACGCCGCCTTCAACCGTCTCGGCGACCGCACGAAGATGACGGGCGAATGGCTGGCCTTTTGCCAGGCCTGTCCAGTGCCGGAGATCGCCAACGTCTTCAAGCGATGCCGCATTCCATTTTTTCAGGTCACCGGCATGCTCGAGAACGATCCCCTGGCCTGGACCGAGATTGCAGAATGGATCGACGCCGCGCGGGTCGCCCACATCATGGAACACAATCGCCTCGGTGTCATGGGCCACTACTACGGTGGGATGCTCGACATCTACTCCGACCTCACCCAGCAGTGCGCCTACTTCGGCGGACACGTCGAGATACTGGAAGTGGAGGCACTCGCGGCCTTGCGCCGCGAAGTCCGCGAGCCCGAAGTCAAAAAACGAGTCGCCGTATTTCACCAGTCCATGGACGTGCAGCCCGATTGCCCGCCCGAGGAACTGGAGCGGGCCGCCCGAACTTCGCTCGCGCTCGACCGACTGGTTGAGACTCACAAACTCGGGTCCCTCGCCTACTACCATCAGGGCACAGGAAACCCCGAAAACGAGGACGTCATCAACTCGATTATCCTCGGCACAAGCCTTCTGACCGCTCGCGGAATTCCGGTTGCCGGCGAGTACGAAATCAAAAACGCCCAAGCCATGAAGATCATGGACTCCTTCGGCGCCGGCGGTTCCTTCACCGAGTACTACGCCGTCGACTACAACGACGATGTGGTCCTCATGGGCCACGATGGGCCCGGACACCTCACGATCTCCGAAGGAAAGACCAAAGTACGCCCCCTCACCGTGTATCACGGCAAGCTTGGCCGCGGCCTCTCGGTGGAGATGTCGGTGAAACGCGGGCCGGTCACCCTGTTGTCTGTGGTTCAAACCGTCGATGGCCGGTTGCAACTTCTGGTGGCAGAGGGAGAGTCTGTCGCCGGACCGATCCTCGAGATCGGAAATACAAACAGTCGCTACCGTTTCTCGATCGGTGCCCGGCGCTTCATGAACGAATGGAATACACACGGGCCGGCGCATCACTGTGCCGTCGGGGTGGGGCATCTCTCCGGCAAGCTCAAGAAGCTCGCAGGTTTGCTGGGAATGGACTGTATCCACGTTGGTTGAGACACTTGCCCGGGCTCTGGACTTCTCCGGTTGGGCCCTCGAGCCGTTCTACTCTGCAAAACGGGCACCGATCCCAACGACCTTCGTGGAGTGGGCCGGGCCCAAGTCACTGATGTGGGATTTCGCGCTGGCCGAGCCTTCGAGTGGTTGGCTGGTACCGTAGCGGGCCCTTTCTCATAGCGAAACGCATGCCAATCCCCGGTTGCCGATTGACTCTCGAGTCTTCGGGGTGTGACCATCCCACGGTTTTCCTCTGGAGGGGTTTCGTTTTCTTGAGAGGGACGGCAGTGCCTCTAGCCCTTGTGAATCGAAGATCGCGAAACGACAACTCGGTCGGGAGACGATTGGACATGATTCAGCCTCGCAATTCTTTGCTTCGAGTGGTTGCAGTTGCACTGTTGCTGATGAGCTTGGCTGCTACCGCGCAAACTTCCGGAGACTCACTCGAGCATGGGTTCCAGACTCCTCCCAACTCCGCCAAGCCCCGCGTCTGGTGGCATTGGATGAACGGCAACATCACCAAGGAAGGCATCAAGCTCGACCTGGAATGGATGCATCGCGTAGGCATCGGCGGCTTTCAGAATTTCGACGCCGCCCTCAACACGCCCAAATTCGTTGACCAGCGCCTCGTCTACATGACCCCGGAGTGGAAAGAGGCGTTTCGATTTGCCACCACCCTCGCCGATCAACTGGGCCTGGAAGAGGCGATCGCCGGTTCCCCAGGCTGGAGCGAATCGGGCGGGCCCTGGGTGAAGCCGAGTCAAGGGATGAAAAAAGTTGTATGGAGTGAAACCAGGGTGGAGGGCGGGAAGCCCTTTCACGGTGTTTTGCCCAAGCCGCCGACGGTGAGCGGGCCTTTTCAGAACATCCCCATTTTCGATTTTCTGGCTGCCATGAGCGGCCAGGAATCGGCAGAGCCGCCTGCGTTTTATTCTGACAGCGCCGTCATTGCGTATCGCGCCCCCGACAGTGACGTTCCGGTAGCCGAGCTTCAGCCGAAGATGACTGCAAGCAGCGGCAGCGTCGATTTTGACCTCCTTTCCGATGGCGACCTCGTCAAGTCCACTCCTCTTCCCAAAGCTCCAGTGGGCCAGCAGGCCTGGATTCAGTACGAGTTTCGATCGCCGCAGACCATGCACGCGGTTACCCTGGTCTTAAACGACCCCGCAGCAGCCAGCATGAATATGTTCGGGGCTGCTCCTTCGGTGGCGGATGTGGAAGACAGCGACGACGGTCAGACGTTTCGAAAACTGGCTTCTATTCCAGGCGACGGCGGCATCGAGCACACCATCGCCTTCCCGGCAACGACAGCTCGTTTTTTCCGGGTAAGTTTCACCACAGCGCCGCCGAAACCACCCAGCTTCGGCCTCGAATTCGATACCGACTTCGACTTCAAGATGCCCCCGTCGCCGACCGCGTATCAAATTTCAGAACTCGTGTTGCATCCTGCTGCCCGAGTCAGCCGTTTTGAAGAAAAAGCGGGTTTTGCGAACCTGATCAGCCTTGATCCTTTTCCGACTCCTCCCGTCGCAGCCCGTGACGCCATCAAAAAGAACGATATTATCGACCTCACCTCCAAAATGCGTCCGGACGGAGCACTCGATTGGACCCCGCCAGCGGGCCGCTGGGTCGTCCTGCGCTTCGGTTACTCGCTCACTGGCGTCACCAACCATCCCGCCTCCCCCGAAGGCACCGGACTTGAAGTCGACAAGCTAAGCCGCGAAGACGTCAAGGAGTACATGAATACCTACCTTGACAACTACCAGAACGCGGTCGGACCACTGATGGGCAAGCAGGGGTTGCGTTACGTCATCAACGATAGTTGGGAAGCCGGCACCGCCAACTGGACCGATGACATGGTCGCCGAGTTTACCAAGCGTCGCGGCTATGATCCGCGTCCCTGGCTCCCCGTGCTCACCGGCCGGGTCATCGAAAGCTCCCAATACAGCGACCGCTTCCTTTGGGATTTCCGCAAAACTCTCGGTGATCTGCTGGCGGAATATCACTACGACCAGATTACTGACATCCTGCACCAGCGCGGCATGGGCCACTACGGCGAATCCCACGAAGAAGGTCGCGCCTTCATCGGCGATGGGATGGAGGTCAAGCGCAGCAACGACGTTCCCATGTCGGCCATGTGGACGCAAAAGCCGGGCGTCAACAAAGAACTGTATGGCTATGACGCCGATATTCGTGAATCCGCTTCGGTTGCGCATATCTACGGCCAGAATCTGGTGGCGGCCGAATCCATGACCGCCTCCTCCGGTGCCTGGGCGTGGTCGCCGGCGACGCTGAAACCGACGGCGGACAAAGAAATGGCGATGGGCCTCAACCGCTTCGTCATTCACACCTCCGTCCACCAACCGTTGCTCGATCGCAAGCCGGGCCTGTCCCTCGGACCGTTCGGCCAATGGTTCACCCGGAACGAGACTTGGGCCGAACTAGCCCAGCCATGGATTTCCTACCTGGCGCGCAGTTGCTACCTGCTGCAGCAGGGTCAGTTCGCCGCCGATGTCGTCTATTTCTACGGCGAAGATTCCAACCTAACGGCTGTATATCGCGATCACTTCCCCGACCTGCCCTCCAGCTACAACTTCGACTACGTCAACGCCGACACCCTGATACATCGATTTTCTGCATCCGCCGGCAAGCTGACCGCGCCGAGCGGCATGACTTATCGTCTGCTGGCGCTCGATCCGCGTAGCAAACTGATGTCCCTCCCGGTGTTGCGCAAGATCGGTGACTTGGTCGAAGCGGGCGCGGTGGTGGCAGGCCCCAAGCCCGAAACCACCCCCAGCCTCAGTGATGACGAAGCCGAATTCCACGCCCTTGCCGACAAGCTTTGGGGGTCGGGCACCGGCGTTACCAGCACCGGCAAAGGTAAAGTCTTCGGAAGCCAGAAGCCCGAAGACGTGCTGCAAGTTCTCGAGGTCGCGCCTGACTTTGAGTACACGAAATCCAGTCCCGATTCCAGCCTGCTCTTCGTTCATCGCCAACTGAGTGATGGCGATCTCTACTTCGTTGACAACCGCAATGATCGCAACGAGTCGTTCGACGCGAGCTTCCGGGTGAGCGGGAAGGAGGCCGAACTCTGGCATGCCGACACTGGTAAGATCGAGCCCGTCTCCTACAATACCACCAACGGTCGCACCACCGTCCCGTTGCAACTCGAGCCTTGGGGGACTGTCTTCGTCGTCTTTCGCAAAGCAGCAAAAACGTCGCTGCGCTCTCTGCCGAAGCAGAGCGAAAGCACCCTGGCCACAGTGGACGGCTCCTGGGAAGTTCGCTTCCAAGCTGATCGGGGCGCGCCGCCGAAGACTACTCTCGACGAACTCGCGTCCTGGCACGAGAGCACCGACGAAGGCGTAAAGTATTTCTCTGGCACCGCCACGTACACCAAGACACTCCACGCCGCAGCCGACTGGTTCAAACCTCACGCGCATCTGTGGATCGACCTCGGAAGTGTCAAGAACTTGGCCGAAGTTTCGGTCAACGGTAAAGCGCTCGGCATCGTGTGGAAGACGCCCTATCGCGTGGACGCGACGGCCGCGCTGAAAACAGGCGACAACGTCGTAGAGGTCAAAGTCACGAATGCGTGGACAAATCGCATCATCGGCGATCGCCAGCCCAACGTCACCAAGACCTACACCTTTACCTCGCCGAAGTTCTACAAGGCCGACGCGCCATTGCTGCCTTCAGGACTTCTGGGGCCGGTCCAGATTGTTCGCGCCGAACAACCGAGTCCGAGGTAATCCGGCGGAACGGAAATTTGGGCAGGGGAAAGGAATCACGCGATGCGGAAGCCAGCACGAGCTACCCGAAAACCGGCTTGGGAAGGCCATGACTTCAGTCGTGCCATCTCGCCACAAGAACGTCGGGCTTTAGCCGCTGAGGTTCGCGTTCCTCGATTCGAGGAATCAGTTATGAAACGCGTTCTGATCCTGTTCGTGTTGTTGGCAGCCTCGCGGCCGGTGCGTGCGCAGACCCCGCCATCCCCCAGCGCGAGTTCCGCCA
Organism: Terriglobales bacterium; assembly: GCA_035567435.1. GTDB lineage: Bacteria > Acidobacteriota > Terriglobia > Terriglobales > Acidobacteriaceae > Gp1-AA133. The sequence goes on along the minus strand of DATMPS010000016.1, from coordinate 45,417 downwards.
GCCGGATCGAATCGATCCTCGGCAAAATGACGCTCGAGGAAAAGATCGACTACATCGGCGGCACCGGCTTCGCCATCCGGGCAATGCCCGGGCTCGATCTTCCCGCTTTCGAAATGTCCGATGGCCCCTACGGAGCCCGCAGCAACGCGGGGCTCCCCTCGACCACATACGCTGCCGGCATCGGACTGGCCGCTACCTGGAACCCCGATTTGGCGCAACGCGTTGGGGAAGGCATCGGCAAAGACGCCCGGGCGCGCGGCATTCATTTCATGCTCGGGCCCGGCGTGAACATCTACCGCTCTCCGCTTAACGGCCGTAACTTCGAATACTTCGGCGAGGACCCGTTCCTCGCTTCCGCGATCGCGGTCGGCTACATCCGGGGTATGCAGTCGCAGGGTGTGAGCGCGACCATCAAGCATTTTCTCGGCAACAATTCCGAGTTCGACCGCCACAACTCCGATTCCGTAATCGACGAGCGCAGCTTGCGCGAAATCTATCTGCCGGCCTTCGAAGCCGCTGTCAAACAGGCCCATGTCGGCGCGTTCATGGACTCCTACAACCTCGTCAACGGCGAGCACATGACGCAGAACGGCTATTTCAATTCTGACGTGCTGCGCAAGCAATGGGGATTTGATGGCGTCATGATGTCCGATTGGGTCGCCACCTACGATGCGGTCGCCGCCGCCAACGGCGGCCTTGATCTTGAAATGCCGGACGGCAAGTTTATGAACCGCGCCAACCTTATTTCTGCGGTTCGCGACGGCAGGGTCAGCCAGGCTACGATCGACGAAAAAGTCCGCCATATCCTGCAAACGGCCGCACACTTCGGCTGGTTGGACCGCGATCAGGCCGATCTGTCTGTTTCCAAATTTAGCCAGCCCAACCATGAACTGGCCCTCGCCGCCGCGCGCGAAAGCATGGTCCTGCTCAAGAACGACGGCAATCTCCTCCCGCTCGATAAGCAGAAAACAAGGTCCGTGCTGGTCGTGGGGCCAGACGCCTATCCGGCTCAGACCGTCGCCGGTGGCAGCGCGGGCGTGGCTTCGTTCACTGCCGTGAGCATTCTGCAAGGGCTCAGCCAGTTTGTCGGCACCGGCGGAACTGTGTTCTACGACCGGGGCCTGCCCACTGCGAAGCAACTCGCCGCTGCCACTCACTTTGTGACCGTGCTTCAGGGCGGCCAAGCCGGAGTCTCCCTCGAAGTATTCGAAAACGCCAACTTGTCGGGCACTCCCGCAGCCCAGCAGATCGTGCCGCACATCAACGAAGCAGGCACCGCCTGGCAAGACCTTCTCGGCGGAGCCGAAGACCTGCAGAGTCTGCTCTCGGCAAAACCAAAACCCTTTTCGAAACGCTGGAGCGGATACTACGTCGCCGCCGAATCCGGCCCCTACGAATTAGTCGCGCAGGGATTCGGCGAAGGTTCCGGCTTCCGGGTTTACGTCGACGACAAGCTCATCATCGATGACTGGGAATTCGCCAAAGCCATGGAAGACTCTGCCATTCTGGATCTCGCCGCCGGACCGCACAAGATCGTGGCCGAGGTCTCCAGGAACTCGTTCGTGGGTGGACGCCTGCGCGTCGGCATCGCCTATCAGCGCAGACTGGTCAGTGACTATGCCAAGAAAATCGCCGCCACGAGCGACGTGGTCGTCATGGCCGCAGGCTTCGACCCCGACAGCGAGTCCGAGGGCGCCGACCGCACCTTCGCCCTCCCCTTCGGTCAAGCCGAATTGATCCGGGAACTCACGGCTCTGAACAAAAACACCGTCGTAGTGGTTACGTCCGGTGGTGGCGTCGATACCCGTGGCTGGCTCGATCGCGTGCCCGCGCTCATTGAGGCCTGGTACCCCGGGGAAAATGGCGGCACCGCCCTGGCCGAGATTCTGTTCGGAGACGTGAATCCTTCGGGTCACTTGCCCATCACGGTTGAACGCCGCTGGGAAGACAACCCCACTCATGAGAACTACTATCCGTCGCCAGGCTCGAAGCGAGTCGAGTATAAGGAAGGCGTCTTCGTCGGCTATCGTGGATATGAGCAGAAACGCGTCTTGCCCCAGTTTCCCTTCGGTTTTGGTCTGTCGTACACGACCTTCAAGTACAGCGACCTGGAGGTGACGGCGACTGCGGTCTCTTCGTCAAACGACCCATCCGGCCCCCTATACCAGGTCTCGTTCACGGTAACCAACACGGGCCTTCGTCCTGGAGCCGCCGTCAGCGAGGTCTACATTTCAGACCGTCACGCCAGCGTCCCGCGTCCCCCCAAAGAGCTCAAGGGATTCGCGAAGATAACCCTGCATCCAGGCGAGACGCAGAAAGTGACTGTGCCACTTGACGCTCGCTCGTTCTGTTACTACGACGTCCAGGCAAAACAATGGCGCGCCAACCCAGGCACCTTCACGGTCGGGGTTGGAAGCTCGTCGCAACAGATTGAACTTACCCGGGAACTCAAGCTCGATCGCCTCCTGGCAGTGGGCAATTAACCCTGCCCGATCGCCGAGGGTCTGACGCAGTTAGGCACGAGGAGGAACACTGTGACACGAGTTCGTATCGTTTGCGTGCTGCTGGTTTCCACGCTGTTGACGGCGGCTGCGTATGCCGCCCCGGTTCGCCTTCGTTCTGAGTACGTCGAGAACCCCCTTGGGATCGATGTCGCCACGCCACGCCTCTCGTGGCAGAGCGATAACTCCGAGCGCGATTGGCGGCAGAGCGCCTATCAGATCCTCGTTGCCAGCACTCCGGAAGCGCTGAACGCAGGCCGGGCCGACGTCTGGGACAGCGGCAAAATCACCTCGGCGGAATCTGTAGGAATCGCCTACGGCGGCCCGGCGCTGGAGCCGCGAAAACGCTACTTCTGGAACGTGCGCGTCTGGGACGCGAGCGGCCATGCGTCCGTTTCCCCCGAAAATGCCTGGTGGGAAACTGGACTCCTGAACAAAAACGATTGGAAGGCGAAATGGATCTCCTGGAAGAATCCACAGGAGGACGTCGACCGGGCGGGCATCCGATGGATCTGGGTTGCCGGCCAGGATGCGCAGGCCATGACTCCGAAGACGGTGGCCGTGTTCCGCCTTGACGTCGACGTTTCCGAAAAGCCGCGCGAGGCGGCCCTCTTCCTGCTTTCCCGCGGTGGCTTCGTGGCCACGCTCAACGGGCACGAAACCGGATCGAAACGGCGATGGAATGAGTTCGATCGCGAAGACATTGCCGAACAACTCATGGTCGGGAAGAACTCAATCGAAGTGACTGTAACGGTGGCCGAGCCAAATGCCTTTGGACCCGATGCCGGCTCGAAGACCATGAAGGCGGCCCTGGCCGGGCTGCTGCGCATCGTGCGTCAAGATGGAGCCGTTACTCGAGTATCTACCGATGCCGGCTGGCAGGCCAAACTGGCCAGCGATTCCGCCTGGCAACCCGCGAATGTCGTCGGCGACCTGACCGACAGGCGCCTCGGAACCGCCCCGCCTCTCCCGCAGCCCGCCGCTCTTCTGCGACATCCCTTCACCCTTTTGAAACAAGTAAAGAGCGCGCGACTGTATGTGACCTCTCTGGGCAGCTACCGCATCTTTCTCAACGGCAACCGGGTCGGCAATGACGTCTTAACGCCGGACTTCACCGACTACGCCAAGCGCGTCTTGTACCAGACCTACGACGTGACCGAATGGCTCGCCACTGGCCAGAACGCGATTGGTGCCATCCTCGGCGACGGATGGTTTGGCAGCGGCCTCACCTGGGAAGGAAGAGCGTACTTCTTTTTGCCTCCTCCCACCCGCCTGCTAGCGCAACTCGAGATCGTGTACAGCGACGGCTCGCGCGATGCCGTCGTCACCGACGACACCTGGAAAGGCTCCGCCTCCGCCATCCTGCGCTCGGAGATCTATGCAGGCGAGTACTACGATGCCCGTCTCCGTCAACCCGGTTGGAACCAGGTCACCTTCGACGACAGCCGTTGGAGTGCGGTTACCCTCGCCGAAGCTCCGTCAATCTCGCTATCCAGCCAGATCTCAGCCCCCGCCCGCGTCACCGAAACTCTCTCCCCCAAGAGCGTCACAGCTTCTGCCCATGGCGCCTACATCTTCGATATGGGCCAGAACATGGTCGGCTGGGTCACGCTGAAAGCGACTGGCCCGACCGGAACCGCGATCCGACTTCGTTTTGCCGAAATCCTGAATCCCGACGGCACCATCTATCGCGAGAACCTCCGCAACGCCGATGCCACCGATACCTTCATCCTGCGCGGTGAAGGCGAAGAAACCTACACCCCGCACTTCACCTTTCACGGATTCCGCTATGTGGAAGTCACCGGCTATCCGGGTGTTCCCACCGCAGCGGCCATCACCGGAGACGTCGTCAGCAGCGTCAGCGGCGAACCCCAGGCCACGCTCGCTACTTCCAGTGATCTGGTGAATCGCATGTGGTCCATCGGAATCTGGGGGCAGCGTGGCAACTTCCTCAGCATTCCCACCGACTGTCCCCAGCGCGACGAACGCCTCGGCTGGATGGGTGATGCTGGCGTCTTCTGGCGCACCGGGAGCTACAACTTCGACATCGCCGCCTTCACCCACAAATTCATGGACGACGTCGTCGACGCGCAGACCTCGGAAGGCGCGTTCACCAACGTCTCTCCCGACGTCTTGCGCCCCTTCGGCAGCGAAGGCGCTCCCGGTTGGGGTGACGCCGGCGTCATCATCCCCTGGACCGCATGGCTGCAATACGGCGACAAAGAAATCATCCAGCAGAACTGGGCCGCTATGCAACGCTGGATGAGTTTCATCCAGAATGCCAATCCTGATTTCGTCCGCAAGAAGGGAGTGGGCCCAAACTTCGCTGACTGGCTCGCGCCCGACGAGCACACAAACAAGGACCTGCTGGCCACCGCTTACTGGGCGCTCATCGCGAACATGATGTCGCAGATGGCCTACGCGGTCGGCAAAGAATCCGACGCCAAGCACTACGCCGAAGTCGTCGACAGCATCCGCAAGGCCTACCAGAAGGCCTATATAAAGGACAACGGCGAAGTCGAGGGCGGCACGCAGACATCCTACGTCGTCACCCTCTACTCCAAGATGGCGCCGCCTGCACTTGAATCCGCAATGGTGACCAACCTTGTAAAGGACATCGAGGCGCGCAACGGGCATCTCTCCACCGGTTTTCTCGGCACGCCCTTCCTTCTGTTCACCCTCGCCAATCATGACCGCGCCGACGTTGCCTATCGCTTGCTCCTCAACGACACTTATCCATCCTGGGGCTACATGCTCTCCAAGGGCGCCACAACTTGGTGGGAACGCTGGAACGGAGACACCGGTGACCCCGCGATGAACTCTTACAATCATTACGCGTTCGGATCGGTGGTGGCGTGGGTGTATCGCTCCGTGGTCGGCATCGACACCGACGTGTCCGCCCCCGGTTACCACGAAATCGTCGTCCATCCCCATCTCGATGCACGCGTCAGCCATGCGCGCGGCGAGTACCACTCTGTATACGGCAACATCGTCAGCGATTGGAGCGGGACTCCCGCGGGGCCTTTTTCAATGAAGGTCACTATCCCAGCCAACACGACCGCGCAGGTGTTCTTGCCGGTCATAGCCAATGCCCACGTACTTCAGGATGGACACCGAGTGGATGCAAAGCGGGAGGCCGGTTCCTACGTGGTTCGGATTGGCTCCGGCTCTTACGAATTTGCCGTGAAGTAAGTGTGGCAGATTTTCGACTGGGCCTATCGATGCCCGGTCGCTGTCGCCGAAGCGGACGAAGGCTCGTTGGCCACCTGCGCGCCGAGATCGGGCAGTTGATTTCGCACCAACGATTCGATTTGTGACCAGACATTCGGATCGCATTCGATCGCCGTATGCGGCCGTGTGAACATACGGTCATACCAGGGATAGTCCCGGCACTCCACCAGCGGTTGGTTGTAGGAAAGGCGGTAGTTCCCAAGGATTTTGGTGCGCGTCGGATCCGCAGCCGTGATCCTGGTCCTCCCATGGACCAGTCCGGCCGTCTGGTAGAAATTCACCGCTAGGCGGACGTTCGCCGGAATCACGGCGTCGTTCTGACCGCGCTTGGCGACGCTGTCCACCTGTGCGGTCAGCAGAACCGGGATCCCGTCCCGCTCCAGGCTCCGCGCCAGCGAGACTGCTGCCGATGCGCCCCAGCTATGTCCGAACAGCAGAATGCGAGCTTTCTGCTTCTCTTCATCGGACAGTTTGCCGTCATGATCGGCATCCAGCTGTTCCCGGATCATCCGGTATGCGTCCCGGTAGCGGCGATTCTCAAACACGAGGCTCTCGACGTCCTTGGGATACTGCTCGCGAAGTCGCTGGATGAGCCGCACCTCCGCATGCCGGGCATCATCGCGATGGACAAACCCGCCCACAAACGCAAAAACAAAGGTTCGAGCAACCACCGACGCGGAAGGCGTTGCCGCAGTCCCGCTGCCGGCGCCGTAGCCCGGCTTGAGGAACACTACGGCGCAGACCAGCGCCATCAGTAGTCTCCGACACCCCAAGCGAAGCCCGGGCATAGGGTCAATGCCTCGTGGGCTAGCATAAGCCAAAAATTCGAAGTGTGCAGTAATTTCCGCGCCCAGCAGGTGTTTTGAGCCGGTCCGTTCGGGCGCCTGGGCATCAAGTCTGCGGGGTGTACAATGCCCCGGACCCGAAGCGTAACTCCGGGTTTACCAGGGTCAACCCTACAACGTGAGCGACTTGCCAGCCGCGGACCCCACCCGCGATCCCAAAACGAGCCTGGTCCGGCAATTGAGCCTGTTTGACGCCGCCATGGTGGTCATGGGAGGTATCGTGGGAGCCGGCATTTTCATCAATCCCTACGTGGTCGCTCGACAAGTGCATACCCCCGCCCTCATCTTGGGGGCATGGGTGTTCGGTGGACTGATCGGCTTGGCCGGCGCCTTCATCTGGGCGGAGCTGGCCGCCACCTTGCCCGAAGTCGGAGGCCAATATGCCTACCTGCGTCAGGCATACCACCCCTCGATTGCATTCCTATATGGCTGGGTCTTGCTCTTGGTGATTCAGACCGGGGGAATGGCCGCTGTGGCCGTTACCTTCGCACGGTATTTCGTCGAACTCACGAACTGGCAAGCTCCCGACTGGCTGCTGGCAACCGTCGCCCTCGCCATCTTGACTCTGATCAACTGTCTGGGCGTCAAGATCGGCGGTCGAACCCAAAGCGTCCTGATGGTCATGAAAATAGCGGCCATCGCTACATTGGTGGTCTGTGGGTTCTCGCGGGCCGGGGTCCGGGCTACTGCCGTCGTCGCCTCGGGTCCGGGGACATCGTTTTCCTCGTTCGGCGCGGCCATGATCCCCGTGCTGTTTGCCTACGGCGGATGGCAGACCGCTAACTTCATCGCCGCCGAAGTCAAGGACCCCGCCCGTAACCTGCCCCGCGGCCTGGTGCTGGGGGTTCTGGGTGTGGCGCTGCTCTACACCGCCGTGAACTGGGTTTGCGTGCGCGTCCTCGGTCCTCAGGCCCTGGCGGCGACCACCGCCCCCGCGACCGCGGTTATGCGCCTGGCCTTCGGCTCAGGCGGCGCAACCTTCATGGCCGCAGCCATCACCATCTCCACCCTGGGCTTCCTCAGCCAGTCGATCCTGACAGCCCCGCGCGTGTATTTCGCCATGGCTCACGACGGCCTGTTCTTCCGGGCCGTAGCGTGGCTGCATCCGCGCACACGCGTCCCGGTTGTCGCCATCCTGCTCCAGAGCCTTTGGACCATGGTGATCGCCCTCTCTGGCCGTTACGAGCAGATCCTGAACTACGTCGTCTCGATGGATTTCCTCTTCTTCGGGCTGACCGCGACCACGATCTTCGTGTTTCGCCGCCGCATCGCCCTCGGAGCGATGACCGCGGCTTCCGGATTTCGCGTCCCCGGCCATCCCGCAACCACCCTGGCCTTCATCGCGATATGCTGGTGGGTCGTGGCCAACTCGCTCTATCGCTATCCCCGGAACAGTCTCATTGGGTTTGGTCTGCTGCTGGCGGGAATTCCGGTGTATTGGGCTTGGCACCGCAGAATCGGCGACCGGAGAGGGGCTGGTAGTACATTGCCCAGACCCGGAGAGACCGCATGAGCGGCTCGCACACCGACGCGGTCTCGCGCTACATGGCGTGGGCGAAGTTGTGTTCCGAGGCGCGGTTCAATCTGGCGGTTAGCGGAGTGTTGGACTATCCCCTTGCCGAGTTACCCCTGAAACTAGATGACCTGGAAATCGGCGGCACCGGTCCCTACGGTTACGCTCCTCTGATGCAGCGGCTGGCCGCCAAGGCCGGGGTCCCCGAGCAGTGCGTCGTATACACCTTCGGTGCCTCCATGGCCAATTTCCTGGCTCTCTCTGCCCTGATTCATCACGGCGACAGCGTGCTCGTGGAGCGACCCACCTACGATCCTCTGCTCGCCATCCTCGACCACCTGGGAGCGAATGTGCACCGCTTCGAACGGCGGGCCGACCGCGGTTTCCGTCTGGGGCTGGGGGAACTGGAACGCCGCATCACCCCCGACGTCCGCCTGGTGATCCTCTGCAACCTGCACAACCCCAGCAGCGCTCTGACCGACGATGACACCCTGCGGCAAGTGGGGGAGATGGCGGCCAAGGTGGGTGCTCGCGTGCTCGTGGATGAAGTCTACCTGGAGACCTTGTTTGACCACCCCTGGCGTTCGTCCTTTCACCTTGGCCCGAACTTTGTCGTGACCAGCAGCCTGACCAAAGCCTACGGTCTAAGCGGGATTCGGTGTGGCTGGGTTTTGGCCGAGCCGGACCTCGTGCAACGTATCTGGCAGTTGGTGGATTTCACCTATGGCACACCCGTGCACCCAGCCGAGCGTATGGCCTTGGTCGCTCTCGACCACTTTGACCTTATTCGCAGTCGTGCCCGCGCTTTGCTCGAAACCAACCGCGCCGTCGTAAACGAATTTCTTGCCAGTCAACCCCAACTCCAGTGCGAGCCCAGCCAGTTTGGCACGGTTGTGTTCCCACGTCTCCGTGCCGGCAGCGCTGCCGACTTTGTGACCCTGCTACGAAATCAGTTTGAAACCAGCGTGGTCCCAGGCGAGTTCTTTGACCATCCCCAGCACTTCCGCATCGGGCTCTGCGGTGCCACGGAAACCGTGCGCGGGGGCCTCGAATGCATAGGGGCCGCCCTGCGTCATTTCCGGATGGTCTCCTAGATATACCCCGGCTGTTCCGAAAACCGGACACGCCCCCTCCGCCGGGGCCACCGTCTCATGCGAGGTTTTGCCTGCCCTCGGGGTGATCGGAAGCAAGGCCGCCCGGTTTCAGAGAGCTAAAGCCCGTGTGATGGAGTGTTCTTGAGGGGGAAGACTCGACACGGGCTTTAGCCGGGCTGCTTGCGCAGCGCGAGGCCATCCTAGCTGTCTTTGTGGCAAGCTAAGAAAAGACCTCGCGCTTGTTCCGAAAACCGAACGGACCGATCCCGTGAACTGAGGGGAATGCAACTTGACCCTACCGCCTTTCCGCAGCTAGATTGCGCTGGAGATCAACCCGCGCTTGACAGGATTTTGAAGGCGGCCGAGAAGCGCCGCCCGATCGCTTAAACGTTGGTAGTTGTCGACCAGGCCGACTGGCTCGAGCGCTGTTCCCGGCACTGCGATTCGCACATAGAGCTTGCAGATGGCGAGCAGTGCGTACAAGCGGAGTTCCACCGCACTGTCGACCAGTCGACGGCCCCCTTCGGCCACCTCTGGGTCGGGACTCCGCCGCGCTGCTTGGCCAAACTGTAGAAGAACTGCAGCGTTGTGGGAAACCCCGCTTACGTAGTCCACAGCGGTTCTCAGACGCATTCGCCGCAACACTCGGTATTCGCTCGGCGACAGATTCGACCGCAGAAACTCCTCTTCGCCTTCGTCGATCAGGTTCCGGAACGCTTCAAGATCCAGAGGGCTCAACCGGCTACTCAGGCTAGCTTCGTCCACCACATCGACACCCTTGCCCCGTATCCAGAGAAAGAACAGCAGCGCAAGACCAGCGAACCCGATGAGAATGAGGGTGACCGTCATGGATTGAGCAGTCTTTGGAGCGCACTATTCCAGTGCTCAAGGTTGTGTTCAGGAACCGAGGTCACAGGAGCAACCGCGTGTTGTGGCCGCAGCAGGGCTACGATCCAGAACAACACACAGCAATGGTAGGTCGCCATTGTCACCAGGGCGAGGGCATCGAGCCCCACGCCCAAGCCGAGTTCGGTGCGGATCGCGGAAATCCCCAGTTCTACACTGGCAAAAAATCCCAGACCCAGGGCAATCCCGAACGCGTAACTACGCCACGAGAAACTGAGAAAGCGCGACAGCAGCAGTAAAAGCACCAGCAAGCCGCACTGCACCACGCTGACGGCGCGGTCAACGATGGAAATCGCGATGGTGGCCCGGTCAATCTCGCCGCCCGTACTGTATCCCACCAGGACCACCGCGACCACCATCAGAACTACTGTCGCCCAACGGAAAATCACCGCTCCCAGTTCCTTGAGTGTGGGGTAACTGCGGAAGACGTGGTCGAAGATCTCGTAGACAATGGCGAATCGCAGCGCAATACTCACGGCGCCGCCGGCGAGCCACGCCACCGTATACGACTCGGCCGACACGGCGTCGATCTCGTGCATCGCGAACAATACGACGAACTGCAACACCTCAAACACGGTGTATACGAAAAACGCTGGGAACTCTCGCACCAGTTTTCGATGGACCATCATGACTGCTAACGCCATCTGGATAGCATGCGGCGCGATCCACAGGTACAGGTAGAGCAGGCGATGTGCGGTCATTTCACTCCCGCCAAAATATACCGCGTCCGGTGCCTGCTCTCAACTTATTCCGGCCCGTCGCGCCGCTTTTTCGGGCCCACTATCTGCCGGTTACCCCCATTTCACATTGGGGCCACGAGGGCAGCCTTGCACCCCATCTTGCCAGTTGGGCATATCGGCGGCGGGGTTCCGTCGGCCTTCAGCCGGAGCGGAGTCGAGATCGTACCCAATAACAAAATGGATGTAGCTATGAACCAAAGAAGCTTTTTCACGATGCATCTCCTTTTCGAAGGGTTCGCACCGTGATAAGTTGCACTATATCGGCTCCGGCCGCGCCCGCCCCGGCGCGCCCTTTGGTTTCCGGAAACCGTAACAACTATGTCGCTGAAGTCAGCAGCCGAAGACCTGCAAGCCAGAACCCTGCGCGCGGTTTCAGGCCTGCTGGGAAAACTCGAGTATCTTGTGGGTTTGCGGCAGGAGGACGGCTCCTATACGCATTGGGGGCTGTCGCGAGTCCACGGCGACGACGCTACCCAGCGGGCTCTGGGCGAAGCCCATCGCGGAGTTGTCTCCGCAATTCTGCGCACGCCAATCCGCAAGCTGTTGCAGGAGGTAAATGATTCCGGACGCGAAACGAAACGGGATCCGGTCGACATGCTTATAAAGTTGAACGATGCTTCCTCGCAGGTTGTACCCCGACAACCGGGCGCAGGCGCCTCCCGCCATCTCAGTTCAGTGCTGCGCGCTCTGGCGAATCTGGCGAAGACCCGACCGTAGACCACTCCCCCAGCCGCATCGCCACCCCCACCACTTGTCCGATCACTTCGGCTTCCTGGGGATGCTTGAGCAGGCGTACCGGAACCGGAGACAATGGATGCGACTGCAGCATCAAACCTTCCTCCTGCAGGGCACACCACGAACAGGTGTAGCCGTCGCGGGTCTCCACGAAGTAGATGGGCCGCTCGTACTCTGAACGCCACGCTCCTTCGATCACCCGGTTCTTGGCTTCATCGATTTGGATGAATGTTCCCGGGGGCAGAATCGGATACATCGTAAAGTCTTCGCTGCCGATGTAACCGTAGGTGTATTTCCGGTCGGCGAACTGGGCCAGATAACTCAGAGGAACCACGCCCCACTGCTCCACCACCCGGCCCATGTTCACCGTCACCCGCAGGTCAAAACTTGGGTCCAGGCGCACGGGAATCCGTGCCGCCGAACTGCCCTCGAGCGCCTCGGAGATGTGCGACTTGGGGGGGCTGGCTAGATGCAGATCTTCGGCCGACCGGTTCAAATCGACGCCGAAGAACGACAGCAGTTCGCGCGCATCGCGCCGGTAGATCACGGCCAGGGAATAAATCCGGTAGATGCTTGGCACCACGCCCTTGGTTTCGATGTCCGACAAGCGGCTGGGTGGGATCGCGAATTCATCGCTTCTGTGCTTTGCTGCGATCGCCGCACTGGCGGTCTCCACGTCGCGCATCGTAAGACCGAGTTGCTCACGCAAGACACGCAGGCTGTGTCCTCCAGATAGCATCCGTCCCCCCTTGTACGTCGCAGATCTGCACCCCCCCCGAGCCACTCGGACGCCCTGACAGAAAAGTCGGGGCGTTCTAGTTTTGTAACAAAGAAATTACTCTCTCCGGCTAGTAAAGACAAGGTTTTTGCCGGGTTTGGCCGCGCTCTATGCCCAGCGTTGCACCCGCTCTGGAAGCGGCGAAAACGCATTTTAGGAGACTGCCTTTGATACTCCTTCAGTTCCGATCAGCGGTTCGCGCCGTCACATCGGTCCGTCGGCTTTCCCCTGCGGGTTTCGTCCACTCCGCCACCTCAAACGGCATCCACTGGTGCCAGTTACAAAAGTAGAACATCGCCGCCGGGACGCCCAACCGGCAACGTTTTTGGCCGTGTCTTCTTCCGCGCCGGTGTCGGTGCCATAATGCTGAACGGAGCATCGAGACGTTTCGAGGAGTGCGGCCCCCAACCAACCCCCGACGCCAGATCTGCGAGAGTGGCAATGATTCAGTTCGACCAGCACACGTGCGGCGACCTCGACGCCGCGCTACGCCGCGAGTGGCTCGAAACCAACGGACTGGGCGGCTTTGCCTCCTCCACCATCGTGGGCCTGAATACCCGTCGCTATCACGGGTTGCTGGTCGCCGCCACGCATCCCCCCGTCGGCCGTCTCGTGCTGCTCTCCAAGTTGGAAGAAACGCTCTGGATCGATGGCCAATCTTTCCATCTCTCCTCCAACCGCTACCCCGACCTCGTCCACCCGCAGGGCTACCGCTTTCTGAAGCAGTTTCGCCTTGACCCCTTTCCCGTCTTTACCTATGAGGTCGAAGGCTTCGAGATCGTGAAGTCCGTGTTCATGATCCAGGGGGAGAACAGCACTGTTATCCAATATGAGCTCACCAAGCCTACTCGTGGGAAAGCCGCCAAAGGCGCCGCGCTCATCGTCAACCCCTTGATCGCATTTCGCGATTACCACGCCACCACCCAGCAAAACGACACGCTGAATCCCGCTGTCGACGGCCAGCCCGGAATGGTTTGGGTCTCCCCCTATTACGGCTTGCCGACCCTGTATCTCGCGCACAATGCCACCGAGGTGCAAGCCGCCGGTGACTGGTACCGCAATTTCCAATACGACGCTGAGCGCGACCGCGGCCTGGATTTTCGGGAAGATCTTTTCCATCCCTGTAGCCTCCACTTTGAGTTTGGCGCCAATCGCCAAGCGTCCCTCATCGCGTCCACCGGGTCCTGCGACATCGCCCGAGTGCCGGAATATCGGCAGGCCGAGCTCGCTCGTCGCCAGACCACGGCCGCAGCTTCGCCCGTGGACGACAACTTTGCTTCTACCTTGTCAGCTGCCTCGGACCAATACATTGTGGCCCGCGGCGATCTCAAGACCGTCATCGCGGGCTACCACTGGTTCGGTGACTGGGGCCGCGACACCATGATCGCCCTTCCCGGTCTCACCTTACCCACCGGCAAGCACGAAGTCGCCCACGACATCCTGCGCACTTTCGTCCGCTGTGTCGACCGGGGAATGCTGCCCAACCGTTTTCCCGACGCCGGCGAGCCACCCGAATACAACACCGTCGACGCGACTCTATGGTTCTTCGAGGCCGCGCGCTCGTACCTGGCCTACACCTCCGACTTCGAGTTCGTCCGGAAGGAGCTCTACTCGGTGTTGGCCGATATCATTGCCTGGCATGTCCGGGGAACGCGCTACGGAATCAAGGTGGACGCCGGTGGACTGATCCAATGCGGCGAGCCGGGTGTGCAACTCACGTGGATGGACGCAAAGATCGGTGAATGGGTCGTCACGCCACGCCGCGGCAGGCCGGTCGAGATCCAGGCCCTCTGGTATAACGCCCTGCGCATCATGGAAGACTTAGCCCGAACCTTCGGCGATGAATCCGGGCAGAAACGCTATCGCACCATGGCCGCCCTCGCGCACTGGAGCTTCAATCGCCTCTTCTGGAATGACCCGGGCGGATATCTGTATGACGTGATCGACGACACGGTTCGCGACGCCTCCATTCGCCCGAACCAGATTTTCGCGGTGAGCCTGCCCCACAGCATGCTCTCGCCAGAAAGGGCAGAGAGCGTCGTCGCCTGCGTGCAAGAGCACCTTCTCACTCCCTATGGCTTGCGCAGCCTCGCGCCCGCAGATCCGCAATATCGCGGAAGCTACACTGGTGATCCTTTGAGCCGCGACGGCGCCTACCACCAGGGAACTGTGTGGGCTTGGCTGATGGGGCCGTTTCTGTCCGCGTATGTGAAGGTGAATGGCGATCGTCCCGCCGCGCGCGACCAGGCCTCGGAATGGCTCGCCCGCCTGCAAGATCATCTCTCGGATGCCGGCTTGGGGCACATATCAGAAATCTTCGACGGAGATGCGCCGCACCGCCCCGTCGGCTGCATCGCCCAAGCCTGGAGTGTGGCCGAGGTGCTGCGTGCGTACGTTGAAGATGTTCGCGGGCTGCGGCCCGCCGCGCGGAACGATGTTACCTCTCGCGCTCGCCAGGGTGCACCGCCCAAGCGGGCCGCCGCCTCGGCCGCACCCTCGAAGATTCCCGCCGCGAGCGCTGATGCCTCTGCGACTCCCAGTCGAAAAACCGTCGCCATTACGCGTAAACGGTCTGGTACTCCTCGTAAGAACCCTTGAAGTCCGTGATCTTGTGATCGGTTTCGAAGTGCCAAATGCGCGTAGCCACTTCATCGATCAGGTCGTGATCGTGTGTGACCAGCAGAACCGTGCCTTGATAGCGCTGCAGGGAAATGTTCAAAGCGTTGATGGATTCCAGATCCAGATGGTTGGTCGGTTCGTCGAGCACCAGCACGTTTGGCTTCTGCAGCATCAGCTTGCAGAATATGACTCGAGCCGCTTCTCCCCCGGAAAGGACATCCGTCTTCTTGTTGCCGTCTTCGCGAGCAAACAGCATCTGCCCTAGCAACCCCCGGATTTCTTCGTGCGATGCCGCCGGATCCCACTGGTGCAGCCATTCGAACACCGTCATCCCCGGCTGAATCAGGGCCTTGTGATCTTGGGCGAAGTATCCCACCAGGGCCTCATGCCCCCACACCACTTTCCCCGCATCGACAAAGGCTCCGTCATAGCCGCTGGTCTTGCGAAGCTCGGCTTCAGGAGTCGTCGGCGAATTCGCCAGTAGCGCATTCGCCAGCGTCGTCTTGCCCGCCCCGTTGCGGCCCATCAGAGCAATCTTCTCTCCGCGTAGCACGCTCGCTGTAAAATTCCGTACCACTTTCTTTTCGTCGTAGGCCTTGGCCAGATGCTCCACTTCCAAAATGTGTTTTCCGGAGGGTCGCTTTTGCTCGAACTTGATAAACGGCCGTTGAATGTTTGAGCGTGCCAGTTCCGTTACCTGTAGCCGCTCCACTTCCTTGCGCCGTGACTGCACCTGGCTCGACCGTGTGCCCGCAGCGAAACGTGCAATGAACTCGTTCAACTGCGCGATCTTCTTTTCCCGTTGCGCGTTCTGCGACTCGATCTGTGAGCGCACCTGTGTCTTGGCCACGACCATGTCATCGTAGTGTCCGGTGTAGGTAATGATGGTTTCGTAGTCGATATCGGCGATGTGCGTGCACACGCTGTTGAGAAAGTGCCGGTCGTGCGAAATGACGATCACCACTCCGTCGTAGCTGTTGAGGAATCCCTGCAGCCAGTGGATCGAGTCCAGATCCAAGTTGTTCGTAGGTTCGTCCAGTAGCAATGCCTGCGGGTGGCCGAACAGGGCCTGCGCCAGCAGCACGCGCACCTTTTGCCCGCCCTGCAGTTCGCTCATTCTGCGTTCGTGCGCTTCGTCGGGAATGTCCAGGCCCTGCAGCAGGATCGCCGCATCGCTCTCCGCCGTGTAGCCATCCTCCTCGCCGACGACGCCCTCAAGCTCGCCCAGCCGCATTCCGTCTTCATCCGACATCTCGGCCTTCTCGTAGATTCGGTCGCGCTCCTCAAGCGCGGCCCAGAGCCGCTGGTTGCCCATAATGACCGTGTCGATTACCCGGTAAGCGTCGAAGGCGAACTGATCCTGGCTCAGTATCCCGAGCTTTCGCGGTCGCACCACGGTCCCTTTTTGCGGATCCATCTCGCCCGTCAGGATCTTCATAAATGTGGACTTGCCCGCGCCGTTCGGTCCGGTCAGACCATAGCGCTTGCCCGGCGTGAAGGCCGTGGACACATCGTCGAACAGAACTTTGGCGCCGTAGCGCATCGAAACATTGCTGACTGAAATCATGACTTCTCAGGAAACTGCGGGAAATTGCCCAAAAGGCGGGAGCGCAGTACTGGTACTTAGAATATCACGGCCATTGCCCCGCCCCAGACTCGAGCGGCGTCAACACCAGCTACCGCCGGCATGGTAGCCTTTCTTGCATTCATTGCGCTTCCGGGGAGTTTATGAACGGCACTCATGCGTCTAACGTAGATCTTCAAGCCATGGCCCGGCAAGTTATGCTGGAACACGGCTTCGAACCCGATTTTCCCCCGCCCATCGCCCAGGAACTCGTCGCGCTCAAGTCGATGTCCCAGGCCGTAGCTCCCAACCGCGAAGTGCGCGACCTCCGGCAGTTGCTTTGGTCTTCCATCGACAATGACACTTCGAAAGACCTCGACCAGATTGAAGTCGCGGAGCAACTTCCCAACGGCGACGTCCAGGTCTTGATCGGTATCGCCGATGTGGACGCTCTGGTCCGCAAAGACAGCGGTATCGACCAGCACGCCGCCAGAGAAACCACCACCGTCTACACCGGCGTGCGCAACTTCTCCATGCTGCCCGAGATGCTCTCCACCGGCATCACGTCCCTGCTCGAGAACCAGGACGCCTTCTCGCTCGTCACCGAGTACGTCGTCAGCAGTGACGGCCATGTCAAGTCCAGCGACCTTTATCGCGCTGTGGTTCGTAACAAAGCCCAACTCACCTACAACGCTGTGGGAGCGTGGCTCGAAGGAAGCGGAGCGCCGCCCCAGAAGGTGGCAGCTTCGAGCGAGTTGCAAGCACAATTGAAATTGCAGAACGGTGTGGCGAAGGTGCTCAAGCAGCAGCGCTATCTACACGGCGCGCTGAACATCGAGACCATCGAAGTCCGTCCCGTGATGTTGAACGACAAGGTCGTCGACGTGGTAAAGCAAGAGAAGAATCCCGCCACCGACCTCATAGAAGATTTCATGATCGCCGCTAACGAAGTCGTCGCTCGCGCCCTGCTTAATGTCTCCTCGCTGCGTCGTATCGTGAAAACTCCCGAGCGCTGGGACCGCATCGTCCAACTGGCGGCCTCGCAAGGCGGGAACCTCCCCGCAACCCCGGATTCCAAGGCGCTCAACGACTTCCTCATGCAGCGCAAGGCCGCCGACCCCGCCCGCTTCGCCGACCTCTCCCTGGCCGTCATCAAGCTGATGGGCCCGGGCGAATACGTCCTCGAGCGGCCCGGCGATCCCGAGCAGGGTCACTTCGGCCTCGCCGTCCAGGACTACACCCACTCCACCGCGCCCAACCGCCGCTTCGCTGACCTGGTCACGCAGCGCCTGATTAAAGCATTTCTGGGGAAGGGAACCAATCCATATTCCGACTCCGAATTGGACGCCATCGCGAAGAACTGTACCCTCAAAGAGGACGCGGCCCGCAAGGTTGAGCGCGAAATGACCAAGCGCATGGCCGCCGTGGCGATGTGCAGCCGCATCGGCGAAATCTTCGACGCCATCGTCACCGGCGCCAACTCTCACGGAACGTTCGTCCGCGTCTTGAAGCCCCACGTTGAAGGCATGCTGGTACAAGGCCAGCCGGGCCTCGACGTGGGCGACAGCCTGAAAGCCAAACTGGTCCGCACCGACGTCCAGCGCGGCTACATCGATTTCGCCCGCGCCTAGAGAGCCAACTCTTCAGGGGCCCTTGGAAAAACACAACTTCAAGAGCTGCAACACGCTGTCGAGGGACGTTGTGGTGCTCGGACGCCACGGGATCAGCGAAAAGTCGAGATGAAGCACAACCCAAGCGCTTCAACCGGACGGCGTAATAGGAAACTCGAAACCGTTTTCCTCACTCCTTCGGCTCGAGTAGCGCTCCCACAATTTCCAGCCACTCCTCTTCGAGCATACCCCGCGCCGGACTCCGCCCCGCCCGCCTGTACCAATACCCTGCATTCGAGACATCGCCTTCCTTGCGGTGCAAATACGCATGCACCCACGACGCTGCCCGACTCTCATCCTGCTGCGCGGATTCATGGGCCTTCGCCCACTCGCCCTTGGCATCCCACCATAGCCCCGTCAGCGCCAACTCCAGCCCAGTCGGAGGACTTGCGTCACGCAGCGACTCCCGAAATTGTTCGACGGTCATCGAAGCCCTCACACCGAGCCGAAGCTAAGAAGCCGACACCCAAGACCTAAGACCTGACTCCTGACACCTTCTCCTCCAACTCTGTCCAGCGCTCAATTAACCCGTCCAGGGCCTTCTGGGCCTCCTCGAACTCCGCGTGCGCACTGAGCAGTCGCGCTGCGTCGCTCACAATCGCCGGATTCTCGAGCGCCGCCTGCTTGTCTTTCAAGCATTGCTCCGCACCCGCAATCCGCTGCTCGATCGTCGAATATTCCCGCGCTTCCATATAGGACAGCTTCTTCTTCGCTGCCAGGGCCGCCTTTGGCGCTCCGGTCGCGGGCGTCGGCTTGGACGCCGCCATGTCGTCGCTAGCGACCCGCATCTGCTCTTCCTGCCACCCCTCCCACTGCGAGTAATCCGCAAACCGCTCCGCGGCTCCCAGCCCATCGAGCCCCAGCACGACCGTCGACACCCGATCCAGCATGTACCGGTCATGCGTCACCAGCACCAATGCCCCGCGAAATTCCAGCAGGCTCTCTTCCAGGATCTCCAGCGTCGGAATATCCAGGTCGTTCGTCGGCTCATCCAGCAAAAGCACATCCGCTGGTTCGAGCATCAATTGGGCGATCAGCACTCGCGCCCGCTCCCCTCCAGAAAGCCGTCCCACCGGCTGGTTCAGCTGCTCCCCGCTAAACAAGAACCGCGCTGCCCACGACGCCACATGAATCACCCGGTCCTGGTAAATCACCGAATCGCTGTCCGGTGCCAGCGCCCGGCGAAGCGTCACCTCCAGATCCAGCGGACGATTTTGATCGAAATACACCACCCGCAAGGCATCCGCCTTCCGTATCCGCCCGCCGTCGGCAGCCACCTCGCCCCGCAGCAGGCGCAGCAAAGTAGTCTTGCCGCTCCCGTTCGGCCCCACCAGCCCCACCCGCATCCCAGCAGTAACGATAAAATCCAGTCCGTCGAAAAGCTCACGCCCAGCGATGCCATAGCGAACGCCCTGCAATTCGACCAGCCGCTTGGTTTGCCGGTCCGTCGCTGAGAAATCAATCTTGGCCGCGCCGCCCCGCGTGCGCGCATTCAGATCCGCCAACTCGTCCATCAAGTCGTGCGCCTTGCCGATCCGTGCCTTCGACTTCCTCGTCCGCGCCTTGGCGCCACGCCGCAGCCACTCGATCTCGTTGTGCACAAGATTTTCGAGCGCTTCCTGCCGCTTCGACTGCGCGTGCAGAAACTCTTCCTTCTTCACCAGAAAATCGCTGTAGTTCCCCTGCACTCGCAAGATCCCGTCCGGATACACCCGGCTCAACTCCGCCATCTCGGTGGCCACGTTCTCGAGAAAATAGCGATCGTGGCTCACTACCACGCTTGCAAACCTCCCCGCTTCCAACTCGCTCTCCAGCCACTCAATTCCGGCGAGGTCAAGATGATTCGTAGGTTCGTCGAGCAGCAGCACGTCGGGAGCCTCGACCAGCGCCTCCACAATCGCCAGCCGCTTCCGCCACCCGCCCGACAAAGAAGCCGCCTCCGCGTCGAAATCCTCAAATCCTGCCCTCCCCAGCGTCTCCGCGGCCAGATTCGCACGGTCCGCCTCGGGCACCAGCGCGCGTTGCATCGCGTCCTCAGCCAGCTTGCGCACGCTCACCCCCGCCGCAAACTGCGACTCCTGTGCCACGTAGCTCATCCGCGTACGTTTGCGCGTGGCCAGGGCGCCGGAATCGGGGTCCACTCTCCCTGCCAGGATCCCCAGCAGCGTCGACTTGCCCGAGCCGTTCGGCCCAATCAACCCGATGCGGTTGCCCTCCGATACCGTGAAGGACACGTTCTGAAATAGCGGGTTCGCCCCATAGCTTTTCGCCAAGTTCTGCGCATTGAGAATCGGTGGCAAGGGTTGAACTCTTTCCTTTTTACGAGCCACTTCGAGCATAGCAGGCCGCCCGCATCGTGATACTCTGTGGGGCCTCGGGAGGCTGTTATGAACCGTTTCCCCCTCGCCCTCGTTTTCGCCCTGCTCTTCGTTCCTCTTGCGGGGCTCCGCACCGTTCATCCCGCCGCGGCTGCCGGTCCCGCTGCGCCCGACTCGAAGCCTCTCAGCCCGCTCGAAGAGCAACTCATCTCCTATGAGAAATCCATCCCCGAGGCGCAAAAAAAACACGACATCGACTTCTACAAGCACACCCTCACCGACGACTTCGTCGCCGTCGGCACCGACGCGAAAATCCACGACAGGAACGAAATCCTCGAAGACCTGCGCTCCACCGACCTCGTCGAGTACCGCCCCTACGACCTGCAGGTTGTCCAATTAAATGATGGCGCCGCCGTCGTCAGCTACGACGTCATCATCCGCATGTCTCGCTACGACGAGGACATCCCCCGTTACCAGCACATCAGCTCCGTCTGGGTGAAGTCGGGAGATCAGTGGCGCCTCCGCTTCCAGCAGGCCACAGCTGCCCGCTGAGCGCCCGCCACGGTTGCTCTGTGGTGAACTCCTCTCCTCGCCATTTATAATCACCAATTCGGCCTCGGGCCACATCTCAATAAGAGAAGACACACTTTGCTCGACTTTCTTGGCGACCTGAAGCGAACTCATATGTGCGGCGCCCTGCGCCCCTCCGATGCGGGCAAGAAAGCCGTCCTCATGGGATGGGTCAACCGGCGCCGCGATCTGGGCGCGCTGATTTTTGTCGACGTCCGCGACCGCACCGGCGTCACTCAGGTTGTCTTCAGCGGCGAACTGAATGCCGCCGTCCACGAGAAGGCCGAACTGTTGCGCAACGAATTCGTCATCGCCGCCATGGGCACGGTCAAGCTGCGCGACTCCGACACCATCAACAAAAATATCCCCACCGGCGAAGTGGAACTCGTCGCCGAAGAACTCCGCATCCTGAACGAGGCCAAGCATCCCCCCTTCCTGCCCAGCGACACGAGCCTGGCCAACGAAGAGATGCGCCTGAAGTACCGCTACATCGACCTGCGCCGCGACGCCATGCAGTTCAACATCGAGCTGCGCCACAAGGTGGCGCTCGCCATTCGCGACTACCTCGCCGGCCAGGGCTTCTTCGAAATCGAGACCCCGTTCATGACCCGCTCCACGCCCGAAGGGGCCCGCGATTATCTGGTCCCGAGCCGCGTCCAGCCCGGCACCTTTTACGCCCTGCCCCAGTCGCCGCAGTTGTTCAAGCAGATACTGATGATCTCCGGCTTCGATAAATATTTTCAAATCGTTCGTTGCTTCCGCGACGAGGACCTCCGCGCCGATCGCCAGCCCGAATTCACTCAGATCGATCTGGAAATGTCCTACCCCCAGCCCGAACGCGTCTGGGAAACCGTCGAAGGCTTCCTCACTGCTGCCTTCAAAACCGCTGGCCACGAGATCAAAACGCCGTTCCCGCGCATGGATTACGACGAGGCCATTCGGCTCTACGGCATTGACAAGCCCGACCTTCGCCTCCCCGCCTTGACCGATGTGCGCGACTGCTTCACCCCCGATGACCTCGAGCAACTCGCCATCAATAGGGACTTACCCGCGCTGGCCATCCGAATCCCCGCCGTCGGCGAGCTTTCCAGGAAAGAACGCGACGACGTCAAGCCGATCTTCGTCGCAAAGGGCGGCGCCCGCGTCTTTGAAGACTTCAAGCGCATTTCGAACAAGTTTCCCGAAGCCGGTGCGAAAGTCCGTCACAAGTCCGGCGCCGCTGCCGACGATCTCATCGTGCTGGTCGTTGGCTCCGTCCAATCCGGCAAAGACGACCACCCCGCACAGAGACGCAAAGTGACCCCGGCGGAACTCGCCATCTACGCCTCCGCCGGCCTCCTGCGCGTTGCACTCGGCCAGAAGTATGCCACCAAGCACGGCCTGTTCAAGCGCGGGGACTACCGCTTCCTCTGGGTCACGAATTTCCCTATGTTCGAATACGACGAACAGGACAAGCGCTGGGCCGCCGCCCATCACCCTTTCACCTCTCCCCACGAAGAAGACATGGACAAGCTCGAGTCCGACCCCGCCATGGTTCGTGCCCTCGCCTACGACATCGTCCTCAATGGCACCGAACTCGGCTCCGGCTCCATCCGTATTCACCGTCAGGACATTCAGCGCAAGATTTTTCACGCGCTCGGGATGACCGAAGAAGAAGCCAAATCGCGGTTTGGATTCTTCCTCGAGGCCCTCGAATACGGCACACCTCCCCATGGTGGCATCGCCCTGGGCCTCGACCGCATCGTGATGATCCTCGCCGGCGCCGACAGCCTGCGCGAGGTTATCCCTTTCCCTAAAACCGCCGCCGCCAAAGACCTGATGATGGACGCTCCCACCCCGGTCACCGACCTCCAGCTGCGCGATCTCGGCATTCAGGTAAAAAAGAAGTAGCTGGGATTCCAGACCAGGATTCCGGGGACCCGTTTGCCGGAAAATTCCCCAGGGCTGTCTCAGGGCGTGCCTTCAGTCGCGCCGTTACCGCCAAAATAGACCCGGCTTTAGCCGCGGTCGCGGCTACTCTCCGAGTCCATCAGGAGCGTCCTCTGCATGAATACTTATTGAGAATGGCGCCGTTCTTGTTTACTTTAGCAATCACTAAAGTGATTTAAAAGGAGTGAAGCGGAAAGGCACCGCCCGATGCTGAGCCAGAGAGTCCAAGTGATCGCGTCTTCCACGCCCTGGGCGATCCCACTCGCCGCGCCCTTATAGAAGAACTCAGTCAAGGCCCGATGTCGGTCTCCCGTCTGGCCCAGCCTCTCGACATCACCTTGGCTGCCGTGGTGCAACACCTCCAAGTGCTCGAAAAAAGCGGCCTGCTACATTCCGAAAAAGCTGGAAGGGTACGCGTTTGCCGCATGGAAACCCGTGGGTTGACCGTCGTCGAGCGCTGGATCCACGACCGTTGTTCACTGTGGGAACGACGACTCGATCGCCTGGCGCACTTGCTCGACGAACCCGACGAGAACTGAGAGTGCCTCGGGTTCAGGGCCGCCGTTTGGCCATCGCACGTGTCGAGAAAGCTCTACGTCGTCAGCCGGTCGTTAGAAATCGGTGTCATCTGCCAGACATCCAGCGAACGCAGCGCATCGACTTCGGACACTTCGACCAGCAGAGGCGAGTGGGGCACCTTGTAGACCCGCGCCGTGATCGCCGCCCGGTTATTTGCGAAGACTTCGAGCGCAGACCCATCCAGAAACACCCGCAGCGAGACCGGATCCTCGGAGCGAAAAGAACCAGTGGTTGCGTTCACGCGTAGTTCTGCGTCGGTGCGTCGTGGATCGAAAGCAATCTCTGCGTACGGTTCGCCTTTCTCGGAGCGCAGCCGCAATTGAAAAGCGCGCTGCGCCTCGAACTCGGCGCGAAGTTCCCCGGCCAGCTCCCGAATGCGAATCGCCGCCAGTGCTTTTTGTTTGTCCTGCCGATCCGCAGAGTCTCCGACCCGTCGATGGTCGGTTCGCAGCCCCTCCACCACTGGAGCAACCGAAGTTTCCAGGCGCCCATCCGAGCCCAACGAAAGCGTACGCGGCAGCGCCATCAGCCCCGCCCACCCTGCGGCGCGATACTCCGCTTCGGGCCGCGTTTCCGGAATCCATCCCCAAAGAATGCGGTTCCCGCCGGCGTCCACCATAGTCTTCGCCGCGTAGTACGCCCCATAATCCACCACGCCTTCTTGTTCGGCGTGGAATCGCCGCTCACGATACCTTCCGGTCTTCCACAGGACCTTCCCCATGGTGGCGTAGAGCAATACGTGACGATCGCCGAGCGGGAAAAAGTCCGGGCACTCCCACATCTCGCCATTGTCGACCGCGTTCGCGGCAGGCCGTCCCGTGCTCTGGCCCTCGATGAGCGTATGCCGGTAGGTCCAGTGCCGCAGATCGCGCGACTCGTAGAGCAGCACTGCACCGCCTCTCCCCTTGATTCCCGATCCCAGCGTAAGCAGCCATTCTTTGCCTTCACGCCAGACTCCAGGATCGCGAAAGCCCGTGATGGCTAGGTTCGGCGGGTGCGCAATAATCGGCTCCGCCAGTTTCTGCCAAGTCCGCAGATCGGGATCCTTCGAAGTTGCCAGGCACTGGACCTCCCGCCACTTGTGTTGCCCGTCGTCCAGCGTCACCTCGCCGGTCGCCCTCGCCGGCAGCACCCCGGTGTAGATCACCGTCGGCGTCTCTCCGTCCAGCACCGCACTCCCACTGAACACGCCATCGCGGTCAAAGCCGCCCGCTGTCGGTGCGATCGCCACCGGTTCGTGCTTCCAGTGCAGCATGTCGGCACTGGTTGCGTGCGCCCAGTGCATCGAACCCCAGAACGCGCCATTGGGGTTGTATTGGAAGAACATGTGATAACGGCCTTTGTAGAATATCGGGCCGTTGGGATCGTTCATCCAGTTGGCGGCAGGTAGCAGGTGATATTGCGGTCTCCGTGGATCTTTCGCCAGCTTGTGCCGTAAATTCTCCGGCAGAGCGCAACTGGCCCGGCCGAATGGGAACGCGGCTGCCGCGACACTCAGGCTGGCTCGTCTCAAAAAATTGCGGCGCGTGATCCCTGTCATGACGTTCGCGCCCCTAGCTTACCTGACCCGCCTTTGCCTTCCCAGTTCCCATCTGAGAAACTGACCACTGCCTCCCCCGAAGCCGAGTCCTAAGCCACCGTCTTGGGCCGACGACCGACGACTGAGGACCGAAAGCCGACGACTAGCGACCAACGACTGCCAAATGGCCAAGATCCACGTCCTCTCCGAAGCCGTCGCCAATAAAATCGCCGCTGGCGAAGTGGTAGAGCGACCGGCTTCGGTGGTTAAGGAACTCCTCGAAAACTCCCTCGACGCAGGCTCCACCCGCATCAAGATTCAGGTCGAAGCGGGTGGAAAGAAGCTCATCCAGATCACCGACAACGGATGCGGCATGGTGCGCGACGACGCCCTCCTCGCTTTCGAGCGGCACGCCACGTCGAAACTCAAGAACGCCGAGGACCTGCTGAGTGTGGCCACCCTCGGCTTTCGCGGGGAGGCCCTGCCCTCGATCGCCTCGGTCTCCCGCCTCCACCTCGAGACCCGTGCAGCCGAAGATGCATCCGGAACAGTCGTGGAGATCAATGGCGGGAAAATCTTCAAAGTCGAGGAGGCCGGGCTGCCGGTCGGCACCTCGATCACGGTTCGCGATCTGTTTTTCAATACGCCTGCCCGCAAGAAGTTCCTCAAAGCCGAATCCACCGAGCTCGCGCACATCGCCTCGCTGGTCACTCACTACGCCCTGGCTCATCCCGACAAACATTTCGAATTGCACTCGGCCTCCAACTCCATGCTGGTTGCTCCTCCGGTCGCCGGTCACGGTGAACGGGTCTATCAGGTTTTCGGAAAGGAGATCCTTGACCAACTCATTCCCATCGCCGTCCTCCAGCCGCTCGAACGCGTCGGTTTGCCGCAGCCACCGCCGTGGCGTCGGACCGAAGCAGACGAAGAAGGGAAAGATCCCGGCGAAATTCGCATCCACGGCTTTGTCTCCAAGCCCGAGATCCAAAAGCTCAATCGCAGCTCGATCTACATTTTCGTCAACGGACGTCTGATCCGTGACCGCGTGGTGCAACACGCCATCATCGAAGCCTATCGCAACATTCTGCCCCCCACGGTCTTTCCGGTGGTCCTGCTGTTCCTCGAAATGCCCAGCGCTGAAGTCGATGTCAACGTTCACCCCTCCAAGACCGAGGTCCGTTTCCGGCAACAGAGCGTGCTCCACGACTTCGTGCGCGACTCCGTCCGTGCCGCCTTGATGAAGGCTCGCCCGGTTCCGCAATTCGTCTCCGAAATCCACGCGCACCCGACCGCCAGCCCTTCGCTCACTCCCGGAGCTCGCGCGGAGCTCGCGGCCGGCGCTCCATGGCGCTCCCACTACGAGCCGGCTGGCCCAGATGGTTTTGCGCTGCAAGCGCCCGTAGCCCCGCCGATGACCGAGCGATTCCAGTTCCAGGGTGGAATTGCGGTTGAAGCCAATGCCGCCATATCGCTCGCGCGCGCAGCTGAAACCGTTCCCGACGATGGCTGCACGCCCGCCCTGGCCGACGACTCCGAACCGCCCAGTCAGCTCGCGACCTCTCTCACCTCGCTCAAACCCCTCGGTCAGATTCGCGAATCATTCATTCTCGCCGTCAATCATGAAGGCCTCTGGATCGTGGACCAGCACGTCGCCCACGAGCGCGTGCTGTTCGAGCGCGTCCTGAAACAGCGCGCGGCCCAGGGCGTCGAAAGCCAGCGCTTGCTGATGCCGTTGATCCTCGAACTCACCCTCGCGCAGCTGGCCGTCTTTGCCCACATTTCGGACGAACTTGCCCGCAACGGCTTCGAAGCCGAGCCCTTCGGAACCCGCAGCGTCGCCGTCAAAGCCGCGCCCGCCGGAGTGGAAGGTCAGCAGCTCGAGCACATGCTGCACGAGTTGCTCGATCAGTTCGCGCGTGAGGACCAAAAGCTCAACCTGGAGACTGTCCGCACCCGCATCGCCGCCTCCATCGCCTGCCACGCCGCCATCAAGGTCAACATGCCGCTCGAACAGAACAAAATGGAGTGGCTGCTCACCGAACTCGCGAAAACCGACTGCCCCATGTCGTGTCCACACGGCCGCCCCGTCGTGCTGCGCTACTCGATGAAGGATATTCAGAAGGCGTTCAAAAGAATCTGAGCCTTCAGCCATCAGCAATTATCAGTCAGCGCGCAGACCGAGAATCGAAAACCGAGGACCGAGGACTGAGAACTGAGAACTGAGCCTACTGTGCCAACCCCTCCGGAAATCTATGTTCTAATCAATATTCAGAAGCCATGACCGATTCCGAACTCCAGCAGGCGCGTTCCGAGAAGTGGCACCTCGATGGTCGCCCCGTCCACACCACCGAGGAAGCCCGCGCGTTCATGGAGTCGGTAGGATTCTCCCTGCTCTATCCCATACGCCCGCCGGTGCTCGCGCCGACCTTCGTCGGAGCTTGGGTGGGTGCCGACGATCGTCTCCCCACCTGGCAGCACGCCTTCGCCGATCCCCGCGCCCAGAACGCCAAGGACCTCATGGTCCGCCTCCTGCGCGAGCGCGCCGCCTTCGAAGCCAACCTCTACGATGAGAACAACGCCTTCCTGGTCGCCGCCTCCGTGTTTCCTTATTTTTATGCGCTGCTGGGAGAGCGTAACCCCAAGCAGGTGATCAAGGCCGGGCCCCGCTCCGAGTATTCCCAACTCGCCTGCGATGCCTACGAAGTCATTCGCCGCGAAGGCCCCATCTCCAAGCAGAAGCTCGGCGAGACGCTCGGTGGCAGTCTTTCCGGTGCTGCGCTCGACCGCGGTCTCTCGGAGCTTTGGTCTCGTCTGCGGATCACGCGAGTCGACTACAACGCCAGCGAAGGGGCTTCGTGGGACGTGCTTTATCGCTGGGCTCCCGACGCGGTTCGCGAAGGCATCAGCCTGTCCGTCGGAGAGGCGCTCACTGCGCTGCTCTCAAAGTATCTGGATTGCGTGGTTGCTGCCGATCAGCAGGAGATCGAAACCTTCTTCGACAAAGTCGTTCCCCGGTCCCGCGTTAAGGACGCGGTCAAAGCCCTGCTGGCCGCGCGCGAACTCACCTTTGTCCACATCGGCGCCCGGTCCCTGGTCCAGGTCACGCCTCCCCGGAGCGCCACTCCGCAACCCGAACGCTCCCATCGCCCCTCCACGAAGTCTGCCACCGCCCCACGTCGATCCTAATGTGCAGCAGAAATGGGAAGGCGCACCCGTTCACAGCTTGCGGAATTCCCATCCTGTCACGAGCGCGGCCGATGCTCGTGATTGTCATTCCGACGCGCGAGCGAGAGCGAGGCAGGAGGAATCTCGTGTTCATCGCCGGATGCATCCCTCAAAGCGAGATGTGTTCAACGGGAAGGGCACGACTTCAATTCGTGCCGCTAGACTTCTGAAGATAGGTTGCGCCCCTTAGCGCCTGAGGTTGGCTCTTGGCGCGACGCAAGCACTTCCTGCGGCCTCCCTAGCGTGCTTCCACCAAATTGCTCTTAATGCGCTGCGCTTTTCCGGGAATACAACATCTGTCGACTTCGGAACCGTTTCGTTCCTCCGCCACAGACTTCCTCCCAAGCAATCGCTTCTGGTACCCTGTATCGCTCTGCTCACGCACGCGCAACCTGCCCAATGGACGCCACTGCCTCACGCAAACTCATCATCGCAATCGACGGCCCCGCCGGGGCGGGGAAGAGCACGATCGCCTCGCGGCTGGCGCGCAAGCTCGGCTACGTCAATCTTGAAAGTGGCGCCATGTACCGCGCGCTGGCCCTTAAGGCGATTGAGTGGGACGTTTCTTTCGACGATGAAGTTGCCCTGCGCAAGCTCGCCGAAGGCGCCCGCATTGCGCTCGAGCCCACCATCGGCGGCAATCGCGTTCTTCTCGATGGCAAGGATGTTTCCGCCCGCATCCGGGAACGCGACGTCACCGAAGCCGCATCACGGGCCTCCGTGCATCCCGCTGTCCGCGAGTGGATGGTCGCCCGCCAGCAGGATATGGGAAAAGACGGGGGTATGGTGATGGAAGGCCGCGACATCGGCACCATGGTCTTCCCGCACGCCGATCTTAAGATTTTTCTGGATGCCGACCCCGTCGTCCGCGAGCAGCGCCGCCTCGACCAGAACAAGATTCACGGCCCTTCCGCTGATTCCATGGCGGCCGAACTCCGCGAGCGCGATCGTCGCGACCGCACGCGCGCCGCTTCTCCGCTGGTGGCTGCTTCCGACGCGGTGATCATTGATTCGACCAACCTGACCGAAGACGATGTCCTCCATCAGATCGAAAAGTTAGTCGAAGCCAAACTGGCTATCCCCTGAAAGACAAGCGTCACCTCACCCCCTTGTCGTTACTCCTTGTCTTTTCTGACAGTCGAGCCCCCGCAGCCTGTTGTCATTCCTACGCCGAGCGCAACGGAGGAATCTGCTGTTTCCCCTGTCACCTCGAGTGGGGTGAGGCGCCAGCCGAATGTAGCCGAACGCTTGCCCTGAGTGCCACGGGCCTGCGCCCGCTTTCGAGCGTCAATGCTTCTTCTTTGGTGCCGGAAGTTCTCCCAAGAGTCCCTCCAGCGCTGCCGACGGATCCGCCGACCCCGCAATTGCGTCGTAGAGGTCCCGGAACTTCAGCCGCACTCCCGCGAGCATCTCTTTGTCGTCCAGCAGCCGGTCCACCAGTTTCTGCCAGTTCGCGACCTCACGATGCGCGAGCACCAGCTTTAAAGCGATGTTTTCCAGAAACAGGTACTCCGTCGCACGGAGTACCGTGAACAGTCGCTTCTTCTCTTGTTTGGTCATAAGAGCCTGTCTTGAGTCGTTTGCCAGCTTTGCGACTGCCCATTTTCCTGCCCTCCAGGCACTTTTGGTACCTGTCTCTCGACGCAACCTCGGCGTAGGCTCCCTTTCAGCGTCAGAACCAGCATGCCCTCCCCTCAGCAGCCCTTGCGGCGATACGTGCGCTACCCTCTGCACCTTCCGGTCTCAGTCAGGCTGGACGACCAAGAGATACGCACTCAATCTGAAAACATAAGCATCAGAGGAATACTCCTGTCCTGCGCCTCTCCTATTCCAGAGGGCTCGGCAGTGGAGCTGGCGATAACGGTGGGGTCGTTGCCCAACCCCGCCGTCTTCCTGTTCGCTCGCGGCACAGTTCTCCGGGTACAACGGAAGCCGTCCGGCGATTTCGCAGTGGCCATCGAATGCGACCGTCCCTTCGGCCTCACGCGCCAGAACTCGAACCCCGATCCCACCCAAATCCAATGAAGGCGAGTGAACCGCAGCCAGCGCAAGATACTCTCCTGCGCACAACCGCCCCCCAACGTAGTTCAGGTCTCTGCGTGCAGGAAGTGCGCGCAGGTTGCCGATATTGTCCAACGCGGACGTGGGCGTATGGCGGCAGAGGGGAGAAAAGCGCATTACCTGCCGATGAGCATGCGCTCATCGGCATCTCGGCAGATTGCCGCGTTTCTCGGTGTACTCGTTAGCTTGATAAATTGGCTTGTATACCCTCTGCTCATATCCTGGCGCATAATATGCCTGACAAGGCGGCTACCATGGCAATTGGACAGCCCGGAACAGCACCTCCGGACGCTCCCGGAGATCGATGGCTCACGGCAGTCGCGGCCTTGGCAGTGGGCGCAGCCTTCTTTGGCCTATGGTTCTGGCTGCTGCCGCCGTGGCTGGGCTTCCGCGTGGAAACCGGGGGTGCCGCACGTTGGCGCTGGCTGGCCGCGATTCCCTCGGTCATCGGATTCGCGGTTGCTTTGCGCTGCGTTTGGGACTTCGGTTGGACCGGACGGGGTACCCCCGCTCCTATCGCTCCGCCCTCGCGACTCGTCGTTGTCGGGTTCTACCGCTATGTGCGTAACCCGATGTACCTGGGTTTTGCGGCCGGGTGGATCGGCCTATGGATCGTCTTTGGACGCGCCAACCCGGCCGTCATCGGCGCCGTACTGGCCGTCGCCCTCGGCGTGCACCTGTTTGTGGTTTTTTATGAAGAGCCCACGTTGCGCAAGAAGTTCGGATCCGATTACAGCGAGTATTGCCAGAACGTAGCTCGCTGGTTCCCGCGCCTGCACCCCTGGTCCCCGCTAAAATAACCGCCTCCGCGCTAATCGATCCCCTGCGCTTCCGGGGTCGCCGTCGGAAGGGCGAGAAAGCGCAGAATTCGTATCCCGGCGCGCGCCGTACAGACGGAAAACGGACCCGGCTTCAGCGCAGGTCCCGACACTCTCCCGAGCGGCTGATTCCGCCGCGCTCCTAGTTCTCCGTGGGCGCGCTCGGCGGAGTCGCTGGCGCCTTCGCTGGCTTGGGCGGTCGAGGCGGAGCCGCCACCACCGGGCCCGAGTCCGAACTCTTCCGGATCATGATCGTCCCGTGCTCGCTGTTCAGCACCAGGCGAACCGCTCCGTTCCCCACCGTGCCGGTCGCCGTGCCCTCGTTGTCATCGTTGCTGAGTTTCAGGTCGGGAAAGTCGGCCTGCACTTCGCCCCCGCGCGTCCGCGCGTCCACCTTGAAACCCATCTTGTCCGGGACTCCAACCGTGACGTCTCCATTCCGGTTATCCACCTGCACGTTCCCCGCCGACTTCAGTTGCACTTCCACGCCACTGTTTTCGTCCTGCACTCGCACGTCTCCGGAGACGCCGTCGAGCGTTACGTCCTTCGAGCGCGTGGTCAGGCGGACGGGGCCGGTCAGACCGGTGGCGCGCAAGTCCCCGGAGTCCAGGTCAAGATCGCCTTCGAGCTTGGCGAACTCCATGTCGGTGCGCGACGAGTTGAACTTCACCGATTTACCGATCTTCGACAGTTTCACGCTCTCCATGAACTCGCCGCTCAGCCGCGCCGCCCCCTTCACTTCCGTGAGCGTCACGTCATTCGACCGCCCCGCGATCTGCACGTCGCCCGATATCTGCGAGCCGCGCACCGAACTGCGGTCCATGTTCAGGGTCACGTCCCCGTTTATGTCGTCTACGCTGACTTCGCCCCGCTGGTTCGAAATCTCAACCGCACCGTCCCGGCCCATCACGTTCACGTCGCCCCGTTGCGACGAGATCGTCAGAGCCGCCTTTCGTGGGATGGCCACGTTCAGATCCGAAGTCACCGAGTGCTCTCCTGCCCCGCGCGTGTTGGCGTTGATCGTCACCTGGTTCCCGCTCAGCGCGATCTGCGGCTTGGTCTGTTCGCTCCACTTGTTCGCATCTTCTTGGCTCTCGGCCCGTATTTTCTTCTCGTAGGTGACCCGGACCTTGTCGTCGTTCGAGACGCTGACGTTCACCGCACCCCGTTCGTTCACGATCTTCACGCTTCCACCCGCTGGCAATGTCTGGGTCAGCGCCGGCTGATCATCAAAGTTGAAAGTGCTCCCAATAAATGGAATGTCCGCGTCCCCGATGTCGATCTGATCGCCCAGTTGATCCCAGTTCACCCGCGTCATCTGGCTGGCGATCAATCCGCACAGGATCAGCACAATCAGAAGAAAGACCCCGCCCGCCCCGATCCCCGGCGCTGTCATCCCTTCTTGCTTGGCCCGGTAGTGTTCCGCCAGTTTGAGCACACCCCATACGATCAGCAGTAGCGGCCAGTAGTGGGCGAACCAAACTCCCAGCCGTCCCCAGGAAATCAGGTGCATGTTCCCCAGCAGAAAGATCAGGCCCACGATGATCAGGAGGAAGGGGCCGGTCATCGACCGGCGCCGGCGTGGAGGTGCGACCACTGGACTTGGTGTTGGGCTAACCATGGCTCACCTCGCTCGGAGGCTGCTCTTCCTGCACCGGCGGCGGTGGAGGCGGAGGCGGAGGCGGAGGTGGCGCCACTCCTGCACCCGGCGGCATCAGTGTTCCATTGAAGTGTCCAGCGTCGGAGGTATTGCTCTGCAGCAGCTTCACCGCGCCGATCACAAGCAGCAGTAAGGGCCAGGTGCGTTCGATGTCCGGACCGTGCAGATTGTCCATCAGAAACAGCACGCCCAGCGTGAACCACACCACCGGCCACATGATGCCCCGCATCCGGCAACGTTCGCAGTTGCAGACTCCCTCATGGCCTCCAACCAATCCCCAACGCTTTGCAAACAGCCAGGCGCCTAGTCCGATCAGAATCACTGGCCAGAACTTGTCGATGCCAAACTCGAACAGCCCCACCGTATGCAACAGGAAGAGCAGTCCCAGCACGATGAGCACCACCGCCCCGGTTGGCACGTTGTTGCGATGCTGCACGTCCGGCGCAGCGCCACCGACCGTCGCCACCGAACCTGGATCCGCCACGAACGACGCTGCTCCCGGCTGCGGTGTCGGCCCGAACATCTTCTCGAAGCCGAACGGATCCGGCACGGGTTGCCCTAGCTCCAGCGCGTGCGCCGTCTTGTACGCGTCAAATACAAGGTAAAAGAAGTAAGCGAAAAACACCGGCACCATGATCGGGCCAAAGCGGTCTGCCATCCAGATCATGCTGACAAAGGCCATCACGTGGATGAAGCCCTTCAGGAACTGCCCGTTATACATGGCGCCCACTCCGGGGATAAACCCCAGGACCGCCGCCATCCCCGGGCTCGGCAGCCGCGCGGGCGCGTAAGGCCGCACGCCCGCTGGCGTTCCCGTTCCAGTCGCCCCTGCCACCGGGGCTGGGGGCAGAGCCCCTGCGACGCGCTCGGCGAGGCAGTGCTCACAGAAAATTGTTCCGCGTACGTCGCGGGCACAAGCGGCGCACAGCGGCTTTCCGCAGGTGCGGCAGTAGGCCACAGCCGCAACACTGTTGTGCGTGGCGCAGTTCATGCGAACCTCCTGTTCGTGGTCACCGACACGGCAGGTGGATTGTCCGGGGCTGAGGCGAGCACGGGCTGGTTCTCGTCGCGGCTGTAATTTCTCTCCTGTCTGGGCTCGGGGTCTCCACTCGTGTTGTTCTTGTGATTCTTGTCCCGCTCTTTCAGTTCTTTCGGTCCCGGTTCGGCGGGTGTCGTTGCTTTCTTGAACTCCTGCACTCGTGATTCGATCTCATACACGAGCCGGATATTCTCGTAGTACTTCACCACGCGGGCCGACGTAGTGTAGTACGTCCGGCGCAATCCACTCCGGCTTAAATCGGCTTGCTTGATGTCGCTCGGCTTCACCCCGGCAACGCTCAACGCCACCGACAGGGAGAAAAACGCCATCCCGAACGACATGGCAAACCGCGGCTGCCGCACCGTCACCCAAACCGGCGTCAGGAACGAATCCGCCCATTCGCGGATCCGCTCGCCCAACGACGGTTTATACGTTACCGGCGCGGCCACCTGCAGGCGATAGCTATCAATCCCGCTGGTTGCCGCCAGAATGTCATTCACCAGGTTGGCTGGAGGCTCCACCTCCGTGAGCGTCTTCAGCCAATGCTGCCCCGCTTCCACTTCTGCGAACATCGGTCCGCATTTGGCGCAAGCGCGGGCATGAGCCCGAAACCGCTCCAGTTTGCCGCCGCTCAGTTTCTGGTCGAGCGCGTCAAACAGGACAGCTTCGAACTCGTTGCACTGCATACCGTTATTGGTTTCACCTGGCATCACATCACCTGTTTATATGTACGTTGTAGGAGGCGGGCTAGTTCCGCCCGCCCCCGGTTTATTCTCGACTTCACGGTCCCTTCCGGCACTTTCAGAACGGCCGCGATGTCCCGATAGTCCATATCCTGTAAGTCCCTTAGAATCACTGCTTCCCGCAGCTCTGGCGACAGCTTCTGCAGCCCTTCATGCACCAATTCTCGGGTCTCCCGGCTCTGCACCCGGGCGTCCGGCGGCGCTCCCTTGTCCTCGATCTGGTCGCTCAAAGGCATCGCGTCCTCATGCTCGGAGGGCGCCGCGTCGATCGAGTCCGTCACCCGGTCCTGCTTGGTTTTGCGGAAATGGTCCACCAGCAGGTTCCGGGTCATGGTCGTCAGCCACGTCATGAACGCACCCCGCTCCACGTCGTAGGAGCTCAACGTGCGATACATCTTGACGAAAACTTCCTGGGTCAGGTCCTGCGCATCGTCGGAGGTCCCGGCAAACCGGTAGCAGAGATGGAACACCCGACGGTGGTAGCGCTGAACGATCTCTTCCCACGCCACCGCGTCGCCCGCGATGCAGCGCCGGACCAGACCATTCACGATTTGCGCGTCTTCCAACCAGCGCCTCTTAAGAGCCTTGTTTTTTCAGCAGGAGACTGGCCGCGTGAGACCCACCGCGTCCCAGCCATTCAGACATTCACAACAGCAATACGTTCATGTCCAACCAAAAGTTTCGCACTTCGCCAGCAAGTCATTATGCGGCAACGAATTGTAGCAGGGGAGAAAATCAGCGCGCCCAGGCTTGCCCTGCGACCTCTTCGGTCTGGATGTGATGATGTGATATTGAGCGCCAATCGCTTTGACCCCGTGGGCGGCCATCGCAACCCGGCGGCTTGTCTTCATGCGCTGCCGAAGATAGGATTGGCCGTGAATCGTATGCGCTCAACTACCTGGTTTGCAGTCCTTTCCCTGGCGCTCCTTCCGGCTTGCCTTTTCGGCCAGGGCAAACAAAATGCTGCCCTGATCTCCGTCGACGCTTCGCACCCGGGAGCGGCGATCTCCCCCTCCATGTTCGGCATTTTCTTCGAAGACATTAACTTCGGCGCCGACGGTGGACTCTATCCCGAGCTCGTGAAGAACCGATCGTTTGAGTTTCAGGAACCGCTGACCGGCTGGCATGAAGTGATGGGGTTCAGCGCCAAAGGACTCGACAGCCCAAAGGGCGAACTCGGTGTCCATAGCGAAGACCCGCTCAACCCGACCAATCCGCACTACCTCAGGGTCCGCGTCTACGAACCGGGCTACGCATTCTGGAACACCGGCTTTCGCGGAATCGGGGTTCAAAGTGACGCTGAATACCGGTTCTCCGCGTATGTCCGAAGCGCAGGACCGAAAGCCATTCGCGCCACCCTCACGGATGAAAGCGGCCATGTCCTCGGCAGCGGGAAGCTGGAGGGATTCGACGAGCATTGGAAGCGGTACGAAACCGTTATCCGCATGACCGCAACCACGCAACATGCGCGTTTAAACCTGATCGTCGATGAAAAAGGCCATCTCGATCTTGACATGGTGTCGCTGTTCCCTGTGGACACTTGGAAACACCGTGAGAACGGATTGCGCAAAGACCTCGTGCAATTGCTCTCCGATTTACACCCCGGATTTCTTCGCTTCCCCGGTGGTTGCATCGTCGAAGGCCGTCTCTTGGCCACGCGCTATCGCTGGAAGACAACGTTGGGGGACATTGCTGAGAGACGAACGATCATCAATCGCTGGAATGATGAATTCGACTTTCGGCCCGCTCCGGACTACTTCCAGTCTTTCGGCCTGGGTTTTTATGAATACTTCCAGCTTGCAGAAGACATCGGTGCCAAGCCCTTGCCGATCTTGAACTGCGGCATGGCTTGCCAGTTCAATTCCAGTGAGACCGCTGCGCTCGACCAGCTCGACGAATATGTGCGCGACGCGCTCGACCTCATCGAATTCGCAAACGGTGCAGTCACCTCGCCGTGGGGCAAGCTGCGGGCGCAGATGGGGCATCCCGAGCCATTTCATCTCACCATGATTGGCGTAGGCAACGAGCAATGGGGAACTCGCTACGTGGAGCGCTACAAGGTGTTCGCGGCCGCTTTGAAATCGCAACATCCCGAGATCCAGCTGGTCGCTGCCCTCGGGCCCTTTCCGTCGGGCGAGCCCTTCGACAGCATGTGGTCCACCTGGCGGCAACTTCACGCGGACATTGTGGACGAACACTACTACATGAGTCCCGAGTGGTTCCTCACCAACACCGGGCGTTATGACCACTACGACCGGTCGGGACCGAAAGTCTTCGCCGGCGAATATGCCGCCCAAAGCGTGGCGGTAACGAGTTCTGAAAACCGCAACAATTGGAAGACCGCAATTTCAGAAGCCGCATTCATGACCGGCCTGGAGCGCAACGGCGATGTTGTGCAGATGGCATCCTATGCGCCGTTGCTGGCGCATGCAGATGCATGGCAATGGAAGCCCGACGCCATCTGGTTTGACAATCTGCGTTCCTTCGGTACCACGGACTACTACGTTCAGAAGGTGTTCGCCAGCAACGCTGGGACACGCATCGTTCCTGTAACCGCCCCGGCCGACGGCGGCCTCTACACCAGTGCGGTGCTCGACGAGCGCACCCATGAACTGATTCTGAAGGCCATCAACTACTCGCCAACCATGAGGGCGGCAGACATCAGACTGAACGGGATCAGCCCGTCTGGCCGAGCCAAGGTCACCACTCTGGCAAGTGCTGACCTGAACGCCGAGAACAGCTTCGACCACCCAACCGCTGTCGCACCAGAGTCTTCCACCCTGGATGTGCGATCGGGAACCGTCTCCGTCGAGTTGCACCCCTACTCAGTGACCATATATCGCATCCCGGCTCCGTAGCCGACCCTGCCAGCTCGGCACGCCGTTGCCCACCATAGCGAAGCAAGACCCGATGTCCCGAGCCTCAGCCGCGGCTGGCTGGGAGCGGCATCCCACCCACAATGCCAGGGAAAAGTACCAGATCAGGAAGACGAAGAGAACATCGCGCAAAAGCACAACCGGGAAGGGCACGGCCTCAGCCGTGCCGCACGGGCACGCGGCAAGAATGGGCTTCAGCCCCCGAGGCTCTCTTTTTATGGCGCCGACATCTTGCCGGCTGTGGCGAAGCCTTCCGAGCCCAGAGCTCGCCTCCTACTCGCTCGTAAAATAATCCACCGGCACAGGGTTCTCGAACAGCGAGTAATCCCGGGTCACCACTGTGATGCCTCCCTCGGTCACGAAATACCGTTGCCGGTCCGCCTCGGCGTCGAACCCGATCGTCGTGCCCTCGGGAATGTGCACGTCGCGGTCGATGATCGCCCGCTGAATCCGGCAGTGCCGCCCGATGTTCACGTGCGAAAACAGAATGCTTGCGTCCACTTCACTGTAGGAGTTCACCCGCACGTCAGGCGACAGGATGCAATTCTTTACCGATCCGCCGGAAACAATGCACCCCGCGGAAACAATCGAATCCAGCGCCGTGCCCGTGCGCCCCGATTCCGCGAATACGAACTTCGCAGGAGGATATTGTCGCTGGTGCGTGCGGATCGGCCAGTCTTCGTCATACAAGTTGAACACCGGCGAAACGGCGACGATGTCCATGTTCGCCTCGTAATACGCTTCCAGTGTGCCCACGTCCCGCCAGTACAGCGCTTCCTTCTTGTTCTCGTCGACGAAATCGTACGCGTACACCCGGTACTCGTCGACCATCTTGGGCAGAATGTCCTTGCCGAAGTCGTGGCTCGACTTCGGATCTTCCGCGTCTTTCAGCAGCACCGGGATCAGCACGTCGGTGTTGAACAGGTAAATGCCCATCGACGCCGCTACCTTCTCCGGATTCCACGGAGATCGCAACTCGGTCGTCTTGGGTTTTTCCTGGAAGCCGTTCACCCGGTGGTCGCGGTCGACTTCGACCACGCCAAAACGGGAGACTTCCTCGGGCGCGATCTGAATCGTCGCCAGCGTTACGTCCGCCGCCGAGTGCCGGTGCTGGTCGAGCATCTTTCCATAGTCCATCTTGTAGATGTGGTCGCCAGAAAGAATCAGTACGTGCTTGGGTTGTTCCGAGCCGATGGAATAAATGTTCTGGTAGACCGCATCGGCTGTGCCCATGTACCAGTTCTCGCTGACCCGTTTCATGGGCGGCAAGATCTCCACAAACTCGCCCATCTCCCGCGCCACGATGTTCCAGCCTTCGCGGATATGCCGGTTCAGCGACAGCGCTTTGTATTGTGTGAGGATGTAAACCCGGCGCAGGTCGGAATTGACGCAGTTCGAGAGGGTGACGTCGATGATGCGGTACTGGCCGCCGAAGGTGACGGCGGGCTTGGCGCGGTCGCGGGTGAGGGGATACAAACGCTCACCTGCCCCCCCGGCTAGCAGCACTCCCAGCGTGTCTTTCATGGGACTTCCCGGTTCGTGGAATTGCGGGCCCTGTGACTGTGGCCGGCCGCATTAGGCTATTTGGCCAGCCCCACTTACGCTGCGGAACGGTAGATGGTAGCACAAGGGTCAACCCCGGAGGCGAAGAGCGGACTAGAGTTGAAACCGGGAAGGACCAACTAGGGGATCGCTGGCTGAAATCGGCAGGAAAGTCCAAGAGTACATCCGGAAGAATGGTTGCGATTTTCCTTCGTGCAACCTTAGTGCCCTTTGTGGGGAAGGTTTTGATTGGTGGCCCCCGCTGAGGCGAACCCTACTTCTTCGGCGCCAAAACGGTGTCGGAATCCACGTACGCTCTGAACGGTGTCCCTTGCTTGATCTCGGCTTCCTGCCCGTGTTCGAGCAAACCCCAGGGCCCGATCGGCAACATCAGCGCGGCCGCGGTCCCGTACTTGTCCTGTCCTTCTTTCGCCGCCGAACCGTGCAGCTTGATGACGGTT
This sequence comes from Terriglobales bacterium, assembly GCA_035567435.1. GTDB lineage: Bacteria > Acidobacteriota > Terriglobia > Terriglobales > Acidobacteriaceae > Gp1-AA133. The sequence continues at coordinate 5,881 of DATMPS010000016.1, read as the reverse complement.
CCATCGCTCTCGAGGGATTCCACCTCGAAGATGATCTCGCCGGGTGTCCCGGCCGCCCTCGACTTGTCGGTTTCGGTGATCCTACCTACTGCGGACGCTCCTTTGCGCACCAGGATCATGTCCCCTGCCTTAATATCCTCGGCCAGGGTCAGAGTAATCTTGTCGCCCACGTCCGCAGTCTTGGAATTCAGGTCGGAGGCAAATACCAGGGGCACCACCATCCCCCGCGGGAGAACGACCTTCCCGGTTGAATCGGGGCCAGCTAAAGAAACGCTGCTTCCTGTCGCGGTAGGCCGCGGGTTCGCCGCCTTCAACGTGTACGTGCCGGAGGCAACCCGGCTGCGCGCCGCGTTCGGTGCGATCGCGATCGCATGCAACGTCGTCGTGGAGTCAATCGTGATCGGACCCACATAGCGCGTCGACTCCGCCGTCGGCGTCCATCCATCCGTCGTGTAGTAGATCACTGCCCCGCGCGATGCATCCCTGATTTTCACTTGCAGGGAGGAGGCGTACAGCCCAGGCTTCACCGAAAGCTTCGGTTTGGCGGTGGCTGGGCATAAGTATCTCATCGTCTGCGTATTCTGCGCAGCCTGCTGCGAAGCGCGCATCGCCGTATCATTCGCCTGCTGGGTCGCATGCATCGCTTGCTGGTTGGCGATCATGGCTTGTTGGGTGGCAATCTGGGCAGCCTGCTGAGCCGCCAAAGCACCCGCATCTTGAGCTTGGACGAGGGCGGCGGAGAGGGCGAGCGGCAACAACACCACAGGAATACGCATGACGTTTCTCCCTGCTGGTTGGACGTCTAAAAAGGATAGTAGGTTGCTATCGCCAGGCTCACAAGGGCTCGCAACCCGCACTTCGGAAAGTCACCTGAGGAACACTACCCGAGGACGATTACCTGACCCTGGAACCCACGCTGCACACTGCCATCCGCAAGTCTTTGTCAGGCTACATCTTCATCAATCTTGATGCGCAACGACTTCAAAAACTTCAGATCCTGATCATTCACTTTGAACGTAGGATTGCTCGACAGGGTAGTGACCAGCGACGTCTTGTCCCCCGACTTTTCCCCCTGCTTGCTGACCCCGATGGTCGCCTCCAGCACAAGGAAAATGTCGTACCCCCCCTCCTTAATCCTCCCCACCACCTCCGCGATCTGATCCGAGTCGGCTAGGGACTCGTTGATGGCTTCACCCAGTTCTTTCATCAACTGTTTGAGTTGCTGGTCCACGGAACCCCCCTCCGCTGGAGGCAACATCACAGGGGGCTGTGACGGTGCTCCTCGTGCCATCGATATTGTAACGCCGAACATTGATAAAATCGACCTATGGCTGGCATGACTTTAACGAGAAAGCTGCAGGTCTTTGCGCAGGTGGCCAGCCAGATGGCTCGGCGAAGCCAGACGGTGCGGGCGGTCATTGACGCGGGGCGGGCTACGGCCACCTCCTTCGCGAAGGTTCTGCACCAGCTTTGGCTCGAGGTTACGGGCTTTGTTTTCCTCGCGATGGCGGGGATCGGCGGGATCGCTCTGAGCCGCGAGTACATGAAGTATCAGGCAGGCCGTTCGGGGCCGGGACGGGTGGTGATCGCGGTGTGCTTCTGCCTGACCTTCGGCTACTTCGGATTGAGTTCGTTCTGGCGAGTGCGGCGGAAGAGGCAAGGCTAACCACAGTGGGCACAGCGAAGGCAAAAGCTTTTAGCCGCTGAATACGCTGGGGGCGCGCAGCGTTCGCAAAGACCGCCAGAAGGCAAGAATTACCACGTAGGCCAGATTTGCCGAGAGCAGGTTTTCTTTATGGCCGAGAAAGTTAAGAACGCCGGTACATCCACCACTCCCGCTGTTGACCCTTCCGATCCCGAAACTTCTTCTCACATCCCCGTTCACTCGCTGTATACGCCTGCTGACCTCAAGGGATGGGATCAGGAAAGGGAGGTCGGCTATCCCGGCGAGTACCCCTTCACACGCGGGGTGCAGGCGACGATGTACCGCGGGCGGCTCTGGACCATGCGGCAGTACGCGGGCATGGGTGACGCTGAGGAGTCAAACAAGCGCTACAAATACCTGCTCGCCAACGGGACCACGGGCTTATCGGTGGCTTTCGATTTGCCCACCCAGATCGGGCTCGATTCGGACAATCCGCTGGCGGCCGGCGAGGTCGGGAAGGTCGGGGTTGCCATCGACTCGATCGAGGACATCGAGCGCCTCTTCGACGGCATTGAGCTAACGACGATTTCGACCTCGATGACCATCAACGCGACGGCGTCCATCCTGCTGGCGTTGTACGTGGCGGTGGCCAGGCGCCAGGGTGCCGACATCCGCAAACTTTCCGGCACGGTTCAAAACGATGTGCTCAAGGAATACATCGCGCGCGGCACCTATATTTATCCGCCGCACCAGGCGATGCGGATTATCACCGACCTGTTCGCCTGGACCAACGCGAACGTTCCCGAGTGGAACACAATTTCCATTTCCGGCTACCACATGCGGGAGGCGGGATCGACGGCGGTGCAGGAAGTCGCCTTCACGCTAGGCAACGGGATGGCGTATGTGCAGGCGGCGATCGATGCCGGTCTCGATGTCGACAAGTTTGCGCCGCGGCTGTCGTTTTTCTTTAACGCGCACAGCAATTTCCTGGAAGAAGTCGCCAAGTTCCGCGCGGGGCGGCGCATGTGGGCGCGCATCATGCGCGAGCATTTCCGGGCGAAGAATCCGAAGTCGTGGATGCTGCGCTTTCATACCCAGACGGCGGGATCGACCCTGACCGCGCAACAGCCCGAGAACAACATCGTGCGCACGGCGATCCAGGCGCTTGCGGCGGTGCTGGGCGGAACCCAGTCGCTGCATACCAACTCCTTTGATGAAGCTCTGGCGCTGCCCACGGAGCAGTCGGCGCGGATCGCGCTGCGCACGCAGCAGGTCATCCAGTACGAGTCGGGCGTGCCGCAGACGATCGATCCGCTGGCCGGGTCGTACTACGTGGAGAGCCTGACCAACGAGATCGAGAAGCGGGCGGCCGAATACCTGGGCAAGATCGAAGTGATGGGCGGGATGCTGAAGGCCATCGAGCGCGGGTACGTGCAGCTGGAGATCCAGAACGCGGCTTACGAGTACCAGCGAGCGGTGGATCACGGAGACGCGGTGGTGGTGGGCGTGAACCGGTTCCAGCAGGAGGAAGGCCAGCCGATTCCGATTCAGCGGATCGATGAAGCGCTGGAAGGGAAGCAGGTGGAGCGGGTGCGGGCCCTGCGGACGCGGCGCGATGCCGCGGTGTGGCAGGCGGCGTTGGGCGGGGTGGAGGAGGCGGCGCGGTCGGGGGCGAACCTGATGCCGCGGATTCTGGCGGCAGTGGAGGCGAACGCGACGGTGGGGGAGATCTCGGATTCCATGCGGCGGGTGTTTGGGGAGTATCAGGAAGCGGTGGTGATTTAGAGCCGCTGTTCGCTTTTGGCTCTTGGTCGTCGGCTTGGGGCAAGCGGAATGACGCCAGGGGGCTGGCCCGCCCTTTATGTCCCCACAACCCTAACCATGGTTGACCCACCCTTCGCGCGCTTCGAAGGGTGGCTGCCACCCGCCCCGGTAAGGGGGGACGGGTTGGTGGTTGGTCATAACCCCAAAGCCTTCACTTGCTCCTCGGTTTCGTAGCCGAGCCAGTGTGCCACCTCATGCCAGACCACCCGTTTCACTTCGGCCGGTAGATCTCCTTTTGAAGTCCGCAAGATGGGGCCGCGAAAAACAAATATCAAATCGGGGGCATACTTTACCTGGGCGTGCGACCTCTTCGTCCTGAAGGTGCCGCTGTACAACCCCAATAACTCAGTTCCACGGCGCCACTTTTCTCGCTTCGATATGTTCTGCAACACGTCCGCCGGAGGCTCGTCCACCACTTGAATTCCTGGGAAATCGGGAAGGTCCCTGATCTTCTTCGGCAGCGTGCGGTATGCCCACTCCACAATTTCCTCGAAGGTCTGGGAATTTGCGGGATCGGCCATGAGGCCAACTTTACCACCAGAAAAGCTGCGAAACGGGGGTCCTCAGCGAACCGCTATCAGTGACGGCAAGATGCCGCTTGAGTTTGCGCTGGTTGGATTCGAGGTTAACGACGCGACCGTCTTACCGGAGGCAATTCGAGCGAACGGAATACCCAAGGAACGAGACTCGGGAATTCTGTGGAATGACGGTGTTGAACTGAAGTGGTATCCAGCAACTCGTCCATAGTTGATGTTAACCAGGCGATAGCGCTCGGTGAGAACTGACCGACCGGCCTACTGATTCGCCGACAGAGGGGTGCGGAACGCAGCTTTTACGTGTGGTTGAAACAAGTACCAAATCACCCACACGGAGAACAGCATGCGCCCTGGTTTCAGTGCGCCCTGGTTTCAGTCAACGAATATAAGTGGAAGTGCCATTCTGCCGATTCGCTAGAATGAAAACTGATGCGGATAGCGGTTGTTTCCGATATTCACGGCAACCTCACAGCCTTCGAAGCTGTACTCCAGAATCTGCGCGAATCCGCTCCCGACCTCGTGTTGCACGGTGGGGATTTGGCCGAGGGCGGCGCGAGGCCCGTCGAAGTCATCGACAGCATTCGTAGTCTCGGCTGGCAGGGAGTGGTCGGTAATACCGACGAAGTGCTGTGGGCACACGAGCGCTTAGAAGACATGGCGACCAGGGCCCCGAAGCTCCGTCCCTTGATGACCTGCATTAGCGAGATCGTCGCTACAACCTGCGAATGGCTCGGCGCAGATCGCATCGCTTGGCTTCGGACCCTTCCACAAGTCAAGCATAATGGCCCGCTTGCGCTGGTACACGCCGCACCCAACGATCTGTGGCGCGCTCCGCTTGCCACAGCCTCGGATGCCGAACTCGAATCCGTTTACAGCGTTCTGGGTGCACCGATAGCGGTTTACGGGCACATCCACACGCCTTTTGTTCGCCACTGCGGCCGAATCACTGTCGCCAACAGCGGAAGTGTAGGCATTCCGTACGACGGTGACACACGCGCCTCCTATTTGCTCTTGGACGGACCGCACGTGAGCATCCAGCGCGTCGAATATGACATCGACGCAGAGTGCCGCGTTCTACTGCAGAGCGGCCTCCCTCACGCTACTTGGGTGGCTCAACTTCTCCGTGACGGGCGGTACACACCTCCGCTGTAACGCGCATACCCTCCAAATCAGGCGGTCCCACTCAAAACCCCTGGTACCGAGTCACTGAGTGCTATCGCGAGCGATTTATCGTCAACTACGAGCTACGGCTGAATCGAGCAGGGCGACCGCGCGGGCCTTGGACTTACTCAGATACTCGGCCAGAACTGGTAGTCCCGGCCCTGTTCTCGTTGGGGATTTCCTTCACAGGAATTAGTGGCTTGGAGAGCTGCCTTTGTTATTGGCCTTAAACTCGCTCGGGACCTTGAATAACGACGCATCCGGTTCACTTCTTTGTATGCCGGTAAGCTGGTAATCCGTAGTCCCGTAGCGTGGATCATTTCTTTTCCTCATCAACAGCAAGTGGAGTTCGGGCGAAGCACACGTCTGCGATGTCACAACAATCGTGCGCTCGTTGCCGATGCTACCGGCAGGAATGGTTTCGGTCTGAAGTATGCGTTCACACGTAATGCCGGCGATACTCTCATCCTGAAGTGCCTGCTGCTTGACGTCAGGATTGGCGACGCGGCCGAGATCGGTAGGAAGCGGGAACGCAAGCAGAAGACCGATCGCCAGGATGCGCAGCATATTCTGCGGTTAATGCTGAAGGATGACTTTCCGCGGATCTGGGTACCGAGCTGGGAGAATCGCGATCTGCGGCAACTGCTGTGGCACCGGCACCGGATGGTGCAGGCGCGCACGCGGATGATGAACCAGTTGCAAGCGGTGGCGCTCA